>NZ_JBITIM010000008.1:0-1198 GCF_044459025.1 Nocardia sp. NPDC050406 | reverse complement strand
GTGTGTTGTTTCAGATACCGCACAGTGGACGCGTAGCTTCTTTGTTGGTAAGTCCTCGGCCTATTAGTACCAGTCACCTACACCCCTTACAGGGCTTCCAGTTCTGGCCTATCAACCCAATGGTCTGTTGGGGGCCTTACCCCCTCGAGGGGGTGAGAAACCTCATCTTGGAACAGGCTTCCCGCTTAGATGCTTTCAGCGGTTATCCCTTCCGAACGTAGCAAACCAGCCGTGCTCCTGGCGGAACAACTGGCACACCAGAGGTTCGTCCGTCCCGGTCCTCTCGTACTAGGGACAGCCTTCCTCAAGTTTCTGACGCGCGCGGCGGATAGAGACCGAACTGTCTCACGACGTTCTAAACCCAGCTCGCGTGCCGCTTTAATGGGCGAACAGCCCAACCCTTGGGACCTACTCCAGCCCCAGGATGCGACGAGCCGACATCGAGGTGCCAAACCATCCCGTCGATATGGACTCTTGGGGAAGATCAGCCTGTTATCCCCGGGGTACCTTTTATCCGTTGAGCGACACCGCTTCCACTTGCCGGTGCCGGATCACTAGTCCCGACTTTCGTCCCTGCTCGAGCTGTCGCTCTCACAGTCAAGCTCCCTTGTGCACTTGCACTCGACACCTGATTGCCAACCAGGCTGAGGGAACCTTTGGGCGCCTCCGTTACATTTTGGGAGGCAACCGCCCCAGTTAAACTACCCACCAGGCACTGTCCCTGAACCCGATCAGGGTCCGAGGTTAGAGGTCCAATACGATCAGAGTGGTATTTCAACGACGACTCCACGAACACTGGCGTGTCCGCTTCACAGTCTCCCACCTATCCTACACAAACCGTACCGAACACCAATACCAAGCTATAGTGAAGGTCCCGGGGTCTTTTCGTCCTGCCGCGCGTAACGAGCATCTTTACTCGTAATGCAATTTCGCCGAGTCTGTGGTTGAGACAGCAGAGAAGTCGTTACGCCATTCGTGCAGGTCGGAACTTACCCGACAAGGAATTTCGCTACCTTAGGATGGTTATAGTTACCACCGCCGTTTACCGGGGCTTAAATTCTCAGCTTCGCCCTTGCGGGCTAACCGGTCCTCTTAACCTTCCGGCACCGGGCAGGCGTCAGTCCGTATACATCGTCTTACGACTTCGCACGGACCTGTGTTTTTAGTAAACAGTCGCTTCTCTCTGGTCTCTGCGACC
>NZ_JBITIM010000006.1:0-102327 GCF_044459025.1 Nocardia sp. NPDC050406 | reverse complement strand
CACGCAAGAATCACCGGCACACAGTCGGGGTGGGAAACCGAAGTCCTCGACGGCAATTCGGACCATCCGGGCAGAGTCGGGTGGCGAGCCCCCGCGCATGTGGACCCGACCGGTCTACTCGAGGTCAATCATGTGCATCATCCCGACGAGGTCCTGTATCAGGCCGACGTCCGAATAGAGGCACGCCGCCGACGCGAATCACGGCCCGACACAGGAAGACCCGCCGCACCCGAACCCCCGTGGTGACAACCCGGGCGGAGGTCCTGCCGTGCCACAAACCCCCGGGGAAATCCCACTGCACCCGTGCCCCACCGGTCTACTCGAGGTCAACCATGTGCATCATCCCGACGAGGTCCTGTACCAGGCCGACGTCCGGATAGAGGCGCGCCACCTCCGCGAAACCCGCGCCAACGCACATGGTTCCACCGCGCCAGCCCCTCCAGGCATCATCCAGACCAGCGCACCCACCTCACCAGAACCCCAGTGGTGACATATCACCAGAACCCCAGTGGTGACATATCGCGAGAACCCCAGTGGTGACATATCGCGGGTGATACCTCCGTCGCGCCCAAGCCTGCGCTACCCACAAAGCCAATCCGCCGCCACAACCGCTATCTCGTCCCTGCCACTAGCAGACGGCGTCGCCGGGAACGGCCCTCGAAATGACCGAGGGCGCTAACCCGACGCTGGTGGTATTCGACCGGCCCAGAACGGGAACTCGCGCCTGGCACGGGGGTGCGATTCGTGAACCTCGCCGCATGCCCCGCCGGACCGTCCAACTGGTAGCCCGGTCGTAGGCCGAGTCCCGCGGCCCACATCCGACGAGCAGGAGGCCGAGGTGGCCGAGACCAAAGTGTCCGACGTGCTGGCCGAACTGGCCGACGTATAGCCGCCGACCGCGGCTACACCCGCATTCTCCGTCCAACCACCATCTGCAGACTGCACCACGCCCCGGATTCACCAAGAGTGGATCGGCGCACGTCGAGATCCGAGACATAATCACAGCGCGCCGGAATCCTCGTGTGCCGCTTTGAGGTCCACTTCACCGCTCGAGTCTCCGGGAGCTGTGCCGAGCCCACCGCGCGTGCGCTACAGGAGTTGTGCCGAAGGCAAACCCGCATCACTCGAACCGCCCTGATGACATATCCAGACGGAGTCCCCGCCGCGCCACAACTCCGGGTGTATCTGTCAGTGAATAGTCTCTAAAACAGCATTAGTGCAGTCCGCAGGCTGGAATCGCAGGCTGACGGCACCCAATGTCGCGTCAGCTGAAGTCAGGAAAGGCAGGCGACGCAACCACACTTAATTCGTTCAAAACAGGTGTCGCCCAAGACGAGAGCCCGTTCCTGATAAGAGGATGCACACACTCCTACAATTAATCCGACTGCGAGAACTTCAACCTCTCCAGCCCTCCAGGGCAATTACTACGCGGGGAGCTTGGTGGCGTCACGCACCGCGCCCCGGTCAGCGGATGTGGCCAGCAAGGCGTAAGTGCGTAGGGCGAGGGAGATCGGCCGGTTGCGGTCGGCCGGGCGGAAGCCGTGTCCGGATTCGAGTTTCGCGCGGCGGGCGGCAAGGTCGTTGGGGCTGACGTTCAGGGTCAGTGTGCGGGTTGGGATGTCGATGGTGATGAGGTCGCCGTCGTGGACCAAGGCGATTGGGCCGCCCGCTGCCGCCTCAGGGGAGACATGGCCGATGGAGAGGCCCGAGGAGCCGCCGGAGAAGCGGCCGTCGGTGACGATCGCGCACTTGTCCGCCAGGCCGCGGCCCTTCAGATACGCGGTGGGATAGAGCATTTCCTGCATGCCCGGGCCGCCGCGCGGGCCCTCGTAGCGGATCACCAGCACGTCACCGGGGCGCACCCGGCCGGAGAGCACGGCGTCGGCGGCCTCCTCCTGGGATTCCACCACGACGGCGGGGCCGGTGAAGCTGTGCATGGACGGATCGACGCCCGCGGACTTCACCACCGCGCCGTCAGGGGCCAGGTCGCCGCGCAGCACCGCCAAGCCGCCGTCGTAGGAGAAGGCGTGGTCGGTGTCGCGGATACAGCCCTGTGCGGCATCGAGATCCAAGGTGTGCCACCGTTCGGACTGAGAGAAGGCGCTCGACGAGCGCACTCCACCCGGCGCGGCGTGGAACAACTCGACCGCTTCCGGCGTCGGGTTCGCGCCGCGCACATCCCAGGCGTCGAGCCACGCGCGCAGCGAATCCGCGTGCACCGCACGCACATCCCGGTGCAGCAACCCCGCGCGGTCGAGCTCGCCCAGGATGGCCGGGATACCGCCCGCACGGTGCACATCCTCGATGAGGAAGTCGCCATTCGGGGCGACCTTGCACAGGTACGGCACCTTCGCCGACATGGCCTCGATATCGGCGAGGGTGTAGTCGAGTTCGGCCTCCTGTGCCGCCGCCAGCAGATGCAGAATGGTGTTCGTGGAGCCGCCCATGGCGATATCCATCGTCATGGCGTTGTCGAAAGCCTTGCGGTCGGCGATGTTTCGCGGCAGCAGCCCCTCGTCGCCGTCGTCGTAGTAGCGCCGGGTGATATCCATGACCGTGCGCCCCGCCGCCTCGTACAGGCTGCGGCGCGCGGTGTGGGTAGCGAGGGTGGTGCCGTTGCCCGGCAACGACAGGCCCAGTGCCTCGGTGAGGCAGTTCATGGAGTTCGCCGTGAACATGCCCGCGCAGGAACCGCAGGTGGGGCAGGCATTCTCCTCGATGAGGGCCATATCCTCGTCGGAGGCTCGCGGTGACACGGCCTCCGACATGGTGACGATGAGATCCAGGCGGCTGCGCACCGTGCCGTCCACCAGCACCGCCTTCCCGCCCTCCATCGGCCCACCCGACACGAACACCGTCGGAATGTTCAGCCGCAGCGCCGCCATGAGCATGCCCGGAGTGATTTTGTCGCAGTTGGAGATACACACCAGCGCGTCCGCGCAATGCGCGTTCACCATGTACTCGATGGAATCGGCGATGAGATCGCGCGAGGGCAGCGAGTAGAGCATTCCGCTGTGCCCCATGGCGATTCCGTCGTCGACCGCGATCGTATTGAACTCACGGGCGATACCCCCGGCCTCGCGTATGGACTCGGCGACAATCCGCCCCACCGGCTGGAGATGGGTGTGCCCCGGCACGAACTCGGTGAAGCTGTTCGCCACCGCGATCACCGGCTTGCGCCCGATATCCGCCGAGGGCACCCCGCTGGCCCGCATGAGCGCCCGCGCGCCCGCCATATTCCGACCGTGTGTGACCGTACGAGACCGCAGCTCCGGCATCTCGCCACCTCCTGACCATCTGCAACCGTGTGGTTGGAGTTTGACACAGGGCGACGTCCAACTGCAACCGTACGGTTGGAATTACTAGGATGGTGGCCATGGCGTGGGATACCGAGGGCACCAAGCGGCGACTACTGGAGGCGGCCGTCCAGGAATTCGCCGAACGCGGGCCCGACGGCGCCCGCGTGGCCGCCATCGCCACCCGCGCGGGCATCAACAAGGAACGCATCTACCAGTACTTCGGCGATAAGCGGGGACTGTTCGAGGCCGTTCTCACCGATCAGTTGGGGCAGTTGGCGGCGGCCAGTCCGCTCGCCGCCGACGAAGCCGGGAATCTGGCCGAATACGCCGGACACGTCTTCGACTACCACCGCACGCATCCGCACCTGCTGCGTTTGCTGCACTGGGAGGGGCTGGTGTCGGCCAACGGTGAGCTCCCGGCCGAAACGGCCCGCGCCGCCCACTACGCCGACAAAGTGGCCGCACTGGCCGAGGCGCAGCGCGCGGGTTCGCTGCCCGACGATGTCGCACCCGGCTACCTGCTCTACGCCGTGGCCGCGCTGGCCGCGTGGTGGTTCGCGGCCCCGCAGGTGGTGCGCATGATTCTCGGCGCGGACGCCGACGACCACGAGGCGCGGCGCACGGCCTTGGTGACCATGGTGCGCCGCCTCGAGATTCGCGGTGACTCGGCCTAGCGCTGGACGAGTTCCCTTATCGCCCCGATGATCTCGGCGGGCGATTCCTCGGCCATGAAGTGGCCGCAGGTCACGGTCCGGTGATCGAGATCCGGGGCCCACGCCTGCCAGATCCCCTTGGCGTCGTAACCGAGTGCCGCGCCCCAATCCTGTTGCAGCACAGTCACCGGCATGCGCAGGGTGTTGCCCGCGGCGCGGTCGACGGTGTCGTGATCGACGTCGATATTCGCCGACGCACGGTAGTCGGCGACGATCGAGGGGACGGCCGCGCGACTCGCCGCGAGGTAGGCGGCGCGAATATCGGCCGGGATGGCCTCGGGATCGCGCGTCCACTGGTCGAGGAAGGATCCGAAGAATTCGTCGGCGGTGGCCGCGATCATCCGTTCGGGCAGGCCGGGCGGCTGTGCCATGAGGTAGAGGTGGTAGCCGACGGCGGCCGAGACACCCCGCATGACATCCCACGTGTCCAGCAGCGGAACAACATCCAGCGAGGCGAGGTGGGTGACGGTCTCCGGATGGTCGAGTCCGGCGCGAATGGCGACCAGCGCGCCGCGGTCGTGTCCCGCCAGGGCGAAGCGGTCGAAGCCGAAAGCTTTGGCGACGGCGACGATATCGGCGGCCATGGTGCGCTTGGAGTAGGTCTGCCCATCGGTGTCGAGGGGTTTGTCACTGTCGCCGTACCCACGCAGGTCCGGGCAGATGACGGTGTGGTCGGCGGCCAGGTCGGCGGCGACGTGCCGCCACATGAGATGGGTCTGCGGGAAGCCGTGCAGCAGCACGATGGGGCTGCCGGATCCGGCCACGGCGACATTCAGCGACACATCGTCGGCGACGCGGACGCGCTGATAGTCGAAACCCGGGATACGCGGGGACATGGTGTTCCTTTCGTTCGGTAGTGGCATCAGGTTCGCGCGTGCCGCTGAGCAGTCGATCAGCGCTGACTGAGCGGCGCGTCGGCGTAACCGTCCGATCCGATGGAACGGCGCGTCGATAGCATCGGTGCGTGACCGGATCGGCGACGCCATGAGCCTGAGCTTCGGTGTGCTCGGCCCCCTGTGGGCCGAGGACGACCGCGGTCGGCTGTCGCTGAAGGGCCCGCGACACCGGGCAGTGCTGGCGCGACTGCTGGTGGCGCGGGGGCGCGTGGTGCCGGTGACCAGACTGGTCGACGATCTGTGGGAGGACGACCCGCCGGAGAACGCGACCGGCGCGATCCAGACCTTCGTGGCCGCGCTGCGCCGGGTGCTGGAACCGGACCGGCCGCCGCGACAGCCCGCGCGGGTGCTGGTGACCGAGCCACCGGGGTACGCGCTGCGGATCGCTGCGGATCAGACGGACGCGGGACGCTTCGAGAGCGCCGTCCGGCATGCCGGGGAACTCCTCGCAGCGGACGACGCGGCGGAGGCGGTCTCGGAACTCGACGCCGCCTTGGAGCTGTGGCAGGGACCCGCCTATGCCGAATTCTCCGAATTCGCCTGGGTGCGAGCCGAAATCGGTCGACTCGACGCATTGCGCCTGCTGGCGGTCGAGCAACGGGCGCGAGCACTGCTGGCGTTGGGCAATGTCTCCGACGCCGTCGCGGCCATGGAAGCCCACCTGCTCGAACATCCACTGCGTGAACAGGCCTGGCAGCTGCTAGCCCTCGCGCTGTATCGCGGTGGGCGACAGGCGGACGCGCTGGCGGCGCTGCGGAAGATCCGCACACTGTTGCGCGCGGAACTCGGCGTGGACCCGGGCCCGGAGCTGCGGGCACTGGAGTCGGCGATCCTCGCCCAGGACCCGGAACTCGACGCGCCGATACGGCGCGCCCACCTCGAGAGCCGGACGAATCCACCAGCGGCGCTGGCGAACTCGGACGGCCGCCGAACCTACTCCGAGGGTGCCGCCCCCAGGTCCGCCGGAGTATTCGTCGGCCGCGAGCCCGAACTCGCCCGGCTCCACAACACCGCGCAGGACCGGGCAGCGCACGGCGGTGTGGGCCTGGCCCTGATTTCCGGAATGGAAGGGGCGGGGAAAACCGCTCTCGCCCAAGTATTCTCGGCCGCTCTTGCCGCCGAGGGGTGGCTGACCGCGTGGGGACCGAGCCCCGCCGACCGCGGCACACCGCCGAACTGGCCGTGGACCCGAATTGCCGCCACCTTGGCCGAGTTGGGTGGAATGTCCGATCCTGCCGCAGCGAGCCGTGACCGTGGTGTCTCGGCCTCGTCTGCGAGCGGTGCCCCCGGAACCGGTCCGGCCGTGCCACTCGGAGGGGCGCAAGGAAACCCGTCAGCTGGTGATGTGGAAGCCGCCTCGGCCCTGGAATCGGGAGCGGATCGTGAGAGGGACACTGCGGCTCGGGATGTCGAGGCGGGGCGTGGTCTGGGCACCGCCTCGACAGTCGATGCGGGGGCCGAGGGCCTTGTGGGGGTCGAGGGCTTTGTGGGGGTCGACGGTGGTGTGGGGGCTAACGGTGGTGCGGCAGCCGACGGCGGTGTGGGAGCCGACGGTGGTGCGGGGGAGGATTTCGGCGTCGACCCTGCGGTACTGCGGTTTCGGGCGCGGCAGGAGGCTGTCGAGTATGTGCGGGCGGTGGCGGGGCGGGGACCGGTGCTGCTGGTGTTCGATGACCTGCATCAGGCGGGGGAGGAGACCCTGGAGTTGGTGTCCGCGTTGGTGACCGCGCGGATCGAGGGGGCCGTGCTGGTGGTGGGGGTGTATCGCGGAACCGATGTGGGGGCGGGGTTGACGGGGGCATTGGCGCGGTGGGCGCGCGCAGAACCGGTGCGGATCACGTTGGGCGGGTTGAGTTCTGGGGAAACGGGGGAATTGGTGCACGCCGTCGCCGGGGTGGACATGGAGTCGGAGGCGGCGCGGCGCATTCATCGGCGAGGGAACGGAAACCCCTTCTTCACCCGGGAAATGGCGCGGCTGCTCCGCGAGGAGGGGGAGCAAGCGCTGCAAGGGATTCCGGCAGGGGTGCGGGATGTGGTGCGGCAGCGCATGACTCGGCTGACGGCGGGGGAGCGAACCGTCTTGGAACAGGCGGCGGTGATCGGCGTCGAGATCGACCGCGAGGTGCTGATGGATCTGGCGGGGGATGCCACGGCGGTATTGGACGCGGTGGACGCGGCATTGCGCGCGGGATTCCTGGTCGAATCCGATTCGGGGCAAGTGGCTTTCGAGCACGCCGTGGTGCGGGATGTGCTCTACCGGGAGATCAGCGGCCCGCGCCGGGCGGCCTGGCGCGGCACGGTGGGAGAGCTGCTGGAGCGTGCGGGTGCTGAACCGGCCACTCTCGCTTACCATTTCGTGCGCGCCGACAGTCGCGCGACCGCCGCTCGCGCCGCGCGCTACTCCCTGGCGGCGGGCCGGGAAGCCGAGCGTGTCTTCGCTCCGCACGAGGCGGCGCGCTGGTTCGCCGCGGCCGCGACCGCCTTCACACGCGACGGCGACCTCCGAGGCAAACTCGAGGCCACCATGGGCTTCGGCCGCGCCGCCGCGTTCACCGGCGACCTGCAAGAGTCGAGAAATCAACGCGCCCAAGCACTCCGCGACGTCGAAACCCTCGACGACCCGGAGCTGACCGCCCGCCTCCTCGCCGCCTTCGACGTCCCCGCACTCTGGACCGACAACGACGACCCACGGCTCGCCGAACAGGTGGTGGCCGTCGCCGAACGCACCCTGGCGCAGCTGCCCGACGCCGCCGCCGAGCTCCGCAGCCGCCTGCTCACCACCATCGCACTGGAACTGCGCGCCGCCGACAGCGAGCGCGGCCGCGACGCCGCCCGCGACGCCGAACGCCTCGCCCGCAGCCTCGACGACCCCGCACTGCTCGCCTTCGCACTCAATGCCCGCTTCATGCAGACCTTCCACCGCGCCGGACTCGCCCCGGAACGCGCCCGCATCGCCGCCGAGATCATCGACCTGTCGCGCGCGCACGACCTGGTCAGCTTCGAGGTACTCGGCCACCTCATCGCCGTGCAATCCCATAGTGCCCTGGCCGATTTCGCGACCGCCGATGCCCACGCGGCCGCCGCCGACGCCCTCGGCGACAAATACGGCCTGACCCTGGTCTCCGTCTTCACCCGCTGGTACTCCGCACTGCGCCAGTCTCTTTCGGCACCGTACGCCGAGGCCGAATCCGCCTACCGCGCCGCGGCCGCCGCCCTCCCCGGCTCCGCCATGCCCGGCCTCGAACACGGCCTACTGCCCCTCGCGCTGCTGTGCCTGCGCCTACGCCACGACCTGCCCCTCGACCCCGACCCCGCCACCGACTGGGGTCCGCACGAACAGTGGGTGCGCCCCTTGCTCCTGCTCGCCGAAGGCCGGGACAGCGAGGCGCGCGAAGCCGTGCGCGCGCTGCCCGCACCGCCCTCCGACCTGCTCCTCGAGCTACGCCTGTGCCTCGTCGCCCGTGCCGCGCTGGCCCTCGACGAGCGCGGCCTGTGCGCCGACCTGAGAGACCGATTGCTCCCCGCCGCAGGCGAACTCGCGGGCGCGGGCACCGGCCTGGTCACCCTGGAACCGGTCGCCGACTACCTCGACCGCCTCACGGCCGCACTCGCCTAGCGGTATCGCTACGAGGCGACAGCCGCGACGGTCAAGGAGTCGGCCAGCGCGGTGAGCACCGGCGAACAGCCCGAATCCACCCGCAGCGTCGCCAATTCGTCACCCCGCGTCGGCCCCCGATTGATGATGACCACGGGCCGACCGGTCTTCGCGGCGTGCCGAACGAAACGCAGCCCCGACATGACCGTCAGCGACGATCCCGCCACCACCAGCGCATCCGCGGCGTCGACCATCGAAAAAGCCGCCGCCACACGGTCTTTGGGGACCGACTCACCGAAATACACGATGTCGGGTTTGAGCATCCCGCCACATCGGTCGCAGTCGACCATCCGGAACGACGAGGTGTCGGCGATGACCGCGTCGGCGTCGGGGGCCACCTCCACCCCGGTCAGCGAAAGATCATCGACAAAGCGGGGATTGGCGGCCTCCAACCGATCGGCCAGCGCGAACCGCGAGATCACCGCCCCGCACGCCAGACACCGCACCCGCAGATAACTGCCGTGCAAATCGATGACCCGGCGATGCCCCGCCTTGGTGTGCAGCAGATCCACATTCTGCGTGATCAGACCGGTGACCACCCCGGCCCGCTCCAGCCGCGCTAGCGCGCGATGCCCCGCATTGGGCCGCGAGGCATCCATCCGCCGCCAGCCGATGTGATTGCGCGCCCAATACCGCTGCCGAAACACCGGGTCGCCCACGAACTGCTGATAGGTCATCGGATTGCGCGGCGGGGCGTCGGGACTGCGGTAGTCCGGTATGCCGCTGTCGGTGGAGATCCCGGCCCCGGTCAGCACCGCCACCCGACGGCCGGAGAGCAGATCGTGCAGCGGGCCGAGATCCAGGGCGGGCACAGCGGGCATGGATCCAGGGTACGAGGCGCCCGCGACATGCGATCAGCGCGGACCGTAGGTATCGAGAAAGAGCACCGGGCCCGCACCGAAATGGCCATGAGCATTCATATCCAACAGCGCCGCCATCGCCTTGGCCGTATAGACCGGCTCCAAGACCAAGCCCTCCATCTCCGCCGAGAGTTTCAGCGCCGCAACCGCATCCGGCGTCGACTGGCCGTAGCCGGGGCCCAGCCAGTCGGTGACGATATCCAGATTGCCCGGGACGGAGAGGTTGTCGGGCAGCGTCGCCCCCCGCTTGCGCAGCACGTCGGCGGCGCGTTGCGCCAGCCGTCCCACGGTGCGCTCGTCGAGTCGCAGTGTGTCGTTCACGACCACGCCCACCACCCGGGTCGACAGTCCAGCCAACCGCAATCCGAGCGACAGCCCCGCCGCCGTGCCACCCGACCCCACGGCCGTCACGAGGTACCCCGGCTCGGGCAATGCCCCGGTGCGCACCTGCTCGGCGATCTCCAGGGCGGCCTCGACGTAGCCCAACGCGCCGACCGGTGAGGAACCGCCCGCCGGAAGCACGTACGGTGGCCGCGTACCCGAGAAGTTCCGGGCCAGAATCAGCGGCGCGCGCAGCACCGTGCGCGCCTTGGTGCGGGTGAAGTGCAATTCGGCCCCGCAGTCGCGCAACCGCTTCAACTGCTCGCGCACATGGTCGTCCTCCGGCTGATCCACCAGCGCCAGAACGGTTTTCAACCCGTGCTCACGTCCGTACAGGGCGGCTGCCAAACCCCAGTTGGTACCCAACGCGCCGACCGTCACCAGCGTGCGCCGCCCCTGTCGCAGCGCATCAGGCAGCAGCCACTCCAGTTTGCGCACCTTGTTGCCGCCCCAACCGCCCTGGCCGAACACGCCATCGTCCTTGAGCCACAGCGTCGCGTCACCCGCGCCGAGCGACAGCGGCCGCACCGGCGTCGGCCCGGCGTGCAGCGAGAGATGCGGCAGCGTGTCCGCGAGTTCCGGAAACCGCTGGTGCAGCAGGGGAGTCACCGTCGCAGCCTAGCCCGCCCGCGCGATGCGAGGTGCCCGGGAGCCTGATCGAAAGCGGCACGGCATCGGCTCCCGGGCGGCGAGACCGGTCACCTTCGCAGTAGGGTCACGAGCCCGCTCCGTCGCGAGTACCCGGCTCCCGTGATCCAAACGTGTCCTCGGCGACGGGAACGACAATGGGAACGGGCATTTCACGCCGAACAGGCGCATTCTGGATCATGAGCACGAATTCCTCCGGCGACGGTCGCGCCGGAACGGCACTGGTCGTGGCCGTGGTGGCGGTCGTCGTCGCCGCGGCGGCCGTGCTGTACACGGTCAGCCGTGACGGCGGCGAGACCGGCGAAACGACCGCCAACTCCCTACCGGCCGCGACCTCCTCGGCCCCCGTGACCACGGTGCCGGGCGCACTGCCCGCCCCGACCACGCCCACCACACCGAGCGTCTTCCGCTATCAACCCCTGTGGCCCTTCGCCACCGAGGCCGACGCCGCCGCGTGGCAGGCCGCCTACCGCGAGGGCGGCCACCAGCCCTGGCATCTCGACGCCGCCGCCACGGCACTGGCCTTCACCCAGCAGTACCTCGGCTACGCGAGCCTGGACCGCGTGGTCGCCACCGACCTGCGCGACGGCGAGGCCTGGATCACCGTCGGCTACGACTATCCGGACGACGACAAGGACACCGGACTGCCCGCGGCCGTCCTCCATCTCGCCCGCCTGGGCACCGGCGCGGACGCGCCCTGGGAGGTGGTCGGCACCGAGGACCGCTTCCTGACCCTCACCACCCCGCGCTACGGCGAGCGGATCGACTCACCGATCGCGGTGGGCGGACGCATCACCGGCGTGGACGAGAGCCTCGATATTCGCGTCCATCAACTCGGCGCTTCCGACCCCGTCGGCGAGGTCGGGCAGATTCCGGCCGGTGGCACCGACATGCCTTGGAGCGCAAGCGTTCCCATTTCGGCGTCCTGCCCGGGCACCCTCACCATCGCCGTCGCGACCGGAGGGCACGTCACCGAGGTGGAGCGCTTCGCGGTCACCGGCGTGCGCTGCTGATCAGTCCTGCGACTCCAGCTTCTCGACCAGGGCGGGCAGCCGATCCACCATGCCCACCACGTAATCGGCGATCACCTCGATGAGCACCGGCCGCTCCACCTTCAGCCCGCCATCCAGCCACACCAGCATCAACTCCGCCGACCCGCCGGTTATCAGCTGCGCGAGCGCGGTGAGCGCGGCGTCCTCGCCCTCCGGGATGTCGAGCAGCTGGCGGGCCTCCTTCGTGATCACCTCCGCGACCCTGCGCATACCCGCGAAGCGGCGGCGCATGAGCGCCTCGCTGCCATGTGCCTGCGCCAGTGCGATATTCGCGCGCCGCGGATCGTCGGTGAGCGCGACGATGAGCGCGGCCACCCCGGCGCGGATCTTGTCCTCCTGGCTGCCCTCGGTGGTCGCGATGGCGGCACTGGCGGAATCGAGTGCGGCCTCTTGGACTTCGTCCAGCAGATCGCCCGCCAGCGCATCCAGATCGGGAAACGACTCGTAGAAGAAGCGCGGCCCCACCCGCGCCTGTTCGCACACCCCGCGCACGGTCAGCGCCGAAAGCCCTTGCGTGCCCATGATATCGAGCGCGGCATCGAGCAGTCGACGGCGGCGCTGCTCGCGTCGCTCGTCGGTGGTGGCCCCGCGATAGGTGCCGCTGAATTCCCGCGTCACCTACACAGCTTCGCACAGAAATCCGGAAACGATCGTTTACGGAAACCTCTGTTTCCGGTACCGTTGATATGTCTCGAAGGGAGAGACGACGATGAATCTCCTTGTGCCCCGGGAACTCCGGGATCCGTCGACGCGCGTGAAGCATGCGCGGGCACGGCTCAATCAGCGAATCCAGCGCGCCGCCATCGGTGTCGTCGAGCGCTACCCCTCCGCACCGCGCCCCTTGGCCGAACCGCCGCCCGGTAGTGGCCTCGAGCCCGTCATGGGCGATTTCGGGCCGCCCTGGATCGGCTATATCCTCTCCACCCTGGCCGATCCGATCGACTTCTCGCGCAAGCGATTACAGCGCTTCGGCCCGGTCAACTGGATGGGCGGCTTCGGCCGTCCGGTGGTCGGCATCGGCAGCCCGGAGGCCCTGGAAGAGGTCATGCTCGATCGCGGGAAAGCCTTCTCGGCCCAGCGCGGCTGGGAATTCCTCATCGGCCCGTTCTTCCGAGGTGGGCTGCTGCTGCGCGATTTCGACGACCACCTGTACCACCGTCGCATCCTGCAACAGGTCTTCACCCGTCCCCGCCTCGACGGCTATCTCGAACTGACCTCCCCGCTGCTCGCCCACGGTATCGACGGCTGGCGGCCGGGTAACGAGTTCCTGCTCTACGACGCCGTGAAACAGCTGCTCCTGCATCAGGCCACGGTGGTCTTCGCCGGTGCCGAACTCGGCCCGGAGAGCACCCGGCTGTCGCGGGCCTTCGAGGACGCGGTGCACGGCGGCACCGCCATGATCCGCGCCGATATCCCAGGCGGGGTGTGGCGCAAGGGATTACGTGGCCGTCGCGTACTCGGGGAGTACTTCGCCCGCGAGCTGCCCCAGCGCCGCGTCGGCGACGGTACGGACCTGTTCAGTGTGCTGGCGCGGGTCGCGACGCTGCCCGAGCACACGCTCACCGACGACGACGTGGTCGCGCACATGATCTTCGTCATGATGGCCGCCCACGACACCAGCGCCATCTCCATCTCCATGCTCGCCTACGAACTCGCCCGCCACCCCGACTGGCAGGAGCGCCTGCGCGCCGAATCCCAGGCGCTGGGCAAACCCGATCTCGACTACGGCGATCTGGCGAAACTGCCCAGTCTGGACCTGGCCTTCAAGGAGGCGCTGCGGATGTACGCGCCGGTGGCCCAGCAGGCCCGCGAAACCATTGCCGACACCGAGATCGCGGGGCACTACGTGCCGAAGGGCACCCTCGTCATGACCGGTCCGTACACCATGATGCGCCAGGCCGAGTACTGGCGAGATCCGGACAGTTTCGATCCCTCCCGCTTCGACGCCGAGCACCGCGAGGACGCCGCCCACCGATTCGCTTGGGCCCCGTTCGGCGGCGGCGCGCACAAGTGCATCGGCCTGTACTTCGGCGGTATGACCGTCAAGTCCGTCCTGCACCGCATGCTGCTGCGCTACCGCTGGAGCGTGCCCGACGACTATCGGGTACCGCTCATCGCGGGCACCGGTCCGCTGCCCGCCGACGGATTGCCCATCGTGCTGGAGCGGCTGTCGTGAGAATCGAGGCCGACCACACCCGCTGCGAGGGCCACGGCATGTGCGAGGCCCTCGCCCCCGAATTGTTCCGTGTCGGCGACGACGGCAAGGTCGCGATCCGGGTCGATACGGTGGCCGAGGCCGACCGGGAAGTGGCCCAATTGGCACTGGACAGCTGTCCGACACAAGCGTTGCGTTTCGACTGACCGGAGACCGCATTTCCCCTGATGGGATGGGTCTCGAAACGCAATACCGACCGCGCGGTAGCTACTCAACAGCAACTGGTCGGTCTACTGTGCGGCTATGGACATGGCACTCGAGTGGGATCGGCACCCAGGTACCGGCCTGCGCCTGACGAACGAACTGGCGGGGGCGGCCGGACTGTTCGGGTTGGAAGAAACAGCCATGGAACCGCCATCGGACCTGTTGGGCACGATCGCGGCACGACACGAGGGCAGGCTCCTCGGGTGGGCGGAGCTGCGGGCGGCCGGACCCCTGGACGCCTGGGTGCAGGTCGTCGATGCCGATCGCCTCGTCCGCTCCATCCGCCTGGGACATACCGACGACACGCCCGCCACGCCGGACGAGACCGATGTCTTCGCCACGCTCATCGCCTCCGCGGCCGGACACGCGCAGGGCGCGGGCTATCGGGTGCTGCGCTGGGAAGGCTCCGACACCGGCCCGGAGGGGCAGGCCGCGGCCGTGCTGGAGGCCAGCGTCATCGGCGAGTACGCCCGGCTGTGGACCGCCGAGGCGGCCAGTTGGGAGCCGCCGAGTGCCCTGGGCACCGATCCCGATCAGTGGATCCTGCACGCCGAGGCGGAGTCGCAGGATCCGCCCGGGCATCTGTTCATCGTGGCGCTGCTGGCCGGGGAGTCGAGCGAGCCGCTCGCCACCATCACCACCACGATCATCGACGACATCGCGTACGTGAACGCGGGCGAGCAGATCTCCTACGACGAGATCACCGCCGAGGGGCTCGCCGGGCTCTTCGCGGCGCTGCTGGCCGAGGTGCAGGACCGCTTCCCCAGCGTGGTCGTACTGCGGGTGTTCGAATTCGACGATCCCGTCGTGGCGGCGGCCCTGGAACTCGCGGGCCTGGAGCTCACCGCACACTTCCGCGACTACGAACTGCGGTTGATCGACGACTGATTCCGCACGATGCGGTCCAGACCCTCCAACGCGCCGAGGAACAGCTCGGCGTTGTCGCGCACGAATTCGTCTCGGGTGTAGGTCATTTCGTCGTAGGCCCAGGCCGTGATGGTCTCACCGTAGGCGGCCACCAGGAATCGCGCGGTGAGCACCACGGCGCGGTCGTCGGGGTGCGCCCCCGGCACCAGTCCGGCCACTACCGCCGCGAATCCCGCCGTGTAGTCCTCGGCTCGTTCCAGTCGCCGCCGCGCACTGCCCGGGTGACCATAGGCCTTGGTGGACAAGAACTTTCCCTTGGCGGGCTGGGCGAGGAAGAAGTCCGCGATGGCCTCCAGCACGGCGGTGACGCGGGCTCGGCGCTCGGTCGGCGCGTCGCGCACCGCCGTGTCGAGTCGCGCGGCGAGTTCGCGCGCGGTCAGGTCGAAGGCCGCGCCGGTGAGGTCGTCGAGATCGGCGAAGCTCTCGTAGACGAACCGGGTCGACAGGCCCGCCCCGGCCGCCACCCGGCGCACGGTCAGCGCGCCCGCGCCCTCGCGCGCCATCACCTCGATGGCGGCGTCGATCAATTGTTCGCGGCGACCGCGCATCCGCTCGTCCGCCGCCACGCCGCCGTAGCTGCGCGCTGGCCTCATAGCCACACCTCCCCTGCGGTGTCCGCCGTCACCCGCACCAAATCTTGACACATTTGTTTCTCGAAACCTACCTTTGCGGACACAAATGATTCCTCAATGTGGAGGCGTGCCATGGCCAGCCCTGTTCCCGAAATGTACGCGACGGACGAGCCGTCCACGCCGCGACGCGGGGTACCCGCGGACTCGCTGACCGCCCGCTACGCCGCCGACTGGCGGCTCGTCATGCTAGCCCCCAGCGCGCTGCTGCTCCAGGTCGCCCATCCGGTCATCGGATCGGGCGTGGCCGAGCACTCGATCTTCCAGACCGACACCCTCGGCCGGTTCGAGCGCTCCTACTGGCCGACCATCGCGTTGGCCTTCTACGGTGACGACACCGCCGCCTACGGTCGCGATATCCGCGCCATGCACAAGGGCATCGGCGGGGTGGACCACGCGGGCCGCCGCTACCACGCCTGGGAGCCCGACGCCTACTTCTGGGTGCTCGGCACCGCCTACTGGGCCTCCACCGTCATTGCCGACAGATTCGGAAAGGGCTTGTCGCACACCGAGAAAGAGGAGCTCTACGCGGGCTGGCGACAGGCCTGCGTATTGGCCGGACTGCGCGAACGCGACGCCCCGGCCGATGTCGCCGAATTCGAGCGCTTCTTCGACCGCATGCTGACCGAGCGCCTCGAACACCACCCCTGCGTGGACGATGTCCTCGCCACCATGCGCCGCGCACCCGTGCCGGACGGCGTGCCCGCCTGGCTGTGGAAGCCGATCATGTGGGGCGTCGTCGGCCCCTTCGCAGTGTGGGTGAACACCGGGGTCCTGCCGCCCGACGCCCGCGCGCTGCTCGGTCTGGAATGGTCGGCGCGCGACGAGCGCCGGATGCGCTGGTGGGTGCGCGCCGTCAAGGTCACCGACCGGGTGCTGCCGCGTCCGGTGCGCGAGATCGGGCGCACGGTGGCGCTGTGGCGCAAGGACAAGATCATCGCTGATATTCACCGGGCGGCCGCCTAGGCGCGAGACGGTCGGGCTCGGGGCATCCCGCTCACCGGGTGACCGGCGAATAAATCCGCCGCCGTTGGGGTTGGCTCGGTGCATGACCGCAGCGCCGACCATCCTGTTGATCTCGGGCAGTACCCGCGACGGCTCCACCAATACCGCTGCCCTGCGCACACTTGGGCAGCTCGCGCCGCCGGAGGTCGCGACGGTGCTCTACACCGGGCTGGCCGACCTGCCCCAGTTCGTGCCGGGCGACGATCCCGCGCCCGCCGCGGTGACGGAGCTGCGCGCGCACCTCGCCGCCGCGGACGCGGTGCTGTTCTGTACGCCCGAGTACGCGGGTCTGCTGCCCGGCGCGCTGAAGAACGCCCTCGAATGGGCCGTCGGCAGCGGCGAATTGAACGAGAAGCCGGTCGCCTGGATCAATGTGGCCTTCGAGGGGCGCGGTGACGGCGCGGTCGAGAGTCTGCGGACTGTCCTGGGCTACGTGGGCGCGGAGATCGTCGAGGAGGCGAGCGCGCGCGTCACCGTGCGGCGCGAGCAGCTCGGCGCGGACGGCCTCGTCGCCGCGCCCGAGGTGCGGGAGCAGTTGGCCGACAATCTCTCCCGCCTCCTCGCGCACCTGGCCTGAGCCTCACCGCACGTCGCGCGGCACCCCGAGTTCACGATCGAGATACGCCAGGTCCGGATCGTCGCGGCCGCCGTTGCGGAAGGCGCGGAAGACCAGATCCTGCGGATGGCCCACCGTGAACACCTCCCGGAAAGTGGCCACGGTGCGCTGCGGTGTCCCGGCCAGGCGCGGGTGGTATCCGGCATTGGCCTCCGGGCCCTCCCAGATGAGCGCGCCGCTCTGCGGTGCGAAAGTCCAACCGAGAGCGCTCATTCGGCGCTCGAACTCGGCCGCGCCCAGACCGGCCACATCCCAACCGCTGGCCTCGTTGTGCAGCCGCCGCCCGTGCAGGAACTGCACGAAACACGGGTCCGGGCCCGGATGCGGGGTGCTCAGGCTGAGCACGCTGTCCCAGGGCAGTGTGGTCAGTGCCCACGCCAGGCGTGCTTCGAAATCGGCCCAGCCGTCGCAGACCGGGTCGGCGTCGCGCGCGGTCGGCCGGTCGGCGGGCAATCCGTAGGTCGCGGTGCCGGGGGTGTCCAGACTCCAGGTGGCGCAGCGCAATCCCTCCGGCGTCACGTCCAGGCCGTCGCGCAGCACCGCCACCACCGAGGCGGCCACCCGCCGCCGCTCGGTCGCATCCCCGCCGCGCCGCCATCCGGTGTGCCAGGCCCGCGCCAACTGTGGCCGCCGCCAGACCCGCTCCACCGCGCGCAGCTCCGGATTGGGCTGGGCCGCATCCGATTCCAGCGGCAGCGGGCACGGCTCCCAGAGGTCGTCGGGCTGCTCGCGCAGCACCGTCAGCAGTCGTTCGGCGTCGGCGGCATCGTCGGGTACCGGTAGCAGCACTTCGATATCGGCGCCCTGCTGCGCGAAATGCACGTGCCGCCCGGTGGTTTCGTCACGCAATTGCAGGAAGTGCGGACTCCAGCCCACCCCGGCTTCGGCATCGGCCGCATCCTCCTCCTCGAGAAAGCGCGGTATGCGCTCGGTCAACTCCGCCCACCTGTCCTCGCCCATCTCCCACTCCTCCAATTCCCGGCGGATAAATTACCGGGAGGTCAATGGCCTTGTCCGGCAAGGGTTCGCGTCGCACGCCGAATCGGACCACCGATGCGCAGTGAAGCGGAGCATGGTAGAACGTGTTCTAGTTTTCGTTCGACGAAGGACCACGATGACCTGGTACACCGGCAATACCGTCTACGACACCGTGCTCACCATCGCCTTCGCCTTCGCGGCCTTCGTGCTGGTGGGCGGGCTTTTCGGGCAGAGCCCGTACGGCCGGTTCGCCACGGCGAAACTCGGGCTGAACCTGAATCCGAAGCTCGGCTGGTGGCTGATGGAGATACCCGCCACCGTGGTCTTCCTGATCTGCTATCTGACCGGCCCGAACCGCTTCGAGCCCACCTCCCTGGCGCTGGCCGCGATCTGGCTGCTGCACTACGGCAACCGGGGCTGGTTCTTCCCGCTGTCCATCCGGCAGGTGCCGGGCAAACGCGGCAGCTTCAACATCTCCGTGCTCGGCATGGGCATGTTCGTGACCACGCTGCACGGCTACCTCAACGGCACCCTGTTCAGCCACGACTACCTGGGGCAGTACGGCACCGACTGGCTCACCGACCCGCGCTTCCTCATCGGCCTCGTGGTGTACCTGTGTGGTTTCGGGCTTTTGGTGAGTTCGGAGAGTATTGTCCGCAATCTGCGCGACAAGAACGACCCGGGCGCAACGGAATACAAGATCCCCTTCGGCGGCGGCTTCCGATTCGTCACCAGCCCCACCTATCTCGGCGAGCTCATCGCCTGGTCCGGCTTCGCCATCCTCACCTGGGCGCTGCCCGGCGTGGTGATCCTGCTGATCACCGCGGGCAATCTCGTCCCGCGCGCCTTCGCCACGCACCGGTGGTACCGGGAGAAGTTCGCCGACTACCCGGCGGAGCGAAAAGCCCTCGTTCCCTTTGTCGTCTGAGGTGTTTTTCGGGCACCGAATTCGGCGGCGGCGGAAGTGGGTTACGGTAATCGCATGGCGCGTCTGGTGAGTAAGGAGCAGTACTTCGACCAGGGGCTCGACGTACTGGCGCAGGCCGGTTTCAAAGGCCTCAATATCGGGGTGCTGTGCCGGGGGCTGGGTGTTACCAGCGGCTCGTTCTACCACCACTTCGGCAGCTGGCGCGGATTCGTCGACGCGCTGCTGGCGTACTGGGAAGGCGACCAGGTGCGTCGCCTGCGGGAGATGGAATTCGGCAGCGGCACCGCCGAATCCGATGTGGAGAAACTACGCGAACTGACCCTCGGACTGCACCACCGCGCCGAGGCGGCCATACGCGCCTGGGGCGCGAACGATCCCGGCGTGGGCGCGGTGCTGCGCCGAGTCGACGACGACCGCCGGAAGACGGTGGGCAAGGCCATTTTCGGCGTGGTGGGGGAGCGGGCGGTCACCACCCACCTCACCTCGCTGGCCATGGCCATGCTGGTCGGCTACCAGCAGCTGTCGGCGGCCGGGCATCAGGACGACTTCGCGCCGCTGGTGGATGAATTCGTGCGCATGGTGCACTCGCACGCCCGCGTCACCGCCTGAGCCGAGAGCGGTCGCCTAGCGCCCGCGCGGACCGTACGACTGCCGCGCGCCGCGCTGGGACTTGTTGCGGTACATGGCCGTATCCACGGCGTGCATGAGATCGTCGGCGGCCGTCGGGGCGGTGGCGGCGACGGCCGTGCCGATACTCGCGCCCACCACCATGGGCTGCCCGTCCACCTCGAACGGCACGGCCAGCGCGGCCAGGATCTCGTCGGCGAGTTTCGCCAATTCGTCGGCGTCGCAACGGTCCACGAGCACGATGAACTCGTCGCCGCCGATGCGCGCGGCCATACCGCCGACCGCGGAGACCGTACCGAGCAGCCGGGTCGCCACCTCGCGCAGCACCCGATCGCCCGCGGTGTGGCCGCGGAGGTCGTTGATGTCCTTGAACCCGTCCAGGTCGAGATAGCACAGGCCGACCGGGGGTTCGGCGCTGGCGAGCCGGTCCAGGAACAGCAGCCGGTTGGGCAGTCCGGTGAGCGAATCGTGGTGGGCGTCGTGCCAGAGCCGATCGGCGAGCAGTTTGCGCTCGGTGATGTCGACGGTGACGCCGATGAGGAAGCGCGGCTTGCCATCTCCGTCCCGCACCACCGACATGGACAGGTCGATGGTGGCATGGCCGCCATCGGGGCGGGTGTGCTCGGTCTCGACGCGGAAGCGGTCCACCTCGCCGGAGAGCAGCCGCTGGAACTCCTCGAAGGCGTGCCCGATATTGGCGGGGCCGAGGATCTCGGCCACCGAGCGTCCCGGCATGAGTTCGGCGGGGACGCCGAGGGTTTCGGCCATGGCGGCATTCACGTCCACCACCTGTCCGGTGGTGATGTCGATGGTGCCGATACCGACCGACGCGCCGGTGAAAATGGCCTCGAACCGCGCCTCGGACAGCTGCCGCCGCGCCTCGGCCTCACGGGCCGCGGTGAGCGCGGCGGCGAGGGTGGTCTCCTGTTCGGCCAGGGCGGCGGTGCGCAGATCCCCGGTGAAGGCGGCGGCGAATTCGGCGGCGACGGCCACGGCGCGATCGCGGGCGTCGAGATAGTCGGGGGCCGCCGTGTTCGGATAGGTGGACTGGAACAGTTCACCGCAGATGAGCATGACCGAGCGGTACACCGCCAGCGGGTCGCGGTAGTTGGCGGCGACCAGGGCGGCGGCGGCGTCCCGGGCCACCGTCGCGTCACCGGTGCCGCGGACGGCGGCGATGAGGCCGGGGGTGAAGCGGGCGAGCAGGTCTTCCACCTGCGCGCGGGTGAGGGTCGGCGCGACCGCGCCGTCGAGCAGGTCGGCCCACCGCACCGCCAGCTCTCGCGCTTCCGCCATCGCCGCTACCCCCTGCCCACTCGCCGCCGTCTCAGGATTTGCGCCCCACGCCCGCCAAACCCAGTGAGCGCCCGGGGTTTTCGTGCCGGTCTTGATCGGATTCGGGTCGCCACGCGGGTAGCTCCACCACCCCCGGCTCGACCAGTTCCCAGCCGTCGAACATGGCGGTGATGGCCTCGCGCGACCGGAAGTGAATGCCGATCTTGTTCTCGTTCACCGCGTTCGCGCCGAGCTTGGCGGCGTCCTCGGGCCGCTGGGCCGAGGTGAGATGCGAGATCGCGACATAGCTGCCGCCGGGGACGGCCGCGCGCAGTTCGGTCACCAGTTCGGCGGGCCGCTCCTCGTCGCCGACCAGGTGCAGCACGGCCACCAGCAGTACGCCGACGGGCTGCTCGAAGTCGATGAGTCCGGTCGCCCGGGCGCGTTCCAGCAGGTCGGCGGGTTTGCGCAGATCGGCCTCGATCGCGGCCGCGCGGTCGTTGCCCGCCAGAATGGCCTTGGCGTGCGCCACCGCCACGGGATCGATATCGGCGTAGAGCACCCGGCACCGCGGGTCGAGTTCCTGCGCGACCTCGTGCACATTGCCCGCGGTGGGGATTCCGGAGCCGATATCGAAGAACTGCCGCACGCCCGAGTCCACCAGGAAGCGCACCGCCCGGCGCAGGAACGCCCGATTGCTCAGGGCCAGGCGCGGCAGATCGGGCACCAGCTGCTTACCCATTTCCGCTGCCTTGCGGTCGATCTCGAAATTGTGCGAGCCACCCAGCAGCGCGTCGTACATGCGTGCCGGACTGGCCTGCGTCATATCCACGCCCTCGGGGGCCCACGCCGGTCTGTCCATCCGAATCCTCCTGCGGTACCTCAACCCTTCGGACCGTCGAGAGTTCGTGCCGGTCCGCGTCCGGATGCGTCGAGCGGTGATCATCCGGGCCCTGTCCCGAATGTTAGCCCCCATTCTCGAGAATCATCGCAGGGCGGAGATTCCCGCGAGAACGCGGGGTCAGGGGGTGGTCGGCGCCGGGCAGGTGCTCTGGGTGAACCACGGGACACACACGCCGGTGATGTCCTGCAACAGCAGCCGTCCGCCGACCACCAGGGCGGCCACCGCGACGAGACCGAAGAACAGCACCCAGACCAGGCCCGGAATTCGTGTGAGCCGCGCCAGCTGGTCGGCATCGGAATTGGGTTCGTGGCGGCGATTGCGCTGCAGCTCCACCACCGGCCGGGCGGCGGCCAGCAGCAGGAACCAGGCGGCGAAATAGGCGAATCCGGCTTGCAGGGCGTCGGTGCCGAACCAGGAGACGCCGAAGATGACGGCCCCGAGCACGAATACCGACAGCAGCCCGAAACCATTGCGCACCTTGAGCAGCAGAATGGCCAGCAGCGCGATGGCGGTCCACAACATGAGGGTGATGCGGTGCGCGCCCAGCAGCGCCGCGTAGCCCAGGCCGAGAATGGCGGGCGCGGGGTATCCGGCCATGGTCGTGAGGACCATGCCGAGCCCGTACGGTTTGCCGCTGGAGACGGTGAGCCCGGAGGTGTCGGAGTGCAGGCGAATGCTGTTGAGCCGCCGCCCCGTCAGCAGCGCCACGGCGGCGTGGCCGCCCTCGTGGACGATGGTCACCACATTGCGGGTGAGTCGCCAGGTCGGCCGGTACATGACCGTGAGCAGCGCGGCGACTCCGGTGACCAGCACGATCCACCACACCGGCGGTGTCTGCGTGGTGGTGAGCCGGTCGACGATCGAGCTCCCGTGTTCGACGAATTCGGCGTAGTGCACCGCCGCACCCTACCCGCGAATCACGGCTTGCGCCCGACCCCGCCGCGCACCGAGGTGTGCTTGTCGGGGTCGAATTCCTCGACGCGCCAGTGATCGATGGGGACGACGCCGGGCGCGATCAGCTCCAGGCCCTCGAAGGCGCTCGCGATCTGCTCGGGGGTGCGCGGGTTGTAGGGCACGCCGCCGGTACGGGTGTAGTTCTCGCACAGGGTGACGTAGGCGGGATCGTCGGTGCTGCCGTCGTTGAGTCCGAGGTAGCTGCCCGAGGGCACCGCGGCCATCATGGTGTCGACGATGCGGCGCATATCGCGGTAGCTGCGGGCGTGGCCGAGCACGCCCATGAACAGCACCGCGACGGGTTTGGTGAAGTTGAGGACATTGCGCGCCCCGGCGATGATGTCCTCGGGATTGTTGAAATCCGCGTCCAGGTAGGCGGTGACGCCCTCGTCGGTGGTGCTGGTCAGCAATGCGCGGGCATGGGCGAGCACCATCGGATCATTGTCCACGTACACGACTTTCGACTCCGGGGCGATGCCCTGGGCCACCTCGTGGGTGTTCTGCATGGTGGGCAAACCCGTTCCGATATCGAGGAATTGGCGAATCCCGGCCTCGGCGGCGAGGTAGCGCACCACGCGGATGAGGAACCGACGGGACTCGACGGCCATGGTCGTGATGCCGGGGTAGGCGTCGATTCCGGCCTCTCCGGCCAGCCGGTCGACCTCGTAGTAGTCGCGTCCCCCCATCCAGAAGTTCCAAATCCTCGCCGAATGTGGGATATCCGTGCGAATCCGGGATTGCTGCGGGAAGACCATGGCCGAACTCCTCTGACGCGTCGGCGTGAATCTACGCCGTATACGCCCGGCCGGAAGCGAATTCGCCGACCTGTGACCGGGACGTCGGGTGGACCGCGCGCCCGACACCCGGCAGACTGCGCGGATGATCAGCGACACAGGGGATTTGGTGATCGGGACCGTGAGGGGAGCGGTGCGCGGAGTGGCCGAGGGCGGGGCGCTCGCGTATCGCGGAATCCCGTTCGCGGCCTCGCCGGTGGACAAGCTGCGCTTCGCGCCACCGCAGCCACATCCCGGGTGGACCGGCGTGCGCGAGGCGGTGCGGTCGGGGCCGTCCGCGCCGCAGTGGCCGTCGCGGCTGGAATCGGTGATGGGGACCCGCATTCCGGACTGGGACGAGGACGGATGCCTGAACCTGAATGTCTGGGCCCCAGCCGAATCCGAGGGACCGCTCCCGGTGCTGCTGTGGTTCCACGGTGGCGGATTCACCAGCGGCAGCGGCGGATGGGACTGGTACGACGGGTCGCGGTTGGCGGCGCTGGGCGACATCGTGGTGGTCACCGCGAACTATCGGCTCGGGCCGCTGGGATATCTGTATCTGCCCGAGGCGGACGCGGTGAATCTCGGTGCGTGCGATCAGGCGGCGGCGCTGCGCTGGGTGGCCGAGAATATCGCCGCGTTCGGTGGGGATCCGGCGCGGATCACCGTGGGCGGGCAGTCGGCGGGTGCGTTCTCCGCGCTCGCGCTGGCCTGCGATCCGGCCACCGGCTCGCTGGTGCGGCGGGTGATCGCGCAGTCGGGGCCGTGGCGGATGCCGCCGCAGGATCCGGCGAAGGCCGAGGACATCGCGGCCGCCTATCTGCGGGTGCTCGGTCTCGAGGACGGGGCGGGGGAGCGCCTGCGGGAGCTGCCGGTCTCGCGGCTGTTGGCGGCCTACGCGCGGCTCATGGCCGACACCGGGCGGCCCGGTTCCATGGAACCGCCGATGTGGCCGGTGCTGGGTGGTCCCGGCACGCCGCGGCTGTTCGAGGATGCCATCGCCTCGGGGGCGTTGGCGGGCAAGGAGGTGTTGTTGGGGTGGACCGGGAACGAGATGGGCGCGTTCTTCGCGTTCAACCCGGCCATTCGGATGCTGTCGCGGGGTGAGGCGGCGGCGCTGCTGGGCGTCGAGGCGGAATCGGAGCTCTTCGCGGCGGGCGATCCCGCGCAGGCGGTTTCGGCCGCGCTGGGCGAGCGCTTCTTCGCCTCGGGGGCCCGGGAACTCGCCGATGGCCTTGCGGCGCAGGGCAACCCGACCTACCTGTACCGATTCGACCGCGGACCCGTGCCCGACCCGAATGGGATCGGCGCCTGCCACTGCGCCGAGCTGCCGTTCCTGTTCGGCACCTTCGATCACTTCCCCGACGCGCCCATGCTGGGTGAAATCCGGGCGGGCGACCGGGAATTGGCGACCGTGTTCGGCGGTGCGCTGGCCACCTTCGTCGCCACCGGATCACCCACCGGCGCACGACTGCCCGCCTGGCGGCCGTATCGGGCGGGCAGCGCGGCGGATATCGCGCGATTCGGGTGACCGAATGGCAAAACCAATGGTCATCGCGCGCCGCGACCGGCCACGGTGGGTTTGCCGAGGTATCAGAAGGGGCATTCGCTCCGATGTAGTAGGTGTCAGCGACGCCGGGGAGAGAAGGTGGTCCAGGTGTCGGCGAACTTGCCGTTGCGCCTGTGGCGGGTGCAACCGTGGAACCCGAATCCGCTCATGCGCGCCTCGGACCGCTGGGAGTCGCTGGTGTGGTTGCTGGCGGTGCTCGCGGCACTGGTCGCGATACCCATCGCGGGGGCGGTCGGCACGGCCAGCTATACGGGGGCGGCGGCGCGCATCGCCGCCGCCGACGCCGACAAGACCAGGGTCACCGCCACCGTCACCGGAGCGCCCGAGACCGTCGTCTCCGCGCACAACGGCGTTCGGCTGGAGCGGTTCCCGGCGACGGTGCGCTTCGAACACGACGGCCGCACCGAGACCGTCGACGTCGACCTGGCGACACCCGCGGTGGCGGGATCCACCACCCAGTTGTGGATCACCGCCGACGGCAAGCCCACCACGCCGCCCGCACGGGCCGGTACCGCCGCGGCCGAGGGCGTGGGCACCGGACTCGCCATTCTGGTCGAAACCTGGTGTGCGGCAGCGGCACTGGTGTGGATCACGCACGCGCTGCTGACCTCGCGTCGCAATGCGAAGTGGGATCGGGAGTGGCGCGGTATGAACAGCCACATCGGTCGCGACACGCTCTGAGCGCCGAACGGCCCGTTCAGTATTCGCCGTGTACCAGGTTGCGCGGCGGCTCCCCGCCGAGATAGCGCGCGATCTCGCGGGCGGCGACCGCGTAGGCGCGTTCGCGGCTGCCCCGGCTGCTGCCGCCGACATGCGGGGTGAGCAGCAGGCCCGGGGCGTCCCAGAGCGGATGGTCCGCGGGCAGGGGTTCGGGATCGGTGACGTCGAGGACGGCCCGCAGACGGCCCGCGGTGAGTTCGGCGAGCAGGGCGTCGGTGCGCACGATCGGTCCGCGCGCCGCGTTGACCAGGATCGCGCCATCGGCCATGCGTGCCAGGAACGCCGCGTCGACCAGGCCGATCGTCTTGCTGGTGACGGGGACGGTCAGCACCACCGCGTCGGCGTCGCCGAGGAGGTCGGGCAGCTCGTCGACACCGTGCACCCCCTCGCGGGCCGTGGTGCCCACCAAGGTGACCGACGCGTCGAAGGCCGCCAGCTTGCGGCTCATCTGCGCGGCCAGATCACCCGCGCCGACGATCAGGATTCGCTTGCCCGACAAGGTGTCGGTCTGGTGCTGGGTCCAGCGGTGCTCGCGCTGGGCCACCGCGAAGTCGGTGAATTCGCGGTAGACGCTGAGCAGGCCGGTCAGCGCCCATTCCGCGGTGCTCGCGCCGTGCGCGCCGCGCGCGGTGGAGAGCGCGACGCCGTCGGGGATGTGGCCCGCCCACGCTTCGGCTCCGGCCGTGAGCAGTTGTACGAGACGCAGTTTCGGCAGCTGCCAGGCCAGGGCCGTGGCATGGGAACCGGAGAGGAAGCCGGGGATCAGGATCTCGGCGTCCTCGGCCCCGGCGGGTACGGGTCGCCGGGTTCGTAGCGGACCGCTCGCACGCCGTCGAGCGCGGAGATCACTTCGAGGCCGTAGTCGTCGGGTACCAGAACCGTCGTCGCCATGATCACCACGGTATCCGCAGACGGCGAACCGCCGCCCGAGTGGTCGGGCGGCGGTGTGGGCCGATGTTGTCGGGTGGGTCGGCGACTAGTAGTAGTGCCTGCGGCCGCCGACGGGACGGCCGACGGAGCCCAGTAGCAGCATGGCCAGACCGATCAGCAGCACGATGATGCCGATGGTCCACAGGGGCTGGCCGAAGAAGTATCCGGCAATCAAGAGGATAAGGCCCAGAATGATCATGAAAATTCCTATTTGTGAGCGGGTGCGGCCGGTTTGCCCGTGGTGGGCCGGTTCATGAACCGATTGAACGACCACGTCGGTGTGGTTTGCGGAGCCGCCGTCGGCCGTGCTGGCGCATTGGCGACTTCCTTTCTGGCCGCGGCCATTTCGCGCTTCGACTGCCGTAGCTGACGACGCGCGACGGTACTGCGCCGCGATACTGTCCAGACCGCCGTGAGCAGCAGGATGAGCCCGCAGGCGCCGATGGCACCCACGAGAATCCCGTACCCGAACAACGCGCCGGTGGACATCTCGTAGTTCTGCCCGAACACCGTGAATCCGCCGGGCACCGTATGGCTTTCGCCGCTGTTCGCCTGTACACCGGCAACGCCCACGGCCACGGCCCCGAGGAGGGCGATCAGCCCGATGATGGTCAACATGTTGCGGTGATTCCCGGCTTCCCGACCCCCAAACGTGGCGACGAACAGCAGTTTCCGCCGCCCCGGCGGGTTTGGCGCCGCGCGGCCCGGCTACTGCCACAACACAACCCGCCCACGAAAGGCCCCGCCATGACCTACACCTTCAAGCTCCCCAACTACGCCCGTGAGGTGGACCAGGCCGAGCGCACCCTGTTGGGCCTGAACTCCATCGACGCCGTCAATCGCGACAACTCCTCCGAATCGCTCATCGTCACTTCAGACCTCACCTACGGCGAAGTCCTGGAACTGATTCGGGAGAACGGCATCTCGGCCAAATAGCCCGCGCCACGCACCCCGCACGACCGCCACCGCGTCCTGATCCCTCGCGCATCTCGTCCTTCGTCCAATCCGGTTGAATCCTTTCGGGGACTCGCGGCCTCTTGTATGTGTGCCGACAACCGGGTTGGCACGAGAACTGGAGGTCGACGTGATTGCAGTGGGGATAGGGGTCGTCGTGGTGGCGTTGCTCGGGTGCACGTGCGCCGTGGTGCTGCGGCGGCGGGCGCGGTCTCGTGGGTGAGACGGGCTGGGCCGCCGACGGGGTGGTCGCGGCGGCGGTCGACGGGGATGGGGAGTCGATCGCGGCATTGATATCGGGGTCGTATCCGCATGTGCGGCGGTTCGCTCACGCCCTGTGCGCGACGCCGGAGGATGCCGAGGACGCGGCACAGGAAGCCGTGATCGTGTTGTACCGAAAGATCGGGACATTGCGCGCCACGGGGGCCTTGGCGGCGTGGATGTTTCGGATAGTTCGGCACGAATGCCTGCGGCGGGCACGATTCCTGGTGCGCCCGCCCGAGGTGTCGGGAAGTTCGCCCGCGGCGTCGGCCGAGGAAGAACTGCTGCGGCGGCTCGAGGCCGAGCGGGTGGCGGCCGTGATCGCGGCGCTTCCGGCGGATCAGCGGCAGGTGTTGATCATGCGGGATATCCAGGGATACAGCGGACGGGTGGTGGCGGGGGCGCTCGGATTGAGTACGGCGGCGATGAAGTCCCGGTTGCATCGGGCGCGTGGTGCGGTCCGCGCGCAGTTGACCGAGATGGCCTCCGGAGCGGATGCGCGGTGAGTGCGGAACGGAACTTCGCCAGTGCGTCGGTGCCGCGCCACCTGGTTCGGGGTGTGCTCGGATTCGGCGGTCTCGTCGGGGCTTTCGCGTTGCTGCCGCTGATCGGGCCGGTGAGTCTGCTGCTCGCGCCGGTCGGGATGGTCGCGTTGCGCGGTTGCCCGACGTGTTGGGTCATCGGCCTGATGGCGACCATCTCGGCGGGCCGCCTGCGCCGGGAATGCGTCGACGGCCGCTGCGAGTTGGTGTCGAATCAGTAGGTGGGCCAGTTGCCCGGGGTCATGAGTTCGAGGAGGTGCCCGTCGGGGTCGCGGAAGTAGATGCTGTGGCCGCCGCGGCCCCACTGGGTGCGGCCCTCGATCGGAACGCCGTGGGCGTCGAGTCGCTTCTCCCACTCGGGCAGCTCCTGCTCCGACACCGCGAAACACACATGGAGCGGACCGTTTCCGTCGTGCGGCGGGATCTCGCCCTTCGGCAGGCCGGGACTGTCGGGCAGCACCCGCGTCTCCAGCGACCCGCCGCGCAGGAACAGCAGCAGGACGTTCTGGCCGCCGATGTCGTAGGCGTACAACGTCTCCGTGGCGATCATCGGATCCCCCAGATCCAGCACCTCGCGGTAGAACTTGTCGGCGCGCTCCAGATCGTCGACGTACAAGGCGGACTCGATGATGCGATCAAGCTTCGGCACTGTACTTCCTTCTTCCGAATTCATGGGACGATCGCCATTCTGAAACCTCGAGTCCGCTCGAGGTCAAGATCATGACTCCCGCACCACGTCATCGGCCGACTTGTCCGGCCGCAGCCCCCGCCACGAGGGGTGGCGCAGTTTGCCGTCCCCGGTCCACTCGGTGAAGGACACCTCGCCCACCAGCGTCGGCTCCACCCACACCGCATCGCGCACATCGGCGACGACCGTGGGTGTATTCCGTTGCAGCCGTCGCAGTCTCGCCTGGAGGTCGGCCAGCGTCGCCCGCGTGAAGCCGGTGCCCACATTGCCGACGTAGACCAGATCGCCGCCCTCGTCGTGAATGGCCATGAGCAGCGACCCGATGGTGCCCGAGCGTCGCCCGCCGCCCGGCCGCCACCCCGCCACCACCACCTCCTGCTCCCGAATGTTCTTGATCTTGCGCCAGTACGGACTGCGCGACCCGGGCACGTACGGGCTGTCGAGCCGCTTGCACACGATTCCCTCGAGCCCGAGCCGTTTCGACTCCGCCAGCACATCCGCGCCCGCACCGTACAAGCGCGGCGGTACCTGCCAGTGCGGCCCCGCCAGATGCAGCTGCTCGAGCAGTTCCCGCCGCTGCCGATACGGCAGCGCGATCAACGACCGATCCCCGACGTGCAGAATGTCGAAGATCATGTACACCACCGGAATCGAGGCCGACAGGGCCCGGATCATGGCCGGATTGCGCTGATGCATGCGCGGCTGCAGGGCCTCGAACGACGACCGCCCGCTCTTGTCGAAGGTGACGATCTCGCCATCGAGTACGAACGGCGGCGTATGCGGCGCGAGCGCGTCGAGTTCGGGCCAGGCCGCGGTGATGTCCTTGTTGTTCCTGGAAACCAGCCGCAAACGCTCGCCGATATAGGCGATGGCCCGGATGCCGTCGAACTTCACCTCCCAGGCCCAGCGGTCATCGTCGCTGGGGAGGACGCCCGCCGTCGCCAGCATCGCCGCGTACTGCGGCAGTCCGCTCACGCTCGCTTCGCCGCCATCGCCGGTCCCTTTCCAAAGGCACGCTAATGTCTAGCAAGCATTCAGATAGTACCGACCGGTTTCGATCAAGCGGTGCTGTACACGGTCCGATTCCTAGGATGACCTCATGGCCCCCGGGGCGAACACGCCGAACAACCTGACCGCGCGCGCCGCTGTCGGCGGCGCGGTCGCCGCCAACCTCGCGGCGCCGCTGGCCGCGGCGGTCGTCGCGATCCTGTACCGCTTCCCCGCCCCGCTCGCGGGCTATGTCTGCGGCCTCTCCGGCGCCGTGACCGCGTCCTTCGCGAGCCTGTTCTACCTCCTGCTGGGCGGTGCGCTGGTGCTCGCCGTGCTGGGCGCGCTCGGCGGTGTGGCGGCAGCCCGCATCGCCGCACCCGATGCCGGGCGAGTCGCCCGCCTCACCCTCTCGACGGCGCTCACGGCGGCGTTGCTCGGCGCGATCGCGCTCGCCACCCTCGAATGGTTCGTCGGCGCGTGGTGACCCGCCGTAGCGCCTGAATCATCGCGAGGCTCGCTTCGCCCTGCGGTCCGCACGGCGAACCCCGCAACGAACCAGCCCGCGCGACAACGGGATTGGCGTATCGGCTCGGTTAGGACGACAATCCTAGGCATGGGCGGCGAGGGCGCGCGGACGCTGCGTGAGCTGCCCGCGGCCGAAGCACTGCGACGGCTGGCGAATATCGCCTACGGGCGAATCGTGTTCTCGCGCCGCGGACTTCCCGTCATCCGACCCGTCAACCACCTGATGGACGGCGACACCGTGGTCATCCGCGCGCATCTGGGCGCGAGTCTGCTGCGCGGCGACGGTCAGGTCGTCGCCTTCGAGGCCGACGACTTCGACGAGACCACCCGCCGCGGCTGGAGCGTCATCGTCACCGGCGTGGCCCGCGTGGTCTTCGATCCGGAGCAGGTGCGTCGCTACGAGGACCTCCTCGACCCCTGGATCACCCTGCCCGCCGACCACGTCATCCGCATCGAAGCCGAGATCGTCACCGGCGTGGAACTGGTCGACGCCTGAGCCCGCCACCGCCCGGCGAATGCGAAACCCCGCCGCTCAATGTGACCCGTGATACGTCAACCGGTAACCTCATCCGCCGTTGGGCCGAGCACGGCAATCCGTCGGCAAGCTCGGTGTGGCCGCTCGCTCGGGCAACGAGGCCGGGTGGGGCGGCCGCGCACGTGGAAGGAACACCATTGACCTCTGAACGGCAGCAGGAAGCCCCGCCGGGTATCTCCGGCGACGAGGGCTACTCCCGGGGATTGTCGTCGCGCACCATCCAGATGATCGCCATCGGCGGCGCCATCGGCACCGGCCTGTTCTACGGCGCGGGCGGTGCGATCGAACAGGCCGGACCGGCGCTCATCCTCGCCTACCTGGCGGCGGGCCTGGCCATCTTCGTCATCATGCGGGCGCTGGGCGAACTGCTCACCTACCGTCCGGTCTCGGGCAGCTTCGCCGAATACGCGAACGAGTTCCTGGGCCGCTTCGCTGGCTTCGCCACCGGCTGGACCTACTGGGCGGTGTGGGTGGCCACCTGCATGGCCGAGATCACCGTCGCCGGAAAGTACGTGCAGTACTGGTTCGACATCCCGCAGTGGGTGACCGCCCTGGTCGTCCTGGGCGTCATGTTCGTGGCGAATCTGGTGTCGGTGCGCCTGTTCGGTGAGGGCGAATTCTGGTTCTCCACCATCAAGGTCACCGCCATCATCTTCATGATTCTCATCGGTCTGGGCGTGCTGGTCTTCGGCTTCGGGCACGCCCAGAATCCGACGGTCACCAATCTGTGGGCCGACGGCGGCGTCTTCCCGAACGGCTTCGGGCAGTTCCTGCTGGTACTGCAGATCGTCGTCTTCGCCTATGTCGGCGTGGAGCTCGTGGGCATCACGGCGGGTGAGGCCGCCAACCCCAAGGCCACCCTGCGCAAGGCCATCAACACCCTGCCCTTCCGCATCGGCCTGTTCTACGTGGGCGCGCTGCTGGTGATCATGTCGGTGTCGAGCTGGCGCAACTTCCAGGCGGGCAAGAGCCCGTTCGTGGAGGTGTTCCAGCAGATCGGCATTCCGGCCGCCGCGGGCATCGTGAACTTCGTGCTGCTCACCGCGGCGCTGTCGTCGTGCAATTCCGGTATCTACTCGACCGGGCGCATGCTGCGCAGTCTCTCACTGCGCCAGGAGGCCCCCAAGAGCCTGAGCACGCTGAGTTCGCGCTCGGTGCCCGCCTCCGGTATCGCGATCTCGGCGGCCATGATGGTGATCGGCGTCGGCGTGAACGTCATCTCGCCGGACAAGGCGTTCAGCTACATCACCTCGGTCTCCACCATGGGCATCATCTTCGTGTGGGGCATCATCCTGGTCTGCCACTGGATCTACCGAGGCAAGGTGAAGCGGGGTCTGCTGCCCGCCAGCGACTACCGCCTGCCGGGCGCGCCGGTGACCACCGCCTTGGCGCTGGCCTTCCTGGGTCTGGTCGTGGTGTTGCTGTTCTTCACCGAGGCCGGGCGCAGCGCGCTGATCGTGGGCCTGGTGTGGGGTGTGCTGGTGTGCGCCGGGTACCCGCTGCTGTCCAAGCGGCACGGCGACGACGACGCGCGGACACCCGTGGCCTGAGCGCCGACCACCGCCTCGAAACGTCCGGCACCGCGGGACGATTCGCCCTCGCCTGGCGAATTGTCCTGCGGTGCTTCGTCGTTGCGGGGTAACGTCCCGGAACGGAAGTCGGTACGCACGTCCGGTCGGAGAGCGCTCATGAACGATCCGCGTCACTATGTGGTGATCGGGGGAGGGCTCGCCGGGCTCGCCTCCGCCGTCTGGCTGGCCGAGGCCGGGAAACGAGTCACGCTGCTGGAGCGGCGCGGTCGGCTCGGCGGGCGCACGCACGCGCTCAGCGCCCCGCCCGTGGACGATATTCCGGACAATGGCCAGCACGTCATCGCCAGCGGATACGAGCATCTGTTCCGCTATCTCACCAGTGTCGGCACCCGCCGGTACGTGGCCTTCCCGCACAAGGGCGTGCTGCGCTGGCCCGGCGGCCGCGCGACGGTCATGGCCACGAAGGGGTTAGGAGCCATCCGCACCTTCCTCGGTGCGCACCCCGACGCGAGTCCGGGCGACCGTATTCGGGCTGGCATCGCCACCGCCCGGCTCGGCTGGGAATGCCTCAACCAGCCCGCCGATCTGGCCGACCTCTCCACCGAGCAGTGGTTCGAGCGTGTCGGCATGCCCGCGACGGCCCGTGAGGCCCTGTGGGATTGGCTGGCGCTCGGCATCGCCGCCGAACCGGTTCGGCAGGAGTCGGCCAAGGTCTTCGCCGATGTGCTCGCCACCGGAATCCGACTGGGCGTCAAACATCGTCGGCCGGTGACCATCGGCTATCCCACCACCGATCTCGATACGCTGTTCGTCACCGGCGCGCAGCGGGTGTTCGAGCGCTACGGCGTCGAGGTGCGGTACCGGGCCGTGGTGCGGCGCATCACTATTCGAGACGGCGCGGTGACCGGCGTACTGCTCGCCGACGGCACCGAACTACCCGCCGACGCGGTGGTGTGCGCGGTCCCGAACTCCAATATCGGCGGCCTGCTCGACGAGCTGCCCGAACACGACGAGATCTACTCCGCCGCCGACAAATTGGGCTTCACCCCGATCGTCAGCACCAACCTGTACCTGGATCGCCCGCTCGGCACCAAGGGCGAGTTCGAGGCGCTCATCGGCGGGACCGGCATCATCGACGAGGTCTTCGACCGGCAGCGCATGCACGACCGCGACACCGCCAAGGGCTGGCTGTACTGCCTCACCACCAGCGGGGCCTACGAGCAGATCCACAAATCCCAGGAAGAGGTCGTGGACGAGCAGATGGCCCTGCTGCGCCGCTACTATCCCGCCGCCCGCGACGCGAAAGTGGTGCACGCCCAGGTGGTTCCGATGCCGCGCGCCACGTTCAGCCAGGTCGTCGGCACCGACGGCCTACGGCCGGACCAGCGTACGTCGGTGCCCACCCTGGTGCTGGCGGGGGACTGGACGCGCACCGACTGGAGCGCCACCATGGAGAGTGCCGCGCAGAGCGCCGCGCGCGCCGTGGACCTGCTGCTCGCGCTGCCCGCCGAGGGCGACTACTCGCGTTCGGTTCGCGTCGGTTCCCGAAAGTAGTTGAGCACCAAACGGGTGATCTCGGCCAGGAAGCGCTCCCGGGGTATCGGGGGCTGATCGAGCACATACCGCACCGTGAGGTGTTCGACCGCGCGTACCAGCATCCACGCCGCGGTATCGAAATCCACCTCGACCCGAACCTGCTTGCGCCGCATGGTGAGTGCGACCCGCGCCAGTTCGCCGATCTGCTGTTCGAAGGCGACCACCGCGCTTCCGGAGGTGAGCCGCGGCGTCTGCTCCACCACCGCGCGCAGCAGCTCCGGATGTGCGCCGAGTGCGTCGAGCAGCACCGAAACGGCCTCCGGCACACCGATTTCCGGTGGGCTCGCCAGGTGTGCCACCACATGTTCGCGTACCCGCCCGGCCACCTGGGCGGTATAGCGCTCGATCACCGCCGACACGATGGCGTCCTTGTTCGGAAAGTACTGGTACAGCGAGCCCGGACTGATTCCGGCCGCCGCGGCGATGCGATTGGTGGAGGCTCCGTCGTAGCCGTGCGCGATGAGCGTGGCCTCCCCGGCATCGACAATGCGCGCCAGCATGGCGCGCGAGCGCTCCTGAACCGGTGTCTTCCGCGGTGCCGCAGTGGTTTTCGAAGTGTGTCGTTTCGGTGGCATATCTCTTCCGTCGCATCCGGCGAACGCGAATTGAATGCGAGCAAATATTCGTGTCAGCCTAGGGCATGGTGTCACACAACGAGGTGTCGCGCGAGCCACGTCGCGAGCCGGATCCACTGGGCCCGGACTCGCTGACCTGGAAGATCTTCGGGTCCCTGTACTTCGCGCCCACCGGGCTGTTCCTCGGCATGGTGCAGAACATGCATCCCGGACTGGGCGCGGGCGTCGAATTCCACTCCGAGATCCAGGACGAGTTCTATCAGCGGGTGCTGCGGTCGGCGTATCCCATTGTGGGCGTGGTCTTCGACGGCCCGCGCGCCCGACAGACCGCGCGGGAGATCGTGGGCTACCACCGCACCATCAAGGGCGTGGACGGTCGAGGGCGGCGCTATCACGCCCTCGATCCCGAGACCTTCTACTGGGCGCACGCGGTGTTCTTCGTCCAGACCCTGCGCGCCGCCGACCTGTTCATGGGCGGGCTGAAACCGCAGGAGCGGGAACAGCTGTGGCGCGAGCATTACCAGTGGTACGAGATGTACGGCATGAGTATGCGCGTGGTGCCCGAGAGCTGGCCGGAGTTCCAGCGGTACTGGCGGTGCATGGTCAGCCGGGGTCTCGAACCCACCAAGGCCGCCTGGGATGTGTATCACCTGGCCGACCAGGCCCCGGTACCCCCGTTCCCGGTGCTGCGCCATGTGCCGAAACCGCTGTGGGAGCACCTGATTCGCCCATCCGGCGCGCGGTTCTACAAGTTCGTCACCATCGGCCTGTGCGATCCGCCGATCCGGCGGACCATGGGCTTCACCTGGACCGCCCGCGACCAGTACCTGTTCGATCTGCTCTGCCGTGCGCTGTCGGCCATGAATCGCGTGACGCCCGATGAGGTCAAGTACTTCTTCCCGCGGATCCGCGCCGGACGACGCCGGGCCGCCGGGAAGCGCCCGGACTCCCTCGCCCCTCCGGAGGCGCCCGAATTGCTCTGGCCCGCACCGGAACACCGTGGTGAGGCCAAGCACTACTGCCCGGTCCACGCCGATCACGGCTCGACCGCCCGCACCCGATTCCGACAGCTGACGGGGTACTGACCATGCGGCCACACACCGATATTCGTCCCGCGCGGGGAGCGCACCCCTACGACTACTACTACCGACCGGGTATGCCGCTGCGCCCGCCGCCACCGCGCGCCGTGCCCTCGGAGCTCTGGTACCAGCCCCGCCGGGCCATGCTCGGCCCGTGGATCGACGTGCGCCCCGAACCCGTGGATACGCCGCGCACCCGGCTCATGGCCGACCACCTCTGGCAGGGCGACGAGCCGATGGACGCGGTGGTCAGGGCCTTCGGTCGGATCGGCAATACGAAATGCCGTGCGCTGCTGGACCAAGCCCTGGCGCACGGCATCGACAGCCTCGACGATCCACCCCCGGAGCTGGTGAATCTCTTCGCCTCCCTGGACAATCCGCCGGAGTGGTTCGACCCGGACCTGTGGGAGTACGGCCGCCGCCTCTGGATCAATGTCTCGACCGCCGGAAAACTGGCCATGGGCGTCCAGGACTTCATGGGCACCTTCGTCGGCGCGGAGGTGGCCTCGGCCACCGGGGCCACCGGACGGTTCGTCAACGACCCGTATCGGCGAAACCTGGAGACCGCCACCTGGTTCCGCAATGTCACCGTGCCCGGCGCGATCGACCGCTGGTCGCCGGTCTTCGCCGACACCGTGCGCGTGCGGCTCATGCACGCCCAGGTTCGGGCGGGGCTGCGCCGCACATGGGGTCCGGAGCACTTCGCCGTGCACGGCAACCCGATCTCGAACGCCACCACCATGGGTGCGGCCGTCACTTTCGGCATCTCACCCATCTGTTTCGACCATGTACACGGACGGCGCTGCGGCACAAGGCAACTCGACGCTGTCATGCACTACTGGGCCTATATCGCCTACCTGTTCGGCGTCGCCGAGGAACTCGTTCCGCGCACGGCCCGCGAAGGCATGGAGATGGCCGACTACATGGTCGCCACCGCGGGCACCGCCCCCGAATGGACCGCGACCATGGCCGGTGCGGCCACGAAACGCTTCGCCGACAACGGTTTCGCCGATCGACTGAAGATCGCCGCGACCGCGCCCCTGGTGGGCCTGCTCGCCTACTACAGCAGCGACGGCCTGGTGCGCGCCCTCCTCGCCGACACCCCGCTGCGCTCGGTCCCGACCCGGCCGTGGAAGGAGCTCACCGGTGTCGCCGCCACCACCGCGGTGCGGCTGCGCGCTCTCGACGATCACCTGCCCGGAGCGCGTCGTCGCAGGAATCGCCGTGCCCGCCATGTGGATCCGGCCTGGCAGTTCAACACCCGCGTGGCCCGTCTGCTCGCCGCCCGCGTCGGCATTCACGGCACGCCGTACGACCAACACGACGGCACCGCCGAGGCGGCCGCGCGCTGCCCGGTGCGCTGACCGTCAGCCCGCGCCCCCGGCAATGGCCAGATACGCCACCATCAGCATGAACAGAAACCATCCGGCTCCCTGCCAGATGGGCCAGGCCCGCCCCTGGCGCCATGCCCGGAAGGTCTGCACGAAGGCCCCGAGACCACCGAGCAGCAGTACCGCGCCGGGCACCAGCCCCACCACGAGCCGCGACGGGTTGTCGCACAACGTGCTGTCCGCGTCGGAACACGCGGCCCGACCCGACGCCCACAGCAGGACCAGGGCCATCGCCAACCCGGTGAGCACCAGCACGGCGACGACGTACCGGGCGGCATGCCTGAACGTGTCCGGATCCGACCAGCGCTTCTCGACGTCGTTGACCATATGACCGGATTTCCCATCGGACCAGCCGGTACACCCCAGGTCAGCGCGCGTCCGCGGCCAAGCCGAAGCCGAGCGCGACCAGTACCGCCGCGAGCGTGCGCTCCAGGCGGCGGCGAATCCGGGTATCGCGCAGCCATCCGGCGGCCCGATCCGCCGCGAACACCACACCGGCGCACCAGGCGGTGTCGATGACCAGTTGGATCACCGCCAGAATCAGGACCGTCGGCAGCACCGGCCCGGTCGCGGGCAGGAACTGCGGCAGAATCGTGAGTCCGAAGACCGCCGCCTTGGGATTGGCGGCGATCGAGATCAGCGAGGCGCGGAAGGCGGCGGCGGGGGAGCGGCCGCGCAGCGGCGCCGTGCCCACCGCGAACTCCTCGGGCCGTCGCGCACTGCGCCACGCCTGTACGCCCAGCCAGACGAGCACGACCGCGCCGACGATGTGCACCGCGTGATTGAGCACCCGATTGGCCACCAGCAGCGCGGACAGTCCCGCGCCGCCCGCCAGCGTCCACGCGAAGACCCCGATCTCGTTGCCCGCCACCGCCGCCAGTCCGGCGCTGCGACCGTCGCGCACCGAGCGTTGCAGGAACAGCGCGGTGGCCGGGCCGGGCAGCACGGCCAGAATCAGGCAGGCGAGGGCGAATTCGGGGAGGACGTCGAGCCAGTGGGGCATACCTCGATGCTGTCATGGAAGTCCTCGCCACCGACATAGATCGTGTGCCCGGCTTCGGCCCGCACGGTGGTGGCCTCGGCGATGGCGGCGGCGAACTCCTCGACGGTGGGCAGCGCACCGTGCTCGCGCCGCGTCGAGACCGCCTCCGGATCGCGCCGCTCCAGCAGCCGCACGATAATGGTGCCGTCGATCATGTCACCGGAGACGACCACGAAACCGATTCCGCGACTGTCGAATTCGCCGATCATGGCGCGCAGCGCGTCCTCACCCGCACGCTTGCTGTGGGCGATCGGCTCGTACCCGGTCGGTACCGGACGGGTTGCGCTGAAGTGGGCCTGGTGGCTGGTGACGAAGACGATGCGCGCACCGGCGGCCATACGTGGCAGCGCCAGTCGTGCCAATCGGGTCTGCGCGTCCCGGTTCACCGTCATGGCGTAGTCCTCGGCGGCCCCGCGCTCCAGACCTCCGGAAGCGTTGAGCACCAACACATCCAAGCGCCCGAACTCCTCGACCACGGACTCGATCAGCCCCGCCGCCGCCTCTGGATCGGTGATGTCCGCCCCCGCCACCGACGCGCTGCCGCCCGCCGCCGCGATCGCCGCCGCGACGGTTTCGGCCCGTTTGCGCTTCTCCCGATAGTTGACCACCACATGGTCGCCGCGCTCGCCCAGCAGCCGTGCCGTTTCCGCCCCGATCCCCCGAGAAGCCCCGGTGATCAACACGATTCGACGTTCCTCCACCCGCATCCGCCCACGCTCCGATCGGGGCTCGGACGCCCCTGACTCATGCTTCTGATTTAGAATCACTATGGTGGTTCGAAATGAGAAGCGCAAGCCAGCCACCCGCCGCGAGCCGTGCCGACGCCGCGGCCGCACCCCTGCTCACCGCCATGGATCTGCTCGGACAGCGTTGGGTGCTGCGCGTGCTCTGGGAACTCGAACCCGGGGCGCTCGGTTTTCTGGAATTGCGCCGCCGCATGGGCAATTGCTCATCGAGTATGTTGTCGGTGCGATTGCAGCGCTTGCAGAATGCGGGCCTGGTCGTTAAACAAACCGACAAGTCGTATGAATTAACGGCGGCGGGACGCGAACTCACCGCTGCGCTGGAACCGGTCTGGGCATGGTCGCGCCGGTGGGCCGAGACCATTGCCGATCCGGATACCGGCGAGGAATAAGAGAAGAAACGTGAAACGCAAACTGCTCATCGGTGGCGCGCTCGCCCTGGTCGTTCTCATTGCCACCTGGTGCGGTCTGTACGTACTCATGAATTCGCGCACCTATCAGGTGGCCGGACGGATAGTCCCGCACGTGGACACCGCCGACAAGGTCGTCGCGCTCACCCTCGACGACGGCCCCACCGAGCACACGCCCGAAGTGCTGCGCCTGCTCGCGCAGGCCGCGGTTCCGGCCACCTTCTATCTGACCGGCTCCGAACTCGCGGCCCATCCGGAGTTCGGCGCCGCCATCGCGGCCGCGGGCCACGAGATCGGCAACCACTCCTACAGCCACGAGCGCATGGTCCTCACCACGCCCGGCAGCGTGCGCGACGAGGTCGAGCGCACCGACGCCGAGATCGCGAAAACCGGTTACCGGGGCCCGATCACCTTTCGCCCGCCGTTCGGCAAGAAGCTGTTCGCGCTGCCGCTCTACCTCTCCCGACACGACCGCACCACGGTGATGTGGGATGTCGAGCCCGATTCCGGCAAGAGCCCGACCGCCGACGAGATCGTGGCCGAGGCCCTCGATCAGGTGCGCCCGGGCTCGATCATCCTGCTGCACACCATGTACGGCTCCGGGGCCGCCTCGCGCGCCGCGCTGCCTCGGCTGGTGAGCGAACTGCGGGCGCGCGGCTACACCTTCGTCACGGTCGGAGAATTGCTGACCCACTAGGGGATTCCCGGCAAATCTCACGATTTCGTACGCGTGTGCGGTTTGCCCTGTTAACACTTAGACTGTCTGGGACGTAAATTTCAGTATGGAGGGTGTCACGATGGGAGAGCGGACGGTCGTCGCGGACGTCGCGGATGAGCTCGCGCGCCGCGTCGCGTTCGGGCAGTACGCGCCCGGCGAGCTGATGCCCTCCGTCCGGCAGGTCGCGGACGAATTCAATATGAATCGCGCTACGGCGCAGTTGATTCTGGGTCGGCTCGAATCGCACGGCTTCGTGGACGCGCATCGCGGCAAGGGCTTCACCATTCGCGATGTGCGCGGCGCGGGCGGGGTGGAGGTGTACCGGCGGTTGTTCCGGCTCTCCATGCCGCTGCCCGAGGTGGCCGTGGAGATGTTCAGCAATATCGTCGACGAGGAACGCGCCATCGTCCTGGACACCCTGCTGGACTACACCGAGGGCGAGCGGCGCATCGACACCGCGATCCTCAAGGCCGAGATCGACGAGCTGGAAACCATTGCGCGCGGTACGGATCCGGATCCGAAGCGGATGCTCACCATCGAGCTGTCGCTGCTGCGCCGTCTGCAGACCGCGCTGGGCCACACCATGCGGCGGGCGATCCTGAATTCGATCGGGGATATGGTCCTCGAGGTGCCGGAGGCGGTGCGGGCCTACTTCGCGGCCACACCCGATCTGCACGTATTGGTCTGGCGCGCACTGGTTGCCGTGTGGGAGTCCGACGGTGGACCGAGCGAGGCGCAGCTGGCGCTGTTCGAGGATCTGTTCGGCATGTACCACCAGAAGGTGGTGGCGCGGTTCGTGGAACTGGTCGGTGTGGATATCGCGCAGGGGGAGGGGCGGGAGACCCCGCACGCGGCTACGGCGTGATCCCCGGTCCTATTGTCTGGGACGAGGAGTCACGCCGTGCGGGTGCCGCGCGCACGATCGAAAACACCGGTCACACGCCGATGGCGGCATTCATGATGGTGCCCGCGCTGGTGGCGACAATGCCGCCGATCAGCGCTCCCGCAATACGTTTGGGCGATTCCAGCGGCCCGCCCTGCCACTTCTCCCAGGCGAACTTGCCGCCCGCGTAGATGATGGCCAGCGTGCCGGAGAGCAGGACGAACCAGGTGAAGTAGCGGACCAGCTTGAGTAGCTTGTCCGCCACCGGTGGCGTCTCCGGCGTCGGGTTGAAGACCTGCGCGTACAGATCGGTGCTGGTGATCAGGTCCTGTGCGGCAATAAGAATCATCTCGGCGCTCGTTCCCTCGCGACTGTTCCCCTTCCGGGGTACCCGCCGCGGACGTTGGCACGCAAGGGAAAACACGCCGTCGACTAGGCGACGGACCGGTCAGTCGTCGTTGTTGTCCGCCGAGAGGTAGGCGATGGCGGCCAGATACTGACGACAGGCGAAGTGCTGGTCGTGGGCGCGGAGGATGGCGCGTGCCTGCCGGTAGGTGAGCGCGCGCGGCTCGATCTCGCAGTCACCGGAGATGTCGGTGTAGTGGGCTATTCCGGGCCCGGAGGAATGCGGGGTGCCGGAACGCGAAAGCATTTGAGTCATAGGACGCCTCTGGCCGCAAACGGATTATCGGTTGGGCGACGTTGGCGCGGGGCTCCCAATACGATCCGGCGCAGTCCGGCCATATTCGTCTATGGCCGAGTTTAAGGGGGCGTGTCGTGCAGATGCAAGTACATCTGCACGATCGAGCCTGGGTGTCGGGAGTGGTTTGTCCTTTTTGATGTTGTTGTGGCGTCAGGGTTTACGCGCCACGGCCCCGTAGGCCGAAACATCTTGAATGGAGCCGACCTCCGCGTCGTCGACATGCCAGCGGGTGATGCGGGTGAACCCCGGCTCCACCATCTCGAGGCCCTCGAAGACCGCCGCGATCTGGTCCTGGGTCCGCGGCTCGTAGGGCACCCCGCCCGACTTGGTGTACTCCTCGCAGAGTCGCACGTAGTTCGGGTTGTCGACGGTGCCGTCCCAGAGCACCAGGTGGCTGCCCGACGGTACGGACTCCATGACGGTGGCCACGATGCGCCGCATCTCGTCGTAACTGCGCGCGTGCCCCAGGACGCCCATGAACATGACGCCGATCGGCTGGGAGAAGTCGAGGACCTTCTGCGCGGCGGCGATGATCTCCTCCGGCTGGTGGAAGTCCGCCTCGATATAGGTGGTGAGGCCCTCGTCGGTGGCACTGGTCAACAGCGCGCGGGCGTGCGCCAGCACGAGCGGGTCGTTGTCGACGTAGACCACCTTGGACTCGGCCGAGACGCCCTGTGCCACTTCGTGGGTGTTCTGCATCGTGGGCAGGCCGGTGCCGATGTCGAGGAACTGGCGCAGGCCGACCTCACCCGCCAGGTAGCGCACGGCGCGAATGAGGAATTGTCGGGACTGCACCGCCATGAGTGAGATGTCTGGATCTATCTCCATGCTGGCATCGCCGACCACGCGGTCGATGTCGTAATTATCCTTACCGCCCATCCAGTAGTTCCAGATCCGAGCGGAATGCGGGATGTCGGTGCGGATCGCGGGATCGGGTTCGGGCATTGTAGGTCTCCTCGACGAGAGCGCGCGGTACTGACACGGGTCGATCTGCCCAGTGACACTACAAGATTCGCCATATGGCGGCGTGCGGATGGGGTGATTGGCGAGGGTCGCGGCCAACCGTACCGTCCAGTCGGAATTGCCGGAATATCTTCGCAACTTCGCATGGTCTCGGGGCGATCAAGATCAAAGCTGTTGTGTTGCAAAGGATCAGCTTTTTCGAGGCATCGATAGCGGGCTACCTGCGTGCTATCGTTCAAGTTGCGGTTGCAACTGTAAGTACACCTGATCGAACGTTTGCAAGTACTGGGCACACCGTCTGCGGGCGGTACTGGCAAGGAGTCGGAAATGACACGCACATCCGCAACCCGAATCGATCCCACCGAACTGTCTTGGCGCAAGAGCACTTTCAGTAACCCCAGCGGGAACTGTGTGGAAGTGGCCGAGTTGGCGAGCGGCCTGGTGGCCATGCGCAACTCGCGCGACCCCCTGGGCTCGGTGCTCGTCTACACCCGCCCCGAGATCGATGCATTCCTGCGCGGCGCGAAGTCCGGAGAGTTCGACGATTTGGCGCGCTGAAAGGTAGCATTGGCAATCGGCGCGGTGGTTCGCGACGATGGGTTGTGGTCCACTGCCGGACAACCGAGCAACGGAGTAGGCCCAATGATCGCAGAACCGGTAGTACCCGGTCGGGTGGATTCCACTGTCGCCGAGCGTGGCCCGACTGCCCTGCGTATCGCCGTCGGTGGTCAGCTGCGCAAGCTGCGTGAGGAATGTGGGATAACGCGTGAAGCCGCAGGTGACCACATCCGCGGCTCCCACGCGAAGATCAGTCGCCTGGAACTCGGGCGGACTGGATTCAAGGAACGCGATATCCGGGATCTGTTGTCGCTCTACGGCGTCAACGATCCCGGGGAACGCGAAGCCTTCCTGGAGTTGGTGCGCAAGGTCAACCAACCCGGGTGGTGGCATCGCTTCAGCGACCTGTTGCCGCAGTGGTTCGAGACCTACCTAGGACTCGAACACGCGGCCAAGAGCATCCGTACCTATGAGGGCCAATTGATTCCGGGTCTGTTGCAGACGCCGGACTATGCTCGTTCGGTGGTGGCGCTGGGCCACGATGCCGACGCCGAACGCCGCGTCTCGCTGCGCCGCCGTCGCCAGGAGCTGTTGACCCGGCCGGGCGCCCCGAGCTTCTGGGCCGTGCTGGACGAGGCGGTGCTGCACCGTCCCGTGGGCGGTACCAAGGTGCTCAAGGAGCAGATCGAGTATCTGGTGGAGATGTCGCAGCGGCCGAATGTCACGATTCAGATCGTGCCGTTCGCGGCGGGAGGCCATGCGGCAGCGGGGAGTTCGTTCACCATGCTGCGCTTCGCCGAGCCGGAGCTGCCCGATATCGTCTACCTGGAGCAGCTGACGAGTGCGCTGTATCTGGACCGGCGCGCGGATCTGGAACTGTACCGGCAGGTCATGGACCAGCTGAGCGTGCAGGCGGAAGCGCCCGAGCGGTCGCGCAAACTGCTGCTGGAGATCGCCGAGAAGCTCTGAGCCACCGGCTCGGGAGCGCGAAAAAGCTCGGAGCGATACGGCTCCGAGCTGAGTGTTGCCCGCAGGTGCGGTGAAAGCCTGTGTGGAACAACAGCTCTCACCGGAACGGCCGCCGCGCCCGCGGCGGCCTTCGGTATGTCTGGGGGGTGGGTCCTCGCGGACCCGCCCCGGAATCTACTGACGGATGAAGCTGGACGCGATGCGCCAGAAGGCTTCCGGCTGCATCTGGTGTAGATCCCAATCGTTCACCATGGCGTGTGCCGTGGTGACGATTCGTTCGACATCGAAATCGTACCGAGTGGCCGCTCCGGTGGATTCGACCTTGTCGATCACGAATGCCGTTGCCGTCTCGCGTGAATAACTATGTTCGGTCCGGCTGTTGTCGGCGAACCCGAGTCGGCTGAGGTTGATTGGCTGGTTCATTCGAACGCCCCTGACGCCAGGCCGCCGGTAAGTCGGTGGCGACGACTCGCCATTGATTCACCGCTCGGCTCTCTGGAAGTCCCCTGTTTGCCTTGCAGATGTGAGTCTATGACTGTGCGACATACAGATGCAAGTACATCTGCAACCTCGAATATGCAGGGGCAGCAGGCTTTTCGGGATGCCAAAGGTTTGCGCGCGAGCCCGAAGATCGCTATTTCGGTACGAAAATCCCAGTGAGGTCAGCCTGTTTGATCGGGGTTTCGGGATTGGCTTGGGCCTCGCACATCAGCTTGATGCTGACTATGGCCGCGTCGACGGTGTCGGCGCTCGGTTCGGTGGTCGTGCTTTGTTCTTGTTCCAGGAATTTGCGGACGGTTACGCGCTGCTTTTCTCCGTCCTGTTGGACGAATTCGGTGCACGGCGTGTCACCGCCCTTGTTCACGGCTTTCTCGGCCTCACCGCACCCCGAGGCCAGCAGCGCGGCGGCCATGACGCCCGCCGCGGCGGCCCCGAGGGTGCGCCCCGAGTGACCGAAGGTGCGCGTGGTGCGTGTGTGCGTGTTCATCAGAATCCCGCCAATCCGTCGGCCAGGCTGTCGATCTGCAAGACCCGCATGGCTTCCTCTCGTACGTCCGGACACTGCGCCGTGGTGATCTGGTCCACCACCGCGCGATCGTTCGCCACGGCGGCGTTCACGCCGCTGTTGCGCAGGGCCCAGTTGTGCACGGTGCCGTTGAAGGCGACCTTGCCCAGCGCGGGGCCCTGGTCGCGCCAGGTGGAGATCTCCGGGGCGATCATGTCGCACAGCTGCTCGGCGGCCTCGTCGGAGACGGTGGGCGCGCCGGGCGAGGAGATGACCGGGGATCGCCCGGATTCGGTGAGGGAATTGCCCGGTGTGGTGGTCTCGGTGGAATCGGAGCATCCGGCCGCGAAGGCGGCGGCGCACATCAGCGTCGCCGCCGCGGCGGTGCGGGCTCGGAGTCTGGGCTGGGACATGATCTTCTCCTCCGGAATCAGGCTCGATGGCCGCCGATACGGCGCGGCGGCCACCCGGGCGCGCACGCGCTGTCGACCAGGGCGGTCAGTGACCGCCGGGATCGAGCAGGTCGCGGCCCTGGAGCTTCTTCACCCGCCGATGCTCGAGGATGACCAGCGTCGCGCCGATGCCTAGGCAGAGCACGGTGGCCACGATGCCGATCGTCATCCAGCCCATGAATCCGTATCCCGCGGCCGTCAAAGTGAGTGCGGCCGCGATGATTCCGATCCCGAGCAGCACCAAGCCGGGCCAGTTGCGGGTGTCTTCCAGGGTCTCCCCGGCATGGGGGCGGATGGTGCGGGACTCGTCGGGGGCGTACTCGTCGTCGGGAACGGGGCGATGCGTCATCATCGGGTCCTTCCTGCGGGGCAATATGGGACACACGTCTGATAACGGGCGGATACCCGGCGTGGTATCGCCCAATCACCCGCCGTGACGCAGGTCGCTCACCGGGCCGTTTGCTCGCTCAGCAGCCGATCCCAGCGCCGCAGGAAGTCCTCCAGGCCGAAGTTGGCCTGCGCCCAGTGCCGGGCCGATTTGCCGGTCAGCTCCGCGAACAGCGGTTCGTGCACGAATTGCCGCACGGCCTCGGCGAGGATGTCCGGATCGGTGGAGACCACCCCCGCCTCGGCGGGAATGCAGGCCGAGGCCTCGGTGGTGCCCAGCGCGACGATCGGCAGGCCGAGGTACATGGCCTCGATGACCGAGACCCCCAGGGAGGTCCAGCGCGGGGTGTGCGCGTAGACGCGGCGCGCGCCGAGTTCGCCGTGCAAGCGGTCCTGATCGAGTTCGCCTTTGCCGGTGAGCCTTTCGGCCTCGCGGTGCAGCACGGTGTGCATTCCCTCGGTTCCGATGCCGAAGACGTCGATGGGCGCGGCGTCGCAGAGACCACCCAGCAAATCGGTGCCAGCGATTCGCCAGCGGGCGTACGGGTGGTTGATGATCGTTGCGGCACGGGGTGATTCGCCGGTGTAGCGGTAGCCGGGATCGCGTACGCCGTGCGGTATCACCCGGGTCGGCGCGCGCCCGTTGTCCCACATCAGTCGATTGAAATCGGTGACGTGCACTAGCGGTATATCGGTGCGGTCGGCGAGCGGATGTCGTGACAGCGCCGCGTGTTCGGGCGGGGTGTCGTGCTCGATGTAGACGGCGGGCACGTCCCGGCCGGGCTGGCGGTCCAGCCACCGCGCGGTCAGCTCCAGCTCATGGGGCCGTTGCAGGACAACGACATCCACATCGGTTTCGGCCAGATCGGCGGGGTCGATCTCGACCGCCCGATCCGGCCAGGGTCGGCCTTCGCGACCCCGCCCCCACTCGCCGAGCCGGGTGTCGGTCGGCAGCAGATAGGTGTGCCTGCCCTGGACGAAAGCGGTGGTCCAGGACGGATGTACGTGCCAGACCAGCACGTTCAGCGTTTCGGTTTCCGTTGAGGCGTCCCTCATATCCGGGCTATGCCCGGCGGGGTGGCGCTGAAACCGGTTGCACCGGAAGATGTTCCTGCACAACAGCGAGATCCGCAGCGCGCCTGCGTGATTACCGTGATCGCGGATGAATGTCGTAGACGGCGAAGGCAGCGCGGATGACCGGCTGCGCCACGTTGCGCACTCGGATCCCGCCCGGCGTGGTGCCGCGTTCGGTGCCCGCGTGCGCGTGCCCGTGCAGGGCCAGATCGGCCTCGCAGTCGTCGATGGCCTCGCCGAGCAGGTACGAACCGAGGAAGGGGTAGATCTCGCGCGGTTCACCGTGCAGGGTGTCGGTGACGGGGGAGTAGTGCGTCAGCGCCACCGTCACATCGGTGTCGAGTTCGGCCATGGCGGTGTGCAGCGATCGTGCGAGATCGACGGTGTGCGAGGCGAATTCGCGCATCTGTCGCTCACCGAAGACGCTCGCGCACTTGCCGGTGAAGCCGCCGCCGAAGCCCTTGGTGCCCGCCACCCCCACGGTGTGCCCGTGCACGTAGACCACGGCCGACTCCCCTTCGAGCACGGTGATGCCGTGGTCGGTGAGCAGTTTGGTGATCTCGTCCTCGGCATCGCTGTGATGATCGTGGTTGCCGAGCACCGCGAGCACCGGCACCCCGATATCGCTGAACTCGGTCGCCACCACCCGTGCTTCGTCCACGGTGCCGTGCCGGGTGAGATCACCGGCCAGCAAGAGCACATCGGCGCGGGCGGGCAGCTCCTCGAGGGCGGGCCGCAGCGCACCGACCGAATCCGTGCCCAGATGCACGTCTCCGACGGCGGCGATGCGAACGTGGGTGTTCAGTTCAACTCCTCGGTCTCGGCGGGACCGGCGGCGGCCGATACCCGAACATCGTTGTGCACCCGCAGCTTCGGTGCGTGCTCGTGCACCACCGCCTCCAACTGCTGACGGCGCTGATCGCTGGCCACCTCACCGCTGAGCACCACCACATTGCCCCGAATGGTCACCTGCACACCGAGTTCGGCGGTCCGCGGATCCTCGGCGAAGGCGCGGCGCAGATTGGCGACGAGATACTGCGGCAGGACGTTCTCGCCGCTGGGATTGCCGTTCATGGATTCGGCCTCTCGGTCGTGACTGATGCCCAGATCGTCGAGCAGATTCAGGAAGGCCCGCGCATAGGGCGACATCTCGGTCTGCGCGCGCACCTCCCGCCAGTTCACCTGTTCGCGCAGATCGCGGGCGATGGCCAGCAGCTTGGTGAAGTCCAGGCGGTGCGGATCCAGCACCATGAGTTTGTCGACCATCAGATCCGTGCCGCTCACCACCGGCGCGGCCGTCGCGCCCACCCGCATCCAGGCGGCGCGGTCGAGCATCTCGTCGGTGACGGTGCGGTAATTGGGGCGGAAGATGATGTCGACGAGGGTGTCGCCGTCGTAGACCTTGGTGAGCCAGTCCTCGGGCGGATCCACCGGCCGCAGGCCCACGGCCGTGAGGGCGGCGCTGGCGCGCTCGGCATCGGCGGGCTTGACGAAGATGTCCACGTCGTGATCGGTGGCCGGGCCGCCGCGCGCGTACACCGCGCATCCGCCCGCCACGGCGAACGGAATGTCGTTGTCCAGCAGCGTGTTCACCACGCGGGTGAGCGTGTCCAGCATACGGTCGACGGTCAGGACCATACTGGTGGCGTACCCGGGGTCGGCGGTGTCAATCATGGTCGGCGGGGCTTCGATCGTGCTTCTCGCCGTCGTCGACAACCGCCAGCGAACTGGTGGCCGGGCCCTCCAGCAGACGGCCGTCGTGGGTGAACCGGGAGCCGTGCAGCGGGCAGTCCCAGGACCGCTCGGCATCGTTCCAGCGTAGGATGCCGCCGAGGTGCGGGCAGACCGCGGAGACCTGGCAGGTTTCGCCGTCGACCGTGCACACCGCGGTCGGCTGCAGGCCGTGCCGCTCCACGCGGCCCTGTCCCTCGGCGGGCGCGCCGTCGCGGCGCAGCGCGTCGCGGATGCCGAAGCCCAGCCAGCCGCCCGAAAGATACAGCGCCACCGCGGTATTGATCTTCAGGGCGGAGAACGTCCCGGACAGGTCACGTGGATGCCAGCTGTCGAGGACCTCGGCCCACTCCGGCGGCTTGCCGGTGATCCGGCCCGCCAGGGCGTGCGCCGCGGCGACGGCATTGGTCAGCCCCCACTTCGAGAAGCCCGTGGCGACCAGGACACGGTCCTGCCAGGGCAGCAGCGGTCCGGCGTAGGGGAGTTCGCCGATCGGGTGGTAGTCCTGGGCCGACCAGCGTGAGAGCGGCTGCGCGCCGGGGAACACCCGCTGCGTCCAGTGCACGATCTCGTCGGCGTGCGCGGCGGCGGAGCGGGTGCGGCCGACGCCGTGGCCGCTGCCGCCCACCAGCAGCAGGTCGCCCTGCTCGGTGGGGACGTAGCGCACCGAGCGGGTCGGCTTGTCGGCGCTGATGTACATACCGCGCGGAATATCGCCGGGCACCGTGAACGCCGCGGCGTAGGAGCGCTGCGCCTCGAGTCGGGCGAAGAAGCCGCCGCGGTCGAAAATCGGTGTGCCGGTGGCCAATACGACGGTGTGCGCGGTGAGGTCGCCGAATTCGGTGTGCAGCACCTGGCGCTTGCCCGCGCTGTGCAGGCCGCGCACCCGGGTGCCCTCGAAGATCGGCACGCCGCGCGCGTCGAGGTCGCGTGCCAGCGCCGCCACCACGTCGATGGCGTCGAGTTGGGCCTGATCCTCGAGCTGTACCGCGCCGTGATTGGGGAAGGGCGCCTCGAGCCGGTCGATGAGCGCGGTCGGCAGACCGGCCTTGCGGGTGGCGTCGAGCTCGGCGCGCAGCACCGGAACCGTCCGCTCGCTCTGGGCGTAGGTGTAGGCGGTGGCCCGCTGTACCGGCACGTCGTGTTCGGCGCAGTAGCGCAGCAGCCACTGCTGGCCCTCGCGATTGGCGGCCATGTACTCCGAGAGCACCCGCTCGCCCTGGGCGGTGAGGATCTCGCTGGCGCGGGTGCCCTGCAGCAGGCTGACCTTGCCGGTCGTATGGCCGGTGGTGCCGCCACCGAGTCGTCCGGCCTCGACCACCGCGACCTCGGCGCCCTGTTCGGCCAGCAGCAGGGCGGTCACCAGACCGGCGAGGCCGCCGCCTACCACCACGTTCTCGAAGGTCAGGCCCGGCCGAAGGGGCGGGCGGGCCTGCGGATGGAAATCTTGTAACCACAGCGACGTCATACGACCGGGGTTGCCGGTCGTCACGAAGTGAAACGGTGTGAAGGGGCGGTGATTGGGTAGGTCGCGCGCGGGTATCGCCACCGATACGGAAGGAGCGAGCAGGTGGGCGAGCACGAAACGCGCGAAGTCGCGGGGATGGTCCCGGACGGCGAATGGAACTGGGAGGCCCGGCACGAAACCGAAACCCAAAGGCTGGACCGGAATTGGAACAGCCTGATCCAGGAGACCCGCGTCGTGCAGACCGGCGTGCAATTGCTCACCGGATTCCTTCTGATCCTGCCTTTTCAAACCCGATTCGACGCGATGTCGGACGGGTTGCGCGTCGTCTATCTGACTACCGTGGCGGCCTCCATCGCGGCAACGGTATTCCTGGTGGCGCCGGTGTCGGCGCATCGGATCCTGTTTCGCCGTCACCATTTACGTCACGTGGTGGAATCGGCGCACACCTTCGATCTGGTCGGTTTGGTGCTGCTGGGGGTGGCGCTCACCGGGGTCTCGGTGTTGATCTTCGATGTGGTCGCGGGCCGGACGGCCGCGGTGGTGGCCGGAACGCTGTTCGCGGTGCTGTTCATCGGGGTGTGGGGGGTGCATCCGTGGCTGCGGCGGCGGCGCGGAGTTGGTGATGATACAGAAAGTGAAGGGCGGCAATAAGTTTCGACCAGGGGGTGTTTCGGTCCCGGTATGTCGGGTACCGCCGAAGTGTCAGTGATGGATCGACACCCATGGAGGTGAATGTCTTGTCCGAGCACGACAAGGGTGGATTCCGTGAAGGCGCCGAAGGCGCTGTCGAGGGCGCCAAGGGCAAAGTGAAGGAAGCCGCGGGCACCGTCTTCGGCAATGAGAATTTGCGTGACGAGGGCCGCGCCCAGCAGGACCGGGCCGATTCGCAGCGCGAAGCGGCGAAAAAGGAGGCGGAGGCCGAGAAGGAACGGACTCAGGCCGAGTTCGAGGAACAGCGCCAGCGCGCCCATCAGCAGCGCGATCGCTGACTCTGCCCCGGCGCGACAGACCAGTCGTCCCGGAACGCAGACTGTAATTTCACACTGACAGTAATTTCAGAGCATCGAAATTCACACTGACGAATGAATTGCCCGGCGTGAAATCGCCGGGCAATTCGTCTGTGCGGAGAGGGGATGATGCCGCGCCACGGGGTGGCGCGGCATCGGGTGTGAGGAGGGGAGTCCGCGCCGCGCCGTGTGGCGGGTCGGGCGCTCGAGGAGAGGAACCGCGCGGCATCTTGGGGCGGGAGTCAGCGGGTGGCGGTGGCGTAGGTGTGTAAGGGGGCGGCTTGGCGGTAGGTGCGGAGGATGTCGTCGGTGATGTGGTCCCAGTGGTAGCGGGTGTGGGCGCGTTGGCGGGCGGCGGTGCCCCAGACCTCGCAGAGGGTGGGGTCGCGGAGCAGGGGGCGGATGGCGTCGGCGAGGGCGCGCGGGTCGCGGGAGGCGACGAGGCGACCGGTGACCCCGTCGACGACGATGTCGAGCAGGCCGCCCACGGCGGTGGCGACCACCGGGCGGCCACAGGCCATGGCCTCCAAGGGGATCAGGCCGGAGGGCTCGTACCGAGGGGTGTGGATCACGACGTTCGCCGAGCGCAGCAGCGCGGGAATCCTGGTGCGCGGCAACCGGCCCACGAATCGGACGCGGTCGGCCACCCCGGCCGCGGCCGCCACCCGACGCAGGCGCCGCGCCTCGGCCGCCCGCTCGGGACCCTCACCGCCGCCCGCGATCACCAACTCGGTATCGGGCAGCTGCCGCAGCGCGCCGATGCCGATCTCGAAACCCTTGTGCCGCAGCAGATCGCCCACCGCGACCAGTCGATGCGGCAGCTGCGGGGATTCGGTCACGCCCTCGGGTCGGAAGCGGTCCACATCGACTCCGCAGGGCACCAACGAGATTCGAAACCTCGGCACACCCATCCGAGTCAGCTCGAACACCTCCTCGGAGGAGTGCGCTACGACCCGCGAGGCGCGCACCGCGATGAGCCGTTCGAAGCGCACCCGGGCGCGTGGACTGTCGTCGGCCTGGCCACGGTGGCGCTGGCTCACGATGCCCAGCGAGTGAAAGGTCTGCACCACAGGGAATCCCAGATATCGTGCCGCCAATTCGGCTGCCAGCCCGGACATCCAATGGTGCGCGTGCGCCAGATCCGGCGTCTCGGCCGCCCACGCGTCGTGCAGGTAGGTCCCGAAATCGCCCATGTAGGGCAGCAATTGGGATTTCGGCAGCGGCCGCGGCGGCCCGGCGGGCACGTGGACGACCCGGTACCCCTCGGCGGTGTCCACGCGACCCGGAACGCGGGTCGAGTCGCGGCGGGTGTACACCGTGACCTCGTGGCCGTGTCGGGCCAGCGCGGCCGACAATTCGGCGACGTGCACATGTTGTCCACCCGCGTCGACGCCCTCGGCGGCCAGCGGGCTGGCGTACTCGGAGACCATGGCGACTTTCATGTCCCCGCAATGCCCTGGGCGCTCCAGGTGAAACACCGTTTTCAGGTGTGACGGGTCGGGTCACGGGTACGCGCGGAATGGAACCGTTCCCCAGTACAGGAGTGAGGCCCATGGCCACCGAACAGGAACAGGACGTCGTCGAACTGCTGATGGCGCAACACAATCGGATCAAACAACTACTCCAGCAGGTGCAGGACGCCGCACCCGGGGCCAAGCGGGAGCCCTTCGAGGATCTGGTGCGCTTGCTGGCCGTACACGAGGCCGCCGAGGAGGAGGTCGTCCACCCGACCTCGCGCCGCGTCTTCGTCGACAGCGAGATCGTCGACGCCCGGCTCGACGAGGAGGAGCAGGCCAAACAGGAGTTGGCCGCGCTCTACGACCTCGGGGTCGAACACCGCGAATTCGACGAGCGTTTCCGGCTTTTCGCCCACAAGGTCATCGAGCACGCGGAGATGGAGGAGAAGGAGGAGTTCGGCCAGGTGCTGCAGCAGACCTCGCAGTCCGAACGCGCCGCCCTCGCCACCGCCGTTCGCGTCGCCGAGAACACCGCCCCCACCCGCCCGCATCCCAATGCGGGCCAATCCGCCATCGCCAATGTCGTGATGGGTCCGCCCCTGGCGGTCTTCGACCGGGTGCGCGACGCGGTGCGGGACTGGCGGCGCAAGCAGGGCGACAACTGACGCCGTCCGGGCGCACCGGGTGAGACCCCACGTGGAAACCTGTTTCAGCCACGTGCTAGCTCTGAGAGATCACCGATCCAAGGAGCTACCCCGTGACCGACAAGACCCCCGGCTACTTCGAATCCGTGGACTCCGGCTTCGAACCGACCCGCTGGTCGGCCAGTCAGTGGTCCTCGGCGCAGGTGGTCGGCCCGGCGCTGTGCGGCCTGATGGCCCATCAGCTCGAACTCGAACACGCCACCGACGGTTTCGTCCCGGTGCGCCTGACCGTGGACATGTTCAGCGCCGCCCGATTCGCGCACACCACCACCCCGACCGTCCGTATCCGCGACGGCAAGCGCATCCGCGTCGCCGATATCTCCGTGCTCCAGAACGGACAACCGGTGGCCCGCGCCACCGCGGTCCTGCTGCGCCCGTCCGAACAGCCGCCCGGCGCGCTGTGGACGCGCGCGGAGCAGCCCGTACCGCCGCAGCGCGACGACTCCACCATGTCGCACCGTCCACCCCTGTTCGGCAGCGACGCCAACCCCGACACCTGGTCGCTCGCACCGACCGACAACGAGAACGACAGCCGCAAACGCACCTGGCAGCAACCCATCCGCGCGCTGGCGGAGGCCGAACTCACCCCGTTCGTCCGCGCCGCCATCGTCGGCGAGGCCACCAGCCTGGTCACCAACTGGGGCGACAAGGGCATCGGCTTCATCAACACCGACCTCACTCTCGCCCTGGCCCGGCTGCCCGAGGGCCTCGACATCGGCGTCGAGGCCGACAATCATCTCAGCGAGGACGGTATCGCCGTCGGCACCGCCACCCTCTTCGACCGCCGCGGCAGCTTCGGCAGCGCCATGGTGACCGCGGTGTCCAACGCGGGCCGCCAGATCAGCACCGCCCAACTCGATATCGCCGTGCGCGGCCGCACCCCCACCGACACCGCGCACCCGTAAATCCTTGCGTTAGTTCACGGATTTCCGTTTACCCCCGCAACCTCCGGGCAGGTCGAGCACGAGAGAACTTCGAGTTCGGGAGGTCACGGTGACGGATTTGGTCGGCGATGTGATCCTGGCGCGCCTGCGCGAGTGGGGCGTTCGCCAGGTTTTCGGATATCCGGGTGACGGCATCAACGGGTTGTTGGCGGCGTGGGTGCGGGCCCGCAACGATCCGGAGTTCGTCCAGGCCCGCCACGAGGAGATGGCGGCCTTCGAAGCCGTCGGGTACGCGAAGTTCTCCGATGGCCTGGGGGTGTGTACCGCGACCAGCGGTCCGGGGGCGATTCATCTGCTCAACGGCCTCTACGACGCGAAGCTCGACCACGTGCCGGTGGTGGCGATAGTCGGTCAGGCGGAACGCACTTCGCTCGGTGGGTCGTATCAGCAGGAGGTGGATCTGCTCACCACCTTCAAGGATGTCTGCTCGGCCTACGTGCAGATGTGCGTGGTGCCGCAACAGCTGCCGAATCTGCTGGACCGGGCCATTCGCGTGGCGCTGGCCGAACGCACGCCCACCGCCGTCATCGTCCCGGCCGATGTGTTCGACCTCGAATACGAGCCGCCCGAGCACACCTTCCGGCACGTGCCGTCGAGCCTCGGGATGAGCACCGGCCGCACCCTGCCCGATCGCAACAGCCTCACCCGCGCCGCCGATATCCTCAACTCCGGGGAGAAGGTCGCGATGCTGGTGGGTCAGGGCGCGCGCGGCTGCGCCGTCGAACTCACCGAACTGGCCGGACTGCTCGGCGCGGGCGTGGCCAAGGCCCTGCTCGGCAAGGACGTGCTGCCCGATACCGAACCGTGGGTCACCGGAGCGATCGGCCTGCTCGGCACCACCGCCAGCTATCACATGATGCGCGAGGCCGACACTCTGCTGACCATAGGCTCCAACTTCCCCTACACCCAGTTCCTCCCGGACTTCGACCAAGTGCGCGCCATCCAGATCGACCGCTCGGGCACCTGGATCGGCATGCGCTACCCCTATGAGCTCAATATTGTCGGTGACGCCAAAACCACGCTGCGCGAACTGATTCCGCTGCTGCGCTACAAGCGCGAACGCACCTGGCGCGAGGAGATCGAGGAGCACACCCGCAGTTGGTGGCGCACCGCCGAGCGGTACGCCATGACCCCGGCCGACCCCATCAACCCGATGCGCATCGTGCACGAACTCTCCGAGCAGCTGCCCGGCAATGCGATCATCACCGCCGATTCGGGGACCGCGGCCGACTGGTACGCCCGTCATCTGCGCTTCCGCAGCCGGATGCGCGGCTCGCTCTCGGGCACCCTGGCCACCATGGGCTCGGCGGTGCCCTATGCCATCGGCGCGAAATGGGCCCATCCCGACCGACCCGCCATCGCCCTGGTCGGCGATGGGGCGATGCAGATGAACGGGTTGGCCGAACTCATCACGGTGGCCCGCTACCGGCAGCACTGGGAGGACCCGAGGCTGGTGGTGGCGGTGCTGCACAACAACGACCTGAATCAGGTCACCTGGGAGATGCGCGGTATGGAGGGCTCGCCCAAATTCGCTGCGTCCCAAACCCTTCCGGATGTCGATTACGCGGCGTTTGCCCGAGGTCTCGGACTGGGCGCGGCAAATGTGGACGATCCCGACGAGGTGGCCGGTGCGTGGGAGCGGGCGCTGGCCGACGATCGTCCCTGGGTGCTCGATTTCCGGTGCGATCCGGATGTGCCGCCGATCCCGCCGCACACCACGTTCGAGCAGGTCACCGCAACCGCCAAAGCCATGCTGCGGGGTGACGAGAACGCTGCGGGCGTGCTGCGGCACAGCGTGAAACAGAAAGTGCGCCAGCACCTTCCGGGTGGAAGCAGCGCCGATTGACAATGCGATTATGCGAATTGGCAAGGGATTTCGGCTAACCATAGCCGAAGACCTTGATCCGGATGAATTTGTGACAGATCCCGTGTGGCGTGACACAATGTGACGAGGTTGAGACTGCAGCCGACCCGGTTCGTGTACGGAACCGTTCGCGGAGTACCGGGCGAGGGGCACTGTGGCTCACTTTCGTCCGAACCTGTCGTCCGGCCCTCATGGTCGTGGACCTCCGCACCAGAACTGGAACATCCCCCTGACATGGGAGGTCTAGTCACATGTCTGCCATTGCCGTACTCTCGCGCGGCGTCGAAGCCGAGACCCGAGTCACCGGGTCCAACCCCGACCTGCCGGGCCGAATGCCCTCGCGGATCGATGAGCGCCGAAGGTGCACCATCGTTCGGATCGAGGGCGAACTCGATGCCGCCATATATCCAGAGTTCGTACTAGCGCTGGATCAGGCGGTGACCTCCAGTTCACATGCCGTGGTCGTCGACTTTCGCCAGACTCGGTTCCTGAGCATCGGCAGCGCCACCGCGCTCGTCGGGGCCAAGGCGACCGCCGACGCGCGCGGAGTGGATCTGCGTGTGGTGGCCGCGCGCCGGGAAGTGGAGCGGGTGCTCGATGTGACGGGTGTCCGTCCCCTCTTCCGTTATTACGCAACGGTTCAGGCCGCGATGGAGGGCTGATTGCCGACCAGTATCGGGCGGGGCCGGGACAACCCCGGTCCCACCGATCCGCTCGCAAGGCATCGGCCCGCAGCGGATACTCATGAGGTGACACACAGTGGGGAACTGTCCCCGAGCGACGCTCGAGCGCTGGAGAGCGTGGTCGGCTCCGGCCGCCCGCAGCATGTCGGCCAGTACCGCTTCTGGTTCGCCGATCAGCGCTGGGAGTGGTCCGACGAGGTAGCCGAGATGCACGGCTATGCGCCCGGCACGGTGGAGCCGACCACCGATCTGCTCCTGCGGCACAAGCATCCGGAAGACCGCGCGCAGGTCGCCATCTCCATTGCCCGGGCGGTGGAGAACGGCGAACCTTTCAGCAGTCGGCATCGCATTCTGGACACCGACGGTGTGGAGCATCACGTGATCGTGGTGGGTGACCATATGGTTGATGACAACAACGCGGTGGTCGGGTCATCGGGCTACTACATCGATGTGACCGACACCCTCGCCGAACACCGGCAGGAGACCCTGGACGACGCGCTTCCCGAGCTCTATCGGGCGCGGGCGGTCATCGAACAGGCCAAAGGCGCGCTCATGCTGGTCTACGGGATCAATTCCGAACAGGCTTTTCGGGTGCTGACCTGGCGTTCCCAGGAAACCAATACCAAACTTCGCAATCTCGCCCAGCAATTGGTTTCCGAGCTGGCGGCGATGGGCGGTACAGCGGTCGAATTGCGCACCCGATTCGACCATTTGCTGCTGACCGTGCATCAGCGCGTGGAACAGAACGGCTGACGGCGGATCCGCCTGGTTTCGGTTCGGTCACACCGGGTAAGTGTCGAATGAGATGCCTACCCGGAAGGATGGTCGACCCGTGGCGCCGACGCCCCCAAGTGAATCGCGTTTCACCGCTCACCCGGCTGTGCCTCCCGCCGATCATCCCCCACCGCACGCATGAGTGGTCGAAAATGATGCAACGGACCAATGGATCGGGTAACGGCCGAAGCCGGAGGGTTGTCGCTCTCCAGTTCGGCGATGAGCGGGCGGAGAGACGTATGAGTGAGTGGACTTCGGAAACGGACACGGATACGGCGACAGCGATCGGAATCCGTATTCCGGCAGATCTCGGGCAGCTGACCATGCTGCGCGCGCTCGCCGAAACCGTGGCTCTCATCGCCGATTTCGCCCTCGATGAGGTGACCGATATCCGCGTGGCACTGGACGAGGTGGCGACCGCGCTGATCGTCGCCGCCGCGCCCGGATCCACCATCGGCTGCGAATTCGACTACGACGACGAGAGTATGCGGGTGCGGGTGTCTGCCGTCGCCGCCGACGAGGACGCTCTCGACGAGACCGGCTTCAGCTGGCATGTCCTCGAGACACTCACCGAAACCATCGTGGCGCACCGAAGTCCCTTCGATATCAGTACCAACGGCTATCCCACGGTCGTCGAGTTCAGTCGGCTGCGGGGCGACGCCGATGTCGGATGACGCACCGCACCGCGCCGGAGCCCGGTCGCGGAGCCGGGGCGACTCGTACGACAATATCGAGCCCCTGTTCAAGGAATTGTCCGCGATCGACGCGGCCGATTCCGCGCGGGAAGCGGTGCGCGAGAAGGTGATCGAGCGGTGCATGCCGCTGGCCGACCATATCGCCCGCAAATTCTCCGGGCGCGGCGAGAATTTCGACGATCTGCTGCAGGTGGCCCGGGTGGGCCTGGTCCAGTCGGTGGACCGCTTCGACGTCACCCGCGGCTCGTCATTCCTGTCCTTCGCGGTGCCGACGATCATGGGGGAAGTGCGGCGCCATTTCCGGGACAACACCTGGGCCGTGCGAGTGCCTCGCCGTACCAAGGAGATTCAGCTCAGTATCGGCGCGGCCATCGACGATCTCGCGCAGCGCAAGGGACGGATGCCCAAGGCGCGTGAGATCGCCGAGGAATTGGGTGTGGAGCTGGTCGAGGTCACCCAGGCGCTCATTGCCGGAAATGCCTATCAGCTCTCCTCTTTGGACGCCGTGACCGGTGACGATAGCGAGAACACACCATTGTCGCTGATGGAGGTGCTCGGTGATGTCGAGCCCCGATACGACCGCGTCGACGAATTCCTGGCGGTACAGCCGCTGATCGCCGAATTGCCCGATCGCGAGCAACAGGTGCTGATCATGCGGTTCTTCGAGAACAAGACACAGACCCAGATCGCCGACAAACTGGGCATCTCGCAGATGCACGTGTCGCGGATATTGTCGAAAACGCTGACGTCACTGCGGGAGCAGGCGCTGAAGGATTGAGCGGGGGATCGAGCGGGGCACGGAAAGGGAAAGGAGTGGGGCGCGATATCGATCGCGCCCCACTTCCCTTGTGACCCACTTCCCTTGTCACATAGCCGAACTTGTCACGGCTAGATGATGCCCGGCACTCCCGGCTCGGGCTCGGGGTGCGGCAGGGGGCTCGGCTCGGGGCGCGGCGGAATCGGGTCCGGGTTCGGCGGCGTCGGCACGGGGTCGGGATTGGGCGGCGTCGGCACCGGATCAGGATTCGGCGGCGTCGGAATCGGGTCCGGCTCCGGCGGTGTCGGTATCGGATTCGGCTCCGGGGGAGTGGGCAGCGGGTTGGGTACCGGCGGCACCGGTTCGGGTACGGGTGGCTTCGGTGTCGTCATACGGGTGGCTCCTTCCGGGTCTCCGGGCGCGGTGGGCGCTCCGGGTCCGCATCGGCCCGCTCGGGCTCCGGCTCGGCCGCGGCCTCCTCGGCCGGAGCCTCGGGATCGCGCCATTCCTCGACGCGGTCGGTTCGATTGGCGCGCAACGTCTCCTGCACCTCGTGCGCCAGCGAATCGTCATGAGCGGGGCCGTGCTTGGTATTGCCAAGTTGCATATCGGCGTACCTCCTTGGTTGTCCCTGTACTCGGTGTCTCGGTGCGGTGGGCTATCGGGGCCGCAGGAGTGCGCCCACGCCATCGGGCAGGGTCAGCTCCCCGTCCACCGGCACGATGTCGCTGTCCCCGGCGATGGCCGCCACCGGCACCGCCTCGTCGGCGCGGCGCAATTCGGCCGGACCGGTGAGTTCGTGTGCGCTGGTGGCCACCTGGGTGTGGCCGTCCCCGACCAGGATCTGCCGGTCGTCGAGCGCCGCGCCGTCGACGAACAGCTGCGCCACAGCCGACTCGCGCAGGGCGGCGGCGGTATCGGGCAGGCCCGCGGTGGCCAGGCCGTCCGCGCGGGCCCGGGTGGCGGTGTAGCGCGCGAGCAGATCCGCGCGCCACAGTTGGGTCGTCTCGGCCACGATCTTGTCGATCTGGGTGTTCAGCTCGCCGTTGTCCGGGCCGTGGCCGGTGCCGTCGAGTTCGATGATGCGCCGCTGCGTCGGGCTCGGACCGGTTGTGTCCGTGCCACTTTCGGCGTAATGGGTGGCGAGCGCGGCATGTACGGCCGAGCGCACCTCGGGCGTACCCGCGAGCATGACGGTCACCGCGCCCACACGGTCGGCCAGTCCGGATACCTCGCGGGCCATCGTACGGACATTGTGGCGCAGCACATCCTGGGTGCGGCGGGGCGTGGCGCGGTGGGCGCGGTCGTGGCGGGCCCGATGCACCGGGTGGCCGATACCGCAGACCGTTCGGGTGAGCGTGTCGCCGTACCCGTTCACGCCGCGCAGGTCGGCTCCCACCGGATCCACCGTGGCCACCACGTGCGGGGCTCGTCGCGACCGCTGCTCCAGCAGCGGCAGCAGATAGGGCAGGGGAGACACCCGCACGATCTCCTGCTGCGGGGGCTCGGGCAGGGTGTCGTCCACCAGCACGGTGGCCTGGTCGGAGAGCAGGGCGCGTCCGCAGCGTTCTCGGTCGGGCGGGCCCGCGGCCAGCGCGATGCCCAGCGCACCCAGCATGCGCTCGGAAGCGCCTGCGGCGCTGAGCTTCTCGCGCAACTCGCGGCAGCGCAGTTCCAATCGCCGGGCGGCGTCTTCGCTGTCGGCGGTGCTGTCGAAGTACACCGATGCGAACGGTCCGGTCCGGTCGATCAATTCTCGGAGACTCGTCCTGACCATATGGGGCGGGTACCCGTGCATCCGATGGGCAATCGCGACACGCCCGTACGGGCGATTTGCCCGGGGGTCGCCCCGGGTGGCGCGGGGGTGCGCGGGAACGCGCCGTCGGAGGGGGTTGTCGGCGCGGGCTGATTGCGGTCGGATGGCGGCATGGTCTCGATGTGGCCTCGAAGGCCCCTGGTGTCCCTGCCCCGCGCGGACGCGCCACTAGGCTCTTAGCGCCCGGCCGCGGGGGCCGGTACACAGCGACCGAGCACGGGGGTTTGTGTGGGTCGAGGTTCGCGAATTGTCGCCGCTCTCTTGCTGATCGGCGCGTCCATGCTAGTTGGTCACACGTTCACTTCCGCCTCGGTCGGTGCGCAGCCGCCCGTCGCCGGGCCCCCGCCCATACCCGGACTCGACCTGCCCGGATTGCAGGAGTGGATCGACCGCATCGTGCCGCCGCCCGCACTCGGGCCCGTCACCAATTCGCCGCTTGTCGATGCCGATCGGTTGGAACCTGATCTCGCCGCGCTGCGCGCCGCCGTCATGCCCGATCCCATCGGCGACGCGTTCGTGGACTACTGGCCGCCGAATCTGGACACCTTCGCGCCCGGCGAGGTCATCGGCGTGCGCGATGTCACCGCCACCGGCGGGCCGATCCTCTTCCCGCCGGTGCGGCAGGTGTTGCAGTTGAAGTTCCGCACCACCGATGCCGCCGGTTTGCCGTCCTACGCCATCGCGTCGCTGGTGGTGCCTACGGGGGAGTGGGCCGGAAACGGGGACCGTCCGATCGTGGTCAACAATGTGCCCATCAACGGGCTGGGCCGCGACTGCAATCCGAGCTACACCTTCGTGCACGGCATCACCACCGAGACCAATCTGTCGGAGTTCATTCCGCCGACCACGCAGCTGGCCGTGGCACGCGGGTACGCGGTGCTGATTCCCGACCACGAGGGTCCGCGCATGGCCTACGCCGAGCCGTTCGTGGCCGGGCACGCGGTGCTCGACGCCATGCGGGCGGTGCGCGGTGCGTTCTCGGATGAGTTCGGGGACAGCGTATTCGGCATGATCGGGTACTCGGGCGGGGCCATCGCCACCAATGCGGCGAGCAAACTCATGTCCACCTACGCCCCCGAGCTCACCGGGGTGGTGGTGGGCGCGGCGCTGGGCGGCGTCCCGGTGGATTACGAGCTGCTGGCGCGGAGCATGAACGCGAATCTGGCCTCCGGGGTCTTCTTCGGCGCGACCTTCGCCATCGGCCGGGAGCGCCCCGAGATCCTCGCCCATATGAACCACCTCGCGCAGTGGATCGCGGTGTCGCCCATGAAGAATCAGTGCGTGGACGTCTTCGCGCTGCCGGGCATCTTCCACCTGCCCATGGACGTGGCCGCGAACTTCCCCGACCCGCTGCACAGCGACCTGGCCGAGGAGATCTACCGCATCACCCGGCTCGAAGACCGCAAATCCGCTGTGCCGCTGTACATCTACCACGGCCAGCAGGAGTTCTGGGTGCCCCTCGAAGGGGCTCGGAACCTGGCCGACGAGCAGTGCGCCCTGGGCACGGATGTGGTGTACCGCAGCGTATTCGGTGAACACGTCGTCGCCGCGGTGACCGGCTACCCGGAGGCGATTCTGTGGCTCGACGCCCGCCTGCGTGGCGAGCCCGCCGTCAGCGAGTGCTGACGGGCCGTGAAAACGCCGCTGCCCCGGCCGATTACGGCCGGGGCAGTGCGTCTGTCGTCCCTTGGCCACCGCTGGCCGGGCGGACGTCCCGCTAGCTCACATCGGGAAGAGATTGTGCTTGCGCGGGTTGGGCTTGCGCACCGCGCCCTTGTCGCGCAGCAGGCGCAGCGCGTTGCGGATCTCCAGGCGGGTGTGCGACGGTTCGATCACCGCGTCGATGTAGCCGCGTTCGGCGGCGGTCCACGGCGTGGCCACGGTGGCGTTGTAGAAGTCGATCATCTGCTGCTTGACCGTCTCGCGCTGGTCCTCGGGAGCGGCGGCGAGCTGGCGGCGGCCCACGATGGAGACCATGGACTCCGCGCCCATGACGGCCAGCCGCGCGGTCGGCCACGCCAGGCTGATATCCGCACCCAGCTGCTTGCAGCCCATCACCGCGTAGCCGCCGCCGTACGCCTTGCGCGTCACCACGGTGACGATCGGCACGGTCGCCTCGATGAGCGCGCGGAACATGCGCCCGCCGCGCTTGATGACGTGATTGCGCTCCTCGTCCACGCCCGGCAGCACGCCGGGGGTGTCGACGACATAGACGAGCGGGACATTGAAGGCGTCGCAGAGGCGGATGAAGTGCGCGGCCTTGTCCGAGCAGGCGGCATCCAGCGCGCCGCCCAGGGCGAGGGGCTGATTGGCGAGCACACCGACCGGTCGGCCATCCACGCGGGCGAAGCCGGTGATGAGATTCTCCGAGGTCTTGGCGCTGATCTCGTGGAACGCGCCGTCGTCGAAGATACGCAGCAGAATGTCGTGCATGTCGTAGCCGACCTTGTCCGAATCCGGGATGATCCGGTCCAGTTCGTAGTCGGTATCGGTGAGCTCGGGCTCGAGGCCCGGGTTCACGACCGGCGGCTCTTCCAGGCAGCTGGTCGGCAGGTAGCTCAGGTAGTCGCGCACCCAGGCGAAAGCGTCCGCCTCGGTCTTGGCGACATGGTGCACGGTGCCGTTCTTCTCCAGCGCCCGCGCGCCGCCCAGCTCCTCGGCCGTCACCGACGAACCCGTGACGGCCTTGATGACCTCCGGGCCGGTCACGAACATGTAGGAATCCTCGGTCGCGACCAGGACGTCCATATTGATGGGCCCGTACACCGAACCCGCGGCGCATTTGCCCAGCATGACGGCGACCATGGGCACGTAGCCGGACAGGTCCTCCTGGAGGCGGCACATGATGGCGTACCAGGCCAGCGAGGCCACGCCGTCCTGAATGCGCGCGCCGCCGGAGTCGTTGATGCAGACCACCGGGCAGGCGTTGTTGTAGGCGAAGTCCATGGCCGCGCGCACCTTGCGGCCGAACATCTCCGAGACCGAGCCGCCGTACACGGTCTGGTCGTGGGAGATCACCACCACCGGGCGGCCGTCGATATAGCCGCGGCCGGTGACGACACCGTCGCCGTAGGTCGCGTTCGGGACACCGGGCTGCCGAACCAGCGCCCCCAGTTCCACGAAGGTGCCCGGGTCCAGGAGCATGTGCACCCGTTCTCGAGCGCTGGGAATGCCCTTCTTTCGACGCTTTTCGATCGCGGCCTCACCGGCCGGTTCTTCGGCGATCTCCAGGAGCTTGCGCAGTTCCGCGAGCTTCTCCTGTGTGCCCGTCATACCTCGGTCTTGCCTTTCCACCATCAGGTTCGTGACCCGTACCGGTCACTGTCGGCGCGCCGGATCGCGGCCGCCAGCCTGCCACGGTACAGTGCGGCACCCGGGTCGAACCAGTGAACGAGCCCAGTCGGGGGCCTGCCAACCGGTCGGATCACCTCGGACGGTCGTACACTTTGCGTTCGGGACTTGCACAGCGGCGACAGCGCCGAATTCGACGAGAACAGGGGCGACCACGACGGTGAGTGCGGTAGTGGCGGGTGATCACGTGATCGACGGTGCGGAGGTGGGTGCGCCCGCGTACGAGGTGATCCGCCCGAATCTGGACACTTTCGGGTTCGCCGAGGTGAAGCGGACCGCGATCATCGGCACGGTACTCGGCGGATCGATTCTCAAGCGGGTGGTGCGCGAGGGGCTGCGGCCGGTCAAGCGCAAGCGGGCCGTGGCCGACGGCCTGGTCGACGGCTTCGAGCATCTCGGGCCGCTGTTCGTGAAGATGGGCCAGCTCATCGCCTCCTCGCCGGGCGCGTTTCCGCGCGAGGTCGCCGATGCGTGCCTGCGCTGCCTCGACGATGTGAAGCCGTTCCCGGCGGCGCAGGCCAAGGCAATTATCGAGGCGGACCTCGGCAAGCCGATCTCCGAGCTGTTCCGGTCCTTCGACGACGAGCCGCTGTCGGCGGCGTCGATGGCGCAGGTGCACGGTTGTGTGCTCGCCGATGGGCGTCCGGCGGTGGTGAAGGTGCAGCGCCCCGATATCGCGCGGCGCATGATCGTGGATCTGCGCGCCGCCAAGCGCTTGGCGCGGGCGATGGAGAAGCGTTCGGAGAACGCCCGGGTCGCCAATGCCGAAGGCGTGGTGCGTGATCTGTACGAGGTCACCGTCGCGGAATTGAACTTCCTGATCGAGGCGGACAACCAGACGCGCGCCCGGAAGAACCTCTTCGCCTTCGGCGACAACGCCAATGTCGCTGTGCCCGAGGTGTATTGGGACTACTGCGGTCCCCGCGTGCTGTGCATGGAGCGCATGAGCGGCCTGCCCCTGGACCGCTTCGACGACATCCGCGCCGCCCACCCCGAACCGGAGTTACTCATCCGCCGCCTGGTGAAGGCGTGGATGGAAAGCGTTGCGGTACACGGCCTCTTCCACGGCGACGTGCACGCGGGCAACCTGTGGCTGCTCGACGACGGCCGCGTCGCCATGCTCGATTTCGGCATCGTCGGCCGCATGGAGAACGAATGGCGCGAATTCGTCCGCGCCCTGTTCTACGCCTCCGCCATCGACAACGACTTCCGCCCCGTGGCACGCGCCCTGCGCAAACTCGACCTGGTCGCCGACGACAGCGGCGACGACGCCACCATCGGCCGCCAACTCGCGGTGGCCCTGGGCCCCGTCCTCTCCGGCAGCCTCGACAAACTCGACCTCGGCGTCGTCTCGGCCCGCCTCCTCGAATTCGGCAAGCGCCGAGGCGCTTCCGGCCCCCAACAACTCATCCTCATGGGCAAACAACTCGGCTACTTCGAGCGCTACGCCGTAGCCCTGGCCCCCGGCTGGAAACTCGGCAAGGACCTCTACCTGTTCCGCAACATCTTCGCCGATGAGGTGGCCGCCAAAACCGCCGAACTCGGCGTGGAACTTCCCCTCGACTGACCCCCGGCCCCTCGGCCCATTTGTCAGACTGGGGCGGCCGCTCCGCCGGTCGAGCCACCGGAGGTGCGGGACAGACGTTCACCCCCGCGTTCCCCCACGACCATACGCCCCAGAGCGAGCGACGGATCCCGACGCCGGACGGCGACCGGCCGTACGACGACCTGGCCTTCTGGCCGACAATCCCCTCCCTGCCGGGCCTGCCCGCCCTCAGCGCACCCATCGGCCGAACCCCCACCGGCCTGCCTGTCGGTCTCCAGATCGTCGCCCCGCTCTACGAGGACGACACCGCGATCACCTTCGCGGAGTTGCTGTCCGAGGTCATCGGCGGATACGAACCTCCACCCTGAGGTCCGCCGGATCTGTTGGCGGAAGGGGTATTTCGTGTCTCGCGTGGCAAGACCAGAGAATTCGGGGCGTAACCGGGAGGTGGTGGGAAGCGACTGTTCAGTAGAGCCAACTCAGGAGGAAATCGGATGATGAAGACCATGGGTGGGGTGTTTGCGGCGATCTTGCTGGCCGGTGCGGTCGCGGGGTGCCAGGACACCACTACGCCGGATGGGGTCGGACAGCCGTCCTCCGGGACAACGGCGCCGGGTAGTGCGCCCGATACCGGTGCGTCGACGGGGGCGAAACCCACGGAAACGTCGGTGACCGTGGAGGTCGGGGGCGGTGGTGTTCCCGCTACCGCGGGGAAGGGGCGGTGCGTCGACCTCAATTCGGCTGTGGTGAACAGTGCGATCACTTCGCTCGGGCCCTCGGTGGGTGGTGATGCGTACATCGTGGACAGTGCCACCGACGCCGCGGTGGGCTCGTGTCCGGAGTTGCTGTGGGTGCTCGCCGCGACCCCGCGGGGGACCGCGAGCTCGCCGTATCACGTGCTGTTCTTCAACAACGATGGATATCTCGGTACCGCCACGTCGAAGGCGACGTCGTACACCAGCGTGGTCGGCTCCTCCGATCGCGATGTTCAGGTGCGGTATCGGTGGCTGACCGGTAACGATGCCAACTGCTGCCCCTCGGGTGGGCCGTTGGTCATCACCTACACGCTCGGCTCCGACGGTCGCACCGTCACACCGGACCAGACGATTCCGGACGAGATCGCCAACCCCTGACCGCAGGGGGTCAACGGCTCGCGACGCTCTCGTCGTTCCAGAAGCCCAGTCGGACATCGTGGGTGACCTCCGCGCCGGAGATCGTCACGCGATTGCTGACCGGGGGATAGCCGCGGGCAACGATCGTGTAGTCACCCTCCGGGAGATCTTCGACCAGATAGTGGCCGTGCTCGTCGGTGCGGACGGTGGCGGTCACGTCGCCCGCGGTATCCAGAACCGTGATCTGGGCATCGGGGACGGGGCAGCCTTCGTCGGCCCAGGCCCAGCCGGAGAGCACCGCCATGGGCGCGAGGTCGATGTCGTGGCGCAGCAGGCCGCTGTCGGGGACCGTGAGAGTCGTTGCGCGCGGGCGCATGTGGTCGGCGACGGCCACCAGGGTGTAGGTGCCGGAGACGACGCCGTGGCAGACGTAGTTGCCGTCCTTGGCGGTGACGGCGGTGCCGACCACATCGCCGTGCGGATCGGTGAGGGTGACCGTGGCCCCGGAGAGCGGGTCACCGCGCAGCGCCGAACGCACCACGCCGGTGAGTTCCCCGGAACCGGGCAGGGTGAGGTCCAACTGCTGAGCCCGATGGCCGACCGTGACGCTCACCGCGCTCGGCTGGTGACCGGCCGCGGAGACGATGAGCACGTAATTGCCGGGCTCCGGCGCACCGATCGTGTAGTCGCCCCGCACATTCCCGGTGGTGCGCGAGACCTGGTGCCCGTACTGGTCGATGAGGGTGAGCACCGTCTCGGGAACGGGATGGTCCTCGCGGTCGAGCACGCGGCCCCCGATCGGGATGGCATCGGGGTCGAGCCCGTCCGGGGTGGCCGCCGCCTCGACCGGTTGCGGATTCTGATCCTCTTGCAGCGGAAGCTCTTTCATGAACACCAGTACCGCGCAGCCCAGCAGTGACACGGCGGTGGCGACCCAGAACACCCCCTGCACCGATTCGGTGAACCCGATGAGAATGGGATCGCGCAATTCGGCGGGCAGCGCCGCCAGGCTCGTCGTATCGCTCTGAATCCGTTCCAGATCAGCCGGATTCAGCCCGGGCGGCAGCTGCCCCCCGAACGCCGCCACAATCCGATCGGGCAGCAGATTGAACAGAATGGTCAGGAAGATCGCCACCCCGAGCGTGCCGCCCATCTGACGGAAGAACGTCGCCGAAGCGGTCGAAACACCCATATCGGCTCGGGGACTGGCATTCTGGGCCGCGATGATGAGCGTCTGCATACAACCGCCGAGCCCGAAACCGATCACCGTGGTGTAGACCATGACCTGCCACATGGGGCTGTCGAACTGCACGCGCGCGAACAGCCCACACCCCACGGCGATCACGAATGTCCCGATGATCGGCAGAATCTTGTATCGCCCGGTGAATTTCGTGATGAGCCCGGCCATCTGCGCGCCCACCATGATCCCGAGCACCAGCGGCAGCATGAGCAATCCGGCCTTGGTCGGCGAATACCCGCGCACCACTTGCAGATACAGCGGCACCATGGTGATCCCGCCGAACATCGCCACGCCCACAATGAATCCCGCCAAGATGGCCACGCTGAACGTGCCACTGCGGAACAGCCGCAAGGGAATCAGCGCCGCATCCGCCATCAACGCCTCGACGAGCAGGAACAGCAGCGCCCCCGCCACCCCGATGCCGTAACAGACCAGCGCCCGCCGCGACTCCCAGCCCCAGATACGCCCCTGTTCGGCCACGATCAGCAGCGGCACAACGCAGATCGCCAGCGCCACCCCGCCCATCCAGTCGATGCGCTGTTTCTGGCGCGGGAACGGCACATCGAGCCACTTGGCCACCACGGCCAAGGCCAGCGCGCCGATGGGGACATTCACCAGGAACACCCACCGCCACCCGTCCAGCCCGACGAGCTCCTCGTAATCGGAGAAGTAGCCGCCCAGCACCGGCCCGATCACGGTGGCGATGCCGAACACCATCATGAAGTAGCCCTGGTATCGCACCCGCTCTCGCGCGGGCACGATATCCCCGATGATGGTGAGCGCCAACGACATCAGCCCGCCCGCGCCGATACCCTGCACCGCGCGGAATCCGGCGAGCTGATACATGGAGGTGGCGAACGCGCACGCCGCCGACCCGAGGACGAAGACGCCGATGGCGATGAGGTAGCACGGCTTGCGGCCGAAGATATCGGCCAGCTTGCCGTACAGCGGTGTCGCGATGGTGGCGGTGATGAGGTAGGCCGTGGTTGCCCACGCCTGCTCCTCGAAACCGTGCAAACTATTGGCAATCTTCACGATTGCGACACTGACAATGTTCTGGTCGAGCGCGGCGAGGAAGACCGCGAGGAGCAAACCGGACAGAATCGTGAGGATCCGCCGGTGCGACAGCGGCGCTGACGCCGCGTCGGCGGCGATCTCCGCCGCCGCGCTGTCGATTGTCGAATTGGTCATCAATGGGCCCTGGTTCAGATCGTCGGGAATCCGTGGTGGAACTTCGCGATACGAGAGTCGAACCTGTAGCAAACTCCGGCCAGGCTCGACGCACATGCCTGAACCGTCCTGTGACCCATCGGTTTCCGGTGCGACCCCCGCGGAACCGTCGGTCAACGTGTACGAATAGTAACCCTTGGCGAATACGGAGTTATAACCGCCGCTTCCGAACGGGTCTGCGGGAATCCTCGGCGGCGCTACCGAAAGATGTGGGCGATCACGAATTCGATCTGCGCGACGGCCCGTTCGACGGGCCCGATCGGCTGGAACAGGTGGCTCAGCGCAAGGCGCACAAGGCTTTCCGTGCGCGCCATCAGCTCGGTATCGGACAGCTCCGCGAGTCCGTACTGCGCGCGCACGGCCGTGGTGACCGCGTCGACCGCCGGACCCAACACCGGCTCGGTCTCGGTCATGAGCGTCGGCAGCAGTGTGGTGTCGGCCCCGGTGCGCCGTGCCAGAACGGATTTCAGCAGGGTGTTGTCGGCTCCGGTGCGCAGCGTGAAGTCGACCGCCGCGACGCAGCCCGCCACCACATCGTCGGGGTGCGCGGCCAGGCACGCGGAGATGCCGACCAGGAAGACCTCGACCTCCTGCCGGATGACGACCTCGGCGAGATCTTCCTTCTTGCCGATCTCCTTGTAGAGCACCGGTCGGCTGACGCCCACCTCCTTGGCCACCCGCGACATGTTCACCGCACCCCACCCCTCGGTGATGACCAGTCGCCGCGCGGTATCGACCACGCGGTCGCGCAGGAGTTGGCGCATCTCGGTCTGGAAGTTCGGCGCATCAGCCACGAGCCGATCGTACATGACCAGCGCAGACGTCCCATCGTTGACAGAGTCGGCATGACTGTATGTAATGAATACACTTCGCCAAGAAGTGTAAATAGGAGATCGACAATGACGACGTCTCGAATCGACGAATCCGCGCCCACGACGCCGCAGTGGCGCGATCGCAAGCGCTATCTGTGGCTGTTCGGCTTGGTCGCCCCGACCGCCGTCGGCCTGGCGACCGCCCTGGTGTGGGCCTTCAACCAGCTCGGCTGGCAGGCCGTGTCCCCGGTGTGGTGGTGGATCGGCCCGGCCCTGGTCTACGTCCTGCTGCCACTGCTCGACCGCTTCTTCGGCCCCGACGGCCAGAATCCGCCCGAGGAGGTGATGGAGCAGCTCGAGAACGACCGCTACTACCGCTACTGCGTCTACGCCTACATTCCATTCCAGCTGCTGAGCGTCGTCTTCGCCTGTTATCTGTGGACCGCGGACGACCTGTCCTGGCTGGGTGTCGACGGCGGCCTGAGCCTGCTGTCCAAGATCGGCCTGGCGCTGAGCATCGGCGTGCTGGGCGGTGTCGGCATCAACACCGCGCACGAACTCGGCCACAAGAAGGACGAATTGGAGCGCTGGCTGTCGAAGATCACGCTCGCGCAGACGTTCTACGGGCACTTCTACATCGAGCACAACCGCGGCCACCACGTGCGCGTCGCCACCCCGGAGGATCCGGCCAGCGCCCGCTTCGCGGAATCGTTCTGGAGCTTCCTGCCACGCAGCGTCTGGGGCAGCCTGCGCTCGTCCTGGGAGTTGGAGAAGGCGCGCCTGCATCGAATGGGCAAGTCGCCGTGGACCATTCACAACGACGTGCTCAACGCCTGGCTCATGTCGGTGGTGCTGTGGGGTGCGCTGGCGGTGGCGTTCGGCCCGATGGTGTTGCCGTTCCTGGTGATTCAGGCCGTCTACGGGTTCTCCCTACTGGAGACGGTCAACTACCTGGAGCACTACGGCCTGCTGCGCCAGAAGACCGCGTCCGGCCGCTACGAGCGCTGCACCCCCGAACACAGCTGGAATTCCGATCACATCGTCACGAACATCTTCCTGTACCACCTGCAGCGGCACAGCGACCATCACGCCAATCCCACTCGCCGCTACCAGATTCTGCGCAGTATGGACGGCGCGCCGAACCTGCCCAGCGGCTATGCCAGCATGATCGGCCTGGCGTACTTCCCGCCGCTGTGGCGCAGAGTCATGGACCACCGCGTCCTGGACCACTACCAGGGCGATATCACCCGCGTGAACATCCAGCCCAGCAAGCGTTCTCGCGTGCTGGCGCGGTACGGAGCGTGATCATGTCCTCCTACCGCTGCCCCGTCTGCGACTACATCTACGACGAAACCCGCGGCGCGCCCCGCGAGGGCTTCCCGGCGGGCACCGCGTGGTCGGCCATCCCCGACGACTGGTGCTGCCCGGACTGCGGCGTGCGCGAGAAGCAAGACTTCGAATCCGTCTCCACCAGTACAGGATCCGCCCATGACTGATTACAAGCTCTTCCGCTGCATCCAGTGCGGCTTCGAATACGACGAGGCGCTCGGCTGGCCCGAGGACGGTATCGAACCCGGCACCCGCTGGGACGATATCCCCGACGACTGGTCGTGTCCGGACTGCGGGGCGGCCAAGGCCGATTTCGAGATGGTCGAGGTCAGCCGCGCATGAGCGCCCGCATCGTGATCGTGGGTACGGGCGTGGCGGGGGCGACGGCGGCGAAAACGCTACGCCGGGACGGTTATTCGGGCGAGATCGTGCTGCTCGGCGCGGAGTCCGGCCTGCCCTACCGCCGCCCGCTGGTGTCGAAGGAGCTGCTCGCCGGGTCCGTGGCCGAACCCCGCACGCTGCTGGAGTCCGCCGAGTCCTGGCGCGGATGGGAGATCGACGTCCGCACCGCGACGACGGCACAACACGTCGATCCCGACCGTGCCCGCGTCACGCTGGCCGACGGCAGCGTTCTCGGCTACGACAGCCTGCTGTTGGCCACGGGCGCGAGTCCGCGGCGGTTGCCGAACCAGCCGCAGGCCGTGCACACCCTGCGCGGTCGCGCCGAGATCGCACCGCTGCGCGCCGACCTCTTCGACGGCGGCTCCCTGCTGGTGGTCGGCGCGGGCCTGATCGGCTGCGAGGTCGCCGCCACCGCGCGGAGTCTCGGCATCGCGGTCACCGTCGTGGACGCCGCGGCGACGCCGCTGGCCCGCATCGTGCCGCCGGTGATCGGCGAGTACTACCGAAAGCTGCACGCGGACAACGGTGTAACCATCCACGGCGGTGTCGTGCTGGGCGGCCTCGACGTCGCCGACGGGGTCACCGCCGAATCGGTCGACGGCCCGACCTGGACGGCGGCCACCGCGCTGGTGGCGATCGGCGCGGTCCCGAATATCGATCTGGCCGCCACCGCCGGACTGGTCGTCGACGACGGCATCGTGGTCGACGAGCGCTACCGCACCTCCGCGCCCGATATCTACGCCGCCGGGGACGCCGCCGCCCGCTTCGACCCGGCGACCGGCGGCCACCACCGCGACGAGCACTGGAACAGCGCTCAGTCCCAGGGCGCGGCCGCCGCGAAAGCCATGCTGGGCCTGCCGCTCCCGCCCCGCGAGGTGTGCTGGGGCTGGTCCACGCAGTACGGAATCAACCTCCAGTTCGCGGGCCGTATCGATCCGACCGACGAACTGATCGTGCGCGGTGAACTCGGCACCGCGAATGTCACCGTCTACGCCCTGCGCGAGGGCCACCTGACCGGGGCCGTATCGATCGGCCGCCCCGCCGATATCCGCGCGGCCCGCGACGTCCTCGCCGGAAGGGCGGCCCTGGACCCGGCGCTCACCTAGTCGCGTCGACCGCCAGTGCGGCGCGCAGGCTTTCGATGATCGTGCGCCGGGCGGCGCGGCCCTCCGGGGTCGGCGTCAGCGGATACACGTGTACCAACCCGTCGCGCTCGTGGTGGTCGACCTCGACCCCGGCGGCGCGCGCCTTCTGCACCAGCAGCCGGGTATCCGGGACGAGAATGTCGCGCGTGCCGCAGAACACGGTGAGCGGTCCCAGCCCCGTGAGGTCGGCGCAGAGCGGGCTGACCCGAGGATCGGAGAGCGGCAGCCGTCCGCGCCAGTGCTCGATGAAGACCCGCGCACCGGGTTTGGCGAGCCACGGGTCGACGGCCTGCACCACATCCATCTCCGGATTGGTCATCGCCAGATCCAGGGAGGGGGAGATGAGCACCGTGCGCGGCAGCCGCACACCGTGCTCGTCGCGCAGTAGAACCGCCGTGGAGAGCGCGATCTGCCCGCCCGCCGAATCGCCGCCCAGACACACCTCGCCATAGCGAGAGCTGTTGGCCAGCACCAGCTCCGCCACGCCCGCGACCACCTGCTCGGCGGTGCCGAAGGGGACGAGCGGATAGATGGGCACCACCACGGTCGTGCCGACGTGGGCGCAGATATCCGCGGCGAGCGCCCAGTGCTGCGGCGCGATCTCGTTCACCCATCCGCCGCCGTGCGTGTACACCACACAGCCGGTGGAGCGACCCGACCTCGGGGTCAGGGAGTAGACCGGCCAACCGTGCACGCGCTCGACCGTCACCGACACATCCGAGCGCAGATGTCGCGGCGGGTGATAGGGCAGCGGGCGCAGACTGCGTTCGCGAATATGGTCGATCGCGGCCTCGGCGGTGCTGAACACCCGGTTGGCGCGGGTGGCGCGCAGGAAGGCCGGAACGGCCACACGGCTCAGGAAACTCGGCACGCCCTCGACCCTACTGCCCGGTATGTCACAAACCTCGGGCAATCAGCAGTTTCATGATCTCGTTCGCGCCGCCGTAGATCCGCTGCACTCGCGCGTCCACGAACAGCCGCGCGATCGGATACTCCGTCATATAGCCGTACCCGCCGAAGAACTGCAGACAGGCGTCGGCCACCCGCACCTGCTGGTCGGTCAGCCACCACTTGGCCTTCGCCGCCGTGGCCGAGTCGAGTTCGCCGCGCAGATGCTTGGCCACGCAGTCGTCGAGGAAGGCCCAGGCGATGGTCTTGACGGTGTCGCACTCGGCCAGCGCGAATTGCGTGTTCTGGAAGTCGAACACGCGCTTGCCGAACGCCTCGCGCTGTTTGGTGTAGTCGACGGTGAGCTCCACGGTCTTCTCGATCAGGGCCGCGGCGGTGACCGCGAGAATCAGGCGCTCCTGCGGCAGCTGCCGCATGAGTTGGGCGAAGCCGCGCCCCTCCACCGCGCCGAGCAGATTGTCGACCGGCACCCGCACCTCGTCGAAGAACAGCTCGCAGGTGTCGGTGCCGTGCTGCCCGATCTTCTCCAGATTCCGCCCGCGCCGGAAGCCGTCGCGCTCGGTCTCCACGGCGATCAGCGAAATCGCCTCCGCCCCACGGCCTTCCGGGTTCGTCCGCGCGACCACCAGGACCAGGTCGGCGAGGAATCCATTGGTGATGAAGGTCTTGGCCCCGGTCACCACATAGTGGTCGCCGTCGCGCACCGCCCGCGTCCGGACACTCTGCAGATCCGAGCCGGTCCCCGGTTCGGTCATGGCGATGGCCCCGACCCAGTCGCCGGTGGCCAGCTTCGGCAGCCAGGCCCGCCGCTGCTCCTCGGTGCCGTAGGCGTGGATGTAGTGCGCCACGATGGTGCTGTGCACGCCATTGGCCATACTCGGTGCGAGAGCGCGCATTTGCTCGATGGTCGCCACCGCCTCGTGCGCGAAGGTGCCCCCGCCCCCGCCGTACTCCTCGGGAATGCTCAGGCACAGCAGCCCCACCGCCCCGGCCTTGCGCCAGGCCTCCCGGTCGATGTGGTGCTGGCGCGCCCAGCGCTCCTCGTGGGGCGCGCACTCCTTCTCGAAGAAACGCCGCGCCAACTCGGCCAGCGCCGTCAGGTCGTCGTCCATCCACGGTGAGCGATGCCGGGTCATAGTCGAATCCCTTGTTCCCAGAAGGCCGTACAACGACGGTAGCGGTGCGGCGGCTGTGGTGGCAATCACTCGGAGGGGTCAGTGATGTATTCAGCCAATCTTCGTGACGACTGACACGTCAGTCGGGAAACTGTTATATGGTCCCAACCATCGGTCAGCGGCAGTCAGTCGGGCTGCGGCCAACGGTGGGGTAGTGGGGTACATGCATTGGTCGACAAGGTAATTCGCGCGCCCGAACCATTTGTTCGGGATCTGCTCGAGTTCGTTCTCTCGGGGTTGCGGACGTTCGGTCGGACGTTGCAACTCGCGGTGGCGGCCTTCCGATGGCTGTTCATCGATATCGCGAAATTGCGGCACCCGTGGCGAGATACCGTACAGCAGGGCTGGTTCATCGTCAGCGTGACGGCGATTCCCGCTGTGCTGGTGTCGATTCCCTTCGGCGTCATTGTCGCGGTGCAGGTCGGCAGCCTGACCCAGCAGGTCGGCGCGACCTCGGTATCCGGCGCGGCGGGCGGTCTGGGCGTGATCCGACAGGGCGCGCCCATGGTCACCGCGCTGCTGTTGGGTGGCGCGGCGGGGTCGGCCATCGCCTCCGATCTCGGAGCGCGCACCATTCGCGATGAAGTGGACGCGTTGCGCACCATGGGAATTGATCCCGTGCGCCGTTTGGTCGCGCCGCGTTTGGCGGCCATGGTCACTCTCACGCCGCTGCTGTGCATGCTCATCATCTTCATGGGTGTATTCACCGGCTATGTGATCGCGGTGGGATTCCAGGGCGTCACGCCGGGAAGTTATCTCTCCGCCTTCTCGGCTTTCGCGAAAATGAGCGATCTGGCCGTGGCCATTGTCAAGGCCGTCATATTCGGCATCATCGTGCTCATCGTGTCGTGTCAGCGCGGCCTGGAGGCCACGCACGGACCCAAGGGCGTCGCCAATGCCGTGAACGCGGCCGTGGTCATCGGCGTGATCGCCGCCTTCGGCGTGAATCTCGTTATCACGCAGCTGGTTTCGATGTTCCTACCGCAGCAGGTGGGCTGATGACCCAGGCACCGGCTCGCTATGTACCGCTCGGCACCGTCGGCCGCGCAGTCAAGAAGACCGCCGACGGACCGAATTCGCTGTTCGAATCACTCGGGCACCAAGCGACTTTCGTCTACCAAGTGCTGGCCGCCATTCCGCACACGCTGCGGGTGTACCGGCGACAGACCATGCTCATTCTCTCCGATATCACCTGGGGCAGTGGGGCGATCATCGTCGGCGGCGGCACCGTGGCGGTGCTGGCCTTCCTCGGGATCGCGGTCGGCGGCTCCATCGGCGTGGAGGGTTTCACCGCGCTGAACATGGTCGGTATGGGCCCGCTCACCGGGTTCGTCTCCGCCTACGCCAATACCCGGGAAATGGCGCCCATGGTGGCGGCCATCGGTTTCGCCGCGCAGGCGGGCTGCCGTATGACGGCCGAGATCGGGGCCATGCGCATCTCCGAGGAGATCGACGCCTTGGAGGCCATCGGGATTCGGCCCATGTCCTTCGTGGTGACCACCCGCGTCATCGCGGGTGCGATCACCATCGTCCCGCTGCACCTGCTGACGCTCATCCTGTCGTATCTGTCCTGCGCGACGGTGGTGAACGTGCTGCACGGGCAGTCGTCGGGCACCTACTACCACTACTTCGACGCGTTCCTGCAACCCGGTGATGTCCTCGCCTCACTGGTCAAGGCAACGGTGTTCGTGGTGGTCATCATTCTCATCCACGGCTATCAGGGCTTCTACGCCACCGGCGGTCCGGAAGGGGTGGGCCGGGCCTCCGGCCGCGCCATTCGCGCCAGCCTGGTGCTGGTGGTCATTCTGGACATGATCATGACGATCGCGTTCTGGGGCCTGGACGTCGGCATCAGGATCTCGGGGTAGACATGGCGGTCTTCAAGGATCACTCCGGTCGCAGTGCCGGAGCGTGGGCACTGCGCCTGCGCGGGGTGGTGGTCGCGATCTTCCTGGTCGTGCTCACCGTCGTCGTAAGTTCTTATGCCAAAGGCAATTTCGCCGACCGGTTCGCGCTCACCATCGACGCCGCCACCCTCGGCGAGGGGCTGGCGCCCGGCGCGGAGGTGAAGTTCCGCGGGCTGGCCATCGGCACCGTGCGCGAGGTGCGCACCGTCGGCTACGGGCAGCAGCGCATCAAGGTCGAACTCGACCGCGCGCAGGCCGAGGCGCTCACCGACGACGCCACCGCGCGATTCACTTCGTCGAATGTCTTCGGCTCCAGCGCCATCGAGCTGGTGACCACCGGCAAGGGCGGCAAACTGCCCGAGGGCGCGACGCTGCGCATCGGGGAGAACGCGGCCAATGCCACGGTGGCGGGCGTCTTCCGCCGCGCCGCGCGGCTCACCGAGGTACTCGACTCCGACAGCGTGCGTAGGCTTTTCGATCTGATGCTCGACAATGCCGAGGCCATGGGGCCGACGCTGAGTTCGTTCTTCGAGACCGCGCGCATGCTCGCCGACGGCCAGCGCGCGCCCATGGCCCACTATCTGGGTATCGGCGCGGATATGACCGGCGCGTTCGCCGATCTCACCCCGCCGACGGGCCGCGCGATCCTGCGCATTCTGGAGCAGAGCGCGTACTTCGGCGAGGAGGCCAATCGGGATCGCACCAACAAGGCCACCGACGGCGCGTACGTGCGGGTGCTCACCGGCATCGCGGACCTGCTGAACACCAACAACCCCGAGCTGGAGCGCATTCTCAGCGGTGTGCTGGATCTGGCGGTGCCGATCAGCGTCTCGCTGGGCACCGTCGCGCCCGCCTACAACCGGATCCCCGCGCTGCTCGAGGCCGTGGACGGCGCGTTCCCGGTGGTGGACGGCCGGGTGCGCCTGGAAGTGGAGCTCATCGCGAAAACCATGCCGTACCTGGCTGATTCACTGGCGGGAGGGGCCAAATGAACGGAGTCGGTTCAGCCGCCGCGAAACTCACGGTCTTCGTCCTCGTGGTCGCCGCCTGCACGGGGTTCATCGTCACCGCGCTGCGCACCCCCATCCCGGGTGACAAGGTCACCTACGAGGCCGTGTTCACCGATGTCTCAGGGCTTTTCGAAGGCGATTCGGTGCGCATGTCCGGTGTGGCCGTCGGCAAGGTGGAGTCGGTGCGGCTCGACCAGGCCCGGGCGCGGGTGCGCTTCACCGTCGACGAGGCGCGCCCGCTCTACGACAACACCCGGGCGGCCGTGCGCTATCAGAACCTCATCGGCCAACGCTATGTCGAACTGCTCACCGACGAGCCCGGTGGCGCGAAACTCGCACCGGGCACGGTGATTCCGCCCGAGCGCACCATCCCCAGCTTCGATGTCTCCAAACTGTTCAACGGCTTCAAGCCGCTGTTCGACACCCTGGAACCCGAGCAGCTCAACCAGTTCGGCACCAACCTGCTGCGTGTCATTCAGGGCGACGGCTCCGGTATCGGCCCGGTACTGGCCGATCTGGACGCGCTCACCAAACACGCCAAGAGCAGTGAGGGCGTGATCGTGCTGCTCATTCAGAACCTGGGCGTGGTGTCGCAGGAGATCGGCGGCAAATCCAGTGCCGTCGGCGCGCTGGTGAATCAGCTCTCGGAGATCCTGCGCCAGTTCACCGATCAGATGGCGGGTGTGATCACCTCCATCGAGAAGGGTGACCGGGTGCTCGGCCCGCTCATTCCGATTCTGGAGCAGGGCCGCGATGCCTACGACGTGGCCTACGGGCCGGTCGACGGCCTGCTGCGGCGGCTGGTGCCGCAGACCGATCGGCTCACCGAGCTGCTGGCGCTGACACCCGGCCTGGTCACCGGGCTCAATCAGGCGCTGCCGGGCGAGGGCTATCGGCCCCGGATTACCTGTTCGAACGGGGAGACGCAGGTACCCGATATCGGGGCCGTCGTGCTCGACAACCAGAACCTGGTGGTGTGCAAGTGAAACGCTATGTGGAGATGGTCGCGGAGGTGATCCGCGAACTGCTCGGCCGCGAAGGTGATCAATCGAGTCAATTGCGGTGGGGCGCGGCCGGTGTGGTGGTGTGCGCGATTCTGCTGCTCGCGGCGGGCGCGCTGTACGTGGTGCCGCTCGGGGAGCGCACCTACACCGCGGACTTCCGGGTGTCGGGTGGCGCGCGCCCCGGTGACGAGGTCCGGGTCGCCGGAATCAATGTCGGCAAGATCCGCTCGGTGGAGCTCGTGGGCGATCACGTCGAGGTGGTGTTCGGGGTGGAACGCGATGTGCACGTCGGCGATCAGGCCGCCGTCGAACTGAAGATGCTCACACCCATCGGCGGCCACTACCTGGCGTTGACGCCGACGGGCGAGAAAGCCTTGGGCGACAAGCACATTCCGCCCGAGCGCACCACGGTGCCGTTCGAGCTGAGCGATATCCTGAACACCGCCACACCGGTCATGGGCCAGGTCGACGCGCAGACCCTGCGCTCCACCATCGCGGAACTCAACACCGCGCTGGTCGGACAGCCGGACGCCTTGCGCGGCGTCATCGGCAATGCCGCGGAGCTCACCGGCGTACTCGCCGACCGTTCCCGGCAGCTCGACACCACCCTCCAGATCTCCGACGAGTACCTCGCCGCCATCGCCGACGACAAGGCGATGCTGGCCGACTTCGTCCAGAAGCTCGGTACGGTGGCCGATCAGCTCGGCAATCGCAAAGAACAGATCGTGCGGGTATTCGGTTTGATCAGAAGGCTTTTCGCCGTCCTGCACCGGCCGCTCATGGCCTACGGCGACACCGTAGAACCGCCCATCACCGAGATCGAGCAGATCTTCTCCAAGATCATGGCCGATCCGACCCGCATCGACACGGTGGTCGCCGGAATCCGCGACGTGGTCGCGAAGCTCACCGCCATGCTGGGCGGCCAGGTGAGCATCGGGCAGCCGCAGGACGGCGTCGAAGTGTGCATTCCCTACGAAGGCAAGGCGTGCTGAATGCGGTGGCGTGGAAAGACCTGGGGTAGAACAGCACTCGGTGCCGGGGCCGCCGTCGTGGTGGTGGCGCTCGGTGTGGCGGGGGTGTCGTGGGGGAGTGCGGCGCGGGCCGAACAGCGGCAGCGCGTGTGCGCCGAGTTCACCGATACCGTGGGCCTCTACGAGGGCAACAGCGTGACCATGCTCGGGGTCGAGGTCGGCACGGTGTCGACCATCGAATCGCGCGGGGATCGGATGCGGGTCACCATGGAGATCGGCGAGAAGTACACCCTGCCCGCCGATATCGAGGCGGTGACGCTGTCGAGCTCCATCGTGACCGACCGGCACGTGGAGCTGACCAAGCCGTACACCGGCGGGCCGCGCTTCGACACCTCGGCGTGTATCCCCCTGGAGCGCACCAAGACTCCGGTGGGCATCAGCGAGGCCCTCGACGCCATGGCGCGGATCTCGAGCGATCTGACCGGCGGCGGGCAGCCGGGCGACACCCTCATCGATTCGACCCTGACCGCCGCCGACAGCGCGCTGAACGGGACCGGGCAGCAGTGGAATCAGTTGTTGCAGCGGCTCTCCACGGTCGTCGGCGATCCCGCGCAACGCGATGTGGTGTTCCGGCGGCTGGTGGAGAACCTGGACACCCTCACCACCATGTTCGTCTCGAACTGGCCGGATATGCAGACACTGCTGGACAATCTGCGCAAGGGTATTCAGCTCATCGGCGACTTCTCCGCGGAATTCTCCAGCGCGGTGGATCTCGCGGTGGAGTTCCTGCCGGTGATCGCCCGCAATGTCGGCAAATACGATACGCAGATCTACGCGCTGCTGGATCAGTATCTGCCGCAGGTGCAAACGCTGATCCGCAGCCAAGGCGATATCGGCGATCTGCTCGCGCATCTGCCGCCGTTGGCGGCGCGACTGCCCCAGGCGGGTGCGAAATGACGCGGACGACATTACGACGAAAACTGGTGCCCGCGGTGGCCGCCGCGCTGGTGCTCACCCTCAGCGGGTGCGGTGTGCGTGCCACCGATATCCCCATTCCGGGTACCTATCCCAGCGGCGACACCTATTCGGTGCGCATCGAATTCGGCTCGGTACTGAACCTGCCCGACCGGGCCAAGGTCATCGCCGACGGCGTCGAGATCGGCATGCTCGACCACATCGAGCTGATCGGCAATACCGCCGTGGCCACCGTGCAGGTGAAAGCCGGTGCGCGCCTGCCCAGACAGACCACCGCGGAACTGCGCCAGTCCACCATCCTCGGCGATATCCACATCGCGTTGGAAGCGCCCAAACAGTCCGACGCGGTATTCCTCCAGGACGGCGATGTCATTCCGGTCTCGCAGACCGTACCCGCCACCAATGTGGAGGATATTCTGCGCGCGCTGTCGAATATCGTGACCGGCGGACGCTGGGCCGATATGCAGACCCTGGTCGCGGATGTGAACGCCGCCTTCCCGTCCGACCCGGCCGAATTGGATCGGATCACCGCGGCGGGCACAGCGACCTTGCGCGACTTGGCCTCGCACACCGCGGATCTGGACCGAATCCTGGCCTCGGCGCAACAGATCACCGGCAGGCTGGAATCCGGTAAGGCGGCCGTGGACGAGATCCTCACCCTCGGCCCGGAACGCGCGGCGGGCCTGGCGGGCGTGCTGTTCAATGTGGTGCGCCTGATCGCGGGCGCGGGCACCCTCGCCGAGGAGGCCGGGGAGCTGCTGCTGCCGTTCACCGGCGACCTGCGCGATATCACCGCCATCCTCGCGCCCACCGCCCTGACCGTCGCCTACGCCGACATCACCCTGCCCGCGAATCTGGAAACCTTCCACACCCTGTTGCGGGACAAGCTGATTCCGTTTCTCAACGCACCGGAGGTCCACGTCCGGAAGGTCGACGCGCAGGCCAGCGCCGACCAACTGGTCACGGTGCTGCGCTCGATTGGGATGGTGCCGTGAAACTCTCACTCTCCGGACCGGTATCGCTGGTGCTGCTGCTGGTGCTCACCCTGGTGTGCGGCAGCTATATGGCGGTCGGTGTGCTGAACCTGGATCCGCGTCGCGAGACCAATGCCATCACCGTGCTGGTGAACACCTCCGGTGGGCTCATGAAGACCTCCGAGGTGGCGCTGCGCGGGATGCCGGTGGGGCGCGTGCGCAGTATCGAGGCGACCGGCACCGGGCTGGCCGTGCGGCTGGAATTCGATGCGCGCTACCGCATTCCGGTCGACAGCGAGGTGCGCATCTCCAACCTGTCGGCGGCGGGAGAGCAGTTCCTCGACTTCCGGCCCACCGGCACCGCGGGTCCGTTCCTGCGCGACGGCAGCATCGTGCCCGCGCGTCAGGTGCGCATCGCCACCACCGTGGGTGACGCCCTCGCCGAACTCGATGCGCTGACGGCGCAGATCGACCCGCAGAAGGTCGATCGGCTCGCCACCACCTTCGCCGCGGGATTCGAGGGCCGCGACGCCGATGTCGCCAATTTGACCAGGGCGCTCACGATGACCGCGGGCATGTTGCGCGACAAGCGCGACGCCATCGCCCGCCTGTACGCCAACGTGCAGACCCTCGGTGACAATTTCGACGGTCGCGCACCGGAATTGAGCGCCACCGCGATCGATGTGGAGACCGCGCTGCCGGAACTGCTGCACATCATTCGGTCCTTCCAGGACTTCTCCTATGTCGGCGAGAACGTCTTCGAGGATCCGGTGGGGCCGCTGGTTGAGCGTATCGACCAGTACATCCAGATGCTCGGTCCCGATCTGGGCCATATCGCGACGGCGCTGAAACCGGCCACCAGCGCGGTGAAACCCGTTCGCGTGGACGCGGGTTCGATCATCGACCTGCTCGGCACCGTCTTCCCGGGCGACGGCGCGGCCCATGTGACCGTCGGCCCCCGCTGACCACTTTCGAGAACAGAGGACACGACCATGAGCGATACCGACAAGACCGAGACCACCGACACCGAAGCGACCACCGGCAGCGTGGTGAACCTGTCGAAGTCCTCCACCGAATCGGCCCCGGCGCAAACCGGGTCCGATACCCTGAAGCCCGTGCCCGCCAAAGGAATTCACCGCCTCACCTACCTGGTCGGTGCCGCGGCGGCCGTGCTGGGCGTGCTCGCCATCGCCTTCGGGGTGAGCTGGCAGAACGCCTCGGGCGATCTGAATGCGCTGCGCACCGCCGAGAGCGACCGCGAACAGGCGGCGGCGGTGGCCCGCGACTACACGCTGCGCTCGCTCACCTACGACTACAAGAATCTGCCCGCCTTCTTCGAGGGCGTGCAGCGCGGCACCAACGACGCGCTCACCCAGCGCTACACCGAGGTGAAGCCCACCCTGGAGAAGATCATGACCGAGGCGCAGGTGGTGGCCACCGGCAATGTGCTCGGCACCTCGGTGGAGTCCAGCGGCGACGACCAGTACGTGGTCACGGTCTTCGCCACCCAGCGCACCCAGAACATTCAGCAGACCGATCCCGGCACCGTGCCGAATCTGCTCGTGGTGACCGTCGCCAAGAACGGCGGCGACTGGCAGGTCGTCGACTACGGCCCCAAGGACACCACCGTCAAGGACGGGACCGCGAAATAGTCCCGCGCCGTGGCCGACCACCGCAGGCGGAACTTCCGCGGCGACGGCGTCGGCAGATAGTCGAAGCCGCGTACTACGTCTTCACCGCGCGCGGCTACGAGGCGACCACCGTCGCCGCCGTCGCCGCGCACGCCGGAATCGGCCAGGGCACGGTCTACCGCTATTTCCAGAGCAAGCGTGAAATCCTGGACCACGTCATCGATTTCGGTGTGGAGAAGCTCATGGCGGCATTGCGGCCGGAAACCCTGGTGCCGACGGTGCACAGCCTCACCGACCTGCTCGACGGCGTGCGGGCGGGCGCGGACCGGATCTACGAACTCGTCGAACGGGAACCGGAGGTACTGCGGCTGCTGCTCGTCGAGGCCAGCGCCGTGGACGACGAACTCACCCAGCGGCTGTTGGGCCTGGAGGCCATGGTGGCGGTCTGGGTGGCGGGTGAATTGCGGCGCGGCGTGGACGACGGCTGGCTGCGCCGCGACCTCGATGTCGATGTGCTGGCGCACACCATCCTCATGATGGTGATGCCGGGCGTGGTGAAGGAGCTACGCGGCGTGGGAAATCCGAAGGCGCGCAAACACACCACCGAGATGGCGCTGCTCATGTTGGAGAAGGCGCTGCGCGTGCGGGCGGTGAGCGCGTGAACGAGCCCCGCCTCGGGCTGGCCGCGCACTCGGCCCGCCGCCGCGCCGAATTGGTCCGCGCCGCATACGAACTCGTCACCACACGGGGTTACCGCGCCATCGGCGTCGACGATATCGTGCTGCGCGCGGGCGTCAGCCACGGCACGTTCTACAACTACTTCGCCAACAAGCGCGACATTCTCGACGCCGTCCTGGACCACTGCTTCGACGTCATTCGCGAACGCCTCATCGGCGAAGACGCCATCCCCGCCAGCCTCGACGAATTCCGCGCCCGCTTCGGCCGCATCGTCGACCGCTGCTACGACCTGGTGGCGGGCGAGCCCGGCCTGGTGAACTTCCTGCTCTTCGAAGCCGCGTCGATCGACGACCAGGTCATCGAACGCGTCATGCACAATGCCCAGATCGACGGCGCGGCCGCCGCCCAGGAGGTCGGCCTCGGCATCGAACACGGCTACCTCGACCCGCGCCTGGACACCCGCATAGCGGGCGAGGTGATGCTCTCGGTCCTCATGTCCGCCCTGCTGGCGGCCGTCCACAGCGGTTCCGTCGGCCTCACCCGCGAGCGCGTACGCACCCAACTGACCGATTTCCTCGCCCGCGCATTGGGCGTCGAACCGTAACGGCGCGCACGCAATTCGCTCCCGCGGTGATCTCATAGAAGCCGATTTCGCCCGCGCCGCCGTTGACCGCATGCTGGACCGGCTGGCCGATCTCGTCAATCTCGTCGGCATTCGTCGTCGCGGGCGTACTCGTCCTGTTGCCGCGGCCCGGCTCAGTTATCGGATTCGCGAAGTTTCGCCAGTAGCGGGCCCGCGGCCTTGGCGAGGAATTCCTCCTGCCGCTCGTCGCCGATCTGGACCAGGGCGATATCGGTGAATCCGGCTTCCCGCCACGGTCGTACCGCCTCCACGATGGCGTCGAGATCCGGGCCGCAGGGGATCTGCTCGGCCACGTCCTCGGGGCGGACCGATTGGGTGGCCGCGTCGAACGCGGTCGGGGTGGGGAGATTCGAGTTCACCTCCCAGCCGCCCATCGACCACCGGAACTGTTCGTGCGCGCGGCGAATCGCGGTGTCGCGGTCGGTATCCCAGCTGATCGGCAGCTGACCCGTGACGCGGGACGGGCCGGTATCGCCCGGCTTGCGTTGGCGGATCTCCTGCCAGGACGAGACGGCGTCGGCGTCCGGACTGGTGAGCACCATTTCGTCGGCGATGGTCGCGAAGCGCTCCACCGACTTCGGGCCGGAGACCGCCACCGCGAGCGGGATCGGCTGCTCCGGCAGATCCCAGAGCTTCGCCGCGTCGAGCTGATACCACCGGCCTCGATGGTTGACGGTGCGGCCGCTGTGCAGTTCGCGAATCACCCGGATGGCCTCGAAGAGCCGGTCGTGGCGGTCCACCACACCGGGCCAGCCCTGGCCCACCACGTGCTCGTTCAAGTTCTCGCCACTGCCCAGCCCCAGCGTGAACCGGCCCTCGGCCAGGATCTGCAGCGTCGCGGCCTGCTGCGCCACCACCGCCGGGTGATACCGCATGGTCGGACACGTCACGTAGGTCATGAACGGCAGCCGATGCGTCGCATTGGCCACCGCACCCAACATCGTCCACGCGTGCGGCGAATGCCCCTGCTCACTCAACCAGGGCGAATAGTGGTCACTGCACACCGCGAAGTCGAACCCCACCTCCTCGGCCGCCACCGCGTAGCGCACCAGCTCGCGCGGCCCGCTCTGCTCGGTCATCAGCGTGTACCCGAAACGAGTCACCATGCCTCCCTCCGATCGATTGCCTGGATATCGGTGGGCTACCCGATGATCGTGAACCGAAGCGAAGGATCACCCGCGGCGTGGATCACCCGCCGCCACCTCCTCGCGGGCGAGGAAATCGCCGATCAGGGCCGCGCATCCGGCGGCGTCGTCGAGCCAGGGGCTGTGGCCGCCGGGTACTACCGACAGTTTCGCCGTCGGGATCCTCGCGACACTGTCGCGACCCCGGTCCGGTGCGCAGAACACGTCGCGCTCACCCCACACGAACAGCATCGGTGTCGTGATGCCCGCCAACTCCGCCTGGGTCAGGACGTTCTCGCCGCGGGGCGTGGGACCGCGCATCAAGCGGCACAGCAAGCTCCGATACGAGTCGGCTTGGCCCGGTAGACGCAGCGGAAGACGGTGCAGGTCCAGGAGGTCGTCGGATAGACCGCGTGCGGCATCCGGCCCGATCGCCTCCGCCAAGGCGGATCGCGCGACCGACCGGGGGGAGGGCAGCCGCATCAGGCATTGGTGCACTGAACCCCACGCCGGGGAGGTGAGTGCCGCCATGGAGGCCGTGCCGCGCGTTCCGGGCAGAGCCGTTGCGGGGGTCCCCACGATCACAGCTCGCGACACCCGCCCCGGGGCGTCCACTGCCGTCCAGAGCGCGAACAACCCGCCGAGGGAACTGCCGACGACCTGAACTTCGCCGAGCCCGAGACCGTCCAAGACCCCGGTCAGTACACCGACGCCCAAGTCGCGGACGGGTCGTCCCTGCCAGCGATAGGGAGGTGCGAGGCTGTGACCGGGTAGGTCGACCAGAATATGACGGTAGCCCGGAAGTCGAGCGATCAACGGTGCGAAACCCATTGCGGGAGTGGCGAGTCCATTGATGTACAGCACCGGCGCGCCCGACCCCACGGTCAAGACCCGCACCTGCACCGCTGGCTCCGCGACGGCGACGCCGCGCTCCGTCATCCGCAGGCCGTAGGCATCGGCGACCCGCCGTTCGGCTCGCCGGATCCGGTGCTCGAGTCGTGTGCTCATGACCCGTACTGTCGTCGCTGGCGCGCGGCCATGTATTGGATGAATGTTCCGGCATCGGATGAATGTTCCAGCCCTCGGTGAATGTTGCGGCGGCGCGCCGCGGCGGGTGGCTCGCGCCTTCCCACGGAAGGACTACCTGGGGAATTAAGCTCGATGTATGCGCGTATGGCGGGTCGAGCGGCCGGGGCCGGTGGAGGGGCGGCCGATGCGGTTCGGGCGGACGGCGGTGCCCGAGCCCGCGGCGGGGGAGTTGTTGGTGCGGGTGCTGGCGTGTGGGGTGTGTCGGACGGATCTGCATGTGGCGGAGGGGGATCTGCCGGTGCACCGGGAGGGTGTGGTGCCGGGGCATGAGGTGGTGGGGGAGGTTGTCGCGGTGGGGGACAAGGGAAATGGTGAGTTCGGGGTGGGGGATCGGGTAGGGATCGCGTGGCTGCGGCACACCTGTGGGCGGTGCCGGTTCTGTGTGCGCGGCGCGGAGAACCTGTGTCCGGAGTCGCGGTACACCGGCTGGGACGCCGACGGGGGTTATGCCGAATTCGCGGTCGTGCCAGCGGCATTCGCCCATCCGCTGCCGAACTTCTACAGTGACGCCGAACTCGCTCCGCTGCTGTGCGCGGGAATCATCGGCTATCGGGCCTTGGAGCGCGCCAGCCTCCCGCCCGGCGGGCGCTTGGGCGTCTACGGGTTCGGCGGCAGCGCGCACCTCGCCACGCAGGTCGCGCTGGCGCGCGGCGCGGAAGTCCATGTGATGACCCGTGATTCGGCCGCGCGCGGCCTCGCCCTGGAGTTGGGTGCCGCCTCGGCGCAGGGTGTGGCGGAACCGCCGCCGGTCCTGCTCGACGCCGCCATTCTCTTCGCTCCGGTGGGCGAACTCGTGCTGCCCGCACTGGAAGCCCTTGATCGGGGCGGGATTCTGTCCATCGCCGGTATCCACCTCAGCGATATCCCGCCGCTGAACTACGAGCGGCATCTGTTCCAGGAGAGGGAGATCCGCTCGGTCACCGCCAATACCCGAAGTGACGCCCGCGAATTCCTGGCATTCGTGGCGGAACATCGGATCGAGGTCACCGTCCAGCGCTACGCCCTCGACGCCGCCGACCAAGCCCTGGCGGACCTGGCGGGCGGGCGCTTCGCGGGCGCGGCGGTACTACTGCCCTAGCGGCGCAGACGACCACCTCGGAGCCGGTCTGCCCCGGGCCGCGGTCGTGTTCCGCGCGAATCACGGTGGAGGCCCGGCCGCCCGCGCCAGCCACACCCTGTCCATGACACGCCGCCGACACGCCGAGTCATGCACTCCGAGTTTCTCATTCACGCCATGCGCCAGCTGCGCGGATGCTTTCCTGAAATGAGTCAGCATCATTGCAGCAAACCCGATTTGGAGGCTGGGGAGCGGCCATGCACCGCACGGGACACGAAGAGGTCCGGACCACGAGACCATGGCTGTGGACGGCGCTGGCGGGGTTGACGGTGGTGGCGGGGGCCATGTGGATAGCGCGCCCGCAACCCGCGGCCTGCTCCACCACGACGGCCGTCACCACCGTGAAGGTGGTACCGCCCATCATCCAACCGAGTCCGATTGCGCCGGAACAGCTTCCGATAGTCGAGGAGCATCTCCCGCCGGAGGATCGGGAGGCGCGCTTCTATCACTTCAGCCAGGGCGTCGCCTGCTCGTTCCCCGACCTGCCCCTCGACGGCTTCTACATCGGCGTCCCCACCGCCGAATACGACGATTCCCTCGCCTGCGGCTCCTATGTCGATATCGACGGCCCACTCGGCAGTGTCCGGGCCCAGATCGTGGACCGCTGCCCCGGCTGCGCTCCACACCAGTACGACCTCAGCGTCGCCGCCTTCGAACAGGTCGCCGACCCGTCCGAGGGTGTGGCTCCGGTGCGAATCAGCAAGGTGCGCAACCCGACTCCGCCGCCACAGCTGTCCTACCGGGTCCAGCAGGGCTCCTCGGGCGACTGGGTCGGACTGCTCTTCGCGGGCACCGGCAACCCGCTGCGCGAAGTCGCGCTGCGCCCGGACTCCGGCGGCGACTGGCGCGCCCTGCGCCGCGGCTACGACAACTACTGGTCCGCCTCCGGCCTGGGGCCGGGCCCCTTCACCGCCATGGTCTCCGACATCTACGGCCACGACATTCTGGTCTCGGGGGTGGCCATCGAACCGGGTGCGGTGCGCTACACCGAGATTCGAATGTACGAGAACATCACGGTCCCGCCGCCCGCGCCGCCCTCACCGATCCCGGTCACGACGCTCGTCACCACGGTGGTCCCCGCCCAGCGGCCCTGCGACTGACAACGCCGCGAGCTCCGGCCGCCGGGTCGCGACTGCCCCCTGCGAATATGGCATCATCCTAGTGGAACGTGTTCCAATTCCGCCCGCAGGGGGCGGCCCGTCGGGAGGCTTTCGATGACCGATCCCAAACTGGAACTGACCGCACGCGATCTGAACGCGACCAATGGCGCACGCCGCCGATCTCGCCGTCTCTCCGCGCGTATATCCAGGTTGACCGAGGTTCCCGCCGGTTCCATGGTGGAGCTCCCCGGCCGCGGCAGCACCTATGTGGTCGATCTGCCCGGTCCGACACCCGATGCCCCGACGGTCTTCCTGCTGCACGGCGCGGCCACCACCGCCATGCTGAACTGGTTCCCGTCGTTGAAGGAACTCAACGAGCGCTACCGGGTGGTCCTGTTCGATCAGCGCTGGCACGGACACGGAATCCGTTCGGGGAATTTCGATCTCGACGACTGTGCCGACGACGTGATCGCGCTGGCCGATGTGCTCGAGGTGCCACGCCCGATTCTGGCGGGCTATTCGATGGGCGGTATCACCGCGCAGTTGACCGCGCACCGGCATCCGGACCGGGTGGGCGGACTGGTGCTGTGCGCCACCACCTACCGGTTCCAGGAGAAGTGGCGGGAGCGGGCCTTCCATCGCACCCTCGCCGCGCTGGCGGCCACCACCGCCGAATTCTCGTGGCGGCGAGCGGCTTTGAAGTCCAGTCGGCTCCCCGAGCTGCCCGCCAACACCTGGCCGGTGGGGCGGATGGATCGCTGGGCGATGGGGGAGATGCGCAGTCTCAGCGGCTGGGCGCTGGCCCAGGCCATCGCGGTGCTGGGGCGCTTCGACTCCTCGCCGTGGCTGCCGAATCTGAAGGTGCCGACGGCGGTGGTGATCACCACGCACGATCGCGCGCTGCCGGTCTACCGGCAACTGGAAATGGCGAAAATGATTCCGGGAGCGGAGATCTTCCTGGCTCCCGCGGGCCATGCGGCCTGTGTACTCGAGGCGGACGTCTTTGTCCCCGTACTCCTCGAGGCCTGTCGGTCGGTGGTCGATCGGGTGTAGCCGAGCGGGTCAGCTCTGGTCGCGGGCCGCCTTGAGCAGGGCGGTGACCACCTCGGAGACGGCGTCGGCGAGACGCTGCACATCCGGGACGAGTTCCTTGCAGGCGATGAATCCGAAGTCCATATCGCCGTCATTGGTGAGCACGGTGATGGTGAGCCCCGCGCCGTGGAAGACCGGCCCGAACGGATACATGCCGTCCACCCGCAGTCCCAGGAAGTACATCGGGAAATTGGGTCCGGGCACATTCGACACCACCAGGTTGTGCACCACCGGATGGTGTTCGGCCAACTTCAGCGAGGAGTAGGCGCGCGCGGCCAGCTGAAAGGTGTTGGGCGGGGCGTACTTCGCCCAATCCTGGAGGAAATCCGCGCCGATGAGGTTGTGCTCCTCCTTCGCACCGCGATTGTCGTCGGCGATGAGCCGCATGCGCTCGACCGGATCGGCGATATCGGTGCGCAGCCGCGCGAAAATGGTGGAGACCTTGTTGGTGCCGCGCTCGTGCCGGGTGGTCTCGTGGGTGGAGACCGGAATCGAGGCGATGAGCGTGGAATCCGGCAGCTCCGCACGGGATTCGAGATAGTCGCGCAGCACCCCGCCCACCACGGCGAGCACCACGTCGTTGACCTTCACGCCGAAGGCCGACTTGATCTCCTTGATATCGGCGAAATCGGCCTGGGTGAACGACACCGCGCGATGCGGGGTGATCGCCTTGTTGAACGGTGTGCGCGGGGCCGTGAACGGCAGCGGCATGCCGGAGCCGTTGGCGCGCCGCCGCTGCACCAGACCACCCAGGATTCCCAAGGTCTTCGGCAGCATGCCAACCATGCCGAGCTTGCCGGGAATCTTCAGGGCGGCTTCGGCGGCCAAGAGCAGATCGTTCGGTTCGCCCGGGTGCACGGGCTGGGCGTCCGCGGGCGCCTCGTAGCGTTTGCCCGGCTCGATATCGCACAGGTGCATCATCATATTGGTGCCGGTGATGCCGTCCACGATGGCGTGGTGGTACTTGGCGATGACCGCGATCTTGTTGTCGGGCAACCCCTCCACCACCCACATCTCCCACAGCGGGCGGGTGCGGTCGAGCGGGCGTCCGGCGATATCGGCGGCGAGTTCGGCCAGTTCGCGCTCTCCGCCCGCGGGCGGCAGACCCACCCGCCGCACGTGGTATCCGAGGTCGAACCGCGAATCCTCCACCCACACAGGGTGATCCAAATTGAACGGGACCGTGTGCAGGCGGCGGCGCATGGCCGGGAGCAGGTGCATGCGGCGGCCGAGTTCGGCCTTGAATTCGTCGAATTCGTAGGCGATGTCGTCCGCGTCGGGGTCGAGAATCAGCAGCGCGCAGACGTGTAGGAGTTGGCTGTCGGTTTCGAGGTAGAGGAAGCTGGCGTCCAGTCCGGTGAGTCGTTCCATACCGACACACTATGGAAACGCGTTCTAGTTCGGGTGCGCTTCGCGCCAAGACCCGATTCCGCTCCGATGCCGGTTCGTTGCCCCGAAGTTGCCTGTAGCTAACAAGTTTCGAATGGATACGATCGAGTGGCTTTTGGGTATCCATCCAGTCCGGGCGTTGCCGCGAGTGTTCACTCTCCTTACCTTGGGACCTATAGTCGGGTGAGCGTCACTTGTCACTGACAAGAGTCACCCGGCTTCTCACAACGGCGTGAGAAGGGTGAGGACTATGAGCGGCCGAGAGGTGTTGCTGTCTGGAAAGTGGCGTACAGCTTGGGTATTCGCCGCACTGCTCGTGGTAGCCAGTGCGCTGTTCCCGTTACATACGACCACGGCGCGCGCGAGCTGGTGTGCCGACGTGGATGTGGTGGTGGCGCGGGGCACCGGCGAACCCGGCTGGCTCGGCAATGTGGTGGGCGATCCGCTGTTCGGAATGCTCCAGGACAGACTGCCGGTCTCGGTCAGCGCCTACTCGGTCGCCTATCCGGCGGACCACAGCTTCAATCTCGGCGCGGGTAGCGCGGATCTGGTGGGGCACTTGAGTTATCAGGCCGGTGCCTGCCCCGGGCAGCGATTCGTTCTGGTCGGCTATTCGCAGGGCGCGGCGGTCGTGCACGCGGCACTGGGGACCGGCGCGGTGAACTGGTACCCGGGTCGGGTGCAGCTGCCGGGTGATCTCGGCGGTCGAGTCGCGGCGGTGCTGCTGTTCGGTGATCCCATGCGGGCCATCGGCTGGGGTGTGCCGGGCGAGTACGCCTGGCGGGCCGGAAACTGGTGCACCGGAGGCGATCCCATCTGCGGCGGCGGGGTGAATGTGGCCTCGCACGTGTCCTACGGTGACAGCTTCGTCGCGGCGGCGAACTTCGCGGCCGACCGGATCTGAGCGGACCAGGGGAGGGGCTCCCCACGGATTCGGCCCGGCGGGCAATGTTCGCCGGGCCGAATCCTTGTGCGCGAGAGACGTTTACCAGTGCAGGCCCGGAATCACATTGGTGATCCGAGCGGCCGGACCGGACAGCCCCATGAGCGGCTGCACCACCGGGCCCAGCGCCAGCAGCGGGCTGCGGGACTCCTTGTGCTCGGCGGCGGCCGGTTCGGCGGCCTTGCCGTCCTTGGCGGCCTTCGATTCACCGAAGCGCCGGAAGCCCTGGTGCAGAATGGCCTTCTTCACCGACGGCATGACCGTGTCGACGAACTGCGCGAAGGTGCCGATCGGGGTATCGATGCGGCTCGGGCGCTTCTCCAGGGCGCGCACCACCAGATCGGCCGCCTGCTCGGGGGTGTGCACCGGAATCGACTTGTACAGATCCGTCGGCGCGATCATGGGTGTGCGCACCAGCGGCATGCGCACCGAGGTGAAGGTGATTCCGGCATCGGCGTTCTCGACCGCGGCGATCTCGCTGAAATTGTCCAGCGCCGACTTCGAGGCCACATAGGCGGCGAAGCGCGGCACCTTGGTCTGCACCGCGATGGAGGAGATGTTCACGAAATGGCCGAAGCGGCGCTCCCGCATGGAGGGCAGCAGCGCCAGAATGAGCCGGACCGCGCCGAAGTAGTTGACCGCCATGGTCCGTTCGAAATCGTGCATACGATCGGTGGAGTTGACCACCGCGCGGCGGATGGAGCGGCCCGCGTTGTTCACCACGTAGTCGACGTGGTCGTGGTCGGCCAGGATCTGCTTGACCAGCAGCTCCACCGACTTCTCGTCGGTGATGTCGCACGTGTACGCCTGTGCCGCACCGCTTTCCGCGCGGACCCGGGCCGCGGCGGCCTCCAACTCGTCGGTGCTGCGGGCCACCATGAGCACGGTCGCGCCGCGGCGGGCCACGGCGTGCGCGGTGGCCAGGCCGATACCGGAGGAGGCTCCGGTGATCAACACGATGCGGCCGTCGAGGGCGTCGCCCTCGGTGCGGCGGGCACGGTCGGGGTCGAGATTGGCACGCCAGTAGTCCCACAGCACCTGGGCGTAGCTCTCGAAGGCCGGGACCTCGAGATCGCGCAGTCGCGCCCGCGTCGAGTCGGAGACGAATTCGGAGTTGAACGAGGTGTGCGGGGCGACCTCGGCGGGAATGCCGAAGCGCTCCAACAGGAAATCACGCACGGTGCCGACGCCGGGAATATGGCCGAGCGTGGCCAGCGCGGTATGGCTGCCCGGCACCGCGCCGATACCGGCGGGGGCACCGGCGGCCTTGGCCAGCGCGGCGTAGATCTCGGTGAACGGCTGCGGTTCGGGATTCACCAGATGGAACGTCTTGCCGATCAGGCCCGGCTTGCGAATGAGCTGGACCATGGCCTGGGCGACGTAATCCACCGGAACGATATTGGTGGCGCCCAGATCCGGCAGCGGCACCGGCAGTTCGGCGGGGAGCGCGGCCAATCCGGAAATGGCGGGGAAGAAATAGTACGGACCGTCGATCTTGTCCATCTCACCGGTGCGCGAATCGCCGACGATAATGGCGGGGCGGTACACGCGGAAACGCACGCCGGATTCGCGGACCATCTTCTCGGCCGCGAACTTGGTGCGGTGGTACGGGGAATCGAGATTCTGGCCGAGGTCGAAATCGTCTTCGAAGAATTTGCCCTTGTGGTCGCCCGCCACCGCCACCGAGGAGACATGGTGCAGAACGGCGTCGAGTTCCTTGGCCAAGGCGATGACCGCGGCCGTGCCGTGCACATTGGCGGCATGGGTGGTCGCCTCGTCGGCGGTCATGTCGTAGACCGCGCCGAGGTGGATGATGTGGTCGGCGCGCGGGGTCTCCTCGGCGAGTCCGAGTCCCGGCGCGGTCAGATCGCCGATGAGCGGGAAGACGCGGTCCTGGGCGTTCCAGGTCGCGGCGAGTTCACGCAGTTTCGCGACCGACGCCTCGCGGACCAGGGCGTGCACCACGGCATCGGCCTCGCGATTCAGCAGTTCGGCGAGTACCCGTCGCCCGAGAAAACCGGTTCCGCCCGTGACGATGTAGGAAACCATCGACCCCTCCTTATATCGAACATGTTGGTGACCAACGGTGTTCGTCCGACATGCGTCGGTGGATGCGGACGTGGTTGATTCGGCCCCCTAGCAGAAGTCGGCCGAAGGTAGGAACAGCTCCGTGCCTAACTGGTGAGTAACTTTACGGCGCACCTAATTGAAGGGGCAAGTTCGGGCGTTGTGGGAATGGTCACCTCGGGTCATTCCGAGTTGGTATGTGTAACAAGCATTTTCGTGTAACTGCCGGAATCAGAAGGCTAATTCTCGGCAACTCGCCGGGGCGTCGCTAAACGTTCTGGTCGGTTGACTGAGGTTATGGTGTTCCAGTCCTGTCGGCGCGTGGAATCGGGAGGTGGATCGTGAGTACGCAGCTCGATCTGCCCGCCACCGGGATTCGCACGCGCGCCGAATTCGAGGCGCTGCCCGCCGTGCCGCGTGGTTGGGCGTGGGAGCTGCGATCCGGTCGATTGGAGCTGACACTGATGCCCGTCACGTTCTGGTATTTCCGGATCGTGTTCCAGGTGCTCGAGGTGTGGCGGCGTCTGGGCTACGAGGTCACCGGCAATCAGTACGTGGCCGACAGCGGGTTCGCGCGAGGCAGTCTGGGCAAGAACAATTTCCTCGCCGACGGGATAGTGTTCCGGCCCGGATACTGCCCGGGCAAGCACAGCACCAGCCACGATGTGAGCCATATTCACGCCGTGGTCGATGCGGTGAGCCACGACGCGCAGGTGCAGGACGCCATCGAGAAGCTGCGTATCTACGCCGGTCTCGGGGTGCCGCACTATTGGATCATTCGCGGCGACACCGAATCCGAGGATCTGGACGGGTACATCAGCATGTACGAGTTGGCGGGCGGGGACTACCGGCTCACCGGGAGCCGGTTGGTCTCCGAGCTGGCCGGGGCGTGACGGGCGTCAGCGCAGGCCGTAGGTGGTGGCGGCGGTGCCGTGATAGAACAGGTCGGCCTCCTCGTCGGTGGCGTCGGCGGCGACGGCGCGGTCCACGGCGGCGAGCAGGTCGCGGTAGGAGCCCGCCATGGTGTCGATGGGCATATTGGAGGCGAACAGCAGCCGCTGCCAGCCCCACAGCGCGATACTGGTTTCGAGCCAGTACTCCAGGGTGGGCCAGGTGAAGTCCGGGCAGATCATGCCGAGGCCGGAGAGTTTGCACTGCCAGCCGGTTTCCTTGGCGGCCAAGGAGAGTGCGTTCTGCCAGGCGGTGCGGGCGGGCTGATCGGTGCCGCCGGGCAGGCCCAGATGTTCGAGCACCACGCGCAGGTTCGGGTAGCCCGCGAGGAAGTCGATCCAGTCGAGCATGGTGGCGGGGGTGGCGACGAGGTCGAAGACGGCGTCGCGGTCCTGGAGCCAGGAGGCGATGGTGTCGGCGGCGGGGGTGTTGGGGTGCAGGCCGGTGAAGACGCGGATGCCGCGCAGGCGCTGGGATTCGGCCTGGGCGTCGAGGTGGTCGACGATCGCGCGCGGTTCCAGGGTCGGGTCGACCGAGCCGACGATCGCGATGGGGCGCGCGGTGTCGGCGGCGAGGGCGTCGATCCAGCGCGTCTCGTCGAGGTAGGCGTGCGGGGCGGTGGTGGCCGAGATGTGCACCAGGCCGGTGACCGTGGCGGGGGCGGCGCGGTCGTAGTCGGGCAGGAGGAAGGTGTCGGCGATCTCGGGTTTGCCTGCGTGCGAGGCGAATTCGGCGAGCTGGGGGTACCAGGGATGGCGGTTGGTGTCCCAGAGGTGCACGTGGGCATCGACGACGGGTTGGGCGGGCATGGGACGCTACTCCTTCAGGACATGGTGATGCCGCCGCTGACGCTGATCAGCTGGCCGGTGATGTAGCTGGCCTCGGGGCTTGCCAGCCACGCGATGAGTGCGGCGACTTCGTCGGGCTGCCCCAGCCGTTTCATGGGTATGGCCTTCTCCAGTGCCGCGAGTGTGCCCGGGTGCTCCCGCATGGTCCGGTCGACCATCTGCCCCGAGATCGGCCCCGGGCAAACGACATTCACGGTCACCTGCTCGCGAGCCACTTCGCGAGCGAGCGATTTCGCGAACCCGAACAGCCCGGCTTTGGCGGCGGCATAGGCGCTCTCGCCACCCGCTCCGGCGCGGGCTCCATCGGAGGACACGAAAACGATTCTGGCGGAGTCCGTTTCGAGGAGCGAGGGCAGGAGGTGTTTGGTCAGCAGCATGGGACCCCGCAGATTCACCCGCAGCATGGCGTCCCAATCCGCCACGGAACTCCCGAGAAACGGCTCCACGATCGCGAGCCCCGCACAGTGCACGACCGCCGACACCCTTCCCGCGAGCGCCCCCGCCACCCCCTCGATACTCCCGTCATCGCTCAAATCCAGGCGCACCCCTGTGGCTTTCGCTCCCAACTCACCCGCCACCGCCGCGGCCGCCACCTCATCGAGATCCGCGACCACAACCTCGCACCCAGCCCCCACAAGCCTGCGCGCCACAGCCCGCCCGATATCCCCCGCCCCACCGGTAACGAGGACCCCTCGCGCTCCACCATCGTGCGCCACTGCTTCACCCGCATCTGTGTTCTCTGGTCGCTACGCAACTATGAATACAGCATGCGACAGACATCGGTAGCGTTCTCGCCTGCGGTCGAATCGCGCGGTCTGTCTAGTCATCGATGTCGTGCTCGTCTTGAAACGCGTCGATCGATGCCTGGTATGCCGGATTGACCAGATACAGCCCGATCAACCCCGGAACCATTCCGAGGCGTATGAACACTTTCTCCAGGTCCCAGGCTGGGGCTGGCTCGCCACTCGGGTAGCTGTGCGTCCCCGGGCCCAGCGTGGTCGACAGCGCGGCGGCGATTCGGGTGAAGCAGCTCTGTGTCGCCGCGCTGGTTTCGGAACTCTCGGCTCGGGCGACTATAACCACGACCTCGAGAAGGTCCTGATCGAACTCTTCGAGATCAGCTAGGGCCGCTGCGTCGAGGTAGATCATCGCCGTCGGTTTTCGGACAACGAGATTCGTGGTCACGGTTACTCCGTCCTCGGTGTCCGAGGCTTCCCAACCCAGGTTCTCGCAGAAGCGGATCAGGTTGGCGCGGGTCCAGGTCCACTCGTAGCGTGCTGCGGCCCGAGCCACCCGCACCGCGCCCGCGACATCGCTAGACATCATGATGGCCCTCCTTCGTTTGGCCGCGTCTGCGGAAGATCAACGTGGCGAGTCTGTTTCGGCCGCAGGGTTGACGGTCGCACAGCCGCACTCCTATCGTGAAATCGAGACAGGTCAGTCTTGATTTTGCTCTGAGGAATGCGAGTTGTTTGTGGTTGTAAGGGTTTTGGATACGAGGGAAGTTGGCGGGGGTCGACGTGCGGCTGCGGGCTCGGGGGTGGGGGCGTCGTGATTGTCGGGGCGCGGCGGGGGAGTGGTGGGACCATGCGGGCGGCTCGGCATGAGCGGTGGGGTGGGCCGTTGGAGGTGGTTGAGGTCGAGCGGCCGGAGCCTGCGGCGGGGGAGGTTCGGGTTGCGGTGCGGGGGACGAGTGTGAATCCGATCGACATGTACACCGGGCGCAATTTGGGGTACGAGCAGTCGATGAGGTTGCCGCATATTCCGGGGTGGGATGTCGCGGGGGTGGTCGATGCTGTGGGGTACGGGGTGAGTCGCTACGTCGTGGGGGATCGGGTGTATGGCTTGCCCTGGTTTCCTTACCCGGCGGGGACGTACGCGGAGTATCTGACGGTGCCCGCGTATCACCTTGTGCCCATGCCGAAATCCGCGACCTTCGTGGCGGCGGGGTGTTTGCCTATGGCCGCGCTGACCTCGTGGCAGATGCTCGACGCCGCGCGGGTGGAGGCTGGGCGGCATGTGGTGATCAGCGGGGCGTCCGGCGGGGTGGGGCATCTCGCGGTGCAATTGGCCGTGGCGCGTGGTGCCGCTGTGACCGCTCTGGCGCGTCCGGAGTATCACGCCACGCTGCGGGGGCTGGGAGCGGAGACGTGCGTGGACTACGGCGATTCAGCGGCGGTCGCGGCGGTCGGAAAGGCTGATGCGGCAATCGATTTGGTGGGGTTCGAATTCGGGGCCTCGCTCTTCGACCGGGTGCGTCCCGGTGGAGCGATCGCGCTGGCGACCGCGTGGTCGATTCCGGGATACCGAGAGGCGGCCGCGCAGCGGGGGATCGACGCGATTTCCTGCCTGGTGGAACCGGATCCGGTGGCGCTCACGGCAATCGCGGACTTGGTCGATGCGGGGGCGGTGCGCGTCGTTGTCGGTGCCGAGTTCGCGCTCAGCGATGCGGCCGAGGCGCAACAATGGGTGACGGAGCGGCGCGGCTTCGGTAAGGCCGCGATCGTGGTCGAGCGGGCATGAGCGACAAGCCCAAGCAGTTGCGCGGAATCGCGGTGCGCGACAAGCTCGTCGGCGTCGCGAGTGACCTGTTCTACGCCCACGGCGTGCGTGCCATCGGCGTCGACGAGGTCGTGCGGCAGGCGGGCATGGCCAAAGCGAGCCTGTATCGATGGTTCCCCACCAAGGACGATCTCGTACTGGCCGTCCTGGAGCACCGCGACAACCGCTTCTGGGCTCGCTGGGACGACACCGCGGCCCGCCACCCCGACCCGCGAGCCGAACTCGACGCCCAGCTCACCTGGATCCAGGAGGTCGCGAGCCGGGACGGCTACCGCGGCTGCGCTTTCGTCAACACCGCGGCGGAGTTCAGCGGTACGGATGCCGAACACATCCGGCGGCGGTGCGCCGACCATGAGCACGAACTCGCCCGACGTCTCCGCGCCCTGACGGCACGTCTCCGCGTCGACGACAGCGACCGGCTGGCCGACCAACTTCATCTCGCCATCGTCGGCGCGTTCGCGGTCGGCGGCATCTACCCACAGGGTGGACCGGCGCTCCGGCTCCGGGCTTTGGCCGACGACCTACTCTCACAATGAGATCGACGGTTGTCCTGCGCTGATCGGTGTAGCTCAGAGCCCGGCGGCGGTGAGGCGGTGGTCCGCTTCGAGGAGCATCCAGCCGCTCAGCTGGACCGACAGGTCGGGGCTGAGGTTCTCCGAGGGCGATCCGGGCACGATGAGCTGGGCGAAGAACTGTGGGATGCCCGATATCGTGATCGGTCGGGACCAGTCCACGCCGAACAGTGGGAGCCCGTCCACCTCGGCGCGGTTCTCCCACGCCGCACGGGCGGAGTCGTGGACGATCTCGGCGGCGGTCGTGTTGCCCAGGGCCAGTGCGGCTTCGGCGAGATATCGGGCGAGGATGCCCATGAACAGGCCCGAGTCGCTGCCGCCGGATGCGGCGATTACGCCTGCTCGGGTGAGTCCGTCGGCGGTGGCGGTAACGAGGTCGGTGACCCGGCGGTGGTGGCTCGATTCGCCTGTGCGCAAGGCCAATTCGGTTTCCAGGCCGATGGCGACACCCTGGCAGTAGGTCAGAACGGTGCGGTTCACCTGCCCGCCGGGCTCGTGGACGCCGTCGAGGACGAGGCCGGTGTCGAGGTCCAGCAGCCGGGTGTGCAGGAAGTCGGCCAGTTGTACGGCGCGGGACAGTTCGCCCAGACGCGCGAAGGCGATACCGGTCGGGCCGATCGCCGGGGTGTTGTAGTAGTCGTCGCCGAAGCGCCAGGGCACGGCCCCGACAGCCGGGTTCCAGCCGTCGAGCAAGGTGTCACGCAGATCGTCGATGGCATGGTCGAACCGGACGCCGAGCAGTCGGTCGGCGCGTTCGAGCGTGATCGCCAGCCACCCCATATCGTCGTAATACCGATTGGTCCAGCCACTGAGATTGCGGGTGCGAATACCCCACGCGAGAGCGGCAACCCGATCGAGCCGCTCCGGATCGCGGGCGCGGTGTGCGGCGTCCACCGCACAGTCCAACAGGTGCGCCTGCCACCAATAACACCATTTCACGAACGCCAGATCCGCCACCGCCGACGGCCACACAATCCTCCCCAATCGCGCCCCGGACCGCCCCCACAGCGACCGCACATGCCGCCGCACCACCGCCCGCTCGGCCAGCTCCGCCCGCTGGCGACTGGCCTCGACCCCGGCGACATATGGACTCACGTCCCGCGCGATCCACCCGGTCGGCCCCGGCCGAGTCAATGCCGTGAGCGCGACCGAAGACCCAGCCGCGATCAGCACATGGCGGCGGGTGAACCTTGCGCGCTGGCGATCCATCCGCCCGGGCTCCTCTGCCTGAATATCGACCACCCACAACGAGAACCGCTCGTTGGTAGCCTATCCCGCGACGCTTCCAGCGGCGGCCTTCGCCTCGTCAGCCGAGCGGTGCGTCTCGGAATCGGGCTCAGAACGATGCATTGTTTCAGGGGCGTTCATCCCACAGAGTCCACATAGCGAAACTGTCGTTGTAGGTCTGGACCCGCTTGACCGCGTCCAGGAGCTCGCGTCCTTCGGTCATTTCGTAGAACAGGATCAGGGCGGCCATGAATGCCGCGTGACCGTCTGGTGAGTCGGTGGGGGCGAAGTAGCTGCTTGCGCCGACTTCTAGAAACGCCTCCGCCAGTGCGGGATCGCCGGTATCGCAGCCGGTCGAGATCACGACGCTTCCCGGGAGCCGCAGATGGTTTCTGACGTGATCGGGCCCCATCGTTCCCACGAATGGCTGGACCTCGGCGATTTCTCCGCCGAGTTCGGGGAGGAAGATCGAGCCGCTGTCGCCGTGGCAGCTCAGGATTACGAAGGGGGCGATTGGGCGGTCTCCACCGAGCGCTGCCGTTACGTGCCGGGCCTGGCCGATTGGCAGGTAGTTGACGCGGATTCCTAATTCTTCCAGCGCGGTTCGGAGTGTCAGGGCTGAGCTGTCGCCGATCTCGAGTAGGTCTACTTCGGTCCAGGCGAGCTTGCCGTTGACGATGTCTTCGATTCGTGAATTCGACACGCGCTCAACAGTACCGAGGTGGGAACCGTCGGAACCAGTTGGCTGGCAGGGGTTCTGGGCTGGGGGGTGCTTGTCAAACGATAAAAGATATTAAGTGTGGTTGCGTCGTGTGCCTTTCCTGACTTTAGCTGACGCGACATTGGGTGCCGTTGGCCTGCGATTCCGGCCTGCGGACTGCACTAATGCTGTTTTAGAGATTTTTCACTGACGGATACACCGGGGGTTGTGGCGCGGCGGGGCCTCCGCCCGGGGTTGTCACCACGG
>NZ_JBITIM010000005.1:0-251262 GCF_044459025.1 Nocardia sp. NPDC050406 | reverse complement strand
GCCCGGTCCCATTCCGAACCCGGAAGCTAAGGCCACCTGCGCCGATGGTACTGCACTCGACAGGGTGTGGGAGAGTAGGACACCGCCGGAACATCCTTCGCGAAAGGGGACCCAACACTGGGTCCCCTTTCGGCGTTTCAGCACCCGGCACCGCGAGGTCGCTCGACGGTGCGTGATTGAATTTAGGTCGGCGGGCACCAACCGTCGGCCCTCACGCGCAGCGCCGCGGCCGGGTACGGCAGGCAACAAGACTAGAGAGGGATCACCGTGTCGGAGCAGAACGACGGTCGCAAGCCGTTCCGCCGTAGCAGCGGATCGGGCCAGGGCGGTGGCAACCGTTCGGGACGTGACGGCGCGGGTGATCGACGCGACGAGGGCCGCTCCTCGGCCCCCCGCGGCGGCGGGTTCAACCGCGGTGGCGGTGGTGGCTACAACCGTGAAGGCGGCCGTGGCCGCGAGGACGACCGCGGCCCCCGTCGAGAGGGCGAGCGGGGCGGATTCCGTCGCGATGATGACCGTGGACCGCGCCGCGAAGGCGATCGCGGTGGTTTCCGTCGTGACGATGACCGCGGTCCGCGCCGCGACAACGACCGTGGTTCGTTCCGTCGTGATGATGATCGCGGCCCCCGTCGCGAGGGCGGCGACCGTGGCGGTTTCCGCCGTGACGACGATCGTGGACCGCGCCGTGAAGGTGATCGCGGTGGTTTCCGACGCGAGGGTGAGCGCGGCGGCGGTCGCGGCGGCTTTTCGCGCGACAGTCGCGACAGCGGCACCCGTGGTGGGTTCAACCGTGACAACGCGGGACGGGGCGAGAGCTCGGGACGCGGTTACGGGCGCGGTCAAGGCGAGCGAGAAGGCTTCGGGCGCAGTGGTTTCGGCGGCGAGCGGCGCGAGGGCGGCTTCAAGGGCGGCTCGGGTCGCGACGCGAGCCGAGGTGGCGACGAGCGCCGCGGCTATGGCCGCGACAGCGGTGAGCGCCGGAGTTTCGGGCGCGACAACGACGACCGCCGTGGCGCGAGCCGCGAGGGCGACGACCGTCGGAGCTTCGGTCGCGACAGCGAACGACGCAATGTCGGGCGCGACAGCGATGAGCGTCGCGGGCCCGGTCGCGACAGCGGCGAACGCCGGAGTTTCGGCCGTGACAATGACGAGCGGCGCGGACCGGGGCGCGACAGCGGCGAGCGCCGTGGTTTCGGTCGGGACAGCGGTGAGCGTCGGAGTTTCGGGCGCGACAACGACGAGCGTCGCGGGCCCGCGCGGGACTCTGGTGATCGGCGTCGTGGCGGTGAAGGCGCGCACGCGGGCGGGCGTGGCGGCGAGCGGCGTCCGGCGCGGCCCGATGAGCCGAATCTGCCCGAGGACGTGCAGGCCAGCGATCTCGAACCCGCGGTGCGCCGCGATCTGCTGAGCCTGGACAAGAGCAATGCCGAGACCGTGGCCCGCCACCTGGTGATGGTGGCGCGCCTGCTCGACGAGGCCCCCGAGCTGGCTCTCGAACATGCCCGCGCGGCGCGTCAGCGCGCCGGTCGTATCGCGGTGGTGCGCGAGACCGCCGGTGTCGCGGCCTATCACGCGGGTGAATGGGCCGAGGCGCTGTCGGAGCTGCGCACCGCGCGCCGGATGTCCGGTGGCGCGGGTCTGCTGGCCGTCATGGCGGATTGCGAACGTGGCCTGGGCCGTCCGGAGCGCGCCATCGAACTCGGTCGCAGTGATGAGGCCAGGGCGCTGCAAGGCGACGAGGCCACCGAACTGCGCATCGTGGTCGCGGGCGCGCGCATGGATCTCGGCCAGTACGACCAGGCCGTGGTCACCCTGCAAACCCCCGAACTCGATCCCGCGCGCACCGGTTCCGCCGCGGCACGCCTCGACTACGCCTACGCCGAGGCGCTCTTGGCCGCCGACCGCGGCGAAGAGGCGCTGACCTGGTTCATGAACGCCGCCGCGGCCGACGTGGACGGTGAGACCGACGCCGAGGAGCGCGCCGCCGAGCTGGCGGACCCGGATTCGGTGGAGTGGGCGGCCAACGAGGCCTTCGACGACGAGGACGACGACACCGAAGACGAGGCGGCCGAAGGCAATTCGGACGCGGAGGCTTCGGCCGACGATCTGCCAGGCGACGGCGTGGCCGACGAAGCGGATTCGGCACAAGAAGCGCCGCGCACCCCCGCCTCTGGTGATAGCGACACCGCCGCGCTGGCCGATGCCGTCGCGGATGTGGAGGCCGCCGAGGACGCGGTGGCAGCGGATTTCGGTGATGCGAAGCCCACCGCGGACAAGCGCTCCGACCAGGATTTCGACGACGAACAGTAGGAACACCGGCACCGTGGCCTTCGCCACGGTGCCGGATTCGTATGAGCAGTAAGGGGTTCGGTATGCGGCTACGGGGCCGGTTCGGCGCGCTTCTCCTCGACCTGGACGGCACTCTCTTTCGCGGACACAAGCCGATACCCGGTGCGGCACAGGCCCTTGCGGGCACGCCCGAGGACACCCAGCGCCTGCTCTACGTCACCAACAACGCCAGCCGCTCCGCCACCTCCGTGGCCGAGCATCTGCGCGAATTGGGTTTCGACGCCAGCGCGGACGAGGTGGTGACCAGCGCCCAAGCGGCCGCGCACCTGCTCGCCTCTCGGCTCGCCCCGGGGTCCACTGTGCTCGTCGTCGGCACCGACGACCTGGTAGCCGAGGTGAAAGCCGTTGGCCTGCAACCCATCCGCCGCTTCGACGGCGCGGCTCCCGATGCCGTGGTGCAGGGCCACAACCCGCAGACCGCCTGGGCCGATCTCGCCGAGGCGGCCTACGCGCTGCGCGCGGGCGCGCTGTGGGTGGCGGCCAATACCGACGCCACCCTCCCCAACGAACGCGGCCTAGCCCCCGGCAACGGTTCCATGGTCGCCGCCCTGCGCACCGCCTCCGAGCGGGAACCCATGGTCGCGGGCAAGCCCTACGCCCCGCTCATGGAAGACGCCCTCACTCGCGCCCAGACACGTGACGCGCTGGTGGTCGGCGACCGCCTCGACACCGATATCGACGGCGCGCATACCGCCGGTCTCGAATCCCTCATGGTCCTCACCGGCGTGAGCACGCTCGACGATCTGCGCAAACGATCCGACCGCCTCCCCACCTACATCGCGGAATCCCTCGATGCCCTGAACCATCCGGTAGTCGACACCGCGCCCCTGGTGGAGGGCGACGGCGACCTGGTCGACCGCATTGCCGACCTGCTGCGCCAGCACCCCGGCCGCGCCCTCGTCGTCGCGCCGCCACCGGCCGCGCAGGACGCCTGACTCAGGCGGGTTTGCGCGCCTCGACCAGCGTGCGCGCCGAATACGCCACGAAAGGCCCCTCGGCCTCGATCCGCTCGTGCAGTTCGCGCAAACGGTCGCGGTACTGCTCGACGGTGAATCCCGGAACCATCCAGATGACCTTGCGCAGGAAGTAGATCACCGCCCCGATATCGCGGAACTCCATGCGCAACCGCTCGGTCCGCGACTGCACGATCTCGAGCCCGGCGGCGCGTGCCTCGGCGGCCTCGGTCTCCGGGTCGCGCCCCTTGCGCGCCTCCGGCTGCGGGCCGAGGAAGTACTCCACCAGCTCGAAGACACTTGCCGGGCCGACATGTTGAGCGAAGTACGTGCCGCCCGGCGCGAGCACCCGCGCGATCTCCGACCACCAAATAGTGGCCGGATGCCGACTGGTCACCAGATCGAACGCCTCGTCGGCGAACGGCAACGGCGGCTCGTCCGGATCCGCGACCACCACCACGCCCCGAGGATGCAGCAACCGCGTCGCCTTCACCAGATTCGGCGGCCACGATTCCGTCGCCACCATCGTCGGCGGATACTTCTCCGCCTCCGCGAGCACCTCGCCGCCACCGGTCTGAATATCCAACGCCGCCCGCGCCTCGGCCAACCGCTCGGCCTGCCGCCGCTGATACCCCCACGACGGCCGCTCCTCGCTGGCTCGCCCCTCGAGCCAGGAGAAATCCCACCCATCCACCGACACCGACTCGGCCTCCGCCACGAGCTCTTCGAAGTTCCGTCCCATTTCTCCGATCCTGGCAGACCCGGGCAACCGGTTTTCGCACCGCGCCGTCGCCCGCCCGGTCGGCGGCCGGATCGGAGGGGAGCGGTACGTGTGTTCGAATACGAGTTCGGGTAGCGTTGTCGCCACGATGACTATGTCCACGCCCAACCCGCATGCGCCTGCGCCCGGTCCCCGTCCGGGGGTGCCGGTGCCCGGTCAACATTTGCCGGGTGCGAATCAGCCGGAGTTCGCCGACCCCGACAAGGTGCGCGCGGAGGTCGAGGAGTTGTTGGCGGAATTGACCGCGGGCGCACGGGATTCGGCGGGGGAGGGCACCGACATTCAGCGGCGGGCCCGCATTCTCGAGCAGGCGCACGAGGTGTTGGTGCAGGCCCTGGCAACGGTGGACAAGATCTGAGGTGGCCAGGCGCGCGCGAGTGGACGCGGAACTGGTTCGCCGCGGGTTGGCGCGGTCGCGGGAACACGCGGTCGAGCTGATCAACGCGGGCCGTGTCCTGATCAATGGGACGGTCGCCACCAAACCGGCGACGGCGTTGGAGGCCGGAACCCCGCTACTGGTGCGGGAACAGCCCGATGAGGTGCAGTGGGCGTCGCGGGGCGCGCACAAGCTCTTGGGCGCGTTGGAGGCCTTCGAACCCGAGGGCGTGAGCGTCGAGGGCAAACGCTGCCTGGACGCGGGCGCGTCCACGGGCGGCTTCACCGATGTGCTGCTCTCACGCGGCGCGAAGGAGGTCGTTGCCGCCGATGTGGGCTACGGCCAGCTGATCTGGCGACTCCAGAACGACGACCGGGTACTGGTGCACGATCGCACCAATGTGCGCGCCCTGACCCCGGAACTCATCGGCGGCACAGTCGAATTGGTGGTCGCGGACCTCTCGTTCATCTCCCTCGGGCTGGTACTGCCCGCGCTGGCGCAGTGCTGCGCGATGGGCGCGGACCTGCTGCCGATGGTCAAGCCGCAGTTCGAGGTCGGCAAGGACCGCGTGGGATCCGGTGGCGTGGTGCGTGATCCGGCCCTGCGCGCCGAAGCGGTGCGCGAAGTCGCCGCCACCGCCGCGAAATTGGGGCTGCGCACGCGCGGCGTGGTGGCGAGTCCGCTGCCCGGACCGTCCGGCAATGTCGAGTACTTCCTGTGGCTGCGTAAGGAATCCGCTGGCGATCTGTCGAGTCTCGCGGCGAAGAACCGCGAGGCCGCCGATGCCGAGGACGGCGGCGACCGGGCACCTGTCACCGCCTCCGCATACGATGCAGCCGAGGAAGCGAGGGTGGCGGCGCTCATCGAGCGCGCGGTGGAGGAGGGTCCGCAGTGAACACTGCGAGTGGTGTGTCCGGATCCGGTGCGACGCGGGAGATTCTGCTGGTCGCGCATCCGGGCCGGGCCGAGCTCACCGAGACCGCGCACCGGGTGGCGAAGATCTTCGAGGACGCGGGCATCGGGCTGTGGGTGCTCGAGGACGAGGCGTACAGCACCCGATTCGACACCGACGACCAGGGACGGCCCGACGGCTATCCGGTGCGGGTGACCGAACACGGGCCGCACGCGGCGACCGGCTGCGAGATGGTGCTCGCCCTGGGTGGCGACGGCACCTTCCTGCGCGCCGCCGAACTGGCCCGCGAGGCCGCCGTGCCGGTGCTCGGAATCAACCTGGGCCGCATCGGATTCCTCACCGAGGCCGAGGCGGAGAACCTGGACGAGGCGCTGGCGCAGGTGGTGCGCGGCGACTACACCGTCGAACGGCGCATGACCATCGATGTCAGTGTGCGCGTGGACGATACCGTCACCGAATACGGGTGGGCGCTCAACGAGGCCAGTATCGAGAACGGCGCGCGCATGGGCGTGCTCGAGGTCATTCTCGAGGTCGACGGCCGCCCGGTGTCGTCCTTCGGCTGCGACGGTGTGCTCATCTCCACCCCCACCGGCTCGACCGCCTACGCCTTCTCCGCGGGCGGCCCGGTGGTCTGGCCCGAACTCGAAGCGCTGCTGGTCATTCCGAGCAATGCGCACGCGCTGTTCGCGCGGCCGCTGGTGACCAGCCCGGATTCGCTCATCGCGGTGGAGACCGCCGCGACGGGCCATGATGCGATAGTTTTCCTCGACGGTCGACGCACCCTCGCATTGCCGCGGGGCGGCCGGGTCGAGGCGGTCCGAGGGGCCGAACCGGTACTGCTGGTGCGGCTGGATTCCGCACCCTTCGCGGACCGGATGGTGCGCAAATTCCAGTTGCCCGTGACAGGCTGGCGGGGCCGACGGCGAACGGAGAGCACGAGTGCTGACAGAGATCAGGATTGACGGCCTGGGCGTCATTTCCACCGCCACAGCGCAATTCCATGAGGGTTTGACCTGTTTGACCGGTGAGACGGGCGCGGGCAAGACCATGGTGGTGACGAGCCTGCACCTGCTCAGCGGTGCGCGCGCGGACGCCGGGCGCGTCCGGTTGGGCGCGTCGCGGGCGGTGGTGGAGGGGCGGTTCACCGTCGACGAGGTGCACGAGGGCGCGCGCACCGCAGTGGACGAAGTTCTCGAATCCGCTGCGGCGGAACGGGATGAGGACGGCAGCATCATCGCGGTGCGCACGGTCGGCAGCGACGGCCGCTCGCGAGCGAGCCTGGGCGGGCGCAGCGTACCCGCCTCGGTGCTGTCGGATTTCACGACGCCGCTGCTCACGGTGCACGGGCAGAACGACCAGCTGCGCTTGCAGCGGCCCGACCAGCAGCTGCACGCCCTGGACCAATTCGCCTCCGACACCGTCGATTCGCTGCTGCGCAAGTACCAGAAGGAACGGCGCAAATGGCTCGACGCCCGCAATGAGCTGCTCGAACGCACCGCGCGCAGTAGGGAACTCGCGCTCGAGGCGGACCGGCTCAAATACTCGCTCGACGAAATCGACGCCATCGCACCGGAACCCGGTGAGGACGAGCGCCTGGTCGGCGAGATCCGGCGGCTCTCGGACCTGGATTCGCTGCGCGAGGCGGCCGCGGCGGCGCACGACGCGCTGGCCGGGCCCGCCGATACGCCCGGTGAGGGCGGGGGAGCGCTCGACCTGCTCGGCGGCGCGCGCGCCCGCATCGAGACCGCCGACGATCCGGCGCTGGCCGCGCTGGCTCCGCGCCTGGGCGATGCCATCTCGGTGGTGGTGGATCTGACCACCGAGCTGAGCTCCTACCTCTCGGATCTGCCGTCCGACCCCGGCGCGCTCGACACCATGCTCACCCGGCAGGCCGAACTCAAAACGCTCACCAGGAAATACGCCCCCGATATCGACGGCGTCATCAAGTGGGCCGAGGAGTCGCGCACGCGGCTGGAATCCCTCGACGTCTCGGAAGAGGCGCTCGCCGCGTTGGCGGCCGAGGTGGATACCGCCGCGGACAAGGTGCGCGAAGCGGCCCGCAAGCTCACCACCGCACGCACCAAGGCGGCGGGCAAGCTCGCCAGTGCCGTGAGCGCGGAGCTGTCCGGATTGGCCATGGGCCGGGCCAAACTCGAGGTGGTGGTGCGTCCGCTGGTGGCCGGAGCCCAGGATTCCGCGCCGCTGACGGTGGACGGCCAGGAACTGCATGCCGGGTCGACCGGTGTGGACGAGGTGGAGTTCCGGCTCGCCGCGCACTCGGGCGCGCAGCCGCTGCCCTTGAGCAAGAGCGCCTCCGGCGGTGAGCTCTCCCGTGTCATGCTCGCCCTCGAGGTGGTGTTGGCCAGCTCCGATCACGGCACGACCATGGTGTTCGACGAGGTCGACGCCGGTGTCGGCGGCCGCGCCGCCGTCGAGATCGGCCGCCGCCTGGCCCGATTGGCCCGCACCCACCAGGTCATCGTGGTCACCCACCTGCCGCAGGTCGCGGCCTTCGCCGACACCCACCTGGTGGTCGACAAGGTCGACGACGGCAAGGGCGTGAACTCCGGTGTCCGGGCGCTCACCCAGGACGAGCGCGTCGCCGAACTCGCCCGCATGCTCGCGGGTCTCGGCGATACCGAGACCGGTCGCGCCCACGCCTGGGAGCTGCTCACCACCGCGCACGCCGAAAAGGTCGGCGCGGCGGATTGATCGCGCCGGAACCGCTCAATCGGTGTGCGGCGCTTCGGCTTCGGCGAGCGCGGCCCGTACCAGGGCGCGCGCCGACCAGACCATGAGATCGGCCGCGCCTTCCGGATCGAGGGCGCAGCTGTCGCGCGTACTGACCAGGGCCTCCACGCCGAAGACGAGCGTGATGGCGTGAACGAGGCGGTCCAGCCGCGCCGGGGATAGTCGGTCGGCGAGCGGTTCCACTGCCGCGCGGGCCAATTCGAGGCGGGTGGTGCCGCGTACCGGAACCCGCTCGGATTCCGGCAGCTCCTGCTGCTCGAACCAGCGGTCCAGGGTGGCGCGCAGGACGGTCCGCCACAGCACCTCGTCGGCCAGCTGCATCTCGGCGGTGCGCCGCACCACGGTATCGATGCGCTGCTCCGCGTCGTCGCCGGTCAGCTCCTCCACGACGCGAAAGAAGTCGCCGCGCAGGGTCTGTTCGCGGCTGGCGAGATCGGCCCACAGCGACTGCGGGTTGGGGAAATAGCGGTACGCCGTGGCGGTGGAGACGCGCGCCGCCTCGGCCACCTCGGGGATCGAGGGCGAGCGGCCGTCCTTGGCCAGAGCTATCGCCGCGTCGAGGAGGGCCTCGCGAGTGCGCATCTTCTGATTCTGTCGACCACTCGTGAGAAATTTCTCTTGACGTGAGACACTCATCTCACGAAGATAGCAGAATCTCACAAAGCCGGGAGGAGCTGTGATGACCAAGGACGAGATGGACGCGATCTTCGCCAAACATGTTGCGGCGGAGGCGAACAATGATGTCGAGGCGATTCTGGAGACGCTCACCGACGACGCCGAGCACGACGCCGTGGGTGATCCGGAGGGATTGTTGACCGACAGGGAGGCCATCGCGCGGCGCTATCGGGCGCTGTTCGGGGCCTTGGCGGAGGACAAATTCGAAACCCAGCGGCGGTACTACGGCGAGGACTTCTTCGTCGACGATTCGCACTGGTACGGCCGGGTGACCGGCGAGTTCATGGGGATTCCGGGTGGAAACCGGCCGCTGAACTTCCGGATTCTGCATGTCTGCGAATTCCGGGACGGGCGGATCAGCCGGGAGAACGTCTGGCTGGATATGGCCGCCATCATGTCGCAGCTCGCGCCGAGCGCCCATGCGTAGGGCGGTCGCGGTCGCGGTGGTCGCCGGGTGTCTGGTCGCGGGAGTCGCAGGTGCGACCGGGGCCCAGCCCATCGCCGATGCGGGGAGTGCGGCGATGCGGGAGTCCGAGCCCAAGGAATCGCTGGGCCCGTTCGAGCAGGAGAGCCAGTGTCTCGCGCGCGGGAATCGGGGTATCGAGCGCGGTGAGTGGGCCGACTACGAATGTGTCGGCGGGCCGGGATCGTGGTGGGTCCAGCCGAGATGAAGCCGGGGGTGTGACGATCGAACGGCCGGGCGGCACCGGCCGTTCGATCGTCGCTTTCCTACTTGACGGCCTTGCGGACGCCGCTCAGCAGCGCGTTGATCAGGCCCTTCAGACCCACCTCGAGGGCCTTGGCCGGAACGGGCAGGCTCGGCTCGGAATCCATCGTGTAGACCACGCGGGTGCCGCCGGGCGCATCGGCGAAGGTGATGGTGCCGAAGTGGCGCTTCACCGGCGCCCCCGCCACGATCTTGTAGACCATGCGCTCATTGGGCACCAGTTCGACGGTCTCCTCGGTGACGCCGAGCCCACCCACGCCGAGCTTGTACCGCGCGCCCACTCCGGACGGGCTGCCCGCGCCCGGCGTGACGAGCGAGATCTGAATGGGCAGATACGCGCTCAGCGCATCGCGATCGGAGAGCAGCTTGTAGACGGTCTCCCGAGGCGCGGCGATAACGGTGTCGACGGTGGTACTGGCCATGACTGCGATGTCTCCTTGTGTCGAGCTGCCATACCGAATCCCCTGTATGTCCGGAACAGCTTCGTCCGGAGCATATCGGTACCACCGGTAACGGGCACTGGGCGAATCGGCCAAATCCTGTCATCACTGTGACGAATGGGTCGGGTGGGGAGACGGCGCGCCTCCACCAATGGTTGAGACTTTGGGGTGATCATCGGTCGTTATGAAGATGTTGGCCTTGTTGTCGAAGCCCACCGAGACGCTGCCCGGGCTGTCCGGGATTGCCCGGGTCGACCGCAATACCCGGCGTCTGCTGCAACGCGTCGGCCCAGGCGACATCGTGGTGCTCGACGAGATGGACCTCGATCGCCTCACCGCGGACCGCCTCGTCGAGGCGGGGGTCGCGGTGGTGGTGAACGCGTCACCGTCCATCTCGGGCCGCTACCCGAATCTGGGGCCGGAAGTCCTTGTCGCCAACGGGATTCTGCTCCTCGACACCGTCAGCACCGATGTGTTCAGCCGTCTCAAGGACGGCACCAAGGTACGCGTCGACGACGGAATCGTCTACAGCGACAAGCTGATCAAGAAGGAGCCCGAGGTCCTGGTCGAGTGCGTGGAGCTCACCGAGGCCTCGATCGCCGAGCGCATGATCGAGGCCCGCAACGGTCTCGCCGATCACCTGGAAGCGTTCGCGGGCAACACCATCGAGTTCATCCGCACCGAAAGCGGTTTGCTCATCGACGGAATCGGCGTCCCCGAACTCCGAATCGATATGCGCAAAAGGCATGTCGTGGTGGTGGCCGACGGGTCCGACCACGCCGAGGACCTCAAACGCATCAAACCGTTCATCAAGGAGTACGCGCCCATCCTCGTCGGCGTCGGCCGCGGCGCGGATACCTTGACCCGCAACGGATATCAGCCCGACCTCATTGTCGGCGATCCGGAGGAGATCACCGCCACCACGCTCAAATGCGGCGCCGAGGTGATCCTGCCCGCCGATACCGACGGCCACGCCAAGGGTTTGGAGCGCATCCAGGATCTGGGTATCGGCGCGACCACCTTCCCGTCCTCGGGCGCGGCCGCCGACCTGGCGCTGCTGCTGGCCGGGCACCACGGGGCCGCGCTCATCGTCACCTGCGGCGCCGCCGCCTCCCTCGACGACTTCTTCGACCGCGGCCGCCGCGACTCCAATCCGGCCACCTTCCTCACCCGACTCAAACTCGGCACCAAACTCATGGACGCCAAAGCCGTTGCCGCGCTGTACCGTCACGGCGGTTCGGGCTGGGCGGTGGCGCTGGTGGTGCTCGCCGCGCTGGTGGCGCTGATCGTGGCGCTGCTGGCCACCCGCTCCGGCGGCGCGGCGATCGATTGGGGTATCGACACCTGGAACCGATTCGAGCTGTGGGTTCGCGGGCTATTCGACCAACGCATCTAGGGGACGCATGATTTCGCTTCGCTACCACGCGGTTTCGATCGCGGCGGTCTTTCTGGCCCTCGCGGTCGGCGTGGTGCTGGGCACCCGCACGCAGACGGACGGGCTATTGCCCGGAATCGGCGAGGGCGGCGCACAGGCCGAGGACCTGCGCGCCGAGAACGCCCGACTCGCAGAGCAATTGAGGGCCTCCGACGCGTTCCTGGCGGGCGCGGCGCCCAAACTGCTCGGCGGCGCGCTCGCCAACCGCGGTGTCGTGGTGTTCACCACCCCGGATGCCGAACTCTCCGATGTGGATTCGGTCACCAAGGCGCTCACCACCGCCGGTGCCACGGTGAGCGGACAGGTCGCGCTCACCAATGCCTTCACCGACTCCACCGAGGGTGACCGGCTGCGCACGGCGCTCGCGAATCTGGTGCCCGCGGGCGCGCAGCTCGGTACGGGCGCGACCGATCAGGGCAGCCTCGGCGGCGATGTGCTCGGCCTGCTGCTGCTCACCGATCCGGCCAACGGCGCGCCGCGCGGGTCCGATCAGGAACGCGGCCTCGCCCTCGAAACCCTGCGCGGCGGCGGCTTTCTCAACCCGGTCGGCGAGGTGCGGCCCGGGAATCTCGCCGTGGTCGTCACCGGCGACGGCGTGCGCGCCGACGAGAATCAGCGCGGCACCATCATCGCCCGCTTCGCCGGGGGCCTGAAAGCGCGCGGCGCGGGCGTCGTCCTGGCCGGTCGTCAGGGCGCCGCCGAAGGCTCCGGACCCATCTCGGTGGCGCGCGAGGAAGCCCCCCTGGCAACGGTCACCACCGTCGACAATGTGGACCGTGAGATCGGCCGCATGACCACCGCGCTCGGCCTGACCGAGCAGCTGAGCGGTGGCACCGGGCGATACGGCACCGGCGCGAAGGCGACCTCGCTCACAGTCGCGGCCATGCCACGCTGAACTGATAGCTAATCGGCGGCGATCGGTCCGCGCGGCGGGTGAACAGGCCCGCGGATCCGTGTTACCGTGGAGTCCCGTGGGTCAATCACGGATTCCGGCGCGCGCGGCCACGAAGCACATCTTCGTTTCCGGCGGAGTCGCCTCATCACTCGGTAAGGGCCTGACCGCCTCCAGCCTCGGCCAGCTGCTCACATCGCGCGGATTGCGCGTCACGATGCAGAAGCTGGATCCGTACCTCAATGTCGATCCCGGCACCATGAACCCTTTCCAGCACGGAGAGGTGTTCGTGACCGAGGACGGCGCGGAGACGGACCTGGACGTCGGGCATTACGAACGCTTCCTCGACCGCGATCTGTCGGGGTACGCCAATGTCACCACCGGCCAGATCTATTCGACGGTGATCGCCAAGGAGCGCCGCGGCGAATACCTCGGCGATACCGTCCAGGTGATTCCGCATATCACCGACGAGATCAAGAACCGGATCACCGCCATGGCGGGACCGGACCTCTACGGGCAGGTCCCGGATGTGGTCATCACCGAGATCGGCGGCACCGTCGGCGATATCGAGTCCCAGCCCTTCCTCGAGGCGGCCCGACAGATCCGCCACGAGGTGGGTCGCGACAACTGCTTCTTCCTGCACGTCACCCTGGTGCCGTACCTGGGCCCCTCCGGCGAGCTCAAGACCAAGCCGACCCAGCACTCGGTGGCGGCGCTGCGCAATATCGGCATTCAGCCCGACGCGCTGATCCTGCGCTGCGACCGCGAGGTGCCGCAGCCGCTCAAGAACAAGATCGCGCTCATGTGCGACGTGGATGTGGACGCCTGCGTCTCCACCCCCGACGCGCCGTCCATCTACGACATTCCCAAGGTGCTGCACCGCGAGGGCCTCGACGCCTACGTGGTGCGCAAGCTGGGACTGCCCTTCCGGGACGTGGATTGGACCATCTGGGGCGATCTGCTCGACCGGGTGCACAACCCGCGCGAGCAGGTCACCGTGGCGTTGGTCGGCAAGTACGTCGATCTGCCCGATGCCTACCTGTCGGTCACCGAGGCGCTGCGCGCGGGCGGATTCGCCTCGCACGCCAAGGTGAACATCCGCTGGGTGCAGTCCGACGAGTGCGAGACCGAGGCGGGCGCCCGCGAGCATCTCTCCGATGTGGACGGCATTCTCATTCCGGGCGGCTTCGGCATTCGCGGTATCGAGGGCAAGGTCGGCGCGATCCGCTACGCCCGCACGCATGGCATTCCGCTGCTGGGCCTGTGCCTGGGCTTGCAGTGCGTGGTGATCGAGGCGGCGCGGTCGGTGGGTCTCACCGACGCCAACTCCGCCGAATTCGAGCCCGACGTCAAGTATCCGGTCATCTCGACCATGGCCGATCAGGAACAGATCGTGGCCGGTGAGGCCGATCTGGGCGGCACCATGCGCCTCGGCGCGTACCCCGCGGTCCTGTCCAAGGGTTCGGTGGTGGCGCAGGCGTACGGCACCACCGAGGTGTCCGAACGGCACCGGCACCGCTACGAGGTGAACAACGCCTACCGCGACAAGATCGCCAAGAGCGGTCTGAAGTTCAGCGGCGTCTCGCCGGACGGCCATCTGGTGGAGTTCGTCGAGCTACCTCAGGACAAGCACCCGTTCTTCGTGGCCACCCAGGCGCATCCGGAGCTCAAGAGCCGCCCGACCCGCCCGCATCCGCTGTTCGCGGCGCTCATCGCGGCGGCGCTGAAATACAAGGCGGCCGAACGGCTTCCGGTGGAGATCCCGGAGGCGGCGGTGGCCGAAGCGGGTGAGAAAGTATCGAAATGACCTTCGAGCACAGCGAATCGGCCCCCGGCACCCATGAGTTCGACGTAGTCGACAGCCGCACCGTCTACGCGGGCGCGATTCTCGCGCTGCGCTTGGACGAGGTGGCCATGCCGGGCGGCCGAGTCGCCGAGCGCGAGGTCATCGAACACCATCCCGCGGTCGCGGTGGTGGCGCTGGAGGGCGACGACACCGTCGTCCTCATCAATCAGTACCGGCATCCGGTCGGGCGGCGACTGTTGGAGCTGCCCGCCGGACTGCTCGACAAGCCGGGCGAGGATCCCCTCGAAGCGGCCCGCCGCGAACTCGCCGAGGAAACGGGCCTCGCGGCCCACGACTGGTCGGTCCTCGTCGATGTCGCCCTCTCCCCGGGCTTCACCGACGAGGCCCTACGCATCTACCTGGCCACCGACCTCTATGAAACCGACCGCCCCACCCCAGAATTGGAAGAGGCGGATATCGAGATCGTCCGCATGCCCCTCGACGAGGCCGTGCGCAAGGCCCTGGCCGGAGAGATCACCAACGCCACCGCCGTCGCGGGCGTCCTGGCCTTGGTGACGGCCCGCGCGAGCGGCGCGCCCCTGCGCCCCGCCGATGCGCCCTGGCCGGGCATGCCGACCGCGTTCCTGGACCGCAAAGCGGACGAAAGCAGCGAAAACTAGCTCGCCGCACCGGCCTGGGCGGCGAGGCGCTCGCTCGGCGGGTACTCGCGCATCTCCGTTCAATACCAAGCGGTCTCGATTGCGTGTTCGGTCGGCGAGTTCGTCGGGGGTGGCTGCCATGATGTGTGCCGTGGATGCCGCCGCGTCGATCGACGCCTATCTCGACCACTTGACGGTGGAGCGTGGGGCGGCGCGCAATACCCTGGCCGCGTATCGGCGGGATCTGGGGCGGTATCGGGAGTTCTTGGCGGCGCGGGGGATCGGGGCGTTGGGGGAGGTGTCCGAGACCGATATCGGGGATTTCATGGTGGTGTTGCGGGCGGGGGACGCCGAACATCCCGCGCTGGCGGCCAGTTCGGCGGCGCGGGCGCTGGTGGCGGTGCGGGGCCTGCACAGGTTCGCGGCGGCGGAGGGGATCACGGGGACCGATGTCGCGCATCCGGTGAAGCCGCCGACGCCTGCGCGCAGGCTTCCGAAAGCGCTGCCCTACGACCAGATTTCGCGGCTGCTGGAGGCGGCCGGGGGTGCGGCCGCCGACGGACCTCGGGGGCTGCGGGATCGGGCGCTGCTCGAATTGCTGTACTCCACCGGGGCGCGTATCTCGGAGATCATCGGCCTCGACGTGGACGATATCGACACCGAGGAACGTGCCGTGGTGCTGCGCGGCAAGGGCGGCAAACAGCGCATGGTTCCCATCGGCCGCCCCGCCCTCGCCGCGGTCGACGCCTACCTCGTTCGCGGCCGCCCCGGGCTGGCCCTGCGCGGCAAGGGCACCCCGGCGCTGTTCCTCAACCACCGCGGCGGCCGACTATCCCGCCAAACCGCCTGGCAGGTCCTGCAATCCGCCGCCGAGCGCGCGGGCATCGCCGCCCAGGTCTCCCCACACACCCTGCGCCACTCCTTCGCCACCCATCTCCTCGACGGCGGCGCGGACGTCCGCGTCGTCCAAGAGCTGCTCGGCCACGCCTCGGTGACCACCACCCAGATCTACACCCTGGTCACCGTCGGCACCCTGCACGAGGTGTGGGCCACCGCCCATCCGCGTGCGAGGTAGTCGGATTCGAGGCGGAACCTCGCGGCGGCGACCGCGCCCTCCAGACGCGCGGGCCGAGGAACCGACGACCTCCACCGATTGGACGGGCGCGACGGTGAAGTGGCGTGCGCCAGAGGAACACCGGGCACGGCGGCCGCGGCTCGGGATTCAGGACATCGGCAGGGCAGGCTGAGGATGTCGGGCTCAGCGCTCCAGCGCGTCGAGCAGGGCGGCGCGCTGGCGCGGGCCGAGGCCGCCCATGCGGCGGTTGTCGGGAATCTCCGCGGCCATCATCATCTTGTCGACCTTCACGGGGCCGACGCCGGGGAGGGCCTTGATCACGGCGAGCACCTTCATCTTCTTGATCAGGTCCTCGTCGGTGGCGCGTTCGAGCAGTTCGGCCAGGCCGACCTCACCGGCCTTGATCTGCCGCAACAGCTCCGAGCGCGCCTGGCGCGCGTCGGCGGCGCGGGCCAGGGCCTCGGCGCGTTCTTCGGGTGTCATCGGGGGCAGTGCCATGGGCGTGTGGTTCTCCTGGTTGAGCCGATCCCTCCGGCACGAGTAAACATGAGTGTGCGCCACCTTGTCGGGTCGCTGTCGAACGGCCGCCTCCGCCAACGTTTTTCGATATCGGAGGCATTCGTGCGGCCCGCCGCGGAAATCGCGTCTCACCAGCGGTGAAACGGTGAGAGGATGCCGGGCGACCGGTAGCCTCCCGTTGGGAGGCGCCTCTACCCACTCTGAAGTGCAGCTTTAGGGTGCGTGTCCGAGCTGGGTCTGGTGCGGACAGGCGGTAGCGTCTAACAGGGACCTCGCCGCATGGCGCGGCGAGGCTAGGGCAGGAACGTCGAAGGAGCAGCGGACGTGACGACTACCGGTGGTGCGGGCCAGCGGATCGAAACCGCCGCGCAGACATTGTGGGAGGCGCCGGACGTGCAGCCGGACAACGCGGAGCTAGGACCAACAGGTCGACCTCTACGCGAAGTTCCGGAGCCGCCGCCCGTCAACCACCACGGTGACGCGCTGATCGTCGCCATGTGCAACCAGAAGGGCGGGGTCGGAAAGACCACGTCCACCATCAATCTGGGCGCTGCACTGGCCGAATACGGACGAAAGGTCCTGCTGGTCGATCTCGATCCGCAGGGCGCGCTGTCGGCGGGACTCGGTGTGGCACACCATGATCTGGACCAGACCGTGCACAACCTGCTGATCAGCAACGGCCGGGTCGGCGTGGACGACGTGCTGATGCAGACCAAGGTCGACGGTATGGACCTGCTGCCCAGCAATATCGACCTGTCCGCCGCGGAGATCCAGCTCGTCAACGAGGTCGGCCGCGAGCAGACCCTGGGCCGCGCGCTCGCGCCGCTGCGCAATCGCTACGACTACATCCTCATCGACTGCCAGCCCTCGCTGGGCCTGCTCACCGTGAACGCCCTGGCCTGCTCGGACGGCGTCATCATTCCCATGGAGTGCGAGTACTTCTCGCTGCGCGGACTGGCGCTGCTCAACGACACCGTGGAGAAGGTGCGGGACCGGTTGAATCCGGCGCTGAGCCTGTACGGCATCGTTGTCACCATGTTCGATGCCCGCCTACTGCATTCACGCCAGGTCATGACGCGCGTGGTCGAGGTGTTCGGCGACCTCGTGTACGACACCGTCATCTCGCGCACCGTTCGTTTCCCGGACGCCAGCGTCGCCGGTGAACCCATCACCACCTGGGCGCCCAAATCCGGTGGCGCGGAGGCGTATCGGGCCATGGCACGGGAAGTCATCCACCGGTCGGGCCGTTGAACGATTCTTCCGACTCAGCGCCCGGGCTCGCTACGCCGGGTGCGGATACCGCTGTGCCCGAGGAGACCGGCGCGGGCTCGGTGGTCGAGGACATCGCGAGAGGCGATGCCGAGAGCACGGATTCGGTGGTGGACGATATCGCCGCGGACTCCGGAACCACCGTCCTCACCGATATCGCCGCCTCCGCGGTGCCGTCGGATACCCCTGCCCCCACCGAGGATTCGGACAAGTCGGGCAAATTCCATCTGCGGCTGAGCAATTTCGAGGGCCCCTTCGATCTGCTGCTCCAGCTCATCAGCTCGCGCCGCCTCGACGTCACCGAGGTCGCGCTGCACAAGGTGACCGACGAATTCATCGCCTACACCAAGGCGTTGACCGCGCAGGCCGACAAGAGCGGACTGCGCGCCGACAAGGTGCTGGACCAGACCACCGAGTTCCTGGTGGTGGCCGCGACCCTGCTCGACCTCAAGGCCGCGCGCCTGCTGCCCTCCGGCGAGGTCTCCGACGAGGACGATCTGGAACTCCTGGAAGCCCGCGACCTGCTCTTCGCGCGCCTGCTGCAGTACCGCGCGTTCAAGCAGGTCGCCGAACTCCTCGCCGAACTGGAAGCCGCCGCGCTGCAACGCTATCCGCGCGCGGTCTCGCTCGAGGACCGGTTCCTGGAGCTGCTGCCTGATGTCACCCTGGGCGTCGACGCGCACGGATTCGCCGAGGTCGCGGCGGCCGCCTTCCGCCCGCGTCCCACCCCGAAGGTCGGCATCGACCACATTCACCAGCACGCCATCTCGGTGGCCGAACAGGCCGCGCTGGTCCTGGAGATGTTGAAGGCCAAGGGCCCCGGCAACTGGACCACCTTCCACGAACTCATCGTGGGCTGTGAACTGCCGGTGCAGATCGTGGCGCGCTTCCTGGCCCTGCTCGAGCTCTACCGAGGCCGCAATATCGAATTCGAACAACCCGATCCACTCGGCCCGCTGGCCGTCAGCTGGACCGGCGATCTCAGCGCGGCACGGGAGACCGGCGGTGCGATCTACGACACCATCAGCGACGAGGAGTACGGGTGACCGAGGTGATCGACCCCACTGGCGAGGAGACCCCGATCGACACGGCGGCACCGGGCGAAGAGTCCGGCGACGCGGTCGCACCAGCCGAGGATTCCGCGACCTCGGCCGACGAGTCGAGCACCGCGGCCGACGAACCGACGGCGTCGCACGAGGAGCCCGCCGATGATTCGGCCACCCCCGCGACGGACCCGTCCGACGGCCCCGACCAGCGGATGCTCTTCGACGACGACCCCGCCGACCACCTCGACGAGGACGAATTCCGCGCCGCCCTCGAGGCCATGCTGTTGGTCGTCGACGCCCCCGCCCCCGCCGATCTGCTGGCGTCCGCGCTGGAGGACACCCCCGCTCGCGTCGAGCGCACCCTGCGCGAGATGTCGGCCGAACTCACCGCCCGCCGCAGTGGCATGGATCTCAGATACGTCGGCGACGGCTGGCGTTACTACACACGCGCGGAGTTCGCCCCGTACGTGGAACGTATGCTGTTGGATGGCGCAAGATCGAAGCTGACCCGCGCCGCCTTGGAAACACTGGCCGTGATCGCCTATCGTCAACCGGTTACGCGAGCACGGGTGAGTGCGGTCCGAGGCGTGAATGTGGACGGCGTGATCCGGACCCTGCTGGCGCGAGGTCTGATCTCGGAATCCGGGGCCGACCCGGAGACCAACGGCACCTTGTATGTCACCACCGAACTGTTCCTGGAACGGATCGGCCTCGCGTCGCTGACCGATCTCCCGCCGTTGGCGCCCCTGCTTCCGGGGGTGGATCTGATCGACGAGATCAACGAGAGCCTGGAGACCGACCCCCGGTACACCAGGCTGAGGAAACCGGCCGAGTCGGATATCGACCTCGGCACCGATGAATGAACTGAAATTAGGACAACGTGAATACACCCGCTCGCCGAGATGGCACACCGGATCGTAGGAAACGTGGTTTCGAACCGCCTCGCGGCGGCTCGGCCCGCGGCCGCGCTGGACAGGGCTCGAACCCATCGCGCGGCGCGACGCCGACGCGGGGCGCTGCGGCTCGCGGCGACCGCTCGTGGGACTCGCGAGATGCGCGCGGCACGGCCGGACGCGGAAACCCTTCGCGCGGACAGGATTCGCGCGGCTTCGACGCACGTGGCGGCGATCGCTCCCGTGGCTTCGACACCCGGGGCGCAGCCCGCGGCGCGGATGCCCGCGGCTCCCGTGGTTTCGATGCACGCGGCACCGACCCGCGTGGCGGCGACCGCTCGCGCGGCTTCGACCAGCGCGGCGGCTCGCGGGGCGCGGATCCCCGTGGCGGTTCGCGGGGCTTCGACGCCCGCGGTGATCGCTCGCGCGGCTTCGACAATCGTGGCGGTTCGCGTGGCGCGGATACCCGCGGTGGTTTCGACCGTGGCGGTGACCGTTCCCGCCAGGGCGACCATCACATCGGCGGCGCGCGCGGCCGGATCGGCGGCGGCCGCCCCTTCGCCCCGACGACCTCGCCCGCCGCGAAGACCAACGCCCCCACCGGAAAGTCCAAGAAGCCGAAGCCGCAGCGTGTCATCACCTCCGGCCCGGTGCTCAACAATGCCAAGCCCGCCCGTCGCCAGTACGTCGAATCCGAATCGCAGGGTCCGAAGAAGCTGCCGTGGGGCGAGGGTGAGCGTTTGCAGAAGGTGCTCGCCAAGGCCGGTGTCGCCTCGCGGCGCGCGGCCGAGGATCTGATCGCGGCGGGCCGCGTGGAGGTCGACGGCAGCGTCGTGACCGAGCAGGGGCTGCGCATCGACCCGGAGAACGCCGTGGTGCGCGTCGACGGTATGCGCGTGGTCGTCCGCAACGAACAGGTCTACCTGGCGCTGAACAAGCCCAAGGGCTGGCAGTCCACCATGTCCGACGAGATGAACCGCCCGTGTGTCGGCGATATCGTCGCCGAGCGAGTCATGGCCGGGCAGCGCCTGTTCCACGTCGGCCGTCTCGACGCCGATACCGAGGGCCTGCTGTTGCTGACCAATGACGGCGATCTCGCGCACCGTTTGATGCACCCCTCCTTCGAGGTATCCAAGACATATCTGGCGACGGTGAACGGTGAGGTGCACAACCGCGATATCGGCAAGCAGCTGCGCAACGGCGTGGAACTCGACGACGGCCCCGCGAAGGTCGACCGGTTCCAGGTGCTGGAGGTCGGCGAGGGCAAGTCGCTGGTGAAGATCGTGCTGCACGAGGGTCGCAAGCACATCGTCCGCCGCCTGCTCGCCGCCGTCGGTCATCCGGTGACGGCGCTGGTGCGCACGCATATCGGTCCCGTCGCCCTGGGTGATCAGCGCCCCGGCACGCTGCGGGTGCTGGGTCGGGACGAAATCGGGAAGCTCTACGAGGCGGTGTCGTTGTGAACAGTGTGGGGAGTGCGATCGTGACCGAGGATGTGTCGACCGGCGGCGCGCCGCTCGTCGTGGCCATGGACGGCCCGTCCGGCACCGGCAAGTCCAGCGTGTCGCGCCGACTGGCCACCCGCCTCGGTGCCCGCTACCTCGACACCGGCGCCATGTACCGGGTCGCGACCCTGCGCGTGCTGCGCAGCGGCGTGGACCTCGCCGACGCCGAGGCCATCGTGGCTGCGGTGAAGGAGCTGCCACTGTCCATCGGCACCGATCCCAGCCGCGAGGTCATCGAGCTCGACGGTGAGGACGTGTCGTCGGAGATTCGCGGCAACGAGGTCACCAAGGCGGTCTCGGCCGTCTCCGCGGTGCCCGAGGTGCGCGAACAGCTCGTGTCGCTGCAGCGCGATATCGCGGCGACCTCGGGCCGAATCGTGGTGGAGGGCCGCGATATCGGCACCGTCGTGCTCACCGACGCCGATGTGAAGATCTATCTGACCGCCTCCGCCGAGGCCCGGGCGTCGCGGCGCAATGCGCAGAACATCGCCGAGGGGCGCGGTGACGATTTCGAGGCGGTGCTCGCCGATGTGCAGCGCCGCGACAACCTCGACTCCACCCGCAAGGTGTCCCCGCTGCGCCCGGCCGAGGACGCGGTGCTGGTCGACACCAGCGACCTCACCATGGACGAGGTTATCGACGAGCTGTATCGCGTTGTGCGGCAGCAGATTTCGGCAGGAGGTGCGCAGTGACCCAGGACACTTTCGCCGGAGACGGCATCTGGACCGACGAAACCGATTGGGAGCTGGCCGAACTCGCCGGAGAACACGACGAGGCCGAACACATCCCGATGCCCACGGTGGCCATTGTCGGCCGCCCCAACGTCGGCAAATCCACGCTGGTGAACCGCATTCTGGGCCGTCGCGAAGCGGTGGTCGAGGATATTCCGGGCGTCACCCGCGACCGCATCAGCTACGAAGCCAACTGGGCCGGACGCAAATTCCTGGTTCAGGACACCGGCGGTTGGGAGCCCGACGCCAAGGGCTTGCAGCAGTCGGTGGCCCGGCAGGCCGAGATCGCCATGCAGACCGCCGACGCGATTCTGGTGGTGGTGGACGCCACGGTCGGCGCGACCGCCACCGACGAGGCGGTGGCGAAGGTGCTGCGCCGCTCCAAGACCCCGGTCATCCTGGTCGCCAACAAGGTCGACGACCAGAAGATCGAGGCCGACGCGGCGGCGCTGTGGTCCATGGGCCTGGGTGAGCCGCGCATGGTCTCGGCCACGCACGGCCGCGGCACCGGCGACCTGCTCGACGACCTGCTCGCGGTGCTGCCGGAGACCCCGCGCGAGGGCACCGGCGGTCTCGGCGGTCCGCGGCGCGTGGCCCTGATCGGCAAACCGAACGTCGGCAAATCCTCACTGCTGAACAAGCTCTCGGGCTACGAGCGCTCGGTGGTCCACGATGTCGCGGGCACCACCGTCGACCCGGTCGACTCCCTGGTCGAATTGGGCGGCAAGCCTTGGCGTTTCGTGGATACCGCCGGTCTGCGCCGCAAGGTCGGCAATGCCAGCGGCCACGAGTACTACGCCTCGCTGCGCACCCGCTCGGCGCTGGAGGCCGCCGAGGTGGCCGTCATGCTCATCGATGCCTCGCAGCCGGTCACCGAACAGGATCTGCGCGTCATCAGTATGGTCGCCGACGCGGGCCGTGCCCTCGTGATCGCCTACAACAAGTGGGATCTGGTCGACGAGGACCGCCGCCACATGCTCGAACGCGAGATCGAGCGGGAGATGGTGCAGGTCCAGTGGGCGCTGCGGGTGAACATCTCCGCCCACACCGGCCGCGCCGTCCAAAAGCTGGTTCCGGCAATGGAAACCGCGCTGGACTCGTGGGACAAGCGCATCTCCACCGGCCGCCTGAACAATTGGCTCAAGGAGGTCGTCGCGGCGACCCCGCCGCCCATGCGCGGCGGCCGTCTCCCGCGCGTCCTGTTCGCCACCCAGGCGTCCACCCGACCCCCGACGTTCGTCCTCTTCACCACCGGCTTCCTGGAGGCGGGCTACCGCCGCTTCCTGGAACGCCGCCTGCGCGAGGAGTTCAACTTCGACGGCTCTCCCGTCCGAGTGAACGTCCGAGTCCGCGAAAAGCGGGACCGCAAGAAGTAATTCACCCGCGAGGGGGCACCGGTGGCGGTATCGGCCGAGAGGCCGCCGCCATAGGTGCCCCCTCGTGCCGTGTTCAGGCGCGGGTTCCGGCGGCGAGGAAGAAGGGGACGGCTACCAGGAGGCGGTCCTGGTGGGCGCGGGTGGACAGGGCGTCGAGCCAGGGACCCTCGCCGCCGATATTGGCCAGCAGGGGCAGGGCGGTGGCGTCGGTCCAGACGATGGTGTGGACTTCGAGGGTGACGTCGGTGAAACCGTTGTCCAGCAGCAGGTTTCGGTAGCGGCGGGCGATGCGGGGATGGGGCATGCGGTCGGCGCGGGCGTGGACCAGGGCGCGGGTGCGGTCGGGGTCGTCGGAGTCGATGACAATGGCGTCCCAGTCCTGGCCGACGAGTACCGCGCGGCCGTCGACCGCCAGTACCCGGCGGGCTTCGGCGACCGCCCGTTCGGGCTCGTCGAGGGCGTGCAGGACTTTGTCGGCGCGGTAGCCGGTGACCGAGCCGTCGTCGAGGGGGAGGGCGGTGGCGTCGGCGAGGTGGAATTCGCCCGCGGACCACCGTTCGCGGGCGCTGTCGATCATGGCGGGGTCGAGATCCACGCCGATGGCGCGCACGCCGCGGGCGGCCAGCTCGCCGACGGCGCGGCCGCCGCCGCAGCCCACGTCGACGACGGTGTCGCCGAGCCCGTCGTAGGTGCGTTCGCGCAGGTCCCGGACCTGTGGCAGGTCGTCGATGGCATCGAGCAGAGTAAGCAGTGTGGACATGTCCGCCAGTGTGCGACTTAATGTTGGGATGAAGTCAATCGGTGAGGTGGCGGCTCGGTTCGGGTTGCCGACGCATGTGCTGCGGCATTGGGAAGCGGAAGGGCTGCTCACCCCGGCCCGCGCGGGTGACCGTCGCCGCTACACCGAGGCGGATCTCCAGCGGGTGGCGGCGATTCTGCTCTCCAAGGAGGCGGGCTTCGGCCTCGCGGATATCAGGACCATGCTGGCCGCCGGGTCGGCCACTGCCCGCCGGGAGGTGATCGGCCGTCACCGCGAGCGCCTGCTCGCCCAGATCGCCTCGGCCCAAGCGGCGCTGCACCTGCTCGAGGGCGACTGCACGCACGACGACATCATGGCGTGCCCGCACTTCCAGGGATTGCTCGCCGAGCGGATTCCGCCGCGGCCCTGAACCGCGAATTCCTCAGAGCACCTTGGCGATGGCGGGCACCAGGTCCGCGATCAGCGTGTGCGCCGAATCCTCGGACCAGTCGCGGAAGGCCCCGACCGCCGGTTGCGCGTCGAGGACCACCAGCTTGGCGTCGCTGGCGAGCCGCGAGGTGAATATCGATGGCAGCCCGCGCAATCCGCCGTTCCCGGCCTGTTTGTCGGAGCGGACGATGACGATGACGTCGAGGCCGGAGGGCAGGGCGAAGGAGTCCGACAGCGGGCGCGGAGACTGTTCGCCCGCGCTCGAGCGGTATTCGGTGCTGTAGCGGAAACCGATGTCCTGCAAGAACTTCACCTGATCGGTCGGATCGAGATACACCGCGAGCGCGGAGTCGCGGAAGTCGAACGCCGCCACGGTCTTACCGCTGAATTCGGGGTGCTCGGCGCGGACCCGCGCGATCTCCTCGGCCGGAGCGCGGTCGCGACCGAACACGTCCGGGCCGACCAGGAACGCGGCGACAGCGGCGAGAACGAGTAGCACGGCGGCGGCACCGAACACGACCCCGCGCCGACGCGAGCGCGGCCTGTCCGGTCGCGAATCGTCGCCCGGGACACGGCGATTGCGCACCGGTCGCGCCGCGACCTGTTCCGGCTCCCCGCCGCGTAGCGCGGTCTCGGCATCGAGCACGAACTCCCGGCAGTTGTCGTAGCGGTCGTCGGGATCCTTGGCCATGGCCTTCGCGATCACCCGGTCCAGGGCGGGCGGCAGGTCGGGCCGCCGGGCACTGACCGCGGGTGGGGCCTTGTACAGGTGGCTCATGGTCATCAAGGCCGGTGTGGTCTCCGGGAAGGGCAGGTCACCGGTGAGCAGTTTCACGAACGAGCAACCGAGACTGTAGATGTCGACGCGGTGGTCCAGCCGCTCGCCGAGCAGCTGTTCCGGCGCCGCGTACGCCATGGTGGCGAGGAAATTACCGGTGGCGGTGAGTTCCTGTGCGTCACTGGTGGATTTGGCGACACCGAAGTCGGTGAGCAGCACCCGCTCGACGTCTCCGTCGTGGGAGAGCAGGAAGTTGGCGGGTTTGACGTCGCGGTGCAGCAGGCCGTGCCGGTGCGCGTAGTCCAGGCCCTTGCCGATCTCACCGATGATGTGCAGCGCCCGTGGCGGTGTCATGACCGACGGTCCCCGGGCCGCCTCCTCGGCCGCATCGGTGCCGGGCACGTACTGCATGCTGATCCACAGCTGACCGTCGGTCTCGCCGCGGCTGTACACCTTCACGATATTCGGATGGTCCAGGGCCGCGGACAGATTCGCCTCGCGCTCGAACCGCGCCCGGTACTCGGGATTGCTGGACAGGTCCGTTCGCAGCACCTTCAGCGCGTCGCGGCGCGGCAGGACCGGGTTGCGCACCAGGTACACCGAGCCCATACCGCCGCTGCCGAGGGTCTCGACCACCCGGTAGCCGCCCACGATTGTGCCGGGCCGCAACGGCATTCGGTTCTCCTAGGGTGTGTCACTGCCCGTGGGCGAGCAAGAGGTACTGTGCCGAGACTCGTTGATGCAGGTCCTGCTGCTGCGTGGCATAGACCTCCGCCACGTAGCGGTCGTAGACCAGATAGCAGACATGGGGGTTCGCGTAGGACTCCGGATCGGTGATGCGCAGGCATTGGGCCGTCGGCAATCCGAGCGGGCTGTCGGCGGCGGTGTATTTGGCGGAGAGCTCCGCGAGGAAGTTCGCCGCCAGCCCGCGTGCCTCGTCGGCTCCGGCGGTCCGGTAGAGGGTGGCGTACTCGGTGGCGACGAGATCGACACCGGCCTCGGTGAACGCGCGCCGCGAACGCCCGGGATCGGTTTGGGTGTGCAATGCCGCACGCGCGGAATAGATTCCGGACTTGACCCGCAGGCGCTGGTTGTCGTCGGGTAGCGCGCGACCGCGCAGGCCGTCGATATCGGCCGGGACCTCGCCGAGCCGGTCGACCGGGGTGGGTTGGTAGCTCCGCAGCAGTTCGATTTGCTTGTCGATCAGGCGTTCGGCCAGATCGAGCAGTGGGGCCGGACCGTCGGGTGCGGCGATCTGATGGGAGAGCCGCAGCCAGATGACGTAGTCGTCGTAGGCCAGCCACACCTTGACCGCGTCGAGGAAGCCCAGCACCGCCCGCGCATCGCCGTATCCGGGCACCGTCAGCGGTCCCTGATTCGGGTACTCGGGATCGACCGTATCGGCCATGAAGTTCATGGCCCGCACCGCGTGCTCGCGGCTGTCGAACCGCGCGATACTGTGCGAGACCGACAGGTCGAGCCCGAGCGCCGCGTCGGAGCCCCGCTGCGCGAAGGTCTGCCAGCCCGCCACCAATCCGGGTGCGCCGCTGGCGAACCCCTTGACATTGGGCAGGCTGGACGGGGTCAGCGCGCTCGCGCTCTGGCGGGCGGTCAGGCGGCTGTCGATCTCCATCGGCAGCGGTACGTGCTCGGCCAGCCGGATGGACTCCTGGACCGCCCCGGACTCCGCGTCGGCGAGGGCGGCCATATCCCTCGGTACCGTCGGATAATTGCCCCAGTTCAGCGCCTTCTCGTCGACCGATGCGGCGGCCGGTTCCCGGTCGGAGCCGCATCCGGCCGCGAGCAGCGTGATCGCCAGCGCCGTGACGGCGACTCGTGACATGCGAAATCCCCAGTGCTTCACCACAGCTCGCTCACCCCGCCTGCGTCAGGATCGAGTACTGCGCCGCCACCTGCTGATAGAACGTCTGCGGCATCCGTGCGGCCCCGAGGGTCTGCGCGCCGACCACCGCGACATAGCGGTCGTACACGACGGCACAGCGGAAGTCCTGGTCGCGCAGCGGCTCATCGTCATAGAGCCGCATGCACCGGGCGTTGGGGATCCCCGGTGGATTCGCTATCAGTTCGTCATTGCGGCCGAGCACCGTCAGGGCCTCTTGCAGTCGTACCGCCGCGCCGTGATCGCGGGCCCGGTAGACGGTGCCGACGTGATGGGCGACGAGGTCGACGCCGGTGTCGGCGAACACCTTTCGCATCAGCCCGGCGTCCTGTTCGAAATGCAGCCGCGCCGCCGCGTCGTAGAGTCCGTAGAGTTCGGTGCTGAGGGTGTCGGACAGTTCGCTGTCCGCCGTCTTCGGCAGCGCCAAGCGCATCATCGCGTCCCGATCGCGCGGCAGGTCGAGGATCTCGGTCAACGGTGTCGGGACGAGATCCCGCATCGCCGACAGCTGCGCCCGCATCAGCGATGTCAATCGATCGGACACGGCGGTGGCATCCGGTTGCGCGATGGTGGCCCGCCCCACCACGACATAGCCGCCCGACACGGTGAACGCCTGTCCTTGGGTATCGGCGATCGTGAAGGCGCGCGCATCCGGAATGTCGAGTCGGATCGGCGCGCGCCCGGGTTGTTCACCGGCCGAGGAGAATTCGTCCATCGCCGACCGTGCGGCCTGCTCGCTGGGGAACCGCAAGACCGCGAGGGTCATGGACTTCGCCGCGCGCAGGCTCCCATTGGTGCGGCCGGTGAGCACACCCCCGATCATGCGATGGCGTTGCGCGATGGGCAGCCAGGCCGCGGGTAGCGCACCCGTCGCCGAGAAGGTTTGCGAATTCGGTTCGAGCACGGCCACCTTGGCGAGTACGGGCAGCTCCGGATCGACGTCGAAGGGGTTGGCCAGATAGTTCAGCATCCGTCGCGACTCGATGTTGTACACCTCGTCGACGCTGTCGAACGCCGGTCGAAAGTCACTGGGGGACTTGGGGAACGGGCCGACTTCCAGAGTCGCCGGATCGGAGGAGGGCTCCGGGGCGGCGTCGGGTTCCGGCGTCGCGGCGGAGGTCAACAGCACATATTGCGCGGCCGCCTGTTGGTAGAGGCTCGCCCGATTGTTGGCGCCGACCGCCACATTGAACCGGTCGACCTGGAAATTGCACTGCGCGGTCACCACCGCGCCATCGGTCATCGTCTTCTCGAAACAGACGGTGTGCTCGCCGAGCCCGGGCGGGGCATCGATGATGCGCTGGTTCGGTGGCAGATCCCCCTCCGTCTGCTCCCACATGTTCCACAGCGCGAGTGCGCCTTTGGCGGTCCGGCTGCGGAACACTCGCGTCTCGCCGTAGGCGATCTGATCGACCTCGCCCACGGTCAGGAAGTCGAGGCTGGTGGCGTCGAGCCCCACCAATGCCCCGCGCCCCGTGTACACACCGTCGGGATTCCGCTGACCCGTCGTCGTGGGGTCCGACGGCAGCGTCCGTCCGAGCAGGCCCTCCGGATCGAGCGCGATGGTGGCGAACTCCGCGTCGGGCGTCGGCCGGTACTGATCCAACAGCGGCAGTTGGACTTCCAGCGCGCGCTCGGCCCGCGCGGTCAGCACCGCCAGATCCGGGGCCGTCGTATCGTCGACGATCCGGAGGAAGACGACGAACCGCTCGTGCACCGCCCATACCCCGATGGAGTTCACTTGTGGCCGCCAATGCGCCCGCGCCTCAGGGTATTTCGCCAGTGTGACCGGCTGATTGTCGATGTTGTAGGTGAAGTCGTCGTGTTCGAGCGTCGGCCCTACCCGCGCCGCCGTCGCGGCATCGGGAAATTGCAGGACGGCCAGATTCAGGGTGAGGTACTTGTCCTGGGTTTCGCTGGCCGAGCACCAGGTATTGACCCACCCGGCACGCAGATCGGCGGCCACGTCGTCGAAGGTGTCATTGATGACCAGATCGCCGAGGCCCTTGCGGTTCACCACGATATGGGGTCGCAGCCCGCCCGTGCATTCCTGGGCATACACCGGATCGATCTCGAACGGCACCGCGACGAAATCACCCAAACGCTGGGACTCCCGAATGCGCGCCTGCTTGTCATAGGTCGCATGGCCGATCAGCCGCGGCGTGGTCTGATAGTTCCCGACGTCGAGGCCGTGAACAGAGGTACCCTGGCGCACCGGATTGCCCGAAATCGTTGCGCCACAACCTGTTACGAATACCGCCACTAGGCATACCGCGACAACGCGCATGACGGTCCCCACGTGCACTCTTCCTCACCCCCACAGACGAGAGGCACATTACCGCAGCCGACCGCACGAACCCACCCGACCGGTCGGGCCGCGACGTGCCGACCACCACGCGCCTCCGGCTCCGCACACACCCGAAATCGGTCTGATTGGTCCGTTTTCGGTGCTGCGGATGCGGGCCTACCGACACCGCGACCGGAGTACCGTTTCGAACAGTCCTGAAGTGCGAGGGGGCCGAATGCTGCGCGTTGGTGAGGAATTCGCCGGGTACGTGATCGAGCGGCAGATCGGGCGCGGCGGGATGGGGGAGATGTACCTGGCCCGCCACCCCCGCCTGCCGCGATCCATCGCGGTGAAGGTGCTGCGACGGGATTTCGCGGAGGACGGCGAGATTCGGGCCCGGTTCGAGCGGGAAGCGGATCTGGTGGCCCGCCTGGACCACCCGAATGTGGTGTCGGTGTACGACCGGGGCGTGGACGGCGGGCGGCTATGGATCGCCATGCAGTACGTCGACGGCGTCGATGTGTCGACGCTCGATCCGGCGCGGCTGGCGCCGCAACGCGCGGTGTTCATTGTCGGCGAGACCGCGAAGGCACTCGACTACGCGCACGAGGTGGGTGTACTGCACCGGGATGTGAAGCCCGCGAACATCATGCTGGCGCGGCCGAGCCCGGGACACGGCGAACGAGTGCTGTTGACGGACTTCGGGATCGGACGGCTGCGCGACGACACCAAGAACCTGACCCGCACCGGCACCCTCACCGCCACCATGGCGTACGCCTCGCCGGAGCAGCTCTCCGGGCAGGGACTGGACCATCGTTCCGATCAATACTCGTTGGCCTGCACGCTGTTCTGGCTGCTCACCGGGACAACGCCCTTCGAATCCGACGATGTGGTAGCTGTCATCGCCGGGCACCTGCACCAGCCGCCGCCCTCGGTCAGCGCCCGTCGCCCGATACTGCCGTCGGCGCTGGACGCCGTCCTGGCTCGGGCCCTGGCCAAACGCCCGGACGACCGCTTCCGTACCTGCGCCGATTTCGCCGCCGCCGCGCTGCGGGCGGTCCAGGACGCCACCGTCACCGCTCCCTCGTCCATCGTCGCCCCCATACCCGTCACCCAGCCCGACATCGCCGCCACGGCAGGCCCGCCCTCGAGTCGAACAACGATCGTCGACGCCGTTCCGCCGCCGAGTACCGGTCCTGCCGCCGGAGCATCGGCCGTTGAGTCGCGAGAGGACTCCGGTTCCGGTGGTCGTCGTACCCGGTGGCTGGTCACCGCGGCGATCGGGCTGGTCGTGGTCCTCGCCGTCACCGTCGGAATAGTGTGGGCCACCAGGGATTCCGGATCCGAGGGCACCGACACCGCGAGCGGCGGCTCGGCCGTCGCGGTGGACACCCACGTCGCGCTGTTCCCGAATCTGCAACCACTCGGCCCGATCGACGAGCAGGGCGCGCAGGTCGCGCCGCCCGCCGCCGCGCTCGACCCGGCCGGGGACGGCGCCGCCACCTGCGCGCCGTTGACCATCGCCATGACCGGGCCGCTCAGCGGCGACAACGCGGCCCTGGGCGGGCCCGTGCTGGGCGGCGTCAGCATGGCCGTCCAGCAGTTCACCGCGAAGAACCCCGGATGTCCGGTCACCGTCCAGGAATTCGACAGCGCCGCCGATCCGCGCACCGCCACCGAGGTCGCCTCGCGCCTCGTGGCCGACGAGTCGGTGGTGGCGCTCATCGGCCCGGTGTTCTCCGGCGAGGTGCGTGCCGCGGGGCAGATATACAGCGATGCGGGTCTGCCGTTCCTGACGCCCGCCGCGGGCAGTCCGACCCTGGCCACACTCGGCTGGCGTGGCTTCTTCAGGGGTCTGCCCAATGACGACCTCCAAGGTCCGGCGGTGGGCCGACACCTCGCGGCGGGCTACGGGCGCGTCTGTGTGGTCGCGGACGGCAGCGATTACGGTGCCGCCTTGGCGCGCGGTGTCACCTCCGGTCTGGGGCGCGTGGCGGCCCCGGAGTGCGCGGAGACCCTCGCTCCCGGCGCGGACTTCGCCGCGACGGTGAGCCGCATCGCCGCCGCCGCACCGGACGCGGTCTTCTACGCCGGATACGCCACCGAGGCGGCGGCACTGCTGCAGCGGCTCCGCGACGCCGGTGTCAGCGCCACCTTCGTCACCGGTGACGGCGGCTATCTGGCGGATCTGGTCAGCGGAGCCGACAGCGCGGCGAACGGCGCGATCGTCTCCTGCCCGTGCGGGCCGCCGACCGATCGCTTCGTCGCCGACTACCAGACCGCCACCGGGGGAGTGCCGGACCGCTATTCGGTCGAGGCCTACGACTTGACCGCAATCGTCCTGCGCGGCATAGCGTCCGGGCGCACCACGCGCGCGGAGCTGACGAGCTACCTTCAGGAGTACCGAGGAGCCGGTGTGGCGCGCGAGTACCAATGGACGAACTCGGGCGAGTTGGTGGAGCCCCGGATCTGGCTGTATCAGGTCTCGTGACGAGGGCAGCTCGGCACGCGGCGGTGCGCTCGTATGGCTAGCTGGCATTCCTTTACTCGGATATGCGCATCTGAACATGTAAGGCGACGTGGCGGTGGCCGGGCACGATCAACGCGCCCGACCACATGAAAAGCCGCTAGGAGATCAACCGATTTCGGCGGTGAGCGGCAAGGCCGTCACCGAGGTGCCGACATGCAGTGTGAAGACGCCCGGCTCGGTGGCCCAGCCCTGGTCGGTCCAGTGCTCGAACGACCGCTGCGGGAGTTCGATTGTGACGGTGCGCGATTCGCCCGCATCGAGGGTGACCGTGGCGAATCCGGCGAGCCAGCGGACCGGGCGGTCGACGGCACTGTTCTCACGGGACAGATACGCCTGGATGACCTGCTTACCCGTGCGAGCACCGGTATTGGTGACCCGCACCGTAGCGGTGCGTCCGGATACGGCGAGATCCTCCAGCGACCACGTGGTGTAGCCGAGGCCGTGGCCGAACGGATACGCCGGTGCCACACCGGATTTCAGCCACGCCCGGTAGCCGATGTGCACACCCTCGTCGTAGGGCAGCGCGTTGTCGGCCTGCGGGGCGGTGGCCAGCACCGGGACGTCCCGCATGCGCTCGGGCCAGGTGGTGGGCAGGCGGCCGCCGGGTTCGGCCGCGCCGGTGAGCACATCGGCCAGGGCAGCGCCGAACTCCTGCCCGGGGAACCAGGACAGCAGCACCGCCGCCACCTCGTCACGCCACGGCATCTCCACCGGCGCACCGGAATTCACCACCACGATGGTGCGCGGATTCGCCGCGGCCACGGCCGCGACCAATTCATCCTGGCGGCCGGGCAACTTCAAATCGGTGCGGTCGAAGCCCTCGGATTCGATCTGCTCGGTGGTGCCGACCACCACGACGGCCACATCGGAGGTTCTCGCCAAGTCGACCGCGGCGGCGAACTCCTCGTCCTCGGAGCGGTGCGGCCGGGTGATGCCGAAGGTGAGGCCGAGAATCACGCCGAGCCCGGGGATGGCGGGCGGCGTGCCGACCGTGATGCGGACCTCGACCTCCTGGCCCTCGGCGAGCGTGCGGCTGACCGAACGCTGTGGCGGGTAGAGGATCGCGCCGACCGGGTCGGTGCCCTCGAAGGTGATGGTCTCGTCGAGCACGGTCTCGCCGTCGAGTTCCAGGCGCGCCTGTCCGAGGGTGCCGACGCCGATCTGCCACTCACCGTCCACGTCCGCGCGCAGCCGCGCCTGGATCTCGATGGCGGTCGATCCGGCCGCCTTCTGGTCGCCGAAGAGCATGAGATTGCCCGCGGTGCGGTGCTGGGTGTCGATGACGGTCTCGCCGTCGAGGTAGCGCAGGCGGAGTCCGGCGGTGCCGGTCTCCGGATCGGTGACCAGGTCCATCGGCACGGGGATGAGCTTCTCCACCAGACGCACGCCCGGCGTATGCCGCACGGGCAGAACGGCTTCCAGACCCTCGACCGGCGTGGTGGTGTGCGCCGGGATGACGGTGGCGCTGCCGCCGCCCATGAAGCGCGGCAGTGCGGCATTCGGGCCGAGCAGGGCGACGGTCGTCTCGGGCCGCAGCGGCAGTACCCCGTCATTGGCGACGAGCACCATGCCGTCGGCGGCGGCGCGACGCACCAGCCGCTGTGCTTGCGCCTCGGTGAATTCCGGTGCGGCCTGGGGTGTTCCGTTCAACGCGCCGACGCGGGTGGCGAAGCGCAGAATGCGCCGCACCTTGTCGTCGATGGCCGATTCGGGTACCTCGCCAGCGCGAACGGCCTCTTCGAGGGGCGCGCCCCAGAGCATCGGCGGTCCGGGCATGGCGATATCGGTGCCGTGCGCGGCACCGTCGGTGGAGCGCACCGCGGTCCAGTCCGACACCACGACGCCGTCGAAACCCCAAGAGCCCTTGAGTGGTTCGTCGAGCAGCGCGTTCTCGGTCATGGTGACGCCATTGACCGAGTTGTAGGCGTCCATGATCATCCACGCGCCCGCTTCGACGGTGCGCTCGAACGGGTACAGGTACAGCTCCCGCAGCGTCCGGTCGTCGGCGCGGACATCGACGGTGAAGCGGTCGGTCTCGGAATCGTTGGCCACGTAGTGTTTCGGGCAGGCGCTGACGCCGTGTGCCTGTACCGCACGCACATACGCGCTGGCGATCTCGGCGGTGAGCAGCGGATCCTCGGAGAAGCATTCGAAATGCCGTCCGCCGAGCGGGGATCGGTGCAGATTGATGGTCGGGCCGAGGACGGCGTACACGTTCTTGCGCCGCGCCTCGTGGGCGATGAGCGCGCCGATCTCGGTGAGCAGCTCCGGATTCCAGGTGGCCGCGACGGCCGTGCCCGAGGGCAGGCTGACCGAGGGGTCGCGCTCGTCCCAGTGCTCGCCGCGCACCCCGGAGGGACCGTCCGACACCGGCATCTCGTCGAGTCCGATACCGGGATCGCCCGCGAAGCGGAACATGGCCGCGCCGGAGATCAGGCGCAGCTTGCCCGGCAGGTCGAGTTTGGCGAGTAGGTCTTCGATGAGGTCGTCCATGCGGTACCCCGTCCGTTTCTCGATTGTCGGCAAATATCAGGCTACTGGCGTGCGGCGGTGTCGCTCCAGAACGCGACCAGATCGGCGGTCACCTCGCCGGGGCGGTCCTCGTTGGGCAGGTGTCCGACGCCCGGGTAGACGGCGCGGCGTGCCCCGAGCTGCTCGGCGAAGCGCTCGTGCACCTCCGGATTCCACAGATCGCCGGTATCGCCGTAGGCGATGAGGATCGGTACGTCGGTCGCACGCAGCGTCTGCGGATCGGCGACCGGCGGCACCTCCATAACGCGCAGGATCCCGAGAATATTGGCCTTCTTGGTGGCCAGGATCCGGTTGTGCAGGAACTCCATCTTGGCCGCGTCGGTCTGCTGCCCGGCCTCGAGGAGCGCGGCGCTCATCTGCTGCCAGATGAACTCCTGCCCGCCCGCCTCGACGGCTTGGGCGACCAGTCGCGGCGGCGGAAAGTTGATGTCCGCCACCGAGGATGGGCCCGAGGCGAGCAGGGTCAGGGTCCGGAATTTCGCGGGCGCGGCGACCAGTGCGACGCGGGCGACATAGCCGCCGAAGGAATGCCCGACCAGATGGACCGGCTCGCCGCCGGAGATCTGATCGACCACCCGCAGCAGATCGCCGGAGAAGTCCGCCATGGTGTAGCCGTCGATGTCGTCGGGCCCGTCGGACTCCCACTGCCCGCGCTGGTCGTAGGCGACCGCCCGGTACCCGGCCGCGGCGAGCAGCGGCAGCATGGCCGCGAAATCCTCCTTGGATCCGGTGAATCCGGGTACCAGCACGACGGTGCCGCGCATGGCCACCCCCGGCGGTGGCACCGCCTCCCGAGCCGCCAGCGCGCCGTAGCCGCCGTCGAGGGTGAGTGGGACGGTGTCGGTGCTGCTGTCGGCGGCCTGGCTCATGGCATCGAGTCTGCCAGCGCATTCAGTGCAAACCGAGTGAGCACTCGGTAATGTTATCAATCCGAGATATTGTGATCGGGTCGGCGATTTCCGGATACTCCGGAGTCGAGGACTACTGTTCCCCCGCAGGACGATCGGAAGGAGGCCGCGGTGGCCGTGCGCCGCTCCCGCCCGCGTGGCGAGGCCCGCAAGGAGCTGATTCTCGATGTGGCGCTGAAGTCCTTCGCCGAGAACGGTTTCCACGGTTCGTCGCTGGCCGAGATCGCGGATCTGTGCGGGCTGTCGCAACCCGGTCTGCTGCATCACTTTCCGACCAAAGCGGCCTTGTTGGCGGCCGTGCTGGAATACCGCGACCGCCTCGACGGCGAGCGCATGGAATTCGGGGAGGAGGTGCGCGGCCCCGACGCGCTGCGGCGGCTGGCGCTGCTGGTGGAGCACAACACGCACGTGCCCGGTCTGGTGCAGCTGTTCACGGTGGTCACCGGCGAGGCGGTCACCGACGAGCATCCCGCGCACGACTGGGCGGTGCGGCGGTACCGCACCCTGGCGGAGCTGGTGGCGCGCGCCCTCGAGTTGGGCGTCGCCGACGGCACGATTCGCGCCGATACCGATACCCGGGCGGTAGCCCGGCAGGTGGCGGCCATGATGGACGGCCTGCAGCTGCAATGGCTGCTCGACCCCGAAACGGTGGATATGGCAGCGCTTTTCCGGTCCTACATCGACGATCTCATCCGCACCATCGGTACCTCGCCAGACCTCGGCGGGGCGGTTAGCCTGGACTGATGCGTCGGCGATCTTGGGGAGAACTCCGTCCGGTCCGTCGCCATGTGAGCCGCCCGGACCGGTGGCTCATGCGGCGCAGCGCCGCTTTGCGGCCCACGTCCGCCGATGGGTTGCTGCGCACGCTGAGCGTGAGCGCCAACCACAATCGACTGTGGATGGCGGCCGGGCTGGCGTTGTACGCGGCGGGCGGTACCGTGCCGCGGCGCGCGGCGGTGCGCGGATTGGTGGCGACGGGTATCGCCAGCGGTTTGGCGAACGGTGTCGCCAAACCGCTGTTCCCGCGGCGCAGGCCGCCGGGGGAGGCGGTGCCGCTGGTGCGGCGGTTGATGAATCCGCCGGTGTCGTCGTCGTTTCCGTCCGGGCACTCCGCGTCGGCGGCGGCGTTCACGGTGGGCGTCGGACTCGAGTATCCGAGGGCGGCGGCGGTGGTGGCGCCGGTCGCGGCGGCGGTGGCCTACTCGCGGGTTCACGTCGGCGTGCACTGGCCCACCGATGTGCTGGCGGGGGTGGCCCTGGGGTCGGCCATCGCGGTGCTCACGCGGGTGTGGTGGCCGGTGCGGGCCGAGGAGGCCGCGGGCGTGGGGGAGGACGGGCAGGTGGAGCCGACGCTCGAGAAGGCCCTTGCGTTGAGCGCGGTGACGGGTTCGCGGGGCTCGATCGCACGGCCGTGACTCGGCCCGGCGGGCTGCCGGGCCGAGAGCGGCGGTCAGGGGCGTGCGGGCCGAATCGCGGCGTACCAGTCCAGGAGTTCGGGTTCGTCGATCGCTGTCGGCGAGACGACCCGCGCGACGTCCGCGCCTTGGAGCAGTTTCTTGATCGGCACCTCGAGCTTCTTGCCGGTGCGGGTGTGCGGGATACCCGGTGCGGCGATGATCTCGTCGGGTACATGGCGCGGCGAAACGTCCTGGCGGATGGCGGTATTGATGCGCTGGCGCACCTCGCCGGTGATGGTGACGCCCGGGGCGGGGACGACGAACAGCGGCATCCAGTAGCCACCGTCGGACTGTTCGATCCCGAGGACCAGGGCTTCGGCGATCTCGGGCAGCGCCTCGACGGCCTGGTAGATATCGGCCGAGCCCATCCGAATGCCGTGCCGGTTCAGGGTCGAGTCCGAGCGGCCGTGCACGACGACGCTGCCGTGTTCGGTCAGGGTGATCCAGTCGCCGTGCCGCCACACGCCGGGATAGGTGTCGAAATAGGCGTCGTGGTAGCGGATTCCGTCCGGATCGTTCCAGAAGCGCACCGGCATGGACGGTAAGGGCTTGGTGACCACCAGTTCGCCGACCTCGCCGCGCACCGGGCGACCGCGTTCGTCCCAGGCGTCCAGGGCCACACCGAGATACGGGGCGGAGAGCTCGCCGGGCCACACCGGCACCGTGCGTACGCCGCCGAGAAAGGCCGACACCACGTCGGTGCCGCCGCTGATGGAGGCCACCGGCACCCGCTCACCGACATTGTCGCGCAACCACAGTGAACTCGACGGCGGCAGCGCCGACCCGGTGACGCCGACCAAACGCAGGGCCGACAGATCGTGGTCGCGTCGAGGTACCGCACCGGCCTTGGCGCAGGCGAGCACATAGCCGGGGCTGGTGCCCACCACTGTCGCGCGGGTGCGAGCGGCCAACTCCCACAGGGCATCCGGGGTCGGAGCGCCGGGGCTGCCGTCGTAGCAGACGATGGTCGCCCCGACCAGCAATCCGGCGACCTGGAAGTTCCACATCATCCAGGACGGGCTGGTGTACCAGAAGAAGGTGTCCTCGCGGCCGATATCGGACTGCAGCGCAATGGCTTTGAGGTGCTCCACCAGCACGCCGCCGTGGCCGTGCACGATGCCCTTGGGTTTGCCGGTGGTGCCCGAGGAGTACAGCACCCAGAGCGGGTGCGCGAAATCCACGGGCTCCGTGGTGAGGTCGGACCCGGATTCCGCCGTCGCGCTGTCCCAGTCGACCGCGCCGGGGACGCCGTGACCGAGGCGTCGGACCGCGACGGTGGCTCGCAGGGTGGGCAATCCGTCACGCAGGGCGGTGATCTCGGCGCGTTTGTCGTGTTCCTTGCCGCCGTACCGGTAACCGTCGGCGGTGACGAGCACCGTCGGCTCCAACTGTCCGAGCCGGTCGAGCGCGGCCTGCGGCGAGTAGTCCTGGCCGCAGGCGCTCCAGATCGCGCCGAGACTCGCCGTGGCCAGGAAGGCGATGACGGCCTCGGGGATATTCGGCAGATAGCCGACGACTCGATCGCCCGGACGCACGCCGCACGCGCGCAGTGTCCGCGCGAACGCGGCGGTGTGCGTGAGCATTTCGGCCCAGGAGAGCTCTCGCACCGGTCCGCCCTCGGTGAGTGCGAGAATGGCGGGCCGGTCGGTGCGGGCGTGTCGGATTACCTGATCGACGTAGTTGAGTGTCGTGCCGGGAAACCAGCGCGCGCCCGGCATGGACGGCTCGGCCAGGATCTCGTCCGGCGCGTCACCGAGGTCGAAGTACTCCCACACCGCCCGCCAGAATTCGGGCACCTCGTCGACCGACCACTGCCACAGTGATCGGTAGTCCGGGAAGTCCTGGCCGGTGCGCGCGCCGACGAATCGTGCGAAATCGGTGATCCGCGCGTTCTCGATATCCTCGGCGTTCGGAATCCATTGCGCGGCGGTGCCCATCGTGGCGGTCATCGGGCGCTCCAGCCGCCGTCCATGGTGTACGACGCGCCGGTCACCATGCCCGCCGCCGGGGTGGTGAGCCAGCCGACCAGGGAGGCGACCTCCTCGGGTTCGATGAGCCGCTTCACCGCGCTCTCGGTGAGCAGGATTCGTTCCAGGACATCCTGTTCGGCGATGCCGTGGGCGGCGGCCTGATCGCTGATCTGCTTGTCCACCAGAGGGGTTCGGACGTAGCCGGGGTTGACGCAATTGCTGGTGACCCCGTGCGGCCCGCCTTCGAGGGCGGTGACCTTCGACAGCCCTTCGAGCGCGTGCTTGGCGGTCACGTAGGCGGATTTGTAGGCCGAGGCCCGAATCCCGTGCACCGACGAGATATTCACGATCCGCCCGAATCCCTGTTCGTACATGTGCGGCAGGGCGGCGCGCACGAGCAGGAACGGGGCCTCCACCATGAGCGCCAGCATGGTGCGGAAGCGTTCGGGCGGAAAGTTGACGAGGGGGCTCACCGTCTGCACGCCCGCGTTGTTCACCAGAATGTCGGTGTCGAGGCGGAGGTCTTCCAGTGCGCTGCCGTCGGTCAGGTCGACTTCCCATGCGGTGCCGCCGATCTCGTCGGCGAGCGTCTTCGCGCTCACCCCGTCGATATCGGCGATGGTGACGAGCGCACCGCGGGCGGCGAGTTCTCGGGCGCAGGCCGCGCCGATACCGCTGGCCCCGCCGGTCACCAGGGCGGTGCGCCCGGTCAGTTCGCCCGCGCTCATGCGGTCACCGTCTTCGAATCGGTCTGCGCCGCCAGGCTTTCCACATCGGCCCGGTCGAGATCGGCCAGGTCCGCGCCCTTGGTCTCGCGGGCGATCAGCACCGCGACGGCCGTGATGGCGCACGCGATCGCGAGATACACCGCGATCGGCACGGAGGAGTCGAAGGAGTCGAGCAGTTTCACCGCGATGATCGGGGCGAGCGATCCGGCGACGATGGAGGTGACCTGATAGCCCAGGGACACACCGGAATAGCGCATGCGGGTCGGGAACATCTCCGCCATGATGGCGGGCTGCGCCGCGTACATGAACGCGTGGAAGACCAGGCCGATGACGATGGCCGACAGGATCACGGCGTTGTGCTTGGTATCCATCATGGGGAAGGCGAAGAAGCCCCAGGTGGCCGCCGCGAGGGCACCCACGAGGTAGATCGGCCGTCGACCGTAGCGGTCACTGAGCCTGCCCGCCACGGGCACCACCGCGAAGTGCACGGCGTGCGCGACCAGTAGCCACCACAGGATGGCCTGAGTGTTCACGCCGACCTGCACCTTGAGGTAGGTGATCGAGAAAGTGACCACCAGGTAATACAAAATGTTCTCGCCGAACCGCAGGCCCATGGCGGTGAAAACCCCACGGGGATAACGCTTCAACACCTCGACGGCGCTGAATCCGGCGGCCTTCTCCTGTTCGGCCTGCTGCTGCGCGGCCAGGAAGATGGGCGCGTCGGTGATCTTGGTGCGTACGTAGTAGCCGACCAGCACCACCACCGCCGAGAGCCAGAAGGCCACGCGCCAGCCCCACGACAGGAATGCCGCGTCCGACAGGGTGGAGGTGAGCGTCAGCAGCACCACCGTGGCGAGCATATTGCCCAGCGGCACAGCGGCTTGCGGCCAGGCCGACCAGAACGCGCGGCTGCGGTTGGGGCTGTGCTCGGCCACGAGCAGCACCGCGCCGCCCCATTCGCCGCCGACCGCGAAGCCCTGAATGAAGCGCAACAGCACCAGCAGCGCCGGGGCCAGATAGCCGACCTGTCCGAAGGTGGGCAGACAGCCCATCAGGAAGGTGGCCGCGCCGACCAGCAGCAGACTCAGTTGCAGCAGCTTCTTACGGCCGTACTTGTCGCCGAAGTGCCCGAAGACCAAGCCGCCCAACGGCCGCGCGGCGAAGCCGACCGCGTAGGTGACGAAGGCGGCGAGAATCGCGTCGAGATCACTGGTGCCCTTGGCGAAGAACACCTTGTTGAACACCAGCGTGGCCGCGGTGGCGTAGAGGAAGAACTCGTACCACTCCACGACGGTGCCCGCCATGGACGCGGTCACCACCCTGCGCAGTCCGGTGGGCACGGGATCGGATCCCGGCCGTGGCGAGGCAACGCCGACGCTCATCGCATTACTCCTTCATGTTCGGCCGTGTCACCCCTCATCTGTGACACGGCCCACAAATCGAACGGTTCCGAGTATCAATGCACATATCCGCGCCCGCAATGCCCAGATCCGCAACCGATATCTGCAAAGATGCAGAAATGAGCGTGACCTCCGCCACTCCACGTCCCAATGCCGATGATTTGTTGGTGCTGCTCGCGGTGGGCCGTACCGGGCGATACGTCTCGGCGGCCGAGGAGTTGGGCATCAACCACACCACCATCTCGCGGCGGATCGCGGCGCTCGAACGCGCGTTGGGTGGGCGGGTGCTCACGCGCGGCGCGGGCGGATGGGAGTTGACCGAGCTCGGGCGGGAGGCGTTGACGGCCGCCGAATCCATCGAATCGGCGGTGCGCTCGCTGGCGGCCGACGCGCGCGGCGAGCGGGTGCTCGAGGGCGTGGTGCGGATGTCGGCCACCGATGGCTTCTCGGCCTATCTGGCCGCGCCCGCGGTGGCGGAGGTGCAGCGCCGCCATCCCAAGGTGTCCGTCGAGATCGTCACCGCCACCCGGCGCGCCTCACTGCAACGTTCCAGCCTCGATATCGAGGTGGTGGTCGGCAAACCGCAGGTGCGTCGGGCCGAGGCGATCGCGCTGGGCGACTACTACCTCGGCCTGTACGGTTCGCGCGCCTATCTGGCCGAGCACGGCGCGCCCGCGAGCATCGAGGCGTTGGCGCGGCATCCGCTGGTGTACTTCATCGATTCGATGTTGCAGGTCGACGATCTGGATCTGGCGTCGAGTTTCGCGCCCGCCATGCGCGAATCCATCTCCTCCACCAATGTTTTCGTGCATGTGGAGGCCACGCGCGCGGCGGCGGGGATCGGTCTGCTGCCGTGCTTCATGGCCGACCGGCACGCCGACCTGGTGCGGGTGCTGCCCGAGCGGGTGGGGGTGCTGCTCACCTATTGGCTGGTGACCCGCGCCGAGACATTGCGCCGTCCCGAGGTGGCGGCGGTGGTGGACGCGCTGCGAGCGCGGGTACGCGCCGAGCACGACATGCTGATGGGGACGGTACTGCCTTCGCGCTGAGGTCAGAACGAAATATCTTGTCCCAGTGCCACATCGGGGATGTGTCGCGCGTCCGACAAGATCTCCGCCAGCGCGTCGGCGGTGGTCAGCAACTGCTCCTCGGTGTGTTCGCTGGTGAGGAAGAAGCGCAGCCGCTCGGTTCCGGCGGGCACCGTCGGCGCGATGATCGCGCCCGCGTTGATGCCGCGCCGCAGCAGCGCGGTGGCGGCGAATCCGGCGCGCACCTCGCCGGGCACGATCACCGGGACGATGGGTGTCGATTCCGAATCGGCCAGGTCCATACCGCGTGCGCGCAAGGCGGCGCTGAAACAGCGCGCGTTGGACCACAACCGCGCCAGGCGCTGCGGTTCGTCGGACATGACCTCGAGACCGGCCAGCACGGCCGCCACATTCGACGGTGACGGTCCCGCCGTGTACAGCGCCATCCCGGGGGCCGCGAATTTGATGGCGCGCACCAGATCTCGGTCGCCCGCGATGAATCCGCCGGTGCTGCCCATACCTTTGGAGAGGCTGCCCGCCCAGATGTCCACGAGATCGCCCGGGAGGTCGAAGTGCTCGCGGCTGCCGAGACCGTGCGGGCCGAGCACGCCCAGGGCGTGTGCTTCGTCGACGAGGACGGCGCAGTCGTATTTCCTTGCCACGGCGGCGAGTTCGGGTATGCGGCCGATATCGCCGTCCATGCTGTAGTGGCCCTCGAGGATGACCAGGGCGCGGTCGAACTGGTCGCGGGAGGTGCGCAGCAGTGCCTCCAGGGCGGCGGGGTCGTTGTGGCGGAAGGTGACTCGTCGACAGCCTGCCCACTGGGTCCCGGCCACCAGGCTGGCGTGGGCGAGCGCGTCGCAGACGGCGACATCGGCCTCGCCGAGGAGGAAGGCGATGGTGGCGGCATTGGTGAGGAAGCCGCTGGAGGTCACCAGCGCGTCGCCGGTGTCGTAGATGTCGGCGAGTCGGGCTTCCAGGTCGCGGTAGAGCGGGATCTCGCCGGTGACTATGCGGGTGGCGGAGGCGGAGGTGCCGTACCGTTCGGCCGCGGCGTTGGCGGCGGCGATGACGCGGGGGTGGGCGGCGAGCTCGAGGTAGTTGTAGGCGCTGTAGTTCACCAGTTCCCGTCCACCCGAACGGATTACGGCACCGTTGTGGCCCTCCGGGGACAGGAACAGCGGATGCGGTACCCCGGTGGTGTCGACGAGACGCTGGATGCGTTCCTGGGTGCGCAGCGCCTCGAGCACGCCCGGATGATCGGCGAACTGCCGACCGGGGGCGCGCCGAGTTCTGTTGGCGCGGACCGGGTTCGGTGTGGGACGCGGTGGAGTCGGCTGCGGTGGCTGCGTTCCCGACAGTATGCGGCGGGCGATATCTCGTTCGTGCGCGCTCATGCGGTCACCGCCCGGGCCGTCGCGCCGGAGACGACGAGATCGGCGATGCGCGCACCCGCTTGGGCGAGGCTGAACGAGCGGCCCAACTGCATACTGTTCATCTCCACGCCGAGCGTCTTGGTCACCAGCGCGCCGAATTCCACCGCCATGAGGGAGTCCAGGCCCAGTTCGGGCAGCGGCACATCCAGGTCGATGGCCTCGGCGGCCACGCCCATGACCTGGGCGAGTTGTTCGGCGAGGACATAGCCGACCACGGTGGCGCGCTGGGCTTCGTCGAGTGCGCCGATCTGGTCGCGCAGCCGCGCGGCGGCCGAATCGTCCGCGGAGGCGGCGGCGATGAGCGCGGCGACCCGGGCGGTGTGCGCGAGTTGCGGGGCCGCGAGCACGACCTTGCTCCAGTCGACGGGAATGATGGCGGCGTAGCGAATGCCGAGCCGCAGCGCCTCGCCGAGGTACTGGGTGCCGTCGTCCATATCGATGGTGTCGAAACCGGCGATGCGCAGATAGCGCTGCACGGTCTCGTCGGCGTCGACCATGCCGCCGCCCGACATCGCGCCCCAGCCCAGGCACAGGGCGCGTTCGCCGCGCCGCACGAGCTGTTCGGTGAACGCCTGCAACGCGAGATTGGCCGCGGTGTAGGAGTATTGGCCGATACCGCCCATGATGGCGCTGCCGGAGGAGTACAGCACGATCAGGTCCGGTCGGATGTCGGCGGTGGTGAGCGCGTCGTACAGTGCCCGTGCGCCATGGAGTTTGGGGCGGAACACCGCCGCGAGGCTGTCGCGGCTCATGGTCGCGAGGCGTTGATCGTCGAGGACCCCGGCCACGTGGAAGACGCCGCGCAGGGGCAGCTCCGGGGTGTGGGCCCGAAGTACCACGGCCGCAACGGCTTCCGGATCGGTGATATCGGCTCTTTCGATGGTGACCTCGACGCCTTGGTCGCGCCAGGCGGTGAGCTGTCGCCGCGCCTGGTCGCTGGCCGCGCCGCGACGGCCGACCAGGACCAGGTGGCGCGCGCCGCGATCGACCAGCCAGCGTCCGGTGGCCAGGCCGAACGCGCCGAATCCACCGGTGATCAGATACCGTCCGGCGGCGTGGATCGCCACCTCCGCCGAGGCCGGTCGCACCGGTGGATTCGGGCTGCCCAGATCCAGGGCTGTCCGGCCGATTCCGGTGGAGCGCAAGACATTCTCGAAGGCCGCCGCCACGTTCTCGGCCGGATAGGACTCGACGGGCAGCGGCCGGTAGGTGCCGTCCGCGAGCTTGGCGTTGGCCGCTTGGACGCGCGCGATCACCTCGGCGGGCCGCCGCTTCAGCATGCGGTCCAGATCGAAGGAGTAGTAGGCGAGGTTCTTGTCGAAATCGCGCATATCGAGGACGCCGCCGGAGTAGATGTCGGCCTTGCCGATCTCCACGATGCGCCCGAACTCCGCCACGGCCTGGAAGTTCTGGTGCACGATCTCGCCGGGCGCGGTGCTCAGCACGATATCCGCGCCGCGCCCGCCGGTGCGGGCCAGCACATCCTCGACGAAGTTCAGCGACCGCGAATCCACCACCTCGTCGGCGCCCTGGGCCAGGGCGTAGGCGCGGCGTTCGTCGGTGCTCGCGGTGCCGATCACGGTGGCCCCGTGCAGTTTCGCGACCTGGATGGCGCAGCTGCCGACGCCACCCGCCGCACCGTGCACCAGCACCACCTCACCCGGGCGGACGCGGGCCAGATCCAGTAGCGCGTACTCGGCGGTGACCAGCGAGACGGTGGAGGTGCACAGTTCGGGGCGAATGGTCTCCGCGGTGGGGCCGACGAGTTCGGCGCGGGTGCGGTGGTAGCGCTCGATCATGCCCGGTGAGGCCAGGCCGATGCGGTCGCCCACCCGGTAGTCGTCGACGCCGGGGCCGACGCGGACCACGGTGCCCGCGCCCTCCATACCGGGTTCGACGCCGAAATGCGTTGCGCCGAGCTCGTCTTCGCCGAGTACGCCGAGAACCTTCAGCGGATCCTTGAAACCGAGGCCGACGGCTTCCATCCGCACCTCCAGTTCGCCGGTGCCGGGCTCAGGGCGGGGACGGCGTCGCCAACCGAGCTGCGACAGGGTGCGCGAGCGCGGAATGTCGAGGCCGAAATTGGCGTCCGGGTCGGCGAGCGGTTCGGCGTGGTCTAGGGCGGCGAGGCGGTCGGGCAGGGCGCGGGTGACGACCGTGGACCAGCGCAGGCCGTCGCGCAGGAAGACCTCGTCGGTGCCGTCGGCGGAGAACGCGCCGGGCACCGCGAGCTCGGCGAGGAGTGCGTCGAGGTCGGTGTCGGCGTCGACGTCGATCAGACGCCAGCGCAGCGGCGGCTGCTCGTTGAGCAGGACACGGCGCGCACCCGCGAGGGCCGCCTGATCGGGATCGGGTTCCGCGGGATCCTCGGGGTGCGCGAAGGCGCGTTCGGTGACCAGGGTGGCGTACAGCGCGCCGTCGCCGGTGAGCGGCAGCGGTTCGGGATTCACATCCTCGAAGAAGGTTTCGAGGACGAGGGCGATGCGCCCGAGCAGCCAGAGTTCGTCCTCGGCGTCGCCGTCACCCGCGATCACGCACAGGTGCACACGCTCGGCTCTCCGGTGCGCCGTGTGTAGTCGGTCACGTAGGAGATCGTCGAATTCCTGTGCGGCGCTGGGGAGTTCGACGAGTTCGGCACCAGGTAGCGCGCGGGCGACCTGGGCGGCGCGCAGGGTCGCGCCGAGCGGGACCACCAGGGTAGCCGCGATGTCGGCGGGCAGCGCGGTGCGGTCAATGGGGTCGCGCAGCACCCACCGCTCCTCGTAGTACAGCTGCTCGAGCCGTCGCAGCACCCCGCCGCCGAAGGGCACCGCGCGGCAGGTCGCGCCGACGAACCGCAGGATCGGATTGTGGTCGAGGTCCAGTATGTCGATATCCGCGCACAGGGTGCCGGTGAGCCGGGCGATCACCACCACCTCGTCGGGCAGCGGCGCGAAGCGCCGTACGGCCGCCACCGCCACGGGAATCTTCGCGCCGTCCGCGGCCGGGCCGCCGTCGTCACCGATGGTGACCGCCTGCCATGCCGCGTCCAGGACGCACGGGTGCGCCAGGTGACCGGAGTCGGACGCGGGCCGGGCGTCGAGCAGCGCGACGACCGTCGCGCCGTCCACCCATGCCCGGCGTACCAGGCGAAAGGCCGGGCCGTGCTCGATACCGGTGCGGGCCATGTTCCCGTACAGCTCCGAGATGTCGAACTCGGTCATCGAATCCACGGACGGCACATCGACTTTCGCGGGTTGATACGTGCCGTCGACCAGACGGCCGGTCGCGTGCAGGGTCCAGGTGGCGCCGGTGGCGGTGCGAGAGCGGATGGTGAAGCGGCGGGTAGATTCCTCGACACGCAGTTCCATGACCGGGATGTCGCCGTCGTGGATGGTGAGCGGGGCGAGGAAGCGCAGGTTCTCCACGGCGGTGGCGTCACGGCCGAATTCCGCCGCGGCGGCGCTGAGCGCGGCATCCACGTAGGCGGTGCCCGGCAGGATGCGCGCGCCGTCGACCACATGGTCGTCGATCCAGGGCAGGACGGCCGAGGAGATGTCCAGGGTCCAGCGGCGTTCGGTGGCCGGGTCCGGATCGCCGAGCATGGTGTGCGTACCCGGGGTGCCGTAGCGCCGCTGCGCCAGTGCCGGAAGGTCGGCGCGCAGGCGGGTGCGCTGCCACGGGTAGCGGGGGAGCGGCAGATGCGGTGTGGCGGTGGGGAAGAGCGTGCGGGTGTCGAGCGCGCCGGACGCGTAGAGCCCGGCGAGGCACTGGCGCATGCTCAGCCGGTCCGGCTGGGCGCGGCGCAAAGTGGCGACGGTGCTGCCCTTCTCGCCTGTGCTCAACAGGATTTCGCGGATATTGGCGGCGAGCACGGGATGTGGGCCGACTTCGAGGAAGACTCGGTTGCCCGCCGCGATCAGGGCGTGCACGGCGTCGGCGAAGCGGACCGGCTGGCGCACGTTCGCACACCAGTAGTCGGCATTCCACAGGTCCTCGTCGACCTGCGTGCCGGTGACGGTGGAGTACAACGGGATCGAGGGGCGGCGTGGGGCCAGGGCCGACAGGGCGGTGCGCAGCTCTTCGAGGATGGGGTCCATCAGGCTGCTGTGGTAGGGCACCTCGACCTGGAGCTTGCGGGCGAAAACGCCTTGGTCGGTGAGGGTTTCGGCCAGTTCGTCGAGTCGAGCGGCATCGCCCGAGAGGGTGCAGGCGGCGGGGCTGTTGACGGCGGCGATATCCACGCCGGTGTCACCTGCCAGCAGGGCGTGCACCTGACCCTCCGAGAGCCCGACCGCGAGCATGCCGCCGGTGCCCGCCGTGCTCGCCTGCAGCCGCGCCCGGTGGTGGACGACGGCGAGCGCTTCGTCCAGGGTGAGCATGCCGCTGACGAAGGCGGCAGAGACCTCGCCGACACTGTGACCGACCACCGCGGCAGCGGTAATGCCCTGGGTGACAAGGGTTTCGTGGAGCGCGACCTGGACGAGGAAGTTGGCGGGCTGGGCCACCTCGGTGCTGGTGACGCGGGAGCGTTCCTCGGGTTCGCGCAGTTCGGCCAGGATCGACCATCCGGCGATCGCCTGGAAGGCGGCGTCGATGCGTTCGGCCGCGGCGGCGAAGAGCGGATCGGTGGCGAGCAGGTCGCGGGCCATGCCGAACCACTGCGGACCCATGCCGGTGAAGACGAATACCGGTGCGGTGGGCCGGGATACGACGGTGCGGGTGGCCTCACGGCCCGCTCCGGCCGCGAATTCGCGCAGCTCGTGGCGGAGTTCGTCGGGCTCGGTGAAGGCCACGCCGGATCGGAACTGGTGATGGTGGCGGCGCGTCCACGCCGCCGCCGTCAGATGGTCGATATTCACGCCGGAGGCGATCAGGTCGGCGTACGCGCGCGCGAGGTCGCGGACGGCGCGTTCACTGCGGCCCGAGAGCGGGAGGACACCTACGCACTGTGAGTTCACGCCGGTGTCGGTGACCGTCGCCCGGTACTCCGTGAGGATGGCGTGCGCATTGGTGCCGCCGTAGCCGAAACCGTTGACGGCGACCGTCATGCGTTCGGCGGCGTCGACCGCGCGGGCGTCGCGCTGGATCTCGACTCCGAGACCGTCCAGGTCGATATCCGGATTGAGTTCGTCGTCGAGCCAGCCCTGCGGCGGCAGCATCCGGTGATGCACCGCCAGCGCCGATTTGATGATGCTGGCGATCCCCGCAGCGGCCTCGGTGTGGCCGAGAGTCGACTTCAGCGAGCCCACACCCAACGTGGTGGCGCGGCCGGTGGCCGCGCCGTAGACGCGCCCGATCGCGGTGAGCTCCAACGGATCTCCCACGGGCGTGCCGGTGCCGTGCGTCTCGACATAGGTCACCGCCTCGGGTTTCACACCCGCTCGTGCGCACACCTGGCTCGCCAGCCGCTGCTGCGCCTCGGCGTTGGGCACCGTGATGGCGGTGGTGCGCCCGTCCTGGTTCACCCCGGTGGCTTTGATCACGGCGTAGATCCGGTCGCCGTCGGCGCGCGCGTCGGCGAGCCGCTTGAGCACCACCATGCCCGCGCCCTCACCGCGGCCGTAGCCGTCGGCGGACGCGCCGAAGGATTTGCTGCGCCCGTCCTTCGCCAGGAATCCGCCCTTGCACATGGATACGAAGGTGCCCGGTTGCAGCATCAGGTTCACGCCACCCGCCAGCGCGGTCGCGCAATCGCCGCTGTCGAGGGCCTGACAGGCCATGTGCAGCGCCACCAGCGACGACGAACAGGCCGTGTCCACGGTGAGGCTGGGCCCGCTCAGGTTGAGCGCGTAGGAGATTCGGTTCGACAGCATGGTGTAAGAGGTGCCCGCGGAGGAGTGCATATCGATATGCGGCAGCGCCGCGTCGCTGGATCCCGCCGCCAGTTGGTCGAGGGTGAATGCACCCACGTACACGCCGACCGAGGTCTCCGCGGTGCGCCCCGCTACCCCGGCGTCATCGAGTGCCTCCCAAGCGATTTCGAGAATCAGGCGCTGCTGCGGGTCCATAACCGTGGCCTCCCGTGGGGAGATGCCGAAGAACTCCGGGTCGAAGGCCCACGGATCATCGGTGAGGAATGCGCCGTGGCGGGTGTACATCCGGCCCGGCGCGCGCGGGTCCGGATCGTAGAACCGCCGCCAGTCCCAGCGGTCCGCGGGAATCTCGGTGATCGCGTCACGACGCTGAACAATGAAGTCCCAGAACGATTCCGGTGAATCGATGCCACCGGCGTACCGGCAGCCGATACCCACGATCGCGATGTCCGACACGGACGACTCCTTCAGTTGTACAAGGGGGAGAGAGTGCGCCGATCGCTCAGCGCAGGCCGCGCGGCAGCCACATCATGACGTTGACGCGTGGGCCGCGGCGATCCAGGTGGACCTTGCCCAGCGTCTGCGCGCCGAAGGCGCGGTAGTAGTCGACATTCGCGTCTTTGCAGAAGTACAGCAGCGGCACCTGGGCGCTCTCCACCTGCGCCAGCAGGTGCGCGATGAGCGCTTTACCGACGCCGCGGTTTTGGGTGTCCGGGGCGACGGCGAGAGTGGTGCCGAAGTAATGCGGAAGTCCCGGAGCGAGTTTCGCGATCGCGGCGTCCATGGCCATGGCGCGCGGACCGTCGGATCGGACCGCCCACACGAACTCCGGCAGCGAGGCGAGATAGCGCAGCACGCCGACGCGATAGTCGGTGGGCTGCCACAACAGTGCGCCGACGACTCGGTCGTCGAGCAGCGCCACGGCCGCGCCGTCGGCGGGCAGGTACTGGTGGCGGATCATCGCCCGGTACATGCGGGGCTGACCGCGTTCGCGGCGCCCGTCGTCGGGAAACATCCACTCCCCGAACGGATCATCGGTGCGGAACGCGCCATCGATGAGCTCCACCATGGCCGGGATATCGCGTTTGTTCGCCGGGCGCACCCGCACCCGCGGGACGGCGCGCGGCGGATGGATCGGTCGGACCGCCTTGTCAGCCACGAGGAACCGCCCGCATCCGCAGTGGCTTGTCCGGTGCGCCGATGAACGAGAACTGCGGACGGATCGGGCCTTCGGTGGCCAGTTCCAGCTCCCACCGCTGGGCAATGGTGGCCATGGCCAACACCACCTCCATGGTGGCGAAATTCTGTGCGATACAGATGCGTTTGCCCGCGCTGAACGCCAGCGACGCCTGCCGCTTCTCCGGCGTCATGTTCTCGGGCAGATAGCGGGAGGGATCGAATTCCGTTGGCCGGTCCCAGGTTCCGCCGTGGTAGTGGACGCCGTGGGTGCTGATCAAGATATTGGTGCCGGGCTTGATGCGGTAGCCCGCGAGCACATCCTCGTGTTTGGCGACCCGGTTGAGCGCCATCACCGGCGGGTGCAGCCGCATGGCCTCCAGGAATATCGCCTTGGCCCACACCAGCTTCTCGACATCGTCAGCGGTCGGCAGCCGCCCGGCCAACACCGAGTCGACCTCCTCGAACAGCCGTCGCCGCGCGTCCGGATGTTCGGCCAGCAGCTTCCACACCCAGGTGAGCGCCGTCGCCGAGGTCTCCATGCCCGCGCCGATGAAAGTCATGAGCTCGTCGTGGATTTCGCGGTCGCTGTAGCGGTGCCCGGTCTCCGGATCGCGTGCCGCCATCAACAGGCCGAGCAGATTGTCCTTGCGCGTGATGCGTCCGGACCGGTGATCGGCGATCAGGGTGTCCACCGCCTTCTCGACACCGCGCAGCTCGAACATGATGTGCGGGGCGGTGATCCACGTCAGCGCCCGCATGGCCCGCACCGGCAGCCGCGACCCCGCCCGCCGCTCCGGTTTCTCGGTATGGCGGACCACCCACGTCGACAGCGCCCGCATCGGTCGGCTCACATTCATGGCCACGCCCACGCCGAAGAACTTCAACAACCGTGTCAGCGTGATCTTCGAGATCGGCCCCGACAGATCCGTCCCGAACATGGTGCGCGCCACGATATCCAGCATCAGCCGATTCATCTCGGCCCCCACGTCGACGGTCCCGTCGGCGAGGGTCGCGGCCCGCAACCGAGAGGCGGCCCCCTGCGCCGCCTCCACCATCGGGCCCGCCAGCAGATCGACATTGGCGCGCGCGAAAATCGGCTGCACCACCCGGCGATTGCGCCGGTAGCGCCGATCGTCCATATCGGTGACGAGCCCCTGCCCGAACGTCACCGCCATCATGTCGTACTCCGAGGACTTGATGTAGTTGTCCTGATTGGTGACGAGTATGTGCCGCACCAACTCCGGACTGCGCACCACCACGAACTTCACCAGCGGCAGCCGCGCCACCACCACATCGTCCTGCCCCGGCAACCCCGTCGCGAGATAGGTCATGATCGTCCGATCCCGCACCCGCGGCCCCACCGCCGCCGCCAACCGCCACGACTCCCGCCACGACACCCGAGTCCGATGCCACCGCATAGGCGCGGGCAGATATCTCGGCGGGTGCAGCTCCCCACTCGCACTCCCGGCAGATGACGCCACCGCCACCGCCCCCAATCCAAATCCGTTGCCCCACTGTATGTCCCGCAGGATGCTACCGCACAGTAGCTAAACCCGCAGCCATTTCCGAATCCCCACCAGGCCACCCCAAACCCAAACCCCAGCATCCCGAACCCTCACCCCGAACCCCCACCCCGAGCCCTCACACCACGCCGACCCCCCCACCGATTAGGCAAACCGGCCCCCCTCTGAGGTAATCTCTCCCCGCACCGCGAAAGCGGAAGCCACGGGCTGTGGCGCAGCTTGGTAGCGCACTTGACTGGGGGTCAAGTGGTCGCAGGTTCAAATCCTGTCAGCCCGACCAAGCCAGAGGCGGATTCCGCCCCTCACCCGGTCACGTTTCTGGATCGATTGGGGGCCGCAGCGCCTAGCATGGGTGTGCCGGGCGTGGCGGGTACGCGAGTCGTGAACGGCTATGTCGGCCCTGGCTCCATCGCCGGGACCGCACTGACATCATTGGGCGCGTGACCGATTCGACGACTCAGCTGACCGGTAACAGCCTCGGCCGCTTTGCGGTCACGCTCGCGCCCGACGAACTACCGGCCAGCCTCTTGCTCGTTCATGGGCAAGATGGTCAGCGGCCCAACGTAATTCACCGACGGCGCTCGATCGCGCAATGGTCGGCGTCGGCGCCGGGCCTCTTCGCTGACGCTGCCGTAGAATCAGCGATTCATTGTTGAATGTTCATTTGCGAGCCATCGCTGGAAGGTTGCATGGCGGAATTGATAATTGGCTACATTGACCCGCAGGATACCTGCCCGGCAGGCCCAGTCGCAGAACTGCGCTGGCCGACTGGCGTAGATCCCAGTGACTTTGAAGATGAGCATCGCTGCCAGGTAGCGCTGGCCAGTAAACCCGACAACAAACCAGACGGCAAAGGCCATCCATACCCCGCAGTGGATACCGATTCTGACCACGTGGTTCTGATTCCCGGGCACCAGAGTCGCCGCGACAGTGCCTGCACCACCGAACAGGAAGAATGCCGTCAAACCAGCAAGCAGAGCAGTCAGTTGACCGTCGCGAATGGGACGACGTGCATTCTGTCCCAAGGCAACTCGTTCCTCGAAGGTCGTAGTGAACCCGACAAGTAGTCCACTGATGATTCCAAACGCGACCGCAATGCTGACGAACAACAGATACAGGGAAGCGACCACCTGGACCGAAGTTGCGGGTGCCAGGAGCCAGGCGGCCCCGGTGATCAGAGCAAAGGTCACCAACGAAGCCCCACAGACTATTACGGCACCTCTTAAGCCTCTGCGCCATCGCGAGTGTCCAGGAACCTTCCAAGCAAAGCGTTCGGGAGCACCTCGAAAACCTGGGGTATGTATTTGCGATCTCGTATCGATCCCATACGCCAACATTGCCATTGTGGCGAAGATGAGAGCGGTCGTGGCTGCTATGCTCCAATCGACCCCAATGGATGTGTCGAGAACAGCTAGGGCACCGCCGACCGCCAAAGTTGCCAGTAGTGCATGAACTGTCAGACATTTGCGGGTGCCCGCGATACGCCAGATCTGATCTAGCGTGAAGCCCTGGCCTGCCAGTTGCTCTCGTTCGAGATGTTGGGCTATGTTGCCAAGCCAAACCCGTGTTGCGTGAACATCATACGATCGGCCTCGGGAAGTTTCATCGATTCCGCCGATTGCGACCACGATCAAAGACCCCAGCAAAAGATCCTCGATTTCAGTTAGATCCTGGGCTGTTGTAAGCGCCAGTGACGCATCTGTACCTCCGGTTCTGAGAAATGCTGCGGCCATACCGAGCATCAGCGGGGAGCCCAATGCGCGGGCGAGAGGTCCTTCGGGATTGGTGGTGATCTGATTCAGAACTGGAGTCCATGCATCGGTTGGTAATCCGTGCCGTTCGCGGTAATTCTCGAGTTCGAGCCAAATGTCGGACGAATCAAGGCTCTGCAAAACGTATATTTTGGCGTCAACCAGAGGAAATGCCCCGCACTCGCGGATGCGGTGGAAGTCGTTAGCGCGGCACGTCAGTATGAGGGGTCTGGAGCTCCATGGAGCAGTTGTACTGAGCAGCTTCAAGGCATCGCATGCACGAGTCGGCTCACCGTCCTCCGGGTCCATCTCATCGAGACCGTCGAGAACTGGAAGGATGTGACCGTTACTTACCAAGGCATCAGCGACCCGTGGGGCCACCTGATACTCGCTCGTCAGTTGCTCTGCCAGCCATGCTGAAAACGCTCGCTTTCCGTCCCAGCCGGAAGGGCTTACCCGTACGGGCACTGGCGTTTCAGCCCGTATCGGGTCCGTGAGCGTCGCCCGCCGAGCGAGAAGATCGAGCACGAGTTGGTTCGCGGTGACTGTCTTGCCTGCACCCGGCTGACCTAGGACAAGCAGTCGACGAGGAGTTGAGCCTTCCTGGTAGGTCTGCTCGAAGGAATCCAGCGCGACACCTGATTGTGGCTCTCCAGTCGCAGGTCCGAGTTCTCGGAGCTGCAAGCCGATGGCTATTCCTGCCCCACTTCGAAGCTGGTTTCGCAGGCACGCCTCACTCTGCCGAACTGCGTATGCGAGATCATTTGCGGCCCGTGCCAAACCTTGCGGTGAGCAGTCTGGCCGCAGCTTGCGCCAGGCCGTTCGGCCAGCCGGACCCACGAGACTCGCTCCGACTTTGAGCGCTATGGTTTCCCCGCCACCCGTCATAAAGGCCAAGTGTGCCAGTGGTTGCCGACAACCTGCTGCGGAGTGGATTCGCTCGAGCTCCTCGTCGGGGTCTCGGTGTGGTCGAAGCGCGCGTGTCAAGACCATCTCACCAACCTGGACGAGGTCAAGGTGGTCACTTCCCGGGAGCCGCTGTTCCCGAACTCGACGGTCTGTGCGCCGAGTTCCCCTCGGGGGCCTGACCGCCGGAACGCACAGCCCACCGTAGTGGGAACGTGAACTGCACCGCTCGCTCCCGATGCTGCTGGCGGCGCTACATCGCTAGAAGCCGCGAAACACCTTGTCCGCGTCTACTGCCGATGCGAAATCCTCGAAGTCCATGTTCGCGAGCGTGAGGTTGACCTCGGCCAGCGCTACTTCACGTGGCAGGATCCGGAAACTCGGCAGGCCCGCGCCGGGTTCACCGTCGCCGTCGCATTCGACTGCCAGCAGCGGGTGCTCCGGGTCGCGGATTGTGAGTTCGTCGACGATGTAGACGTAGTACTGCGAGGTGAGGAGTTTCGGGAGGTCTTCGGTTGTCGCTGCCTGGAATTCGGGGGAGTCGACGACGGTGAGCCCGTACTCGTAGCCTTCGCTTTCGTAGGGCTGGTTGACTGCGTCGAGCGTCTCTTGCCAGGCCGCGTCGTCGCTGAAATCCGTCCGCAGAAGTAGTGATTCGCCTTCGGGCAATTCTCGGTTCACAGGGCTATCGTGCACGACGCTGATGTGAACGGCATTCGCGACCGGATTGGCGTTGCCGCTCATCAACGTCCGTCTCGGGTGGCGATCAATGCGCCGAGGACGATCGTTGTGCCGAGGACCATCAATGGTGTGGGGATTTCGCCTAGCCAGATGAAGGCTCCGGCGATGCCGAATACGGGGGTGAGGGTCAGCCAGAGGCCTGCTACGGCTGGTTGGAGGTATTTCAGGCCGACGAGGTAGAGCCAGAAGGCCAGGGCGTATTGCACCACTCCGGATGCCGCTGCGTAGGCGAGGGTTGGGGGATCTATCGAATGCCATTGCTGCTCTGCGATTCCCGTCAATTGGAGGCAGAGGAGTAGTGCTACCGCGAGGGTCAGGCCTACCGCCTGCTGTGCGGTGGCCATGGTGGCGGGTGGAATCCTTTGGGAGAAACGGGAAGTGACCACTACGTAGGTGGCGGCGAAGCCGGTGGAGATCAGGACCAGGACGTCGCCCAAGACCTGGCTCGGCGTTGTCCAGGTCACCGTGGGGTCGCCGGATACGAGGACGAGTCCGGCCGCGGCGACGAGTACGGCGATGGTTACGCGCGGGGTGGGGCGCTGATGGAGGAACATCCAGGCGAGGACGAGGATGATCAAGGGCTCGGTGGCGCTGATCACCGAGGAGTTTCCGGCTGTGGTGAGTGCGAGTCCCGCGAGGCCGATGGCATAGGTCAGGCCCGGTTCGAACACGCCCGCCAGGGAGGCGCGGCGGAGGTCGGTGCCGAAGTGCCGGGTCGGGTGTTCCGGCAGTGCGATGAGGGTCAGTGCGAGCAGGCTCGCCGCGAGTTGGACCACGAGTAGTGCGGTGGGTGTGAACACTTCGAGCAGGTCACGGCTCATCACGGTCGCCGAGCCCCAGCATGCCGCGGAACCGATCATCGCGGCGATCGCCCACCACGGTACGGAACGGGTCTGAATCAGGTCAGTTCGAGTCGCCATCGTCGAGCATCTCCTGGTATCGGTCCTCGACCGGGCAGCCCAGCGGGACACAACTTTCCTCGTCGCACAACCGGCACGCGCGCACGGCGGCGGCGGGGGTGGATATCGCGGCTCGCAAGATCTTTCGCAGCAGCTCGGCGAGCACGGCGCGCTCCGCGGCCGTGATCGAGGTCAGGAGGGAATCCAACAGGTCGGCCCGGGCCGCGAGCACGCGATCGCGCTGTGCGACACCAGCCGCGGTCAGCGACACGACCACCGTGCGCCCGTCCTCACCCCGGCCGCGCCGGACCAGACCGGCCCGTTCGAGCCGGTCCACCATCCGCACGGCCCCGCTGTGGGTGACTTGAGTCGCGTCGGCGATCGCGGTGATGGTCATCGATTCCACGCCGAGCAGCACAATGACCGCCGCGTCCTCTCCCGTGAGGTCACCCGCGTCCTTGACCGACGCGGCCACTTGCGACGACACCACGAGCGAGAGCGCGCCGAGCATGTTTGCCGCTTGGGAAAGCATGACTCAATCATATGACTCAATCATATGACTCGATCATGCATATGGCAAAGGCTGTGGCGCAGGCGAATTCGCGCGGCAGTCATCGCCGCATGCGGTGTCAGGGGGCGTGTCAGGTTGGGATCAGGTCGGTATCAGTCGGGTTGGCGACAGTACTGGACATGAACAACAACGCAGCGAACAACGCGACCACTTCCTCTTTCACCGGCCTGGTGCCCGTCGGCGATACCGCCCTGGCTGTCACCGATACCGGCGGCTCGGGGGTTCCCGTGCTCTACCTCAATGGCGCTTACGCCGACCAGAAGCACTGGCGCAAGGTCATCGTCGAACTCGGGCCGGGCTATCGGCACATCACCTACGACATGCGGGCTCGGGGTAAGTCGAAGACGTCGGCCGACTACTCCTTCGAGACGTCCCTGCACGATATCGACGCGGTGCTCGCGGCGCGGGGAGTGGAGCGGGCGCTGTTGGTGGGCTGGTCCTACGGCGGGATTGCCGCGTGGAACTGGGCTGAGCGGAATCCGGAGCGGGCTCTGGGCGTGGTGGTCGTGGATGCCGCGCCGTTCGGGTTGACCGGTGAGGAGGGACGGGAGCGGATTCGAAAGCTGTTCCACCGCATGCGGTTTTTCTTGCCCTTGGTGCGGCCTTTCGGGATGGCGGCGCGGATGAGCGCGGCGCAGCACGCCGAGATCGGTATCGATGCCAATGAGTTCGCGGCGGCGGGTGTGCCGGTGCTGGAGCGGTTGACCTGCCCGACGCGGTTCGTCCTGGCCACCGGGGACAGCCTCGGCAGCGAGAAGGGGGAGATGGAACAGGTGCGCACCTCGCTGGATCCGGTGCTCGCCAACAACCCCAATGTGAAGGTCAGCGCGAAGGTCGCTAGCAACCATTCGCACATTCTGCGCAAGGATTTCCGGGCCGTGGCCGAGGCGGTGCGCGAGACGGCGACGGCCGGGTGAAGGCGAGGTGAACACTGCCCGGTAACCGACTGCCCGTGGAATCCGGGGCTTGTTCGGGGCTCCGCCGCGATGGTCTGGTGTTGTACACACGGCGCGGACGGGAGGACTCGTCGTGAGCGGACGGCGAGAGGGTATGGCGTGGAGGATCTGGAGCGGGCCGGGGCGCGCGGCGCGGAGTTGACGAAGGAGTTGCTGGCCTACTTCGGGTCGATGGCGGAGCACGAATTGGCCGCCGAGGACGATATTTTCGCACTCGGACTGGTGAATTCGCTGCGGGCGCTGGAGATCGTCGTGCACGTCGAGAACACCTATGGGATCGAGGTCGACGTCGACGATCTCGAGCTCGACAATTTCCGGAGTGCGGCTCGGGCCGCCGCGTTCGTCGAACGCAAGCGGGCCGAGCGCGCATGATCGACGTGGACGAGCTTGTGCGGGCGGCGATTTCGGACGCCGCGCGCTGGGATCGAGACGGACTCCCCGACGATGTGGTGAAACTCGCCGCGCGCAGCGGCGTCCTGACCGCGGATCGGCCCGTCGCCGTCGGCGGCGAGGGGATCGACCCGCGGGAACTCGGGCAGCTGGCCGCGACGCTCGGGCAGGCGTGCACGAGTCTGCGGTCACTGCTCACGGTGCACGGAATGGTCACCGCCGCGGTGCACCGGTGGGGTACGGCCGCGCAGCGGGGCGAGTGGCTGCCGCGACTCACCTCCGGCGACGCCATCGCCGCGCTCGCCGCCACCGAAGCCGGAGCGGGCACCGAATTGTCCGCTGTCGCAACGACTGTCGAGCCGGACGGGCCCGACTTCGTGATCACCGGCACCAAGCTGTGGGTCACCTTCGGCCAGCGCGCCGACGTCTACCTCGTGCTCGGTCGTGCGCCGGGCGGCCTGTGCGCCGCTTTGGTGGAGCGGGAACTGCCCGGGGTCGTCGTCGAGCCCGCCGAGAGTGGTCTCGGACTGCGCGGGACCCGCCTGGCGACCATCCGATTCGACCGCGTGCGCGTACCCGCCACCAGGCTGATCGCACCGCCGGGATTCGGGCTCTCCCATGTCGTCGGCACCGCCCTCGACCACGGCCGCTACACCGTCGCCTGGGGAGCTGTCGGGCTGGCCCGCGCCTGCCTCGACGACGCGGCCGCACACGCCGCCACCCGCGTTCAGGGCGGCACCGCCTTGGCCGACCATCAACTGATCCGCGCCACCCTCGGCCGCTGCTGGGCGGATGTCGAAGGCGCACAAGCGTTGTGCGAACGCGCCGCCGCGGCACGCAGCGCCGGAGCACCGGAGGCGTTGATCGCCACCATCGCCGCCAAATACGGCGCGGCCGCCGCCGCGGCCGCCGTGAGCGAACGCGCCGTGCAGATCCTGGGCGCGGCCGGGTGCGCGCCGGACAGTCGGATCGGCCGGTTCTACCGAGACGCCAAGGTCATGCAGATCATCGAGGGAGCACGGGAGGTCGCGGAAGTGACCATGGGCGAGTATGCGCTGCGAGGTGCGCGATCGTGACCGACCACGTGCGCTTGGGTCCGGTCGCGACCTGGTTCCCCGACACCACCGCCGAGATCGCCACGCTGCCGGAGCTGGCCGAACTGCCCGCGAACCGCCGCGACCACGCGTTGGCCCTCGGCATCGACACCGTGCACACCGCCGACGCCATGACCGAGGTCGATCTCGCGGCCGAGGCGGCGCGCGCGGCACTGGACGCGGCCGCGCTCGAACCCGCCGCCGTCGACGCCCTGCTGCTGGTCACCGGCCGCGCGCCGCAGTACCTGCTGGCCTCCGAGGCCACCCGGCTCCAACACCGCCTCGGCGCGACCCGTGCCTTCACCACCGCCGTCGGCGATCTCGGCTGCGTATCCGTCTCCGCCGCACTGACTCTCGCCGCGAGCCTGGTGCGCGCCGACCCGCACTGCCGCACCGTACTCGTGGTCACCGCGGCCAAAACGCCTACCCGCCACCGCTATCGCGCCCCGATGACACTGCTGGGTGACGGCGCGGCCGCCGTCCTGGTCACCGCCGACGGTCCCGCCCGCTGGGAGTTCGTCGACCAGATCGTGCGCAGCGAAGGCAAATACGCGGACCTGTTCCGCATCGACTACCGCGATATCGACGCCGACGCCTGGGTCGAAGAGTGCGCCGACGAGTCCACCTACTCCTTCCGGCTCGCCGTCGAGAGCAAGAAGCGATTCGACACCATCGTTCCGGAACTGTTGCGCCGCAACGGAATCAGCGACCACGCGGTGGGCCCGATCCTCATGCAGAATCTGTCGTCCGGCGCTTTCGCCTTCTGGGAGGAGGCCCTGGACCGTCCGGTCGACAAGGTTTGCCGCGCCAATCTCGCGGCCTACGGTCATCTGGGCTCGATGGACATGTTGGTGAATCTGGAGGCCGCCGCGACCACCCGGGCGTCCGGCGAGTACGCGCTGCTGTTGAACAGCAGCCCGGTCGCCGCCTGGAGCGCCGGACTGCTGCGAAGGGTATGAGCATGGCACAGACAGTGAAATGCCTGGTCTGGGATCTCGACGATACGGTGTGGCCCGGCGTCGTCCTGGAATCCGACGGCGGGACGCCGAAACCCGAAGCGCTGCACGCGATCCGCACTCTCGACGAACGCGGCATCCTGCACGCCGTCGCGAGCCGCGGCGAACCGGCCGCCGCCACGGCGCATCTGCGCGCGCACGGCATCGAGGAGATGTTCTCGGCCATCGAGATCAGCTGGGGGCCCAAATCGGAGGCCATCCGCCGCATCGCCGCCGCCCTGAACATCGGCCGCGACACCATCGCCTTCATCGACAACGACCCGGTCGAGCTGGCCGAGGTGGCCGCCGCCCTCCCCGAGGTGCGCTGCTATGCGGCCGAACGCATCGCCGATCTGCCAGACCTCGCCGAATTCACCCCGGCCACCGCGACGCCGGAGGCCCGCGAGCGTCGGTCGCTGTACCGCGCGGAGCGCCAACGCCAAGCCTCGCAGACCGAATTCACCGGTTCGGACGCGGATTTCCTCGCCTCGCTCAACCTGGTCATGACCGTGCGCGAGGCCACCGAGGCGGATCTGGTGCGCGCGCATGAACTGACCGAGCGCACCCATCAACTCAACACCACCGGCATCACCTTCGATATCGACGAACTGCGGGCGCTGTGCGCCTCCCCGCGCCACGAGGTGCTCGTCGCCTCGCTCGCCGACCGCTTCGGCGGCTACGGCACCATCGGACTGGCTGTGACCGAACGGCGCGGCGGCGATACGGTGCTGCGCCTGCTGCTCATGTCCTGCCGGGTCATGTCGCGCGGCGTCGGCACGGCGCTCATCGCCGAAGTGGTGCGCCGGGCACAGGCGGCGGGATCGCGCGCCGCCGCGGAATTCGTTGCCACACCGGTGAATCGGGTCATGCTCGTGACACTGCGCTTCGCCGGTTTCGAAGTCGCCGAGACCGACGGCGACCGTATTCTGCTCGTCTGCTCCGTACCGGCCGAGAATATCGGCGGCACCGGCCATGTCGAGGTGCGGCGATGACCGCGGACCTGCTCGCCCGCGTGCTGCGCCAGGCCGCGCGGGTGCCCGATCGCACCGCCGTCGTGGTGGGGGAGCGGTCCCTCACCTACCGCGAATTCGATACCGAGACAGCGGCTCTCGCGCGTCGACTGCTCGCGGCCGGGGTGCGGCCGGGGCAGACGGTCATCGTCTATCAGCAACAGAGCCTGGACACCGTGATCGGCATGTTCGCGGCCCTTCGCGCCGCGGCGGCGTGGTGCGTCGTCGAACCCGGCCACGGCGGCGAATCCGCCCTCGGCGCGGTACTGGAGGCGGTGGACTGTGCCGCGGTGCTCATCGACGGCGGCCACCCGCTCACCCCGGGCGGCGCGGCGGCGGCCCTGGCGGATGCGACCGGCGGACCGGTACCGATCGATATCGCCACGCGACAGGATCCACCCAACCTGCCGCTGCCCAGCGAGCCCATGCGGCGCGCCCCCGCCTACGTCATCACCACCTCCGGCTCCACGGGTGTACCGAAGGCCGTGGTCGTCTCGCGCGCGAACGTCGCCGCCATGCTCGCGGCCCGCGACACCACCGACGCCGACGGCGCGCTCGTCGTCTTCTCGGCCATGCGCCTGATCTGGGACGGCTCACTGCTCGGCCTGCTGTGGCCGCTCGCGGTCGGCGGCACCGCCGTCCTGCCCGACGCCGGGATCGTGCGCGATGTCGACGCGGTCGCCGATCTCGCCCGCCGCCAAGGCATTTCGCACTTCCTCGCGACGCCGTCGTTCTACCGGTTGCTGCTGCCGCGGCTGGGCGGTCTGCGCCCCACCCTGCGCGTCGTGACCTTGGCCGGTGAAGCGCTCCCACCGCGCCTGGTCGACGAGCACCGCGAAGTACTGCCGGGCGTGGCCCTGCACAACGAATACGGCCCCACCGAGGCGACCATCACCTGCACCGCCCATATCGTCGCCGACGCCCCGCGCCAGGTCGTGCCGATCGGCACACCGGCCGCGGGCACCACGGCCCATCTCCTGGACAGCCGACTGCGTCCGGTTCGCCGCGGCACCCGCGGCGATCTGTACCTGGGCGGTGAGCAGATCGCCGACGGCTACGCGGCCCGCCCCGCGCTGACCGCGACCCGATTCGTGGCCGACCCCTTCGCCGCCGTGCCGGGCACGCGCATGTACCGCAGCGGCGACCTCGCGCGCCTGGACGCCCAGGGCGATATCGAATTCCACGGCCGCGCCGACAGTCAGGTGAAGGTGCGCGGGGTGCGGGTCGAATGTGGCGCGGTGCGGGCGGTGCTGGAATACCATCCCGCCGTCGCGGAGGCGGTCGTGCTGCCCGCCACCGACGAGGACGACGAGGTGTACCTGGCCGCGTTCTGGGTGCCCGTCGACCACGCGGCGGTGCCGCCGGGACCGAGCGCGTTGGCGGGATTCTGTGCCGAACGCCTGGTGCCCGAGTCGGTTCCGGGCCGGTTCGTCTGCGTCGACGCCCTGCCCATCACGGCGGGCAGCAGCAAGCTCGACGAGGCGGCGTTGCGTGCCCGGCTGACCGATTCCCCGGCGCGGCAATCGGTTTCGCGCGACGACTGGAGCGAGACCGAGCGGGCCGTCGGCGATATCTGGTCGGAGGTTCTGCTGCACGACGAGTTCGACCGCGAGGACCGCTTCCTGGACATGGGCGGCAACTCCCATCGCGTGGTGGCCTTGCACATGCGGCTGGAGGCGCGTTGGCCGGGCGCGATCTCGGTCGGCCTGCTCTTCGACTTGGACACCGTGGCCGCACAGGCCGCCGCGCTCTCGGCCGACCCGGCGCGGCCCGACGACGGCGCCCCCGCATCGCACGTTCCCCTGGCATTCGAGGTGTGAAGGACATCGTGACCGCACCAGCACCGCGCGACAACGACATCGCCGTCATCGGCATCGGCGCACGCTTCCCCGAGGCGGCGAACCTGGAAGAGTTCCGCGCCAATCTGGCCGCTGGACGCGACAGCATCGGCCCCATGCCGGAGTCGCGCGCCGAGGCGACCGCCTTGGACCGCCGCGTCCACTACCTGCCCATGGGGCACCTGACCGATATTCACAGCTTCGACCACGCCTTCTTCGGCCTGTCCAAACGCGAAGCGGCGCTGATGGATCCGCAACAGCGCATCGCCCTGGAGTTGGCGCACCAGGCCATCGAGGACGCCGGATACGCCCCGGCCACCCTGCGAGCGGCCACGACCGCCGTGGTCTTCAGCGCGCCCATGCCCTCCTATCACGCCATGGCCGTCGATCCGGGACCCCTTGCCATGCTGGGCAATCTGCCCTTCGGCACCCCGGCCCGCATCGCGCATCTGCTCGGCTTCGACGGCCCGTGCTATGCCGTGGACAGCGGCTGCAACGCCTCGCTCATCGCCGTCCACCACGCCTGCCGCGAACTGCGCGGCGGCGATGCGGACTACGCGCTGGCGGGCGGAATCAGCGTGCGCGCCAACGGGTCTCCGGCGTGGACCATGCAGACCATGACCGAGATCGCCTCACCGGGCAGCCAGGTCCGCGCCTTCGACGCCGACGCCGACGGCACCGTACCCGGCGAGGGCGGGGCGGCGCTGCTGCTGACCACCCTGGCGCGTGCCCGCGCGGACCGTGCGCCCGTCTACGCCGTCATCCGGGGCAGCGCGGTCCTGCACAACGGGCATGCCGCCGTCACCATCAGCACTCCCAGCGCCGCGGCCCAAGCCCGGGTCATCGAGCGCGCGTGGCGCAAGGCGGGGGCCGATCCCCGTGACGCCGGATACCTCGAAGCGCACGGTTCGGCCACCCGCCTGGGCGACGCCGTCGAACTCGAGGGCCTGCGCACCGCCTTCGCCGGACGCGAAACACCACTGCCGATCGGATCGGTCAAAACCAATATCGGCCACCTCGACCACGCCGCGGGCGTCGCGGGCCTGGTGAAGGCGGTGCTGTCGGTCACGCACGGTGAGCTCTTCCCATCCCTGCACTTCCACCGTCCCACCGGTGATCTCGACCTCGCGGCAGCTGGAATCGAAGTGGTCACGAGCCCACGCGCATGGGAGGGTGACAGGCCGCGCCTGGCGGGAGTGAGCTCGTACAGCCTGGGCGGCGCCAATGCGCACTGCGTGGTGCAACAGGCACCCGATACGCCGCAGGGTGAGAGCGCGCGCCTGGAAAGCGAAGGCTCCGAGGTTCATGGCGAACCGGTGCGACGGCCGGAAGACGAAGTGTCCGAGGTCGTCAACGAACCGGTGCGGCAGTTGGTCCCGGTATCGGCGCGGACACCGGCGGCGCTCGCGGAACTGTGTGAAACCCTGGCGCATCGCTTGCGAGAGAGCTCCTTCGATCTCGCGGATGTCGCGTTCACGCTCGCACACGGGCGGGCGCACTTCGGCCATCGCATCGCGGTATGCGCCACCGACACAACGGAATTGGCGCGCCAGCTCGAAACTCGCGGCGCTGCCGTCAGCCCGGACGGTGCGCTTCCGGTCGCGCCGCGCGTAGCGTTGCTGCTCTCGCCCGGCGCGCAGCCCGCGGGGCAGGTCGGCAGCGCACTCCCGGCGCAGCTGCCCGCCACGGGCGCGGTCGCCGACGTGCTAGCGGCCCAGATCGCGGTGCACGATCGGTTGCGCGCCAGCGGAATTCACTTCGCGGCCGTGCTCAGCGGAGGAGCGTCGAAATTCGCCGCCCGCTATCTGCTCGGATCGCGTGAGGCCGTCGACCCCGCCGAACTGAACGCGGCGGCGCGGACGCCGACAGTGGACCGGGCCCGGCTGGTGGCCGCGGCCGAGACGCTGTTGCGCGACGGGCCGGTCCTCTTCGTCGATCCCAGTCCGGACGGCCTGCTCGGCCGGTATCTCGCCGAGGATCTCGCCGACCGCAAGGATGCGGAAATCCTCTTCGGCTCAATCGCTTCCGCAGACCCGCTTGGTATCCTCGGTCGGCTCTACGAGCGCGGGGTGGAACTCGACTGGGAACAGGTGCACACCGGTGACGGCCGCCGCGTGCGGCTGCCCGGGCACCCTTTGCACCGCACGCGGTGCTGGGTCGAACTGCCGACGGCGGCGCACCACGACGAGCCCGCCCCCGCCGAAACCCCCGCCCCATCCGAACGCCCCGCGCTGCCGGTGCCGTCGGACGCGACGCAGTGGTTGTCCGAGGTGCTGCGGGAGCTGCTGCACGCGGAGGCCGAAATCGGCCCGGAGGAAGACTATTTCGACGTCGGCGGCAACTCCATCATCGCCGTGCAATTGGTGGAGCGCGTCGAGGAAGCCTTCGGCTTTCGGCCGAAACTCCTGGACGTCTACGAGCGGCCCAAGGTCGCCGATTTCGCCGAACTGCTGCGCGAAGGCGCGCGCCCCGTCACGCCCGAGGTCAGCCCCGGCCCGCGCGGGTTGCCGCCGATCACCCGCACCGACGAACTCGTCATGTCGCCCGGACAGGAGCGCATGTGGTTCCACCACCAGCTCGTTCCCGATACGACCCTCTACAACTACCCGGTGGTCAACGTCTTGCGCGGCCCGCTCGACCCGGCCGTCGTCAAGGGCACGTTCGAGGATTTCGCCGAACGCCACGAACCGTTGCGCTACAACCTCGTCGAGGTCGACGGCCTGCCCGCGGTGCGGGTGCGGCCCGCGCTGGGTGACTTCTTCCGGGTGGTGGATGTCTCCGGCGACGCCGATCCCGTGGCCAGTGCGCGGGAGCTGATCGGCGCGGCCGCCGTCCGGCCCTTCGATCTCGCTCGCGACCCCATGGTGCGGGTGCTGGTGGTGACCCTCGCCCCGGATACCCATGTGTTGCAGGTGGTGTGCCATCACTGCGTCACCGACGGCCAAACCCCCGGCATTCTCGCCCGCGAGATCCCGGTGCTCTACGCCGCCCGCCAGCAGGGCCGCAGCGCCGAACTCGAACCGCTGCCGATCCGCTACCGCGACTACGCGCGCTGGCATCGGGAACTGCTCGACTCCGGAGCGCTCGACCACGAACTCGAGTACTGGGTGCACGTGCTGCGCGGCGCGCCGAAACTGCGGCTGCCCACCGACTTTCCACGACCCGCGCGCAAGACCTTCGTCGGGGACCTGGAGCCGTTCACCGTCCCGGCGGCACTGCTCGCCGCGGCGCGCGTCGTCGCCAAACGGGAATCGGTCTCGCTGTTCGTGGTGCTGCTGGCCGCGTTCTACCTGCTGCTGGCCCGACGCAGCGGACAGCGCGATCTCGTCGTCGGCACGCCGACCACCGGCCGCACCCGACGCGAACTGGAAGGGCTCATCGGCTTCTTCAACAGCACCGTCGCCCTGCGCGCCAACCTCTCCGGTCCGGCGACGCTGAGCGATCTTCTCGAACGGGTGCGCGGAATCGTCCTGGGCGCGTTGGAGAATCAGGAAATCCCGTTCGAACGGGTGGTGCACGCGCTCGACGATCAGCGGGACCAGTCCCGAACCCCGATCTTCGATGTGCTCTACGTGCACCAGGATCTCACCAGCACCGGAGCGGCCAACCCGCTCAGCGGCGGCGAGACGGAGTTCTTCGACCTGGACCACTCCATCCACAACGCGTTCGGCGGATTGCCGCCCGGCACCGCCAAATTCGATCTCAGCCTGGTCACCTACGACCGCAGCGACGAGCACGACATGCTGGCCTGCTTCGAGTACAGCACCGAACTGTTCACGCGCCGCACCGCCGCGGGCTTCGCGACGGCCTTCCTGGAAATCCTCTCCGAGGTCGTGGAGTCGGCCCCCGATCGGTCGATCGAGGAACTGGTCGTCGTCGCACCCAGCGCCCCGACAGCGGTGGAATCGGTTGCGGCGCTCGATATTCCGACAGATCGCCCGCGCGGGGCCGCCCGCTACACCGTGGGCAGCGTGCACGAGCGGCTCGACACCGCGCCCGCCGACGCCGATCTGCTCGCCGCCTGGGTGGCGCTGCTCAGCTGGTACTCCGGCTCCGACGAGGTGGCGGTGGGACTGGCGACCGGTGTGGCCCGCATGGATCTCGGCGACGAACCCACCGGGGCCGAACTGCTCGAACGCGCCGCCGCGGCGCTCGCCGCGTCCACGGGTCCGGCCGGTGCGGGCGCGCTGCGCTTCGGCGACACCGGCTCGGAGGGCGCGGAGCTGGTCCTCGCCCCGTCGGCCGAGGATCCCACCGTGCTGCGGTTGGACTACGCCACAGAGCTTTTCGACGAATCGACGGCCCGGCACATGCTCACCGACCTGATCCGGCTGCGACGCGGCCTGCTGGAGACGCCACAGGATCCGGTGCCGGATATCGCACTGCGCTGCGTGACGGAAGCGGAGGTGACCCGATGACCGGAGTCGTGGCGGTGATCGGCGCGGGCACCATGGGTGCCGGTATCGCGCAATGCCTCGCCCAGGCGGGCCGCGATGTGATTGTGGTCGAACCCGATCCGGCCGCCGTGCGGCGGGCTCGGCGCGGCCTGAACGAGGCCGTCCGCCTGGCCCTGTTGCTGGGGCGCGGAGACCGGCGCACCGCGTTCGAGGCGGCTCGTCGCGTGCGCTGGACCGACCGTATCGAGGAGCTCGACGCGGTCGAATTCGTCATCGAATGCGCCGTCGAGCACATCGAGGCGAAGGAGAAGCTCTTCGCCGAGCTGGACCGGATCTGCCCGGCCGACACCGTACTCGCCTCCGCCACCTCGGCCATCCCCATCGCCCGGCTGGCCGCCGCGACCGGCCGCCCGCACCTGGTACTGGGCCTGCACTTCATGAATCCGGCCCCGTTGACCGACGCGGTGGAGGTCGTGCGCGGCGCGAAGACCTCGCCCGAGACCCTGTCGCGCGCCACCGATCTGCTCACCGCGCTCGGCAAAGAGGCCATAGTCGTCGGCGACCGACCCGGTTTCGTCCTGAACCGGGTGCTCATGCTGAGTATCGCCGAGGCCGCCGCGCTGCTCGACGCGGGCGAGACCGCCGAGACCGTCGACGCCCTGTTCGAACGCTGCCTCGGCCACCGTATGGGCCCGCTGCGCACCGCCGACCTCATCGGCTTGGACAACGTCGCCGACACCATCGAGGTGCTGCGCCGCGAGACCGGCGCGGACCACTACCGCATTCCACCCGCCCTCGCGGCCCTCGTGGCCGAGGGGCATTTCGGCCGCAAGACCGGACAAGGATTCCATGACTATCGCTGACACCGCCCGCGCCGACACCACCGTCGTCCGGGTTCCCAGCGACGCCGAACGGGCCGCGCTGGCCGTCGGTGATCGCACCGTGGACCTGTATCTCGAACTGTCCGGCTCGCTGACGGCGACCGCGCTGATCGAGGCCATCGAGACCGTCATGGCCGAATGCCCGGTGCTGCGCAGCGCCTTTCGCGACGACGACGGCGCGGTGCGGGTGTACGAGGAAGCGGCCGCGCCGGTTCTCGTCTTCGACGCCATCGACGACACCGATTTCCTCTCCGCATGGCTGGCCGAAGAGCGGTCGCGCGCAATGGATATCGCCAACGGCCCGCTCTACACACATGCCGTCTTCCGGATGGTCGACGGCCGCCTCGGCTGGTATCAGCGCTACCACCGGCTGGTCAACGACCAAGCCGGGATACTCGCCGTCGTCGCCCGGGTACACGCCGTCCTGAACGGTGCCTCCGGCACACCCGAGTCGACCCCGCCGTTCGGTGCGACCGCGCACCGGGTCGATATCGAACACCGGTACCGCGAATCCGGGGCGTGGGCCACCGACCGCGAATTCTGGGAACAGCGCCTCGCCGACACCGCCCGGCCCGAGGTGCCCGCCGATACGGCTATCGGGACGACAGGTACTGCGGCAGAGCGTGATTCGGGCGCAAGCGCCCAGGCTATCTGGGCGACAGTCGGTGCGGCGGGCGAACTCGCCCGGCTCGCGCGCACCTGCGGCGGCGGCGCACCGGCGGTGATGCTGGCCGCGCTGGCCGTCTACGCCGCGCGCACGACGCGCACGGGCGCATGCGTGGTCGCCCTGGACAACGCGGAAACCACCGTGCCGATACGTATTACGGTCGCCGCACAGGAGAGCTTCGACTCGATCGCCAAGCAGGTGGGACGCGAGCTGCGCAAGGCGCGGCGACACCGCTATATCGCCGATATCGACGAGCCGTGGGCGGATGCGCCGGTGTACGGGCACTGGCCGCTGGCCGTGCGCATGGTCGGCGGCGGGGCCGTCGACCGTGTCGGCGACGCGGTGCCCATCGAATACTCCGGAGCGGGAGCGGAATTCGTCGTCTGCGTCGACGATCGGGCGGAGCGCGGGTGGCGCGTCGCCGTCGTCGGAACGCATCGCTCGCATCGCGATCGACTGATCCGGCTGCTGGAGCGGCTGGCACGCACGCCGCACACACCGATCGCCCGCATCGATCTCGCGGCACCGCACGAGATCGAGCGGCTCGTGGGTGTTCGCCCCGCGCACGCGGACGCCGCGCCCGCCACGCTGGCCGCGCTCTTCGCCGACCAGGCGCTGCGCTCACCGGAGGCACCCGCGCTGCTCGGGTCCGAAACCCGCATGACCTACGCGGACCTGCACAGCGTCTCGAATCGATTGGCGCGCAAGCTGATCGCGCTCGGAGTCGGTCCGGAGCAGGTGGTGGCACTGGCCCTCGGACCGGCACCCGAACAGATCGTCGCCGTCCACGCGGTGCTGGCCGCCGGTGGCGCGTATCTGCCGCTGGATCCGGAGCACCCGCGTGCGCGGCACGAACAGGTCCTCGACATCGCACGGCCGGTATGCGTACTCACCACGCGCCGTAGCGGATTCGACGCTCCGGCGGGCATCCGGGTCATCCACCTGGACGAGCTCGATCTGGCGCGGGAGTCGGGTGCCACCGTCACCGATGCCGAGCGACTCGCCCCGCTGCGCCCGGAGAACCTGGCGTACGTGCTGTTCACCTCCGGGTCCACCGGACAGCCGAAGGGGGTGGGGGTCCCGCATGCCGCCGTCTGCGCGCACCTCGCCTGGATGCGGCACACGCACGGGCTCGACGACACCGATGTGGTCGTCCGCAAGACCACCCTCACCTTCGATGTCTCGGCCTGGGAAGTGCTGTGGCCGTTCACGGTCGGGGCCGCGCTCGTCCTCGACGGATCCGGCGCCGACAGCGACCCGGCCGAGTTGGCGCGCGCGATCGACGAATACGGCGTCACGACCGTGCAGTTCACGCCCTCCACCCTCGCCGCCCACCAGCGGGCGGTCGACGCGCCCATGGCGGCGAGCGTGCGTCGCGTACTGCTCGCCGGTGAGGCGTTGCCGCCCGCACTCGCCGCCGCGCTGCCGCGCATCGCACCGGGCGCGAGCCACGACAACCTCTACGGTCCGACCGAGGCGACCGTCGCCGTCACCCGCCACGCGATCGACGCACGCGATACGGCCTCGGTGCCGATCGGCGCACCCGCCTGGGGCGTAGCGGCGCATGTGCTCGACGCCTTCCTGCGGCCCGTTCCGGCGGGAATGCCGGGCGAGCTCTACCTCGCGGGCGCGACGCTCGCGCGCGGATACACGCGCCGGGCCGGGCTCACCGCGGCGCGCTTCGTCGCCGACCCGTTCGGCGCACCCGGGCAGCGGCTCTATCGCACCGGCGATATCGTGCGCTCCACCGGACGCGGCGAGCTCGAATACCTCGGCCGCGACGACTTCCAGGTGAAGCTGCGCGGTGTCCGCATCGAACTCGGCGAGCTCGAATCCGCGCTCATCGCACAGGAATCCGTGGCGCAGGCCGTCGCGGTGGTCCGCGACGGCAGCACCGGTGCCCGACTGGTCGCCTACGTCAGCCCCGCCGCCGGGCACCACATCGACACCGAGGCGCTGGACCGGCGGTTGCGCGAGGTGCTGCCCCGGCACCTGGTGCCCGCGACGATCGTCGGGCTCGCCGCCCTGCCCACCAACCGTTCCGGCAAAGTGGACCGAAAAGCATTGCCCGCCACCGATATCGAGGCGGTGGCCTTCCGTGCCCCGCGCACCGATACCGAAACCGCGCTCGCCGCCGCCTTCGCCGAGGTGCTCGGCCGCGACCGCGTCGGCGTCGACGAATCCTTCTTCGCGCTCGGCGGCGACAGCATCATGTCCATTCTGTTGGTGTCGCGAGCGCGAGCACGGGGTCTCGCCGTCACCGCGCAGCAGGTCTTCGAGCATCGCACCGTCGCGCGTTTGGCCGCCATCGCCGACACCGCGGGCGGACAGGAGATCGCGCCGCTGGCCGAACTGCCCGGCGGCGGCGTCGGCGAGCTGCCGCTGACACCGGTCGTGCGGTTCCTGGTGGAGCGCGGTGATCCCTTCGACCGCTTCTGTCAGTCCATGACACTGCAGCTGCCCGCCGGAATCGACCGCGCCGCACTGGTTTCCACCATCACCGCGGTCGTCGACCACCACGACATGATGCGCTCGCGGGTCTACCGCGACGACTCCGGCGAGTGGCGCGCCGAGGTCGCGCCGCCGGGCAGCGTCGATGTGGACTCGCTCGTCCACCGGGTCGTCCACCCCGCCGACCTCGGCGCCGACGCACTGCGCACCCTGGTCGCCGACGAACTCAACGCCGCCGTCGACCGGATCGACCCGACCACCGGCGCGGTCGTGCGATTCGCTTGGCTGACACCGGATTCGGAGAACGCGCCGGGCCTGCTCGTCATCGCCGCCCACCACCTCGCGGTCGACGGCGTCTCCTGGCGCATCCTGCTGCCCGACTTCATCGCCGCGTGGGCCGCCGTCGCGGCGGGGCACACCCCGCAGCTGCCCGCGGTGGGCACCTCCATGCGCCGCTGGGCGCACGCGCTCGTCGACACCGCGCACACCGAGACGCTCACCGCCGAACTGCCCCGGTGGCGCGAGATCGTCGAGGGCCCCGATCCGTGGTTCGGTGACCGGCCCTTCGATCCGCGCCGCGATATGGCCGCCGATATGGCGCATACCGCGGTCGAACTCGACGAGGACGACACCGCCGCCCTGCTCACCGCCATTCCCGACCGCTACCGCGCCCGGGTGGCCGACGCACTGCTCACCGCGCTCGCGCTCGCGATCACGCGCTGGCGCTCGCGCCGCGACGAGCACGAACGCTCGGTGCTGCTGCGACTGGAAGGCCATGGCCGCGAACAGGATGCGGTCCCGGGAACGGAACTGTCCCGCACCGTCGGCTGGTTCACCTCACTGGTCCCCGCGCGGCTGGACCTGACCGGCGTGGACCTCGACGACGCCTTCGCTGGCGGACCGGCCATGGGCGACGCCATCAAGGCGGTCAAGGAACAGTTGCGCGCCGCACCGCACAACGGTTTCGGCTACGGCCTGCTCCGCTACCTCAACGCGGAGACCGCCGCCGCGCTCCCCTCGGACGGACCGGGGCAGATCTCGTTCAACTACTTCGGGCACATCACCGGCCTGGACATTCCGGAGGAGTTGGCGGGCATCGGCTTCCTGCCCTCCACCGAGTTCGGCATGCTGCCCATTCGCCCCGACGCCCGCCGCGGCGCACTCGGCGCGGTGGAGGTGGACTCCATCGTCCTCGGCCACCGGCTGGCGACCAGCTTCGGCTACGCGCGCGGCATATTCGGCGACGCCGCGGGCACGGAACTGGTCGAGCTCTGGCGCGAGGCACTGGCCGCCGTGGTACGGCATGCCCGCGAACCCTACGTCCACGGCGGACACACACCCTCCGATTTCCCGCTCGTGACCGTCACCCAGGCCGAGATCGACGTCTGGGAGCGGCGCTATCCGACGCTCACCGAGATCTGGCCGGTGACGCCGCTGCAAGCCGGAATGATGTTCCACGCCCTGTTCGACCCCGACGCCGTGGACGTGTACACGGTGCAGCTGGTGTTGAGCCTGGACGGCACGGTCGACGCGGATCGACTGCGCGCCGCCGCGGCGGCCGTCCTGGCCCGACACGCCAACCTGCGCAGCGCGTTCGGTGTCGGCGACACCGGCACTCCGGTGCAGCTGGTCACCGGCGAGGTGACGCTGCCGTGGCGTGTGCTGGACCTGACCTCGGCCGCGCCGGACGCGCACGAGCGCCTGCTCACCGAAGAACGCACGACACCGTTCGACCTCGAACAGCCGCCGCTGCTGCGATTCCTGCTGCTGCGCCTCGACGCGGACCGTACCGAGCTGGTCGTCACCGGCCACCACGTGCTGCTCGACGGTTGGTCGATTCCCTTGCTGCTGCGTGAGATCGTCGCGGGCTACGCGGGTTTCGAGTTGGAAGCGCCGCGACCCTACCGCCACTACGTGGAATGGCTGGCCCGCCAAGATGTTTCGGCGTCGCGCGAGGCATGGACGGCAGCCCTGGAGGGAGTGTCGGAGCCGACGTTCGTCGCCGGTGACACCGTGGGCCGCCCGCCCACGACACTGCCGCTCGAGCGGGCGTTCGAACTCGACGAGACGCTCACCCGCACCCTCACCGCCCTGGCGGCCGAACTGGAGGTGACGGTCAACACCGTCGTCCAGGCGGCCTGGGCAATCCTGTTGGCGCGCACCACCGATCGCGCCGATGTCGTCTTCGGCACCACCGTCTCCGGCCGCCCCGCCGAGCTGGCGGGCGTGGAGACGATGGTGGGCCTGTTCATCAATACCGTTCCGGTGCGGATTCGACTGACCGCTGGCGAATCCGTCGCCGCGCTGCTGCGCCGCGTCCAGCGCGAGCAGTTCGCCCTCGCGCCGCACCATCAGCTGGGCCTGCCGGATATCGGCGCGCCCACCGGTGTCGCCGCCGGAGAGCTGTTCGACACATTGGTGGTCGTCGAGACGTATCCGGTCGATCCGGAGGCGCTGCGCGCCCACGCCGCCGCGAGCGCGGGGCTGGCCATCAGCGGGTTCCGGTCGCAGGAGGCCACCCATTACACGCTGACGCTGACCGTGCGACAGACCGACCGCCTGCACATCGTGGCAGGATGGCGACCCGACCTGATGGACGCCGCGACCGTGACACGGGTGGGCGAGCGTCTGGTCCGAGTGCTGCGCGAGCTCGTCACACGCCCGCAGACCCCGGCGCTCGATATCGACCCCATGGACGCGGACGAACGCGCCCTGGTGTTGCGCGACTGGCAGCGCCCCGCCGTGACCGTGCCGGAACTGACCCTCGTGGACACGTTCCGGGCGCAGGTGGCCGCGCGTCCCGAGGCCACCGCGGTCCGCCACGGCGAGCGCGCGTTGACCTACCGTGCCCTCGACGAGGCGTCCGACCAATTGGCACGCGAGCTCGCCGCGCGCGGAGTCGGCATGGAATCCCTGGTTGCCGTGGGGATTTCCCGTTCCGTGGAGTTGATCGTCGCACTTCTGGGCGTCCTCAAGTCGGGGGCGGGTTATGTTCCACTCGACCTCGGCAATCCACGGCATCGACTCGAATTCCTGCTCGCCGAAACCCATCCCGCCTGCGTGGTGACCACAGCGGCCGACCGCGCGGCGCTGCCCGCGAGCGATCTGCCGCACCTCATGGTCGGCGAGGCCGATAACACCGCGCCCTTCTCCGGTACGGCGAAACGCGCACCCCGCGTATCGAATCCGGACGCGGTCGCCTACGTGCTGTACACCTCCGGTTCCACCGGGCGGCCCAAGGGCGTGAGCGTGACCCACCGCAATGTCGTCGCGATGCTGGCGGCCACCCGGGCGGTCCTGGCGACCGACCACACCGATGTGTGGACCATGTTCCACTCACACGCCTTCGACTTCTCCGTGTGGGAAATGTGGGGGGCGCTCGCACACGGCGGCACCCTCGTCCTCGTCGACGCCGACCTGACCCGATCGCCGGAGGAGTTCACCGAACTGATGGCACGCGAAGGCATTACGGTGCTCAGCCAGACGCCGTCGGCCTTCGCCGCACTGCTCGACTCCGGATTCGCCCGCACCGCCGCGCCCGCGCTGCGGCATATCGTGCTCGGCGGCGAGGCGCTCGAAACACGCCGCCTGCGACAGTGGTACGACAGCGACCCGGACGGATCGACCCGGATCTCGAATCTCTACGGCATCACCGAGGCGACCGTGCACGCCACCCACGTCGTGGTGGACCGGCCGGACGCCGCCTCGGGACACGGCAGCGTGATCGGCCGCGGATTGCCGGGAATGGCTGTGCGCGTGCTGGATTCGCGACTGCGACCCGCGCCGATCGGCATTCGCGGCGAGATCCATCTCAGTGGGCCGCAGCTCGCCCGCGGATACCACGCCCGCCCGGCCACCACCGCCGACCGTTATGTGGCCGATCCGTACGGTGCGCCCGGCGACCGCATGTATCGCACCGGTGACCTGGCACGCTGGAATGCCCACGGTCGACTCGAGTACCTCGGGCGCGGCGATCAGCAGGTGCAGATTCGTGGCTACCGCATCGAACCGGGGGAGGTCGAGGCGGCGCTGCTCGACCACGAATCGGTGGGTCGGGCGGTCGTCGTGGCCCGGACCGGCGACTCCGGTGCACCGCGACTGATCGCGTACGTGGTCCCCGCCCCCGGCGTCGCGACCACGGCCGATGTACTGGAAGCACATCTCGCACAGCGGGTTCCGCCCTACATGCGGCCGTCCGCCATCGTGCTCGTCGATACGGTGCCGCTGACCCCCAACGGCAAACCGGATGTGGCGGCGCTGCCCGCCCCCGTCTTCGCCCCGCGCTCGGACCGCGCTCCCCGCACCCCCGCCGAACGGCTCGTGGCCGACCTGTTCGCCGAGGTGCTCGGCATCGACCGGCCGGGCGTGGACGATTCGTTCTTCGCCCTCGGCGGCGACAGCATCGTCTCCATCCAGTTGGCCTCCCGGGCCCGGGCGCACGGACTGCACCTCACGCCGCGGCAGGTCTTCGAACACCGCACGGTGGCCGGAATCGCCGCTGCCGCACGCGCACTCGATACCGACGCCGACCTGACGCACCTGCTGCCCGAACTGCCCGGCGGCGGCATCGGCGAACTGCCGCTCACCCCGATCGTGCGGTGGCTGACCGAACGCGGTGGCGGCTTCCGCCGAGTGAACCAGACCCTCACCGTCGAACTACCGCCGAACACCGGCCGCGACGCCGTGGTGGCCGCCGTCGCGACGCTGGTCGACCGGCACGATATGTTGCGCAGCAGGCTGTACAGGGACGAGACCGGCGAGTGGCGGTTCGAGACCCGGGCGGCGGAGCCCAAGGACGTGGTGCAGTTGTTGCGGCACAACAGCTTCGACGATTCCTTGGACGCCGACGGTCTCCGCGCACTCGTCGCCGCGGAAGTCGACGCCGCACTGGATGACCTCGACCCCGCCGCCGGTGTCATGGTGCGGTTCGTCCGGCTCGAATCCGACCGGGGCACCGTGCCCGGACGTTTGATCATCTGCGCGCACCACCTCGCCGTGGACGGCGTCTCGTGGCGCATCCTGCTACCCGACCTCGCCGCGGCCCTGGCCGCCGCCGCGAACGGCACAGTGCCCCACCTGGATCCGGTCGGCACCTCCATGCGCCGCTGGGCGCACGCGCTGGTCGACGCCGCGCACGCGCCCGACCGCATCGCCGAACTCGCCGACTGGCGGCGGATCTGCGCCACACCGGAGCCGCCGCTGGGCGCGCGGCCGCTCGATCCGGCCGTCGATATCACCGCCCGGCTCGCGGCGGTCGAGGTCGGCGTGGACGAGACCCTGACCGAGACGCTGGTGCGCACGGTGCCCGCGCGCTTCCACGCGGGCGTCGACGAGGTGCTGATCGCCGCACTGGCGATCGCGCTGGCGGCCTGGCGCGCCGAACGCGGTACGGCCACACCGGTGTCGGTCCTGCGGCTGGAGGGCCACGGCCGCGAAGAACATCTCGTCCCGGGCGCGGACCTGTCGCGCACCGTGGGCTGGTTCACCTCGCTGTACCCGGCGCGGCTCGACCTCGGCGCTACCGATATCGAGGCGGCCCTGGCCGGGACCGAGGCGACCGGGGCGGCGGTCAAGGCGATCAAGGAACAACTGCGCGCCATTCGCGACCACGGCATCGGCTACGGACTGCTGCGCTACCTGAATCCCGATACCGCCGAACAGCTTCCGGCGGACATGCCCGGACAGGTCGGCTTCAACTATCTGGGCCGCGTCGACGAGACCGGCACGGGAGCGTTCGCCACTGCGGACGCCGCAGCGGATGCGGACCTGCCCGCCGCCGTCGCCATCGACGTGAACGCGATCGTGGCCGGTGCACGCCTGCGCGCCGGATTCACCTACCCCACCACGCTTTTCGACGACGCCGAGGTCTCGTCGCTGACGCGGCTGTGGGTGCGCGCACTCGAGGCGATCGCCGCCCACTCCCGTGGCGCGGACGCGGGCGGGCACACACCGTCGGACTTCCCGCTGGTGCGGGTGAGCGGTGCCGACATCGCGGGCTGGGAACGGGATTACGGACGACTCACCGAGGTGTGGCCGCTCGCGCCATTGCAGGCGGGGCTGTTCTTCCACGCCACCGTCGCCGCGGCCGATCCCACCGTCGCCGATGTCTACAACGTGCAGACGGTGGTCCGGCTGGGCGCGACGATCGACGGCGATCGGCTGCGTCAGGCCGGGCAGCGCATGCTGGAACGGTATCCGAATCTGCGCGCGGCGTTCGTCTTCGACAGCACCGGCACGCCCTGCCAGGTGGTGGCCGAGGCGGTCGAACTGCCGTGGCGCGCAGTGGAGGTGGCCGACCCCGAGGATCTGGCCGAACTCGCCAGCCAGGAGCGGGTGCGCCGATTCGACCCGGCCCGGCCGCCGCTCATGCGCTTCACCCTGGCGCGCGTCGCGGCGGCGGAGCACGTCCTCGTCGTGACCTACCACCACATCCTGCTCGACGGCTGGTCGGTGCCCCTGGTACTGCGTGATCTGCTGGCGCTCTACGGCGGCGACGAACCGCTGCCCGCACCCGCCGGATCCTTCCGCGACTACCTCGCCTGGAACCACGCCCGCGACCACACGGCCGCCACCCGCGCGTGGCGGCGGGCACTGGACGGGGTGCGCGCGCCGACGCTGGTCGCGGGCGCGATCCGCACCCGCGACAGCGCCGTCACGACCGGCGAGTACCGCTGGTCGCTCGATGCCGACACCACCGCCGCGCTCGCGGCGACCGCCGTCGACATCGGGGTCACCCTCAACACCGTCCTCCAAGTGGTGTGGGCAATCCTGTTGGGGCGCAGGCTCGGACGCGACGATGTGGTCTTCGGCGCGACCGTCTCCGGCCGCCCGGCCGCGCTGCCCGGCGTGGAATCCATTGTCGGACTGTGCATCAATACGGTGCCGGTGCGCGTGCGGTTCGCCGGGCACACGCCTGTGGTCGAGCTGCTGCGCGCGGTACAGGCCGAGCAGGCGGAGATGATCGAACACCATCAGCTCGGACTGACCGAGATCCACACCGCCGCCGGACTGCGCGACCTGCTCTTCGACACGGTGCTGGCCTTCGAGTCCTATCCGATGGACACCGAAGGGCTCACCGCCGCGGCGGCCGCGCTGGACGGCGTGCGCGGCGCGGGGCTCGAGGTCAGCGACGCCGCGCACTATCCGCTGACGGTCACCGTCGATCCGGGCACGCAATTGCGGATCCGAATCGGTTACCTGCGCGAGATTTTCGACGAGGCGCACGCGGAGGAGACCGCGGCCGTCATGCGGCGGCTGCTCACCGCGGTCGCCCGCCACCCACACCTGACGATCGAGGAACTGGCTTGACCCGACGACTCCCGCTGACCAGCGCCCAGCAGCAGATCTGGGTCGCGCAGCAACTCGACGACACCGGTCAGCGCTTGATCGTCGGCGGCTACGTGCACCTGCACGGCGCGATCGACGAGGCCGTGTTCGAGCGGGCGTTGCGCGGGGTCGTCGCGGGCGCGGAGACGCTGCGGGTGCGATTCGACACCGAGCCCGACGGGTCGGTGGTGCAGGTGGTCGAGCCGGTGGCCGAATGGCCGTTGCACCGCATCAGCTTCCGCGACGCCACCGACCCCCGCGACGCGGCGCGCCGGTTCATGGAGGCGGCCCTGGAACGTCCGTTCGACCTGGGGTGCGCACCGCTGTTCGAACACCATCTCATCGATCTCGGGGACGCGGAGACGATGTGGTTCATCCGCTCCCACCACCTCGTGATCGACGGCGCCGCCTCGGCGGCCTTCATACGCCGGGTCGCCGCCACCTATTCCGCGCTGATGGAGGGGCGGGAGCCGACCGAAGCGGTCTTCGATCGGGTGAGCGACCTGATCGCGGAGGACGAGCGATTCCGCGCCTCCGAACGATTCGCCGCCGACCGGACGTTCTGGGCGGAACGGCTCACCACCGACACACCGTACGAGCCACCGCGATTCGCCGGTGCACCCGTCGCCACCGACGGCAACCGGTTCCTGCGGCACACCGGGATGCTCGGCGACGCCGAGTGGAAGGCGGTCCGCGACCGCGCGGACACGTCTGGAATCGCTTGGCCCGTCTGGGTATTCGCGGCCATCGCACTGCTGCTGCACGCGGATTCCGGTTCCCGCACGATCACGCTGGGGCTCGCCGTCCCCGCCAAACGCTCGCGCAATGCGCTGGGCGTCACCGCGAATGTCGTCCCGCTGCGCATCACTGTCGAGCCCGCCGCCACCGTGGGCGAACTGCTGCGCGCCGTGCGCGCGGAATCGCTGATCGTCTTGCGCCATCAGCGTTTCCAGTACGGGGACATGCTCGCCGACCTGGGGGTGAGCGGTCTCGGGGGCGGGATTCTCGGTCCGACGGTCAATGTGCTGCCCATGCAGAAGGATCTGCGCTTCGGAACGGTCTCGGCCACCCTGCGGCATATGTCGGCGGGGCGCTCCGACGACCTGAACATCAGCGTCTACGACAATGGCGATCCGGGCCTGTCGGTGGTGTTCGAATCGAATACGCAGCGCTACGCCGCGCGGGATCTCGCCGCGCACCACGACCGGCTCACCGCGACCATCGCCGCCCTGGCCGCTGCGCCGGAGGACCTGGCGCTCGGTCGGCTGCGCCTCACCCCGGTTGCCCTCGGACCGCGCGCGGTCGCCCAGGTGGACGACACGCTCATCGACCGCTTCGACCGTATGGTGGCCGCGCACGGCGCTTCGACCGCCCTCGTGCACGGTGACGAGACGCTCAGCTACGCCGAACTCGACGACCGGGTGCGTCGGCTGGCCCGGGTCATCGCCGGATACGGCATCGGCGCAGGGGAATTCGTCGGCATCGCGCTGCCGCGTTCGACGGATCTCGTCGTCGCCATCCTCGCGGTCCTGCGGGCCGGTGCGGCCTATGTGCCGCTCGATCCGAGCTATCCGCAGTGGCGGCTGCGTGCCGTACTAGACGACGCGGCACCGGGACTCGTTGTCACCGGCGCGGGAGTCGAACTCCCCGAAGGTGTTTCGGACGCAACCGTGTTGCGGATCGAGGAACCGCCGCAGGACCTCGCGCGTGAACCGGCCTGTCGCCCCACACCGCAGCTGCCCGCGTACGTCATCCATACCTCGGGCACGACCGGCCGCCCCAAGGGCGTGGTCGTCACGCACGCCAATGTGGTCCGGCTGCTCACCGTGACCGAGTCGTGGTTCGGGTTCGGCCCCGACGATGTGTGGACGCTGTTCCACTCCACCGCCTTCGACTTCTCGGTGTGGGAGATCTGGGGTGCGCTGGCCCATGGCGGCACACTCGTCGTGGTCGACGCGGAGACGGCCCGTGCTCCCGGGGAGTTTCTCGAACTGCTGGTGGCGCACAGGGTTACGGTGCTCAATCAGACGCCGTCCGCGTTCGGGATGCTTGTCGACGCGCTGGCCGACCGGCCCGGTGCCGAGCTGGCCCTGCGGCAGGTGATCTTCGGTGGTGAGCCGGTGGAGCCGTGGCGGCTGGCGCAGTGGTGGACGCTGCGCGATCCGGAGTCGCTGCGGCTGGTCAATATGTACGGCATTACCGAGACCACGGTGTTCGCCACCGGAACAGCCTTGACGGAAGGGGCGTCCGCGGCCGATATCGGTGTGCCCCTGGCGGATCTGGCCGTCTACGTCCTCGACGCCGCGCTGCGGCCCGCCGCGCCCGGGGTGCCGGGGGAGCTCTACATCGCCGGGTCCGGCGTCACCGCCGGATACCTACGCCAGCCGGGGCGCACCGCGGCGCGATTCACCGCCGACCCCTTCGGCGGGCCCGGCACCGTCATGTATCGCAGCGGCGATGTGGCGCGCTGGACCGATGCCGGAGCACTGGAGTATCTCGGGCGGGCCGACCGGCAGGTGAAGATCCGCGGCTACCGCATCGAGCCGGGGGAGATCGAGGGCGCGCTGTGCGAACTCCCGGCGGTCCGGGCGGCGGCGGTGCTGACCATCGAATACCGGCCGGGGGATCGGCGGCTCGCCGCGTTCGTCGCCGGTACCGGCGTCGAGGCGGGGCGGGTGCGGGCGGCCCTCGTGGAACGGCTTCCGGCCCATGCGGTTCCGTCCACCATCACGGTGGTGGAGGCCATCCCGACCACCCACAACGGCAAGGTCGACGAACGGGCCCTGCGCGCGCTCGACACCGACGGCGCTGCCGCCGGGGCTCCGCCGCGCACCGAGACCGAGATCCGGTTGCACGCGGTGTTCGCGGAAGTGCTCGGGCACAACGGTTTCGGGGTCGACGACGGCTTCTTCGCCATGGGCGGCGACAGTATCCTCGCCATTCGGGTCGCGGATCGTGCCCGCGCCGCGGGGCTCGCCCTCACGCCCCGGGATGTCTTCGCACAGCAGACCGTTCGCGCCTTGGCCCGCAGTGCCGGGACGGTCGCGCGCGTGCCTCAGCGGACGGTTGTCCCGACCCGCGACGGACATCCGTCGCTGCCCGCGACGCCCTTGCAATCCGGGCTGCTGTTCCACTCCCTGCACGAAGGCCAGGACGGCGAGGACCCGTATCTCGTCCAAGCCGCGCTGACCCTGGACGGGCCGCTCGAGGCGGCACGGCTGCGGGCGGCCCTGGGCACGGTGCTCGCGCGGCATCCACATCTGCTGGGCCGCTTCGTGATCGACGGCGACACACCCCGATACGAGGTGCACACGGACCTCGACATGCCTTGGCGCGTGGTCGATCTCGACAGTGCGCAGCCCCAGGAGCTCGCGGCCACCGTGCGGCGGGTGCGCGCCGAGGACGCCCGCATGGATCCGCTCGCGGCACCGCTGTTGCGGGTCACGCTCGTGCGGGCCGAGGCGCTGCCCGCCACCCTGCTGGTGACCCATCACCACGCGCTGCTCGACGGCTGGTCGCTCGGAATCCTGTTGCGCGACCTGCTGTTTGCCTACCAGGGTCTGGAAGCCCCGCCCGCCACACCGTTCTCCGCCTTCCTCGATTGGCGGGCCACGCGGGATCGCGACAGCGCCCGTCGCGCCTGGGCGCGGGCGCTGGCCGGAGCCGAACCGAGCAAGGTCGCGCGCGCGGAGCGGGCCCCGTGGCGGCGGCCCGAGGAGCGCAGCTTCGTCCTGCCCACCCCCGCGCTGAGCGAGCGGGCCCGCGCGCACGGGCTGACCCTCAATTCGATGGTGCAGGCGATGTGGGCACTGGTGATGGCGAATCTGACCGGCAGCGACGACGTCGTCTTCGGCATCACGGTCTCCGGACGCGACAGCGGCGAACTGGACGGGACCGTCGGGCTGCTCATGAACACCGTGCCGCTGCGAGTGCGCATCGACCCGTTCGAGACACCCCTCGAACTGGCCGCGCGGATCCAGCGGGAACGGGTGGCGCTCATGGAGCACGACCATCTCGGACTGGCCGCCATCACCGCGGCGGCCGGTGTCGTCGATCTGTTCGACACCTCGCTCGTCTTCGAGAACTTCCCCGTCGACACCGCGCTGTTCGACGATCCCGGTGCGGAGGTTCGGGTCAGCTCCGTCGACGTGCGGGGCGGAACGCACTTCCCCCTGACCGTGGTCGTGGTGCCCGGAGCGGGGGAGTTGACCTTCCGAATCGGGGCGCACTGCGAACGGATCGACGCCCTCGACGATATCGACGAACTGTGGTCGCGCATCCGCACCGCCGCGGCGGCGCTCACCGCCGCGCGGCAGATGCCGACCGGGCAACTCGATCTGCTGCCGCCCAACCGGCGCGACGCGCTGCTCACCTGCGGGCAGGGACCGGAGGCGTCCCTCGACAATGGTGGTCTGGCAGCGTGTTTCGAAGCCACCGTGCGTGCGCACGCGGACGCTGTCGCACTGTGGTGCGACGGCGTGGAGTACACCTACGCGCAGCTGAACGCCCGCGCCAACCAGACGGCGCGGTGGCTGCGCGCCCGCGGCGCGGGACCGGGCGTTCCGGTCGGTATCGCGTTGCCTCGCTCGGTCGATTTGGTGGTCGCCTTCCTCGCCGTCGCCAAGCTGGGGGCGATGAGTGTTCCGTTGAGCGATCGCTATCCGCCCGCGCGCGTGCGCGAGCTGCTGGCGTTCACCGGCACCGAGCTGGTGGTGCGCGAAATCGACGGCGCGACAGCCGAACTCGACGACGCTGATCTGGGCGTCGCGGTGGCGGCGGAGGCCGTCGCCACGCTGATGTTCACCTCCGGCTCGACCGGCGCGTCCAAGGGCGTGGAGGTCACCCACCGCAATATCGTGGCGCGCGCCCGCGACCGGATCGGTCACGGCGACGGGCATCGGCGCATGCTGATGCACCTGCCGCACAACTGGGACATGGTGGTGTGGGAGCTGTGGCTGCCGCTGCTCACCGGGCGTACGGCGGTGCTCGCACCGCCCGGCGTTCTCGATGTGGACGCCTACACCACGGTGCTGCGTGCGGGTCGGGTCACCTCGATCATGCTGCCCGCGGGCCTGTTTCATCTGCTGGCCGAGCAGATGCCGGACGAGCTAGCCGGGCTGCGGATGATCGCCTCGGCCGGTGATGTGCTGCCGCCGCGGGCGGCCGCCGCCGTGCGCCGGGGTGCGCACCCGCCGGTGGTGACGAACCTGTACGGGCCCGTCGAGGTGACCAGTTACGCGCTGGGCTTCTCGATTCCGGACGATATGTCGCCGGACCGGCCGGTGCCGGTCGGTCGGCCGGTGGAGAATACGCGGGTGGTGGTGCTGGACACGGCATTGCGTCCGGTGCCGGTCGGCGTCACCGGTGAGATCTACCTGTCCGGTGCGGGCCTCGCCAACGGCTATCACCGTGCCCCGGGCCGTACCGCCGAACGCTTCGTGGCCGATCCGTTCGGCCCCGCCGGGGCGCGGCTGTACCGCACCGGCGACCTCGGGCGGTGGGATACCGCCGGGCTGCTGCATTTCCTCGGTCGCGCCGATCGTCAGTTGAAGGTCAATGGCTTTCGCGTCGAACCCGGTGAGGTGGAGGCGGCCATCCGGCGGGAACCCGGTATCACGGCGGCCGTCGTCACGGCTCGCCGCGCCGCGAGTGGACAGTCGCTCATCGCGCATGTCGCCGCGGACGGCGCGGTCGACACCGTCGCGCTGCGGACGCGATTGGCCGCGACCCTGCCGTCCTATCTGGTGCCGTCGGCGATCGTGGTCATGGATCGCCTGCCCTTGACTCCCATGGGCAAGATCGACGTGGCCGCGCTCCCAACACCCGCGCCCGGCGTCCGCGTTCCGGCGCGCACGCCGCGCCAACAGGTCATCGCCGCCGCGTTCGCGGACGCGCTGGGCGTGGCGGAGATCGGTGTGACCGACGATTTCTTCGCGCTCGGCGGCAACTCCCTGTCCGCCATTCGGGTCGTCGCGACCCTGCGGGCGGCATTGGGCGTCGCGGTAACCCTGCGCGATCTGTTCGAATCACCCACTGTCGCAGCCCTCGAGCAGGTTCTCGACCAGCGCGAACCCGAGGCCGCGGCGCACGGTATCGCCAGCGTGCGCCGCACCGAGCCGATTCCACTCGCGCCCGCACAGCAGCGGCTGTGGACGGTGAACTACCTCAGCGGCAACCGTCCCGACTATCTGATCGCGACCGGACTCGAACTGCGCGGACGGCTCGATACGACGGCATTGGCGGCGGCGGTCGCCGATGTGGTCGAACGGCACGAAATCCTGCGCACCGTGCTGCCGTACGCGGCCGACGGCCCGATCCAGCGCATCCTGCCCACGGACTCGGCGCGCCCCGAAGTCCACACGGTCGACCTTTCCGAGGGTGAAAGCATCGATGCGGCAATCGAATCGGAGATGTTGCGCGGTTTCGATCTCACGACCGAACTGCCGTTGCGCATCGGCTTGTACCGCATGGGATTCGAACACCATATTCTGGTCGGCGTCCTGCACCACGTAGCCGGGGACGGGGAATCCCTGGGAGTGCTGCAACAGGACCTGCTCACCGCCTACCGTGCCCGCGCCGCCGGGCACGAACCCCAATGGGCCGCTGCGGCAACGCAGTTCGCGGACTACACGCTGTGGCGACGGCAGCTGCTGAACGCCGACGGCGCCCCCGGCGTGGTACTCGAACGGCAGGCGCGGTATTGGCGCACGGCTCTGCGAGACATGCCGCTACATCCCGTGCTGCCCACCGACCATCCCCGAACCGCACGTCGCGACAACCTCGCCGCGGCGATCCCCATCCACCTCGACCCGACCACCCATATCGCCCTCGCCCGTGCCGCCCGCGCCCACCGGGTGAGCATCTACATGCTCGTCCACACCGCCCTGGCCCTCGCGCTGCGCGACCACGGCGCGGGCACCGACCTCCCCATCGGCGTAGCCCTGAGCGCCCGCGACGCCGAAGGGCTACGCGACCTCGTCGGATGCGTGGTCGACACCGCCATCGTCCGAGTCGACCTGTCCGCCACCCCCTCCCGCCCCGACCTCGTCCACCAGGTCCGCGAACGCCTCCTGGCCGCCTACGAGAACAAGGACCTCCCCTTCGACACCCTCGTCCAACTCCTCAACCCACCCCGCTCGAGCACACACCACCCCCTGTTCCAGGTCATGGTGACCTACCAGCAAGCGGTCGAAATAGAATCGGCCGGACCAGAATTGACCGTCCGCCACCACCCCATCCCAGTCCGCCACACCCCCTGGGAACTCCTCCTGAACCTACGCGAGAGCTACACCCCCACCGGCCACCACGCGGGCATCCACGGCGAACTCATCTACGCCGCCGAACTTTTCGATCCCCCCACCGTGAAATCCCTGTCGGCAACCATAACCACCACACTGAAGTCGATATGCGCCGAACTCGAACCCTGACGGGCCCGTTCAGCGCGGCGCGAATCCCAACTCACCGACGAAATGCCGCTGATGCCCCAACACTGGCATGTGTCGAAACCCCCGCGCGATTCCAACAACACTGGTGGGCCCGCCGGTCAGGGGGCGAGCAGGTCGGCGATCTTGGTGAAGCCGCGGCGGAGGGCGTGGTCGTAGGCGGTGTGGCCGTCGCGGTCGCGGATGGTGCGGTCCGCGCCGTTGTCGACGAGGGTGCGGACGATGTCCTGGTAGACGGTGCTGCCGTCGCCGTAGTAGACGGCTTCGAGTAGCGCGGTCCAGCCGAGGTCGTTGATGTGGTCGATATCGATCTCGGTCTGGCGCAGTACTTCTCGGACGTAGGCGAGGTGGCCTTTCTCCGCGGCGGGGATCAGGGCGTTGCCGCCGAATCGGTTGCGGGCGGTGAGGTCCGGGTTGGTGGGGAGCAGGAGCTCCATCATGGGGACGCTGCCGGTTACGCCGGTGTTCACCCAAGGGGTTTCGCCGCGGTTGTCGCGGGCGTCGGGGTCGGCGCCGTGGGCCACCAGGGCGCGCGCCACCTCCAAGTCGTCGGCCAGGACGGCGGTCATGAGAGGGGTGCGGCCCTCGGGGTCTCGGGTTTCGACATTGGCACCCTGCTCCAGGGCCTTGCGCACCGCGGCGGCGTCGCCTGCGGTGGCGGCGTGGCGCAGGTCGGCATCCCATCGGTCGGACACGGCGGGCGCTGTCGAGGTGGTGGTGGCCGAGGCCGGGGTGGGAGGGGCGCTGTCGGATGGCTGGGTGCAGGCGGCCGATACCGCCAGGCCGAGTATCAGGAGTGTGATGCGTGCGCGCTTCGCCATGGTTGTCCTCCCGCGTTGGTGAGTGCTTGTGGGCTGTTCACCATCCTTGGCGCGATCGCGGGCGTTCTCATCGGGAGACTGGGTTGTGCTTGGGAGACCTTGAGCTGAGGGGTGGGTCAACCGATTGGATGACCAGAGCGGGTGGGTACGTTGGCCTGAGCGGTCGCACATCGTCATCGGACAGCGAAATTCGCGGTGTCGGTGCGATTTTTGACCGCTCAGGCCAATACCCTCAGTACTCGTCGCGCTTACGCGGCCAATCATCGAAATTCTCACCACGCCCCAGCGGCGCCCGATCCAAGAGCTGCCACGTCGCGTTGAGGGCTTCGGTGCCGCGGTCGTAGGTGGAGTAGGTGTGGTAGACAACCCCGTCCTCGAGGGCGAACACGCTGAGGGCCATCAGCTCCATGACGTCGAGCATGCCCTGGGGGCCGAAAGCGGCCTCGCGTTTCGCGGAGGGGATGTGCATCAGTTCGAAGAAATCCTCGTTGAAACCGTTGTCGCCCATGGACACCCATTCGATATTCCAACCGAAGCGGCGCTTGTAGTCGTTCAGAGTGTCGAGGGGGGAGCGGGACGCCAGGATGAAGGTGACGTCGCGGTGAGCGAGGTGGGGGACCGCGCCCACCAGGTTGTCGGTTTCGAAGGTGCAGCCGGGGCAGCCCTTCGGGGTTTTCGGGCCGTGCATGAAATGGCGGATGATCAGCTGGGAGCGGCCGTCGAACAGTTCGGCGAGCGTTCTCACTCCGGCATTGGTGTCGAAGCGGTACTCCTTGGTGACCGGAACCCAGGGCAACGCCTGGCGCTGACGGGTCACCTCATCGCCTTGGCGGGTGAGTTCCTTCTCCTGCGCGCGCACCTTCTCGTACGCGGCGCGCCACTGATCTCGGGTGCCGACGGTGTGTGCGGGCATGTCCGTCCTTCCGTGGGTGACAGTGTCTGTTCCAGTTGAGACGGAGTGGCCGAACGGAATTCATCGGTCATCCATGGTGGACATGTGTCCGGAGTGCTCTCCAGTCATGTTGGCGAAAGGGTGTATGCACCCGCCGAATCTGCACTAGCCTCCCCGGTACCGGCGATCTCCCTGGGGTGGTGACATGGCGGATATCGGTTCGACCGCGGCGCACGACAGCTCCGTGCGGCGAAGGATGTGGCGACGCGCTCTGATGCTGAAAGCCGCTGCGCTGGCGTTGATTCTGACGGTGGCGGCGGTGTTCGTCCTGGCGCTGTCGATGTTCTCCGGCGCGTTCACCACCGTGGCCACCGTCTACGTCGAAGCGCCGCGCTCGGGCCTGATGCTCGATCCAGGGGCGAAGGTCAAGCTGCGCGGCGCGGAGATCGGACGGGTGTCGGCCATCGAGTACCGCCCGGACTCCGCGTGGATTCGCCTCGAGATCGACCCCGACGACCTGCGGTTCGTGCCCGCGAACATCGAGGTGGACATCCGCGCGACCACCGTGTTCGGCGGCAAGTACATCAACTTCGTTGTGCCGCCCGAACCTTCGACGCGATCACTGGCCGCGGGCGCGACGGTGCGGGCCTCCGCCGTCACGGTGGAGATCAACACCCTGTTCCAGCGCCTCTCCGACATTCTGAACAAGATCGACCCGGTGAAACTCAACGCCACCCTGCACGCCATCGGAACGGCCTTGCAGGGCAAGGGCTCCCAGCTCAACCAATTGCTGACCGCGAGCGATGAGGTGCTGCGCGACCTCAATCCGAGCCTCCCGGCCCTGCGGCACGACCTGATCGCCACCGCCGGAGTGACCCAGCTCTACGCCGACACCGTCCCGGACCTGTTGCGCACCACCGGAAACGCGGAGACCACCGCGGCGACACTGGTGGACGGAGCCGACAATCTGGATGCGACGCTGCTCAATGTGATCGGCCTCGCCGAGACCGCGACGCCGATCCTCACCGAGACCGAGAGCCCCCTCGTCAGCGCCCTGGCCTCGCTCCGACCACCGACGGAAACGCTGTACGAATACCGCTCGGCGCTGTACTGCACCATTGTCGGCCTGAGCCAGAGCCTGCCCGTGCTCAGCGACTTCTTCGGCGGCGAAGGCCCCTGGGTCAAATTCAACGCCAGCATCATGCCCGCCGGACAGCCGTACAAATACCCGCAGGACCTGCCGAAGGTGAATGCCACCGGCGGCCCGCACTGCGAGGGCGTGCTCGACCGCGTGCAGAGCGTGAACGCCAACTACCTCGTCACCGACACCTCCGAGGGCCGCATCTTCCACCCGCCGACCCGGCCGGACCTGAACGGCGGCACCGTCTTCCAACTGCTCTTCGCCGGATTGCCGGGCGTGCCATAGACATTCACACGCACTCTCCGCGCGCGGCATCGCGCACACCCTCGATGGACGCCTGCCGCTGATCCTCGGTGAACACCGACCATCGTGGCAGCCCAGGGAATTTGGCGATGGTGTCCTCGGCGGCCTTGTCCACCTCCGCCTGACCCTTGTCCGACCGGAGCTGGTCGAACTGCCCCAACAACTCCTCGCAGGTGGCCCGCCGAACCTCCGCGGGCGACTGCGCCGAGGGCACATTCACACCGGAGGTACTCGACAACACCGGCGTCGTCGGTGTGATGGTCACCTCGCGGGTGGTCGGCGTGGTCGACGCCGGAGACGTGGTTTGCGGGAGCGTATCGCCCCCACCGACGAAATCGCAGGAAGTCAGCAGCAGTCCCAGTGCCGCGACGGAGGCGGCTATCACTTTTCTGCGCACACCGCCCGAATACCCAGTCATACGGCATCTGCACAGCCCGGCCGAGGCCATCGGGCGGTACACCGATTGAGCTCCGCATGGCTGGGTAGGCCGCGAGGGATGGTCTAGCAACCAGGACAGGAGGAGCGGTATGTCCATGGATGTCTCGGATTACGTGCTGAAGCGCCTGCGCGAATGGGGTGTCGAGCATGTGTTCGGCTATCCCGGCGATGGGATCAACGGGCTGGTCGCCGCCTTTGGGCGCGCCGACAACCAGCCCAGGTTCATCCAGGCGCGGCACGAGGAGATGGCCGCGTTCTCGGCGACGGGGTACGCGAAGTTCAGCGGCCGGGTCGGGGTGTGCGTGGCGACCTCCGGGCCGGGCGCCATCCATCTGCTGAACGGGCTGTACGACGCGAAACTCGATCATGTGCCGGTGGTCGCGATCGTCGGGCAGACGGCGCGCAGCGCCATGGGCGGCAGCTATCAGCAGGAAGTCGATCTGCAGGCGCTGTTCAAGGATGTCGCCTCCGACTACCTGGTCGAGGTGAACGTTCCCAGCCAGCTGCCCAATGCCTTGGACCGGGCGATTCGCACCGCCCTGACCCGGCGCGCGCCCACCGCCGTGATCATTCCGTCCGATCTGCAGGAGCAGCGGTACGAGCCGCCGGGCCACGAATTCAAGCAGGTGCCGTCGAGCCCGCCCAGCGTGCCGCGCACGACCGCGACCGCGCCGCGCCCGGAGATCGAGCGGGCCGCCGAGGTCCTCAACTCCGGCAGCAAGGTCGCGATCCTCGTCGGCCAGGGCGCGCGGGAGGCGGTCGAGGAGGTGCTCGAGGTCGCGGAGCTGACGGGTGCGGGCATCGCCAAGGCGCTGTTGGGCAAGGATGTGCTCTCCGATGATCTGCCCTTCGTCACCGGCCCCATCGGATTGCTCGGCAGCAGACCGAGTTACGAGCTCATGCGCGACTGCGACACGCTGCTGATCGTCGGCTCCAACTTCCCCTACAGCCAGTTCCTGCCCGAACTCGACCAGGCGCGCGCCGTGCAGATCGATATCGACGGCACCATGATCGGCATGCGCTATCCGACCGAGGTCAATCTGGTCGGCGACGCCAAGTCCACACTGCGCGAATTGATTCCGCTACTGCGCCGCCAATCGGATCGGTCCTGGCGCGAGACCGTGGAGAAGCATGTGGCGCGCTGGTGGGAGACGGTCGAACGCCAATCGATGCTCGAGGCGAAGCCGGTGAACCCCATGCGCGTGGTATGGGAACTGTCGCAACGCATTCCGGACAATGCCATCGTCACCGCCGACTCCGGCTCCTCGACCAACTGGTATGCCCGGTGCCTGCGCTTCCGGGGTGAGATGCGCGGCTCGCTCTCGGGCACCCTCGCCACCATGGGCCCCGGCGTCCCCTACGCCCTCGGCGCGAAATTCGCCCACCCGGACCGACCCGTCATCGCCCTGGTCGGCGATGGGGCCATGCAGATGAACGGTCTCGCCGAACTGCTCACCATCGCGCGCTACCACCGCGACTGGCCCGACCCGCGACTGGTCGTCTGCGTCTTCCACAACAACGATCTCAACCAGGTCACCTGGGAGCTGCGCGCCATGGGCGGCGCACCGAAATTCGAGGAATCCCAGACACTTCCGGACGTGTCCTACGCCGATATCGCCCGCTGCATGGGGCTCGACGCCATCGCCGTCGACGATCCCAACGAGCTCGCCTCGGCCTGGGACCGCGCCCTCGACGCGCACCGACCCACCGTGCTCGATGTCCGATGCGATCCCGAGGTGCCGCCCATTCCGCCGCACGCCTCGGCCGAGCAGATCAAGGATATGAGCGCCGCCATCCTGCGCGGCGACCCCGACGCCTGGCATCTGATCATGCAGGGGGTGAAGACCAAAGCTCAGGAGTTCCGGCCCTGAGCTCGACGCTCACGCGGCGAGGGCGCGGGCCAGATGCGGCCACGAATCGTGCAGGTCGGTCTCGAACTGGCCCCAGGTGTGTGACCCCGCCGGACGATTGACGTAGACCGGCGGCATTCCCAGCTCCGACAGGTGCCCGGCGAACGCTTCGGTGCACGAGCTGGCGATGGCCTCGACCACCGGAGACGGAATGCCGCCCTGGTCGATCGTGCCCGGAATGCCGGTGGCGGCCGAGAGGTACACGGTCTTGCCGCTCAGCCGAGAGGCGTGCAGGAACGGATCGTGCGAACGCCACACCTCGCCGCCCGGGACGCCCCACATATTCGCCGGATTGCCGCCGCCGCGCAGCACGACCGCGCTGGCCATGGCGATTCCGGCGGAATCGGAGGTCCAGGGGCATCCGCTGTAGGAGGCGACCGCGCTGTACACGTCACTGGCCTGAATGGCGAGGTCGATCGCCGACCCCGCGCTCATGGACACCCCCGCGATGGCATTGCGTCCGGTGGTCTCGAATCGGGTGTCGATCACCCCGGGCAATTCGCGGGTGAGGTAGCTCTGCCAGCGATTGCGGCCCTGCACGGGATCGTCGGCGATCCAATCGGTGTAGAGGCTGAACGCCCCGCCCATCGGCAACACCACATTGACGTTCTTGTCCGCGAAGAACTCTCGCACATCGGTGTCGTCCCACCAGGAGATACCGTCTTCGCCGCCGCCCGCGCCCGTGAGCAGGTACAACGTCGGCGCGGACGCGCCGCCCGGCGCGTGGATCACCCGGTTGGAGACCACCTTGTCCATGGCGGGCGAGTAGACGTCCACCCGCGACGTCCCGTCGCCGAGGGGAACTTCGCCGACCAGCCGCGCCGGTGGCGGGGCCGCGCTGGCGGGCCCGACGAGGACGGCGGAGGCGGCGATGGCACACGCGAGTACAGCCCAGAGCTTCCTAGCGGTCACCCTTCCGTTGTACCCACCGACGGCGTCCAAGGTCACCGTTCTCGGCAACTTCGTGGCCCACGACACTCGAAACCGACCCCGGCGCACGGGCCGCGAACGTACGATCGGCAAGCGGACTGGACGTCCGCGCAGCCAATGTCGCCGAGGTGATCGCCAATGTCTGCCGTGGTGCTGGAAGCCGAAGGGTTGAGCAAGCGCTATGGCGGTGTGGAGGCGCTGCGCGACGCCAACTTTCAGGTGCGCGCCGGTGAGGTCGTCGCGTTGATCGGCGATAATGGCGCCGGGAAATCGACTCTGGTGAAATGCCTTTCGGGCGCCGAGCAGCCCGATGCGGGCCGAATACTGCTGGACGGCAAGCCTGTCCGCATGGCATCGCCCGTCGCGGCCCGGCGGCTCGGCGTGGAGACCGTGTACCAGGACCTGGCCGTAGCGCCGGATCTGGACGCGGCCGCCAACCTGTTCCTCGGTCGGGAACTGTTCCACCGCGGTCCCCTCGGGCGGCTCGGGCTTCTCGACCGCAAGGCCATGAGAACCCAAGCGGCCGAACACTTCCGGCGGCTGGGCGTGGTGCTGCCGCGCGCGGACGCGCCGATCGGCGCGCTCTCGGGCGGGCAGCGGCAGACCGTCGCGGTCGCGCGGGCGGTGCTGTGGGCCAGCAAGGTGGTGTTCATGGACGAGCCGACCGCCGCACTCGGGGTGGTGCAGCGCGAGCGCGTGCTCGAGGTCATCGGACGTGTTCGCGACCAAGGGATTTCGGTGGTGCTGATCAGCCACAATATGCCCGAGGTGCTGGCCGTCGCCGATCGCGTGGAGGTGCTGCGGCTGGGGCGGCGGGTGGCGCGGTTCACCGCCGCGGACGCCACCCTGGAGAAACTGGTCGCCGCCATGACCGGGGCGCTGAACACCGAGGACGCGCCGTGAGCGCCGCGACCGAGAATGTCGAACTGCCCGAACGCACCCGGTGGCAGCGGCTGCTCGGGGCCAGCACGCTGTGGATCGGGATCGTCCTGCTCGTGCTGTACCTGGCCTTCGGCCTGCTGCGCCCGAATGCCTTCCTGACCCGATTCACCTTGCAGACATTGCTGATCGAGACCTCGGTCCTGCTCGTGCTGTCGATCGGGATGACCTTCGTCATCATCACCGCCGGTATCGATCTGTCGGTGGGGATGGTGCTGATCTTCTCCGGCGTGCTCGCCGCCAAGACCATGGAGTGGCTCAGCCCCGGTGACGACGCCACCCGCGCCGGATGGGGACTCATCGGCCTCGGCCTGCTGATATCCCTTGCGGGCGGGGCATTCTGGGGTCTGGTCAATGGATTGCTGGTGGCCAAGGCCAAGATTCCGCCGCTCATCGTCACGCTCGGCTCCTTCGGCGCGGCACTGGGCGCCGCGCAACTGATCACCGGCGGTGTCGACACCCGCACGGTGCCCGAGAAGCTGCGCACCTCATTGGGTTTCGGCACGCTGTTCGGTGGCGTGCCGATTCTGGTGCTGGTCGCGGCCGCCGTCACACTGCTCGGGGCGTGGCTGCTGCATGCCACCCGCTTCGGGCGCTACACCTATGCCATCGGCTCCAGCGCCGAGGCGGCCCGTCGCGCCGGAATCGGCGTCACCCGGCACCTGATCCTGGTGTACCTGATGGCCGGAACCCTCTCGGGCCTGGCGGGTTTCATGAATCTGGCGTATTTCGGCACCACCACCATCGCCGGACACGGCACCGACAATCTCGATGCCATCGCGGGCGTGGTCATCGGCGGCACCAGCCTGTTCGGCGGGGTCGGGTCGGTGCTGGGCACCGTGATCGGGGTGTTCATTCCCTCGGTGCTGCGCAAGGGCTTCGTCATCGCGGGGGTGCCGGTGTTCTGGCAGCCGATCGCGGTCAGCGTCGTGCTGGTGGCGGCCGTGTGGTTCGACCAGATTCGCAGGCGGTCACGAGACCGCGAGTAGGGCAACGCATATCGAAGGCGAGGGCGTGATGAGGACCGGTGGACGAGCGGCCGTACTGGCTGGCGTGATCATGACGGTGGCGGCCGTGGCGACGGGTTGCGGTGGCTCGGTGAGCGAGTCGGGCGGCGGTGACGCCAAGCAACTGGTGCTCATCCCCGGCGTCGCCAACGAGCCGTTCTACATCTCCATGCAGTGCGGTGCGCAGCAGGAGGCGGAGAAGCTGGGCTATTCGCTGGATACCCAGGCCCCCACGCAATTCGACGCCGCGCAGCAGACCCCCATCGTCACCGGCGTGATCGCGACCAAACCCGGCGCGATCCTCATCGCCCCCACCCACGCGCAGGCCATGGCCAGCCCGATCAAGCAGGCCAAGGCCGCGGGCATTCAGGTGATCGAGGTCGACACCGCGTTGGAGGATACGTCGGTGGCGGCGTCGTCCATCGCCTCCGACAATGTGAAGGGCGGTGAGCTGGCCGCCCAAACCCTGGCACAGCTGGTGGGGGACAAGGGATCTGTGCTGGTGATCAATACCAAGGCCGGAACCTCCACCACCGATCAGCGCGCCCAGGGCTTCGAGGACGAGTTGAAGAAGAACCACCCCGGCATGACCTCGCTCGGCGTCCAGTACAACAACAACGAGGCCGCCCAAGCCGCCTCCATCGTCACCGCGACCCTCGCCGCCCACCCCGATCTCGCCGGAATCTTCGCCACCAACCTCAGCTCCGCCGAGGGCGCGGCCACCGGCCTGCGCAATGCGGGCAAGCTCGGCCAGGTCAAGGTCGTCGGCTTCGACGCCAGCCCCAAACAGGTCGAAGACCTGAAATCCGGTACGGTGCAAGCCCTCATCGCCCAGAACCCCGCCGACATCGGCCGTCAGGGCGTAGCCCAGGCCGCCGCCGTCCTCGAGGGCAAACCGGCGACCCGCACCATTCGAACCGGCATGATCGCCCTCACCCAGGAGAACATGGGCACCAACGAACAGTACTTCTACAAGAACGACTGCTAGCCGATTCGGGGGGTACGCCGGTGAGCACGAACAAGGCCCGCGAGTCCTGGAAGTGGTTCCAGGACATCGCGATACCGTCCGTCGCCGCACTGCCGCCGCGCGAGCTCGAGGACGGGACCTTGGTGGTGAGCTGGGAGAACATCGGCCGATTCTGGTGGGCCCACTTCTATCCCGACGGTTCGATGATGTTCCTGGCCCAGTGGTGGGGCGAGGAGTGGGACGAATGGCGCGACACCATCGACGCCCCCAGCGAGGCCGCGCGGGCGCAGGTGCTCGAGATCTGCCTGTGGGAGGGGCGCGAAAACAAGTAGCGCGTAGCCGGGTTGGTCGGGCACGCTGTGGCACATGTTCGCGCACGCCATCGCCGCTACGCCCGCAGTCGCGGGCGCGATGGCCGCTGCGCTGGTGGTCTCCGCATTCGACGGCGCACGACGCTGACCTTCGCCGGGACGTCCCGGGACCTCAGTCGGTGAAGGTCGGCTCGCTGCTGAGGTCCCCTCGAATCACGACTCCCAGACGGAGAATTCATCATGGCCAAGCAGGCCTTCGTACGCACCAAGCCGCATCTGAACATCGGCACCATGGGGCATGTCGACCACGGTAAGACCACCCTGACCGCCGCCATCACCAAGGTGCTCGCCGAGCAGGGCGGCGGAACCTACGTGCCGTTCGATCGCATCGACCGGGCCCCGGAGGAGATAGCGCGCGGTATCACCATCAATATCGCGCACGTCGAATACGAAACGGCCACACGGCATTACGCCCACGTTGACATGCCCGGCCACGCCGACTTCGTGAAGAACATGATCACCGGCGCCGCCCAGTTGGACGGCGCGATCCTGGTGGTGTCGGCGCTGGACGGGGTCATGCCGCAGACCGCCGAACATGTGCTGCTGGCCCGGCAGGTCGGGGTCGAGCACATCGTGGTCGCCCTCAACAAGGCCGACGCCGGTGACGGCGAACTGCTGGAGCTGGTCGAGCTCGAGGTGCGGGACCTGTTGTCCGCCAACGGATACGACGGCGACGTGCTGCCGGTCGTGCCCGTCTCGGGGCTGCGCGCCCTGGAGGGCGATCCGCGGTGGACGCAGGCCGTGCTGCGGCTGCTCGAGGCCGTGGACGCCCACGTCCCGATGCCGGTGCGCTACACCGACGCGCCGTTCCTCATGCCGGTGGAGAACGTGCTCACCATCACCGGTCGCGGCACCGTCGTGACCGGGGCCATCGAGCGCGGACGCGTGCGCATGGGCGATCGGGTCGCCGTACTCGGTTACGGTGACAGCCTCGAATCGGTGGTCACCGGCGTCGAAACCTTCGGCCGCACCATGGAATCGGCGGAGGCGGGCGACAATGTCGCGCTGCTGCTGCGCGGTGTGCAGCGCGGTCAGGTGCGGCGCGGGCAGGTGGTCGCGCAGGTGGGCAGTATCGCCGCGCACACCGGCTTCACCGCGCGCGTACGACTGCTCACCGCCGCGCAGGGCGGGCGGCGCACGCCCATCGCCACCGGTTACCGGCCGCAGTTCTACCTGCGCACCGGTGACGTGGTGGGCGATGTGGCGCTGCCGGACGGCCGGGCGCAACCGGGGGACACCGTCGAGATGACGGTGACCCTCGGCAGCCCCGTGCCGCTCGAGCCCGGCCTCGGCTTCGCCATCCGTGAGGGCAGCCGGACCGTGGCGGCGGGCACGGTGCTCGCGGTGCGCGACTAGCGCTGGTTCCCGGCTCCGAGCCCCGTGCCCGGAGCCGGGAATTCACACTCGATCGACGAGCGCCGAATGCCCGGCCTGTTCGGCGCAGTGGGCGCAGCAGAAGAACTGCTCGTTCGCCTCGACGCCGTGGCCGAGAATCCGGCAGCTACAGTGCGCGCAGGTCGGCGCGAGCGCCGTCGCGGCGCATTCGAAACTGTCGTAGGTGCCCGACCAGCCGTCACGGACCACCGTGAACGTCTTGTCGTAGTCGTTGCCGCAGGTATCGCATTTCGCCATGATGAGCCAATCCTCTCGATCGCCGTGTCGGATCCGGAGGCTCACGGCACTCCGGGCTCGGCTGCGAATTTCTCGCGTTACCCAGGCGCTACCCACCCCATGGCGACCGAAACCGCCGCCAGCGGCGCACGGGCCGCGGCCGTTGGGTACCGTCGGGGCGCATCAAGTCGGCTGCACAGCAGGCGAACTGCTCATACCGTGCGAATCAGGAGTGGAATGCGATTGTTGAAGGTCACTACCGTTGCCGTGGCGCTGGCCGCCGCGACCGTGATGGGTACCGCGACGGCGTGGGCGGATGAGCCCGCGCCCAAGGACGAGACCATCACCATCGATATCAATTTGCTCGGGTGCTCACTGGGTGCGGGGCTGGGCGTAGACGTGCTCACCGCGCTCGGCGCGGGCCAGGGATCGAGCGCCACCGTCAATTCGGGTCTGGTGGCGCGGTTGCGGGCCGCCGGGTGTCTGCCCTGGAAGTAGGCCGTTCAGGGCTGTCGCGATCTGGCGCAGGGCCACGTCGGTGGTCATGTGCCAGTGCGTGACGGGTACGGGGTGGTTGTGTACGGAACCCGTCACGGCGGATAGCCAGGTGTCGGCGTTGGCGGTGCCGGTCGGGTCGTCCCGGCTGGCGGTGAAGTAGCGGACGTCGCCGTCGAACCGGCGGGCGCGGTAGGCCGCGCTGAGAGATGCCGAGGCGACGGCGGCGTGCACCACCCGTTCGATGCGGGCGGCTCCGAAGGAGGCGAACGGTTCGGGTAGGGCGGTCGCCCGCCGTGGGAGTTGGGTCAGGTCCAGGGGTTCGTGCAGGGCGGGGTCGATGGTTTGGTCGCCGAGCAGCCCGCCCAGCAGGTCCGACATCGTGACCGAGGTGGTCGTGGGTGCGGTCGACGGCTCGTGCAGGCGGCTGTCGAGCACGGCGAGCAGTGCCACCTGTTGGCCTTCGTCTTGGAGTTGGACGGCCATGGCGTGGGCCAGGACGCCGCCGAAGGACCAGCCGAGTAGATGGTAGGGGCCTTCGGGTTGCACGGCCCGTAGGTGTCGCACGTAGCGGCGGGCCCACTCCTCGATCGAATCCGGCAGTGGGGCAGCCGAACTCAATGCGGGGGATTGCAGGCCGTAGATCGGGCGGGCGGGGTCGAGGTGGGCGGCGAGCCCGGCGAAAGACCAGGCGATACCGCCGATGGGGTGGATGCAGAACAGGGGTTCGGCGGGCGTGTGCGGGCCGCGCGGGCGCAGGGGGAGGAGGATGTCGAAGGCGGCGTCGGGGCCCGCGGTCTCCGAGCCGCGGGTGCGTAGTTCGGCGATGAGGGCGGCGGGTGTGGGGGCGGAGAACGCCCACATGACGGGAACGGGTTCGGCCAGCGCCTCGGTGAGCTGGGCGACCAGCGCCGTGGCGAGCAGGGAATTGCCGCCGAGTTCGAAGAAGTTGTCGTCCAAGCCGATTCGGTCGAGACGCAGCACCCCGGCGAAGATATCGCAGATGGTGGATTCCAGGGGTGTGGTGGGTGCGCGGTAACCGCGCGGCTGGAGTTCGGGGGCGGGCAGGGCGGCGCGGTCGAGTTTGCCGGTCGCGGTGAGCGGCACGGCGTCGAGGACCACGACGGCCGAGGGAACCATGTGCGCGGGTAGTGCTTTCGCGGCCCAGCCGATCACGTCGTCGGGGTCGATGTCGTTGCCGGACGGGACGACGTACGAGACGAGAACCGTTGCCCCAGCGTGGTTTTCCCTGCCGACGGTGACCGCGACGGACACCCCGGGGTGCGCGGTCAGCGCGGCGTCGATCTCGCCGAGTTCGATGCGGTAGCCGCGAATCTTCACCTGGAAGTCGGCGCGACCACGGTAGTCGAGTTCGCCGTCGGCATTCCACGCGACGATATCGCCGGTGCGGTACATGCGGTCGCCGGGGTGGAATGGATTGGCGACGAAACGCTCGGCGGTGAGATCGGGTCGGCCGTGGTAGCCGCGCGCCACTTGAGCCCCGGCCAGGTACAGCTCACCCGGAACACCGGCGGGCGCCGGGCGCAGGCGCGCGTCCAGCACGTACACCTGGCTGTTCCAGACCGGTGCGCCGATCGGCACGGAGCTGTCGACCGAGCCCACCCGATGATCGGTGATGGATACCGCCGTCTCGGTCGGCCCGTAGAGGTTGAACAGCGCGGTGTGCGGTGCGGCCGCGACGAATCGCCGCGCCGTGGCGGCGGGGAGGGTCTCGCCGATGGACAGCACGCGCCGCAGCGAGCTCGGCAGCCGATCGGTGAGCAGGGCTTCCAGCATGGATGGCACGGCGTGCAGGGTGGTCACCGCTTCGCGGGCCATGAGCGCGTTCAGGTAGGCGGGGTCGCGGTGCCCGTGCGGGTCCGCGATCACCAGTCGGCCGCCGCACACCGCCGCGGACCAGAACTCCCAGACCGACAGGTCGAAGGTCGCCGCGGTCTTCAGCAGGATCGCGTCGTCGTCACCGAGCCCGAATCGTGCTGTCTTCCAGAGCAGTTGGTTGACGATCGCGCCGTGCGTGACCGTGACTCCCTTGGGTCGCCCCGTGGAACCCGAGGTGAAGATGACGTAGGCCGCGTGGTCGGCGCGCAGTGGCGCGATGCGCTCGGCGTCGGTGATCGGCGCGGCGCTGAAGCCGGACATGTGCAGTCGGTCCACGTGCACCACCGGCGCGGTGGTGGTGGCGAAATCCGTCGCGGTATCGGTCAATACGCAGACGGGTGCGGCGGTCTCGAGTATGTAGTCGGACCGTTGGGCGGGCTGGTCCGGATCCACCGGCACGTACGCGCCACCGGCCTTGCTCACCGCGTACATGGCGACGATGAGGTCCACGCCACGCCGCATGGCCAGCACCACCGGGGCTTCGGGGCCGACGCCCAGGCCAATCAGCTGTCGCGCGAGGCGATTCACGCGCGCGTCGATATCGGCGTAGGTGTGGCGGGTGCCGTCGGCGGCCACCAAGGCCACCGCATCGGGTCGGGCCGCGACGGTCGCGTCGAGCAGTGCGACCAGTGTTGTCGACTCGACCGGATGCCCGGTGTCGTTCCACGAGTGCAGGATTCGGGTGCGCTCGTCCGGTGCGAGCACATCGATCTCACCCACGGTGGTTCGTGGATTCGCGATGACGGCATCGAGGATGCGTGTGAACCTGTCCAGGAACCCGCGCACCGTCGATTCGTCGAACAGATCCGTGGCGTAGGTGAGGACGCCGCCGATGCCCGTCGGCGCGCCGTGGGCGTCGTACTCGTCGGCCACGATCAGGTGCAGATCGAACTGCGACAGCTGTCGATCCGTCGACAATCCGGTGACCGTCATGCCCGGCAGCTCCATGCTCACCGGTGCGAGGTTCTGGAACGACAGTCCGACCTGGAACAGCGGATGGCGGGCGGTCGACCGCGTCGGGTTCAGCTCCTCGACCAGTCGTTCGAACGGCACGTCGGCGTGCGCGAACGCCCGTAGATCCGTATCGCGTTGCCGGGCAAGCAGTTGCGTGAACTCCGCCGCGGCATCCACCCGGGTGCGGAACACGAGGGTGTTGACGAACATGCCGATGAGATCGTCCAATTCGGCCGCCCCGCGGCCCGCCACCGGGGTGCCGACGGCGATATCGTCGGTGCCCGACAGTCGCGACAGCAGGACCGCGAACGCGGTGTGCACCACCATGAACAGCGTGGCCCCCTGCGCGCGAGCCAAGTCCACCAGCGCCGCGTGCGTGCGCGCGTCGATACGCAGCGGCACGCGGTCACCGGCGAAGGACCGCACCGCCGGACGCGGACGATCGCGCGGCAATTCCAGCTGATCGGGCAGGTCGGCGAGGGCGTGCCGCCAGTAGGCGAGTTGGGCGGCAGCCACCGATCCCGGTTGCTCCGTATCACCGAGCATGGCCTGTTGCCACAGTGCGTAGTCCGCGTACTGGACGGGCAGCGGGCACCAGTCGGGTGCCCGGCCCGTGACCCGTGCGGCGTAGGCGGACACCAGGTCTCGGGTCAACGGGCCGATGGAGTAGCCGTCGCCGGAGATGTGGTGAATCGCCATGGCGAGCACGAAATCGCCCTCGGTGAGTTGCCACAGTGCCGCGCGCAGCGGTACTTCGGTGGTGACATCGAATGTGGTGGAGGCCAAGAGGGTGACCGCCGCCTCCACCTCGGCGGCGTCGATGCGGTCCACCGCGAGCCGGGGCACGCCCGCATCGGTGGACGGCAGGATGACCTGAACGGGTCCGGCCGCATGCCGCGGATAGACGGTGCGCAGGATCTCGTGTCGCGCAATGAGATCGGCGAACGCCAGTCGCATGGCCTCGACATCCACCGCGCCGGTCAATCGAATCGCGAGCGGAATGTTGTAGGCGGCGGATTCGGTGTCGAACCGGTTGAGGAACCACATCCGCTGCTGTGCGGGGGAGAGCGGAATGCGGTCGGGCCGCGCACCGGCCACCAGCGCGGGGCAGGACGCCGCGCCGGTGAGTTCCGCTGCCGCCATGGCCAATCCGGCCACGGTGGGCGCGGTGAACAGCACGCGCACCGGAACCTGGACGTGCAGCGCCATGCCCAGACGCGCGGTCACCCGGGTGGCGAGCAGCGAATTGCCGCCGAGTTCGAAGAAGTCGTCGTCCGCGCCGACGAGTTCGAGCCCGAGCACCTCCGCGAAGATGTCGGCAACGGCCCGCTGCATGGCATCGGCCGGTTCGCGATAGGTCCGGGCCGTGAATTCCGGTGCGGGAAGCGCGTTTCGGTCGAGCTTGCCGACGGCGGTCAATGGCAACGCGTCGAGAACGACGATCGCGGCGGGGACCGCGTGCGCCGGTAGCGTCCGCGCCGCCCATCGCGTCAGCGCGTCGGGGTCGAGGTCGCGACCGACGACGTACGACACCACTATCGGGGCACCGCAGGTGTTCTCGCGTGCGACCGTCACCACCTGGTCGACGTCGGGGTGGGTGGCGAGCACGGTATCGATCTCGCCGAGTTCGATGCGGAAGCCTCGGATCTTCACCTGGAAATCGGTGCGCCCCACGTATTCCAGCTCGCCACCGGTCGGACCCGACACCGGCACCTCGGTCCACCGCACCAGGTCACCGGTCCGGTACATGCGGTCTCCGGGCGGACCCCACGGATTCGCGACGAAGCGTTCGGCCGTCAGCCGGGCCCGCCGGTGGTAGCCGCGCGCGAGTGCCGCACCGGACAGGTACAGCTCGCCCACGACTCCCGCCGGAACCGGCCGCAATCTGTCGTCGAGCACGACGGCCCAGCCGCCGGGGATCGGGCGTCCGATCGACACCCGCTGTCCCGCGCGCAGAGTCGTATAGGTCGCGCCGATGGTGGCCTCGGTCGGCCCGTAACCGTTGATGAACCGTCGCCCGGGCTGCCATCGGGCGAGCAGTTCGGGCGTGGTCGCCTCACCACCGGCCGAGACGACCGCGAGATCGTCGAGCCCCTCGGGTTCGAGGGTGCCCAGCAGGGCCGGAGTGATGATCGTGTGCGTGACCTGCTCGGTGCGCAGCAGCTCGTGCAATTCCGGGCCGCCGACCAGCCGCGGGTCCGCGACGACGAGGGTGGCGCCGCTGTAGCAGGCGGTGGCGATCTCCTCCAGGGACTGATCGAAGCTGGGCGAACACACGTGCAGCATGCGCGATTCGGGTTCGAGGCGCAGCAGCTCGGCCGAGTAGCCGACGAGCCCACCGAGACCGGCGTGGGTGACGGTGACGCCCTTGGGCATACCGGTAGACCCGGAGGTGTAGATGAGGTATGCCGCGTGCGAGAAGCGCAGCGGCGCGCGGCGGTCCGCGTCGGTCACCGCATCCGCCCGCTGGGCCGCGCACCGGGCGAGCGTGTCGGCATCGTCGAGAACCAGCCAGTCGACCGTCTCCGGCAGGCCATCGAGCTCCGCGGCGAGCGTAAGCCCCACCGGCGCGGCGGAATCCGCCAGCAGGTAGGCCACCCGCTCCGTCGGATAGCCGGGATCGACAGGGAGATACGCGCCGCCCGCCTTGGCGACCGCCCAGAGAGCGGCGACCGTGTGATAGGAGCGTCGCATGGCCAGCGCCACAACGGTTTCCGGCGCGACGCCTCGGGCGATCAGCACTCGGGCGAGCCGGGACGAGTACTCGTCGAGTTCGCCGTAGGTGTAGCCGCATGCGTTGTCGCGCACCGCGATACGGTCTCGACCGAACTCGAGTCCTCGGGTGAGCAGGTCCGGCAGCAGCCCCACCGTGCCGGGGACGCCGCCGCCCATGCGCGACAAGCGCCGGTACTCGTCGTCGGTCAGGAGCGGGAGATCGCGGACCCGGGTTTCGGGGTGTGCCGCCACCGCCGTCAATATCCGAACGACCCGCTGTGCGAACAGTGTCGCCGTCTCGTCATCGAAAACGCGGTAGCTGAACGACATCTCGCCACGGGGCGAGGAAGATTCCTCGGCCGACAGCGTCACCGTCAGATCTCCGACCGCCCGCGCCGGGGTATCGAACGCCAGTGCCACCTGGAACAACGGATGGCCGACCGGCGACCGCCGTGCACCGAGCAGATCCACCAGATCATCGAAGGGAATACCCGCGTGCGCCAAGCCATCCCGCTCGACGCGGTGCGCTTCGGGGAGCAGATCGACCCAGCGTGCGCCGAGGTCGATGCGGGACCGCAGGACGACGAGGTCGTCCGGCAGCGGTGTGCCGAGGGGGATATCGTCGGCACCCGTCAGCCGCGCGAGCACTGCCGCCAAGGCCGTGCGCACCACCGATGTCCACGTCACGTCCGCCGCGGCAGCGACCCGGCGCAATCCGTTGTGCACGTCGCCGGGAACCGAGAATGCCACGCGCCCAAGGGAATCCGCTGGAGCACCAGAGCGAGTACTACCGGTCGGCAGCTCGAGCCGCTCGGGCAATCCGGCCAAGGCCGTGCGCCAGTAGCGTGATCGGGTGATCGAATCCGCTGCCTCGCGGTCGAGACGGGCCGCGAGTTCACCCGCGCACCGGGCCGGGTCGGCGATGATCTCCCCCAGCACGGTGCGCAGCCGCTCGGCGATATCGCGCGCCGTCCGCTCGGCCACCATGTCGCGGCGGTACTTCACCTGAACAACCGTGCGCGAGTTGAGGAACACCATGACGGTGATCGGGTAGTGCGTGAAGTCGTCGGCGCGCACCGCGTCGATCCGAACGCCGTCCAGCGCGCCGCTGGCCCGCGCCAGCCCCTCGACATCGATGGGGTACGACTCGAAGACGAGCATGGAGTCGAACAGCTCACCGTGCCCGGTCTCGCGGGTCATGGCACCGAGGCCGAGATGGTGGTGGTCGAGCAGTGCGGCCTGCTCGGCCTGTAGGTCGTCCACCAGGGCCCGCACGGTTGTTTCGGTACCGAACCGGACGCGCACGGGAATGGCGTCCACGAACAGGCCGATCATGTCGCCGATGCCGTCGAGCTGCGCGGGCCTGCCGGAGATGGTCGCCCCGAACACCACATCGTCGCGTCCGGAACTGGCGGCGATGGTCAGACCCCACGCCGCCTGGATCACCGTATTGGCGGTCACCTCCGTCGCCGCCGCGTACGCGGTGAGCGCCGCCGTCTCGCGCTCCGAGAGCTCGAAGTCGCTGCGACCGAAGCCGTTTCCCGTCGGAGCGGGCCATGCCGGTTGGGGTGCGAGCATGGTCGGCGTGGCACCGGCCAGCACCCGCGACCACGCCTCGACCGCCGCGTCCCGGTCCTGGCGGGCGAGCCAGCGCAGGTAGTCGCGATACGGCCGCACCGGCGACAGCGCCGCCGCGTCGCCGTCCGTCGCGTACAGGACCAGCAGTTCCTTCAGCAGCAGGGGCATCGACCAGCCGTCGAGCAGAATGTGATGCCCGGTGAGAACCAGATGCCCTTGGTCGGAGCCGGTGCGGTACAAGGTGATTCGCAGCAGCGGCGCGACGGCGGGGTCGAAGCCGAGCCGCCGCTCGGCGGCGGTCAGCGCGGGCAGATCCGCTTCGCTGACAGTGTCGACCACGCGCACCGGCAGCTCGATATCGTCGATCACCAGCTGGACCGGGGAGCCGTCGGCCGCGGCGACGAAGGCGGAGCGCAGATTCGCGTGCCGGTCGAGCACCGTCCGCGCGGCACGGCGCAGGCGCGCGAGGTCGAGCTCGCCGGTCAGTCGCGCCGCCAACTGGATGATGTACGCGTCGACGGAATCGTCGAGCAGCTCCATGAGCACGCGCAGTGACTCCTGGAGCGGGGAGAGCGGCAGCACGTCCGAGAGCGCGGGACGGCCTCGCCGCCACTGATCCAAATCGGATTGGGAGACCCGCACCAGGGCGACATCCGACGGTGTCAGCCCGCCCGCGACGGGATGGCGCGTGTGGTCGGCCAGCGCCGCGAGGGCCGTCGAGAAGTCGGCGGCGAGCTCGTGTACATCCGCCTCGTCGAGAATGCGGCTCGCGTAGCCGAAAGCCACCTCCAGCTGCGGGCCGTCGGCGGTATCGGTGGTGATCGCGTTGATATCGATCACCGTGCCGAGTGGCATGGCCGCGTCGTAGGTGACGTCGAGATCGCCGAGATCGCCGGTGGGCAGCCAACTCCGGTCGACCAGGTCGGCGGGTACGCCCGCCGACGCGCGGCCGAGGTAGTTGAACCCGATCTGCGCGATATCGCCGGTGAGCGCCGCCGCGGAGTGCGAATCCAGATGGCGAAGCATGCCGAATCCCATGCCCTTGTCGGGAACCGCGAGCAACCGCTCCTTGACCGACTTGATCACTGCCGCAAGGGATTCGGCATCGGTGGCACTGGTCGCCATACCGGAGAGGTCCAGCGCCACCGGGTGAATACTCGTGAACCAGCCCAGCGTGCGCGTCAGATCCGCGCCGGGCAGCACCGCTTCCTCCCGCCCGTGCGACTCCAGCCGAATCCGCGTGACCGGCGCGTCGATACCGCGTCGCGAACGCCAGGCGCGCACCGCCATGGCGAGCGCCACGAGCAGACCGTCATTGACGCCTCCTCGGTAGAGCGCGGGCAGTGTCGTCAGCAGTGCTTCGGTGACCTCGACCGGTACCCGCACCCGCACGGACCGCACCGTCGCCAGGGTGTCCACGGCGCGGTCGAGAGCCCGCGCACCCAAGAGCGGATCGGGCGTGGCGAGGACCCGTTGCCAATAGTCCAGTTCCGCGCGGCGCGCGGCCACCGCCTCGGTGAGGCCGTGCGCCCACCGGCGGAAGGAGGTGCCCACCGGTGGCAACGCGATGCGCTGTCCGGCGATGTGCTGCGCCCACGCCGTGGCCAGGTCGGGAATGAGAATCCGCCACGACACGCCGTCGATCACATAGTGATGCGCCGCCACGACGAGCACATCCCGCGCGTCGGGCCGGTGCAGCCAGGCGACGGCGATCATGCGGCCACCCGCCGGATCCAGTGCGCCGAGCGCGGAATCGACCGCGGCACCGCCGATTCGCGCGAGCTCGGTCGAGTCCACCGCTTCGGGTACGTCGAATCGCGTGATCAACGCCTCGACATCCACGGCGGCGCGAGGCAGCCCCTCGAACCGCCACCGGCCATCGTCGTGCCACACCCGTGAGCACAGCACCTCGTGCCGATCGAGCAGTGCGCCGACCACCGCGAGGAGCCCGGCACGGTCGATGGCCTCCGGGAGCGCCAGCACCATGGTCTGGGCGAACCGGTCGTAGGACCCGTCGGCCAGGAATTCGGCGAGCACCGGCGGCAACGGGATCTCACCGACACCGCCACCGGGCAACTCCGCCAATGCCTTCGCAGCCTCGGTATCGGCGCTGGCGATACGGGCCAGCGCGGCGACCGTCCGCTGTTCGAAGACATCCCGTGCGGTGAACACGATTCCGGCGGCCTTGGCGCGCGACACCAGCTGAATGGACATGATGCTGTCGCCGCCCAGCGCGAAGAACGACTCCTCGGCCCCGACGGCCGCCACACCGAGCACCTCGGCGAACAGTTCCGCCACCCGTGATTCGATCGGACCCCGCGGCGCACGAGTCACCGAACTCGCGAAAACGGGTTCCGGCAAGGCCTTTCGATCGAGCTTGCCATTGCCGGTCAACGGCCACTCGTCGACGACGACCACGGCCGCGGGAACCATGTGGGCGGGCAGGATATCGGCCGCGTACGCGGTGAGGCGCACCGGATCGACGGTAATGCCGTGTGCCGCACGCACATACGACACCAGCGCGGTCGCCCCGGACGGCAGCGTCCGACCGATGGTGACGGCGGAGTCGATATCGTCGTGACCGGTCAGCACGGCGTCGATCTCGCCGAGTTCGACGCGGAAACCGCGCACCTTCACCTGCGTGTCGGTGCGGCCCACATAGTCGAGCTGCCACGTTGTCGACAGGGCGTCCCGCGCACCCGGCGGGGCGTACCAGCGCACCACATCGCCGGTGCGATACATGCGCGAACCGGGCGCGCCCCAAGGGTTGGCGACGAACCGCGCCGCGGTTGGTCCGACGCGGTTGCGGTAGCCGCGCGCGAGACCACCGCCCGCCAGATACAACTCACCCGCGACGCCCGGCGGCACCGGATTCAGTCGAGCATCCAAGACGAGCGCGGACATGCCGTGCACCGTGGTGCCGACCGTGATCCGCTGCCCGACAGTCAATTCGGCGTACGACGAGATGATCGTCGTCTCGGTCGGGCCGTAGGCGTTGAGGTAGCGGCGGCCCGGCTGCCAGCGCGCCAGCAACTCCGGGGTCGTCACATCGCCGCCGACCGAGACCACCTCGAGTTCGTCCAGCCCGGCCGGGGCGACCGTGCCCAGTACGGCCGGGGTGATGATGGCGTGCGTGACCGCCTCGACGCGCAGCAGATCGGCGAGCTCCGTGCCGCCGACGACCTCGGGCGGCGTGATGACCAGCGTCGCGCCGACGGAGAACGCGCACAGCCATTCCAGGACCGAGGGATCGAAGCTGGGGGAGCAGATGTGCAGGAAACGGTGGTGCGGCGCGAGACGGTAGCGGCGCACGGCCTCGTCCAGGAGGCCGCCGAGCCCGCCGTGCGTGACGGTGACGCCCTTCGGGATTCCCGTCGAACCGGAGGTGTAGATGATGTAGGCGGGGTGCTGTACCCGCAGCGTGGCGTGGCGGTCCCGATCGGTGACCGGAGCGCTGGACCGCGCCTCGCACCACTGGTCGAACGCGGTGTCGTCGAGGAGCAGCCAGCTGACCGCCCCGGGTAGTCGCTCCGCGTAGGCCGTGCTCGTAATGCCCAGCGTGGCACCGCAATCGGCGACCATGTGCCGCATTCGCTCGGCGGGATAGCCGGGGTCGATCGGCACATGCGCGCCACCGGCCTTGGCGATGGCGAGCACCGCCAGGACGAGGTCGTAGGAGCGCGGTAGCGCGACGGCGACGGCGGATTCCGGACCGATGCCGCGCTCGATCAGCACGCGCGCCAATCGCGAACTGCGCGCGTCGAGTTCGCCGTAGGTGACGCGGCGGTCCCGATAGCGCACGGCCACCCGGTCACGGCCGAGCGCGACACCTCGCGACAACAGATCGGGGAGCAGCCCCGTCGCCATGACATCGTCGGCGTGCACGGCGGTGAGGCTCGTGAGCTCCGCCGCGTCGAGCAAGGGCAGATCCCCGACCGGACGATGCGGGTGGGCGGTCGCCGCCGTCAGCAGACGGACGAACCTCTCGGCGAGGACATCGACGGTGCTCCGGTCGAAAAGGTCTGGCGCGAACAGGAATTCCGCCGTGTGCCCATGGACGCGCAGGTGCAGGTCACGCGCCTGAGCGTGCTGCGTGCCGACCGACAGCATGGCCTGGGCGGTCCCCGTGAAGGGCACCGCGGTACGCGCGAACGCCTCGCGTGCGACGGTCCTCGCGTGGTGATGCGATTCCTCGAAGGTCGCGGCGCTCACCACCTCGGTACGCAAGATCAGCGTGTGCGTGGTCTCGTCGACCGTCACCAGGGTGCCGATCGCGATATCGGAGGTGCCGGACAGTCGGGCGAGGAATACGGCGAAGGCGCAGTGCACGAGGCTGAACACCGAGGTGTCCCAGGCTTGAGCGAGATCGTGCAGCTGGTCGCGCGTGCGTGCGCCGAATTCGAAGGCGACGCACTCCATGGTCGATGACGCCGTACGGTTCGGCCGGTCGGTGGGCAGCGGCAGTTCCTCCGGCATTCCCGCGAGCGCCGCACGCCAGTACCGGGTCTGTGCGATCACATCACTGCGGGCATCCAGGAGTCCCCGGATGTCCGACGGCGTGCGCCCCGGGTTCTCGACGACGTCGACGACCAGTATCCGGAGCCGCTCGGCCAGCGCCTTCGCCAGCTCGGTGGTGACGAGATCGCGCCTGTGCTGCAACGCGATACGCAGTCGCGGCCCCAACTCGACCTCGACCGCCACCGGATAGTGGGTGAAGTTGACGGCCTGAAGATCGGTGATCTCGAGGCCGTCGATATCGCGATAGGCCCGACTCAGACCGTCCACGTCCACCGGATACGACTCGAAAGCCAGCAGGGAGTCGAACATCTCGCCGGTGCCCGCGACGCGCTGGATCTCGGTCAACCCGAGGTGATGCGCGTCGAGCAGCGAAACCTGGTCGGACTGTAGGCGTTTCAGCAGCTCGCGAACCGGCTCCCCGCCATCGAAGCGCACACGCACCGGGATGGTGTTCGCGAACAGGCCGACCATATCGGCCACGCCCTCCAGGTGCGGCGGCCTGCCGGAAACCACCGCGCCGAACACGATGTCGTCGCGGTCCAGCCAGCTCGAAAGCACCAGCGCCCAGGCCGCCTGGACCACCGTATTCACGGTGACCTCGTGCTGGGCGGCGAACGCCAGCAGCGCCGAGGTCTCCTCGACGGGCAGCTCCGCGGCACAGACACCGTGACCCGACGCCGGGGCTGCGGGCGGCGTCAACACCTCGGCCAACAGTGTCGGGGACAGGTCGGCGAGCGCGGCACGCCAGCTGCCCAGCGCGGTGTCGCGATCACGCCGCGACAGCCACGCGATGTAGTCCCGGTACGGGCGGACCGGTGGCAGCGCCGACGAAGCACCCGCTGCCGCATAGGAAACCAGGAGCTCCTTCATGAGCAGCGGCATCGACCAGCCGTCGAGGAGCAGATGGTGTGCGGTCAGCACCAGGTGGAGTGCGCCGGAAGCGTTGCGGTACACCGTGAATCGCAGCAGCGGGGCTTGTGCGAGCTCGAATCCGCGCCGCTGTTCGGCCGCGAGGAGTGCGGCGGCCTCGGTGACGGAGGTCTCCACCACCCGCCACGGCACCCGCACGCCCTCGGTCACGATCTGAATCGGCGTGCCGTCGGCCGTGGCGGCGAACGCGGTGCGCAGGACGGAATGTCGATCGACCACCGCCTGCGCCGCCCGGTGCAGGCGATCCAGGTCGACCGCGCCGGACAGTGCCATCGCCCACTGCAACAGATACGGATCGGAGCCCTCCGCGACCTGGGTGAGGAACAGCAGGCCGAGCTGCAACGGCGAGAGCGGCAGCACATCGACCAGGCCCGGGTACTCCCGATGTCGACTGTCGAGTTCGCCCTGGGTGATTCGTACCAGCGGCACATCGGACGGCGTCAGACCGCCCGCCGACGGACCGTGGACATGCTCGGCCAGCATCTCCAGCGCCGCCACCCAGTAGTCGGCCAACTCCCGCACCTCGGCCTCGTCGAGCAGCGTGGACACATAGGAGAAGGTGGCGGAAAGCCGCGCGCCGCACTCGGTCTCGGTGATGACCGCGTTGATGTCGAGCACCGCGGGCGCGGGCATGGTCGGATCCTGGGCGGCGGTCGGCTCACCCCACGCGGAGGTCGGCAGCCAGCCACCGTCGGCGAGCGCGGCGGGGATCTCGCCCGCGGATATCCGGCCGAGATAGTTGAAACCGATCTGGCCGAGCTCGCCCGCCAATTCCGGTGCGGTATCGGCGTGCAGGTGGCGCAGCAGACCGAAACCGATGCCATTGTCGGGCACCGTGATCAGTTGCTCTTTGACCGCCTTGAGCAGGCTCGCGGTCGCCTCGCCGCCGGACCACGCACGCCGGGTGTCGATGCCGGACAGGTCGATCGCCACCGGGTACATGCTGGTGAACCAGCCGACGGTCCGGGTGAGATCGGCACCGGGGACGGTGGGTTCCTCGCGGCCGTGGCCCTCCAGGCGGATGCGCGTAGCGGACGTCTCGACGCCGCGATCGGCTCGCCATCTGCCCACCGCCAGCGCCACCGCCGCGAGCAGGGCATCGTTCACGCCCCCTCGATACCGCGCCGGTAGTTCGGTCGCCATCGCGTGCGTCACCTCGGGCGACACCGTGACGCCGACATGCCGCACCGTGGCCATCGTGTCGGCGGCCGCGTCGAAAGCCCTGGCCCCCAAGGGCGGATCGGCCACGGCCAGCACCCGCCGCCAGTGGTCGAGCTCCGCCACACGGTGCGGTGCCGCCTCGACGAGACCGTGCGCCCACCGCCGAAACGACGTGCCGACCGGCGGCAGCGCGACCGGCTGGCCAGCGGCCCGCTGCGACCAGGCGGTCACCAGATTCGACAGCAGAATGCGCCACGACACACCGTCGATCACATAGTGATTCGCCGTGACCACCAGCGCGTCGCGGCCGTCCGGGCGCGACAGCCAGGTGAAGGCGATCATGCGCGCCTGGTCGGGTGCGAGAACATCGAGCGCCGAATCCAGTGCGGTATCGGCCTTCTCGCACAGCTGCTCGATATCCAGACCCGCGGGCACCTCGACACGGGTGAGCAGCGTCGCCACATCCACCGCGCCGGGCGGCAGTGTGCGCAACCGCCAGCGGCCCGCGTCGAATCGCAGCTGTCCGCGCAGCATGTCGTGGTGATTCACCACCGCGGTGACCGTCGCGCGCAGGCTCTCGTCGTCGATATCCTCCGGCAGGGCCAACACCATCTGCTGGGTGAAGCGGGCGAAGGAGCGGCCGCCCGCCAGATGCGCGGCCAACACCGGCGTCAAGGGCATCTCGCCCGTACCGCCGCCGGGCAACTCCGCGAGAACCGGCACCGGATCGGCACCCGTCACCGCCACACGCGCCAATCCGGCCACCGTGCGGTGATCGAAGACATCCTTCGGGGTGAAAGCTATTCCGGCCGCACGGGCGCGCGACACCAGCTGGATCGAGAGAATACTGTCGCCGCCCAGGGCGAAGAACGAGTCCTCGGCTCCCACGCGAACACCGAGAAGCTGGCTGAACAGCTCGGCGAGCCGAATTTCCAGGGGGCCCACCGGGTCACGTGACACGGGGCTGTCGAACACGGGGGCGGGTAGCGCCTCACGATCCAGCTTCCCATTGGGGGTCAAGGGAATCGCCGCGAGCGCGACAATGGCCGACGGCACCATGTTGCTCGGCAAGCTCCGACCCACGAAACTCGTGAGTTCCGCCGTGTCGATCGGTAAGCCGTTGCGCGGCAAGACATACGAGACCAACACGGTCGCCCCCGAAGGAGCGGTCGCGCCGAGGGTCACCGCGTACTCGACATCCGGATGCGCGGTCAGCGCGGCGTCGATCTCCCCGAGTTCGATCCGGAAACCACGGATCTTCACCTGGAAATCCGAGCGACCCACGTACGCGAACGAGCCATCCGCGGTGCGCCGCACCAGATCACCGGTGCGATACATGCGCGCGGTCCCACCGAAGGGATTGGCCACGAACCGCTCCGCGGTGAGCCCGGGGCGACCCAGATAGCCCTGCGCCAAAGCCGGACCGGAGAGATAGAGCTCGCCCACCACCTCGACGGGCACCGGCCGCAACCGCGAATCCAGCACCACCGCACCGATTCCCGTGAGCGCGGTTCCGATGGTGATCGGCTCCGACGGCGACATCGGCCCGGTGCTCGTCGCGAGCACGGTCGCCTCCGTGGGCCCGTACCCATTGTGGAACGACCGCCCGCCGACCGCCCACCGCTCGACCAGACCCGGACCGAACGCATCACCCGCCACCACCACGACCCGCAGCGAATCGAGCCCCTCCGGGACGACCGTCTCCAACGCCGCGGGCGTGATGAGCATGTGCGTCACCCGCTCCCGCCGCACCAAGTCCGCGAGCTCGACGCCACCGGCCACCGCGGCGGGCGACACCACCAGCGTCGCCCCGCTACCGAAGGCCAACAGCAACTCGAGCACCGACACATCGAAATTCGGTGAACAGACGTGCAGCACACGGGCGGTGTCGTCCACCGCGTAGCGCTCGCGGGCGGTCGCGGCCAGCGCGGCCAGACCGGCGTGGGTCACCACCACGCCCTTGGGTCGCCCGGTCGATCCGGAGGTGTAGATGACATACGCCGGATGCCGGTCGGTCAGCGCGCGCGGCCGGTCGAGATAGGACACCGGATGCCCCGGCCGCGCGGCGACGCGTTCCGCGACCGTCGGATCGTCGAGTGTGAGCCACGGAATCTCCGCGCCGAACCGCTCGCGATGCGTCGTGATGGTCAGGCCGATCACCGCGCGCGAATCGGTGAGCAGGTAGCCGATACGCTCCGCCGGGAGGAGGGGATCGACCGGAACCCACGCCGCCCCCGTCTTGGCGACGGCCCACACCGCCACCACCGACTCCACCGACCGGGTGAGCCCGACCGCGACGACGTCCCCGGGGCCCGCCCCGCACTCGATCAGTTCCCGCGCCAGCCGCGAGGAGGATTCATCCAATTCCCGGTAGGTCAGCTCCCGTCGTTCGCCCACGGAGTCATAGCTGATGGCAATGGATTCCGCCGCGCACTCGACCGCCCCCGTGAGCAACTGCACCAGGAGCGGAGTCCCTGACCTGCGACGACCGCGGTCTCGAACGGTACGACGAACCCTATCCATCCGAGTGCTGCGTTCCTCTCACGTCACACCCGCCGGACGATCCGATTGCGGCGGGAGCACATATCAGACCACAGGTTTGGTTCGCGGTTACCCGTGACCGTGTGTCATTGCCCCCATTTGTCGGGGCGCGGGTTGTTGGCCGGGAGCCAGTACGAGGAATTGGCCCATCATGCCGCGATCCTCGTGCAGCAGCAGATGACAGTGGTACATGTACGGGTTGGTGGGGTCGGCGTGGTGCGTGAAGCGCAGGGCGAGAGTGAGATTCGTGCCCGGCGGCGTGTAGACGGTGTCCTTCCAGCCGGAGAGCTCGGACGGCGGGGGAGCGCCGTTGATCTCGAGAATCAGGAACTGGACGTCGTGGACGTGGAAATTGTGCGGCCAGTTGTCGGCATTGCGCACCGACCAGATCTCGGCGGTGTCGACCTGAACCGTGAAGTCGATCCGGTTCATATCCATCCGCTGCTGGTTGATCTGGAACCACTGGAGGTCGAAGGAGCGGTCAACTGGGCCGCCGGGCGCGGCGATCGGCGCGATGGCCACCAAGGAATCCGGTACGGCCGCGCTGGCGCGGAGGGTTCGAGCGGCGCGCAGTTCGAGGATGTCGAAACTGTCGTCGAAACCGAATCCGCGGGCCAGATCGGCCTCCAGGGTGCCGCGGTCCTGGATCGGCAGCGAACGCAGCATGACGTTCTCCCCGGCCGCGACCGGCACGACGATCTCGACTCGCTCGCCGGGACTGAGATGGACGGTGCGCGCGGCGACGGGGCGGGAGAGCAGCCCACCATCGGTCGCCACGAGTTCGAACTCGCGATCGTCGGCGAGGGCGAGGTTGTACAGGCGGCCCGAGGAGCCGTTCAGAATGCGCAGGCGGACCCGCGTGGTGCGCACGTCCAGGTACGCGCCCGCGATGCCATTGGTGACGATCGTGTCGCCGAGCAGGCCGATATTCGACGGGTCGGATTCGTCCAGTGCGCCGTCCGCGGTGAAGCGTCGATCCTGGATGACCAAGGGAATATCGTCCACCCCATAGGTTTTCGGCAGTTCGAGGGCATCGGCGCTCTCGTCGTCGATCAGGAAGAAGCCCGAAAGTCCGCGGTGGACATGCTTTTCGGTGGCCCCGTGCGGATGCGGGTGGTACCAGAGCGTCGCCGCCTGCTGTTCGACGGTCCACGACGGCTCCCAGATCCCGCCCGGCGCAATGGTCTGATGCGGACCGCCGTCCATGCTCGCGGGCACATGCATACCGTGCCAGTGCACGGTGGTCGCCTCGGGTAAGGCGTTCTCCACCGTGACGGCCACCGTCTCCCCACGCCGAGCGCGCAGTGTCGGGCCCAGGATCGCACCGTTGTAACCCCATGTCGGCGTGGACTTTCCGGGCAGGATCTCGGCGGTACCCCGCAGCGCCCGGAGTCGGAAGCGCCGGATCCCGTCGGGACCGACCGAGGCGGGGGCCAGGGGCGGAATCGGCAGTGGGCGCGGGCCGGGATCACCGGACCGGGTGGCGGCGCATCCGACCGACAGCGCGATCGGCGCGGCGGCCAGCCCGGCGAGGAATCCCCTTCTGGAGCAGATCATGGGGTCAAGGCTCGTGCAGCCGCCGCGCCGATCCCTCCTCCGCCGAGCCCGACATCACGCCGCCGAGATCCTGCCGAGGACCCTTGCCACCGGCATTGCCCTGTGATAACTGATGCGGCCTCGCGAGCGCCGACGGCGCGCGGTGGCACTCCTACCCAGGGAGGAGGTCGCGGCCCGCGCCATCCCCTACCGTGGACCCGTGACCGAGACCGTCCTCCGCCGTGACCTGCGGCTTCTGCTGCGTTGCGCACCCCTGGCGCTGGTCCCGCCGCTGTTGCTGGCGAGCACCTTTCCCGGGGAGTACCGGGTACCGCTGGGCTACTGGTCGCTGTCGCTGGCAGCGGCACTGCTCATGGTGGTGGGCGCGCGCTGGCCGGTTCCGGTCTCGGTGGCGGTCTCCGCGCTCGCCATCCCGCTGTTCACCGCCGACGCGTGGGGTGTGGCGGGGCTGGTGCCCTACCTCGGCGCCGTCGCCTGCGCCGAAGCGGTCATGCGGACGCACAGCCGCTGGCAGGTCGCGTTGGTCACCGGGTGCTGGGCGGCGGCCGTCCTGATCGACCTGTGGTTCGGCTACTCGGACTTCTGGCGGCCCGCCACCGCGCTGGAATCCATCGCCTACATCGGCTTGCCGCTGCTGCTCGGGCTCTACCTGCGCGCGCAATCGGATCTGGCGGAGAAATTCCGACTCGAGGCCGTCGCCGCCGAATCGCGCAGGGCCGCGGCCGAACTGCACACCCGCACCGCCGAACGCAGCGCCATGGCACGCGAACTGCACGATCTGGTCGCCCACCACATCGCGTCGATCCTGCTGCGCATCGAGGTCGCCCGGCATGTGCTCGCCGACCCCGATCCGCGCGTGGTCGCGGTGCTCGACGATGTGCACGACACCGCCGCCGACGCCCTCGCCGATATTCGGCGACTGCTGGTGGCGCTGCGCGATCCCACGCTGGGTGGCGTCGCGCTGGTGGAATCGGATGCGGTGCCCCTCGAACTGGCCGCGGCCGTGGACCGGGCGCGCGCGGCCGGATTCGACATCGACGCGGATATCTCCGCCGACCCCGGGGACCTCGACGCGATCGGCAGGCTCACACTGTTGCGGGTGGTGCAGGAATCGCTCACCAATGTGATGAAGCACGCCGACCGGACCGCACCCGTCGAACTCGCGGTCACCCATCGCGACGGCGGTATCGCGGTGCGGGTGCGCAGCGCGGGCCGAGCCGCCGCCGCGCCCGGGCACGGCATCGTCGGCATGCGCGAACGCGTGGATCTCGTCGGCGGCGTGCTGAACGTCGGCCCGACCGAGGACGGCTGGACCGTCGAGGCGTGGTTGCCCGGGATCAGGGTGGAGGTTTCGCGATGATCACCGTCCTGCTCGCCGACGATCAGCGACTGGTGCGCACCGGATTGCGCATGCTGATCGAATCCACCACCGACCTCGAGGTCGTCGGTGAAGCGGCCGACGGCGTCCAGGCCGTGCGGCTGGCCGCCGAACTCGCGCCCGACCTGGTGCTCATGGATCTGCGCATGCCCGGCGTGGACGGCGTGACCGCCACCCGACAGATCACCGAATCCCGCTCCGCCACAAAGGTCCTCGTGCTCACCACCTTCGACGACGATGACCACCTCTACCCGGCGCTGGCCGCCGGGGCGGCCGGATTCCTGGTCAAGGACACCGCCGCGGGGGATCTGCTCGCCGCCATTCGCCGCACCGTCGAGGGCGACATGCTCTTCTCCCCGGCCCTGGTGCGACGCGTGGTCGAGCGCGCCCTCTCGGCCGCTGCCCCGACACGGGTACCGGCCGCCGCGCTCACGCCGCGTGAGATCGAGGTACTCGCCCTGGTCGGTGACGGCGCGAGCAACCAGGAGATCGCCGACCGTCTCCATCTGGGCGTGACCACGGTGAAAACGCACGTGGCCAATCTGATGGACAAGACCGGTTGCGACAATCGGGTGCGCCTCGCCGTGTACGCGCACCGCAGCGCATCCACCCCGTGAGGTGGATGCGCCGAAAGCCGGTGCGTCAGTGGGCGATATCGACCGGTTCCTTGCGGTCGGACGCCTTGTCGCCGCGGCCCGATTCCCACAGTGGGCCGAAGACGAACCAGAGTCCGACGATCACCCAGACACGACCGATCCACCACGTGAGCGTCGAATCCTGGTCGGGTGAGGCGACGAAGACGACCAGGGCCAGCAGGGTGACCGAGCTGATCGCGGCCGCGTTCACCACGCGGAACCACTCCCGCCACAGGTATTTCCGACGTTCGGGTCCATGCTTCGGCGTCTTCATCGGCGGCGGGCCACCCGCGAAGCGGTGGGCGACACGGGTGTCCGCCCAGCGGACCAGCGTGGGACCGAAGGCGATCGAGAAGCCCAGATAGAGACCCGCCAGACCATGGGTGGCATCGGCGGTCGCGCCCCGGTGCAGATCGATGGCGGTGGCCGCCACCAGCACCACGTCCAGCAGTGGAATACACAGCAGCACAACGGTACTCAACGCCCGCATGCGGGCGAGGTAGCGCAGCGCGAGGCCCAGCGCCAGAAGCACCCACAGGCCGACTTCACAGGCCAGGATGACCCCGGCGACGGGGTGTTCCCCCAGTAGATCGAACATCGAACAACCCCCTATTTAGCTCAACTGTGCTAACAACGAGATTTCAATGTAGCACAGTTGAGCTAATATGGAAGTCGTGCCGAAGACTATCGATCACGAACAGCGCAAGGCGGAGGTCGCCGCGGCCGTGTGGCGGCTGATCGTCGGCAGCGGGGTCGGGGCCGTCTCGCTGCGCACGGTGGCCGCCGAGGCCGGGATCGTGCTCGGGTCACTGCGCCACAGCTTTCCGACCAAGGCCGATCTACTGGCGTACTCGATGCAGCTCGTCCACACCTCTGTCGAGCAACGGGTCGCGACCCATGTGGGCATCAAGGATCCGCATGCAATGGCCATGGCGATACTGCTGGAACTGCTGCCCGTCGACGAGCGGCGCTACACCGAGATGCGGGTCAATGTCGCGCTCATCGCCGAATCCCCGGCCCACCCCCGCCTCGCCGAACTGGCCGAGGAGGCCCAGCGCGCCATCGCCGATCTCTGTCGCCAGATCTGTCGCCACCTCGCCGCCACGGATCGGCTGCACTCGACGCGCGACGTGACAACCGAGGCCCGGCGGCTGCACGCGCTGATCGACGGGCTGGCCCTGCATGTGCTGGTCACCCCGGCGGCGGCCCGCAGCCTTCGATCCACGCTGGACGCCTATCTGAAAGACCTTGCCGCACCCCGGAGTTGACCGACGCACGCAATTCGATCTTTCGTAGCTGAAAGTTTGCCGATACTCTGGCGAGGGTGAATGTCACCAGAGATGCGCTACGCGCCGCCAGAGACCGCTACACCACCGCGGCCCACGAATTCGCCGCCGCCGGACAGGAACGCCTGGAACTGTTCACCAATGCCATTGCGGCAGGCTGGGACTCCCTCGACGCCGCCGATGAGTTGGGTATCCCGGGGCTGTTCACCAGCAACAACCCGCCAGGGGATGCCGCGCGGTAGGCGAAGTCGTCGATCGCGAAAAAACCCGCGCCAGTGCGGATTCGGGCCGCCTAGGCTGGACCGATGAGATTTGTCGTGCCCTACCACCTCGACGAATACCGGCCCGAGCTGGATGTTCCACTGACGCCCGACGCCGTGATCAGCCCCGACCTTCCCGACACCACCGACCCGTGGGCGCGAATGGCGGTGCTCTACAACGCCGTTGCCGATCGAGTGGCCGACTCAGTGCGCCGCGGTGAGCGTCCGATCGTCGCCTCCGGCGACTGCACCACCTCGATCGGGATCGTGACCGGGCTCCAGCGCGCCGGACTCGACCCGGCGCTGGTCTGGTTCGATGCCCACGGCGACGTCCAGACCCTGGAGACGTCGGCCTCCGGCTACCTCGGCGGCATGCCCATCCGCATGCTCACCGGCTACGGCCGCCACCTGCTCGCCGACGGGCTCGGGCTGCGCGACATACCGGAGGAGCGCACGGTCCTGGTCGACGGCCGCGACCTGGACCCGCCGGAAGCGGAGTACCTGAAGACATCTCGCATAGCGCAGCGCCGCGTCGACGACCTGGACGAGCTGCCGAGCGGACCGCTCTACCTGCACCTCGACTGCGACGTCATCGATCCCGCCGACCTGCCCGGCCTGCTCTTCCCCGTCCCCGAGGGCCCGAGTCTGCCCACCGTGGCTCGGGCTTTGCACGGCGTGCTGGCCACGGGCCGGGTGGCCGCCGTCGGCCTCGCCTGTACGTGGCGCGACGACCACGGCTGCGGTGAGCGGCTGCGCCCGATCATCGATTCCCTGGCGGCGTGATGCGCGGGGCGCGGGTCAGTCCGCGCCCCAGTGCTGTTGCATGAGGACGCCTTTGGCGGCGAGCCAGGCGACCGGGTCGATCTTGCCGCCGTTGGCGTCCCAGATCTCCAGGTGCAGGTGCGGGCCGGTGGATTGGCCGCGATTGCCGACCGTGGCGATGACGTCACCGGCGTTCACGCGCTGCCCCTCGTGCACGAAGGACTCGTTGATGTGCCCGTAGACGGCGGTGGTGCCGTCGTCCTGCAGGACACGCACCCACATGCCGAAGCCCGAGGCCGGGCCGGATTCGAGCACGGTGCCGCCCATGGCCGAGTGAATGGGCGTGCCCAGCGCATCGGCGATATCGACGCCGTAATGGAATGCGCCCCAACGACTGCCGAAGCCGGAGCTGATCTGGCCACCGATCGGGAGCACGGCCGGTGCCGCGATCTGCGGGGCGATCATGGGCACCGGCGGTGCGAGCTGCTGTTGCAGATCCTTGATGGCTTGTTCGGCCTGGGCGAGCGGTCCGGCGATCTCGACCGGCAGGCCCGTCAATCCGAACGGGGTCGCGACCGGCGCCGCGACGGGTTCCGCGGTCACACTGGGTGTTTCGGCCACCAGCGCCACCTCGTCGACCGCCTCTTGCTCCTCGACCACCTCGGCCGCGGGTTCGGACATCTCGGCGGCGTCGGCCACCGTGTCGGCTTCGTGGTCGGCGGGCGCGAGCGGGACGGCGGCCTGGGCGAGCTGCGAGGTGGTGGCGAGCAGTGCGCCCGCCGCCACGGCCGCGCCCGCGACCGCTCGAATCCGCCCGGTGGCACCGGTTTCCATTCGGTGGCTGGTGACTCCTCCGATATCGAGGTCGTCACCGAGAAGGTCGTGGACAGACAGAGAACCGGGGGTCGTACGGTGATTCGGCACAGCTCGTCCTCGATCGATCAGCAGGTCGCCACACCCGATGGCCCGCAACCGATTCCGCGAGCCGCCCGTGCGACGGCGTTTCGGAAACTGTACCCATTCGTGATCAATCCGCAGTCCTTTCCTCGAAATGTCGCTGTGAGTCCCGCGATTCGGGGGCCGCCGATCGGCGGGTGTCGCGCAGTGCCGTGGCGATCAGCACGGCCGCGAGGACCACCAGACCCGTGGCGACGACGAGCGCGTAACCGAAGCCCTCGGTCGCGCCCCGCCGCGTCGCGAGGGTCACCAGAACGGCCAAACCTATTGCGCCACCCAGCTGTTGGACCGAGCTGAGCACAGCCGACCCGATTCCGGCGTTCTCCTCGGTGGTTCCCCTGAGCGCGGAGACCGTCAACGCGGGCAGGCTCATACCGCAGCCGAGGCTGGTGACCAGTAGGGCGGGCAGCACACCTGTGACATAGGCGTCGTCCGCGTCGAGCCCGGACATCAGCAGCAGGCCCGTCGCACTGATCAACAGCGACATCGTCAACGCCACGCGATCACCGAGTCGGTCCACGGTGCGCGCGGACAACCACATGCCGCCGAGAATTCCCGCCCCGAACGGCAGGTACGCGAGACCGGCGGTGAACGGGTCGTATCCCAGCACCGTCTGGATGTGCAGCATCAGCAGGAAAGCCATGGCGTAGAAGGCCGCCGAGAACAACAGCGTCGCCAGATTGGCCACGGCGCGCGGCCGAAAGGTCAGAAACGACAAGGGCACCAAGGGCTGCGCGCTACGCGCCTCGTGCACGACGAATACCACCGCCAGCAGTGCCGCCAAGCCCATCGCGAGCACGGAAACAGCCTCGCCCCAACCTGTTTCCGAACTGCGCAATAGCCCGTACACCAGCAGGATCGGCACGGCCGTAATGAGCGCGGCCCCGGGAATATCCACGCGCGCACGGGATTCGGACCGGTTCTCCGCCACCAGTCGCGGCAGAACCGCCAGCGTCGCGAGCACCACGGGCAGGTTGATCAGGAATATCCACCGCCACGACGCGAAGCCCGTCAGCGCTCCCGAGATCACCAGACCGGCGGTCGCGCCCAGCGCCGCGACGCCGCCCCAGATACCGATGGCCTTCGCGCGTTCCCGGCCGCCGGGGTACAGCAGTGTCAGCAGCGCGAGCGCGGCCGGGCTCGCCATGGCCGCCCCCGCCCCCTGCGCGAACCGGCCCGCCATCAGCTGCCACGGCTCCCGCGCGAGTCCACACACCAGGCTGGCCGCACCGAAAAGCGCTACGCCACCGAGGAATACGCGGCGTCGCCCGACCAGATCGGCCACCCGGCCCGACAGCAACAGCAGTCCGCCGAACGCGAGCAGATACGCATTGACCACCCACGCCAGGCCCGCGGTGCCGAATCCGAGATCCCCACGCAGGCTGGGCAGCGCCACACTCACCACATTGTCGTCGAGATTCAGCATGAACTGCACCGAACACAGCACCAGCAGCGCCGCGCCGCGGCGGCGTTCATCCGCTCCCGCAACCGGTTTCGCCGTAGAGATCGAAGTCATGAACCGACGGTAGGTAGCCGCACCCGGTGGCCGCGATACGCGACCGGGCCACGGTATAGCGTGTTGAGGACATACCGTGGTGGCATGTCCACACCCGCCCTGGAGCCTGTACCGGCCGGAGTCGGCGCGATCGTCGTCGGCAGCTTCCCGCTCGCCGCGGGCCAGTGGACCCCCGAGCACTATCACCCGCAGCACCAATTGGCATGGACCAGAAGCGGAGTGCTCGGCGTCGCCATCGACGACGCGTACTGGGTGCTGCCGCCGACCCGGGCGCTGTGGCTGCCCGCCGGAATCGCGCATCGCACCGGCGCGACGCGCGACGCGACGCTCTACAGCCTGTACTTCGAGCCCGACCGGTGCGCCGTTTCGTGGACCGAACCCACGGCCCTCGGCGTCGACGGCCTGCTCGCGCACCTCATCGCCTACCTGGCGAACGAGCATCTCGCCGACGCGGTGCGGCTGCGCGCCGAGGCCGTCGTGCTGGATCTCCTACGCCCACTGCCCAGCACCCCGATCGACGTGCCACGCCCCGCCGACGACCGGGTACGCGTCGTCGCCGACGCGCTGCTGGAGAACCCGGCCGACCCTCGGAGCCTGGAGGCGCACGCGCGAGCCGTCGGCGTGAGCCGCCGCACCCTGACCCGATTGTTCGTGCGCGACACCGGAATCAGCTTCGACCGCTGGCGCACCCGCGTCCGCGTCCAGGCGGCACTGGCGCTGCTCGCCGAGGGACAGCCGGTATCGCGCGTCGCCCACGCCGTCGGATACGCCACGGCCAGCGCCTTCCTCGCCGCCTTCCGGCGGACCGTCGGCACCTCGCCGGGGCGCTACCTCGGCGGCGACGCGCTCGGGCGGAGCCCGGAATACTCGGACCGAGCCCGGAATAAGCGGGGCGATAGGGGCATTGCACCGACACATGACTAGCGCCGAGTTGTTGACCGATGCGTTCGGTCGGATCAAGGAGAATGTGCACGGAGCCGTCGCGGGGCTGACCGAGAAGGAGTTGGCGACGCGGCTGGATGCGGAGAGCAACTCCATCGCGTGGCTGATCTGGCACCTGACGCGGGTGCAGGACGATCACGTGTCGGAGGTGGCGGGGACCGAGCAGACCTGGCTGGCCGACGGATGGGCCAAGCGGTTCGAGCTGCCGTTCGACGACGCCGCCACCGGCTACGGGCAGGGCCCCGCGGAAGTGGCCGCGCTGGAAGGGATTTCGGCAGAGCTGTTGCTGGGCTACCACGATGCCGTCCATGATCGGACGATCGAGTACGTGCGTGGTCTCACCGATGCGGACCTGCCCCGCGTGGTCGACACCCGCTGGGATCCGCCGGTCACGCTCGGGGTGCGGCTCATCAGCGTGATCGACGACGATATCCAGCACTCCGGCCAGGCGGCCTTCATTCGCGGCGTATTGCTGCGCAGCAGGCGAAACGCGTAATCAATGCCGAGGCGGGGGCGATAATTCGACCACAGCGGACGCCGATCAGGCGCGGCGCCCCAGGGCCGTCACGAGAGGTGGCGAGATGACACGCGGTGCGCATCGAGGGGCCGGGTCGTGAACGGCGTCGCGCAGGTCGCGGCGCTGCTCAGCGCGATCACGTATATCGCGGTCTCACCATTGGAGATGTTCCTCTACGACCGGCCCGCCGTGCGGCGCTGGCTCCGGGTCGAGAGCGCCGATGTCGGGGATGTCCGCATGTGGGCGTTCGTGGTCGGCTTTCGCAACCTGCTCGCCGGGGCGGGGACGATTGTCGGGCTGATCATCCTGCACAACGGCAACGAGGTGGCCGGGAGCGCGGTGGTGCTGACGGCGGCCTGGTACATGCTGCTCGCCAGCCTCGCCATGGGACTCGCCGATCTGCTCGGGCACTGGCGTCCGCGCGGCGGCAGCGTGGTCGGGACCCTCGGCTCGAGTGTGCTGCCGCTGGTCGTCCTCGTCGCGGCCACCCTCTGAACGGAATCGGTAGCATTTCAGCGTTGGCCGCCGACGAAGGGGACGACCATGGCCGATGCGCACGAATATGCCGAGGAACTGGCCCGATTCGCCGAGCGGACCGGGCTGACCATCGCCGTCGCGGAGTCGCTGACCTGCGGGAAACTCTCCGCCACGCTCGGGGCCGCGCCGAACTCCGCGGAGTGGCTGCGTGGCGGGTTGGTGGCCTACAGCTCCGAGGTGAAACGGGATGTGCTGGGCGTTCCCGACGTTCCGGTGGTGTCGGAGAAGGCCGCCCGCGCCATGGCCGCCGGAGTGCGCAAACTACTCGGCGCGGATCTCGCGATCGCGGTCACCGGCGTCGGCGGGCCGGACGACCAGGACGGTGAACCAGCCGGATCGGTCTGGTTCGCGGTGGACTCCCTCGTCCAGCAGCGCGCCGAGCACCGCCAGTTCGAGGGCGGACCCGAGCAGGTCCTCGCGCACACGATCGAATTCGCGCTGCGCATGCTCCTGACCGCCGCCTCCCACCGGGTGCGGTAGCCGATCAGGCGGGCTCGGCCTCGTCGCCCATCTCCGCCAATGTCGCGAGCTGAAGATGGATGTAGGCGGCGATCCGATGCCGCGAGGCCGAGGGCAGTCGCTCCGCTTCGGCTGCCGTGAAGATCATTTCGCTGAATCGTTGCCCGTCGAGGTCATCGGCCTCCGGCGATTCCGGGACGACCCCCAGATGGGGGCGCGGCGCGGAGAGCGGCCGATCCGGTGTATCTGGGTCCTCCGCGGCGACAGCGGTACTCACCATGTTCTGACTCTAACGCCCAACAGGGCGCGCGACGGCGTGAATCGCGAGGTTGGCGCGGGTGCGCCACGCCGGGCGCGAGCGGCGGCCGACCGATGCCATCGGTGCGACGAAAACGACGGCGGCCCAAGGGTTTGCCTCGGTTTCGACGTGGTCGCGGGCAGTAGCGGTGCGGTCGCCGGAGGCGCGCTCATGGCCTTCGCACGAGCGGTCAAGCGGGGTTGATCGGAGCTGATCACAGGAGTATCGCGGTGCGGAGCGTCCCCTACTTTCGCGAGCGTATCGGTGTTATGCAGGCACGGGTACCTATTCGATCGTGGCGATTGTTGGGGAGCGTGCATGACTTCGGGCGTAACGGCAGTCGAATCGGCATTGAAGGGGTTGGACGGTATTCGGGGGGAGCTCGCGGAGTTTTATCGCGATCTGCACGAGCATCCGGAATTGTCGGGTGGGGAGTTTCGCACCGCGGACGCGGTGGCACGCCGCGTGCGGGGCCTCGGCTACGAGGTGACCGAGGGTGTGGGCGGGACCGGGGTGGTGGCGGTGTTGGCGAATGGGGCGGGGCCGACGGTATTGGTGCGCGCGGATTTCGACGCGCTGCCCATTCAGGAGGCGACGGGTCTGCCGTACGCGTCGAAAACCGACGGGGTTATGCACGCGTGCGGCCACGATATGCACGCGACCTGTTTGATCGGCGCGCTGACATTGTTGGCGAACGCGCGCAATTCGTGGGCCGGAACCATTCTCGCGGTATTCCAACCGGCGGAGGAGACCGGCCGGGGCGCGCAGGCCATGGTCGACGACGGGCTCTTCGAGCGATTCGGCACGCCCGATATCGTCCTCGCCCAACACACCGCGCCGTTTCCGGTGGGCCTGGTCGGCGGGCACGGCGGTATCGCGGCGGCGGCCACCGACGCCCTGCGGATCGTCCTGCACGGTCGAGGCGGGCACGGATCGCGGCCCGAGGTCACCGTCGATCCGGTGGTGATGGCGGCGTCGACCGTCATGCGACTACAGACCATCGTCTCGCGGGAGATCGCGGCCGATGACGCCGCCGTCGTCACCGTCGGCATGATGCGGGCGGGCACCAAGGACAACATCATTCCCGACGACGCCGAACTGCGCCTGAACATTCGGACCTTCACGCCCGAGACCAGGACGAAAGTGCTTGCCGCCGTGGACCGTATCGTGAGCGCCGAGGCCGCGGCCGCGGGAGCGGAGTGGAAACCGGATACCTCGGTGATCGACACCTTCCCCGTCCTGGTCAACGACGCCGACGCCACCCGGAGCACCCTCGCCGCCTTCGGTGAGATCTTCGGCGCCGACCGGGTTTTCGACCCGGGCCGCATCACCGGCAGCGAGGACGCGGGGATCTTCGCGACGAGTGCCGATGCGCCGCTGTGCTATTGGATGTTCGGCGTGCTCGATCCGGCGCTGTTCGGCGGTACGGACCCGGTGCGCATTCTGCGCGAGATCCAGTCCGGCGGCGTCGATCTCGCCACGGTGCCCGGCCCGCACACCGCCACCTACGCCCCGGTGGTTGAACCATCCATCACCGTGGGTGTCACCGCCCTCACCACCGCTGCCCTCACCTGGCTCGCGGCGGCGTGAGGAAAATCGCTGACCTGCCGCGAAAGTGATTCGTGGGTACGCTGAATCCCGTGATTACGCTCAGAAAAGAAGACGGCGCCGCGGATCTCGCTGGTATCACCAAGATGAGCGTCGGGGTGAGTTGGGACCCCTCCGCCGGATCGAGCGGCGGGCTGCTCGGCATCGCCCGGCGCAAGAAGGGCGTCGACCTCGATCTCATCGCCATTCTCATGCAGGGCAGCGAGCCGGTGCGGTTCGCCGGACTGGACTCCCTCGACCCTCTCGGCAATGGCGCGGTGGCCCACACCGGCGACGAGCAGACCGGCGCGGCCAGCGGCGACGACGAAACCGTGCACGTCACCTTCGCCAATGTGCCCGCTCCCATCACCGCCATCGTGTTCGTGGCGGCCGCGTTCAAGAAGGGCACCTCCTTCGAGAAGGCGAACAACATCTCGTTCAAGATCTACGACGCCAGCGGCGGCAGCACCCAGCAGGTCGCCGATATCTGGCCGTCGCTGCTCGGGGCCGACAATGCCAATGCCATCGCCCGCGCGGTGCGCAACGGCCCGTCGTGGCAGCTCGAGGTGCTCGACCGCAAGGGCAAGATCAAGCAGGGGGATATGCAGGCGCTGCTGCGCTTCGCCATGGAGTAACCGCCCGGGCGGGTCCGCGCGCTAGGATGCTGGTTGGTAGCCAGTCGCGCGTGGATCCGGAAGGGACAGTGTGAACAGCACGCTGGGCGAGGGTGTGTACCGGGCCGGGCTCGGCGCGCGGTGAGTACCGCCGTCGCGCTGTTCACCCGAGACCTGCGGGTTCGAGACAATCCGGTACTGGTCGCGGCCGCCCGGGAGGGCGGCGTGGTGCCGTTGTTCGTGGTCGACGAGCGGATCGTGGCCGGGGCCTCGCCCAATCGACTGCGATTCCTCACCGCCGCGCTCGCCGAACTCGATGATGAATTGCGTTCCCTCGGTGGGCGTTTGGTGGTGCGGCAGGGCAGTATCGTCGACGAGGTCGAGCGGGTGGTGGCCGAGGTGGGCGCGGTCGGCGTCCACGTGGCGGCGGATGCGAGCGGTTACAGCCATCGGCGCGAATCCGCGCTGCGCGGCCGTCTGGAGCGCCGAAACTGCGCGCTGCGGGTGCATTCCGGGTCGATCACCGTCGCCGCGCCGGGCGACATCCTCCCGGCGACCGAGCGTGATCATTTCGCCGTCTTCACCCCGTACTTCCGCCGGTGGGTGGAAACGCCTGTGCGACAGGTGATGCGCCGACCCCGGGAGCTGACGGTGCCGTCGGTGGCGAGTGAGCCGCTGCCGGACTTCGGGCGGCTGTGCGCCGAAGCGACCTCGCCGGAGCTCGCGGTCGGCGGTGAGACATCGGGTCGAAAACTATTGCGGGCCTGGCTGTCCGGTCCCGTGGAGGACTACGCGAACGCCGGTGACGACCTGCCCGCCGACGCCACCTCCCACGTGTCGCCGTATCTGCATTTCGGATGTCTGTCGCCGACCGAGTTGGTGCACCGCGTCGATCTGGGTACGCCCGGCGGTCTGGCGTTCGCGCGGCAGCTCGCCTGGCGCGACTTCAATCATCAATTGCTGTGGGCTCGCCCGGAGGTGGCCTCGGCCGACTATCGTCCGCGCGCGATCACCTGGCGCGATGACCCGCAGGCCGTGCGGGCGTGGCGCGAGGGTCGGACCGGCTATCCGATTGTCGACGCCGCCATGCGGCAATTGCTCGCGCAGGGCTGGATGCCGGGCCGGGCGCGGCTCATCGCGGCCAGTCTGCTCACCAAATCGCTGCGGGTGGATTGGCGGATCGGTGCCGCGCATTTCCTGCGGTGGCTGGTCGACGGCGATATCGCGAACAATCAACTGAACTGGCAGTGGATCGCGGGGACCGGTACCGACACCCGGCCGAATCGGGTGCTCAATCCGATTCGCCAGGCCGAACGCTACGATCCGGACGGTGACTATGTGCGCCGGTGGGTTCCGGAGCTCGCGCATATCGCCGGGGCGCAGGTGCACAAGCCGTGGCGGGCGGGCATTCTCGCCGCGGACTATCCGCCGCCGATCATCGAGTGCAAGGGCATGTGACGCGCGGATTGTGCACATGGCCCGCGAGTCCGGAGATTTCCTGGGATTTTGCCGGATAGACGGTGGTGGGGACGGCCTGGAAATGTGCAGGGCATTCTTGCGCTAGACCACCGGAGCACCATGAACAACAGAACCTGCCGTCTCGCGGCGCTCGTTTTGCTCGCCTGCGCGACCCATGCGGCCGGAATCGCCCAGGCGGAACCGGGGCCGGTGACGTGGTACGTGAGCGCGGCGGCGGGGCCGGGCGGCAATGGCGGAGTCGACGCGCCCTTCGACTCGTTGGCGCGAGTGCAGGCGGCCTCGGCGGCGGGGGACACCATTGTGGTGCAGCCGGTTTCGGGACGGACGCTCGACGGCGGCATCACGCTCAAGCCCGGACAGAAGCTGATCGGTGGGGGAGCGCCGGTGGTGGACGCGCCGAATGACGCCGCGCTGCCGCGTATTACGAATTCGACGGGTGATCACGACGGTGACGCGGTGCGCCTGGCACCGGGGGCCGAGGTGCGAAATGTGGCGATCGACGGCGCGCGGCGCGGCGGAATTTACGGAAAAGACGCGGCCGACACCGTGGTCAGCGGGAATGTCGTGGCCGGAACGAATCGGCAGTGCCTGGACGGATTCATGATCGGCCCGTTCTCGCTGCCGCCGACCATCGCGGTCGGTGTCGCCGCCGATCCATTGCCGAACTTCATCACCCTCAACAATGGGTGGGCGGGAATCATGGCCGACTTCTCGACGGCGGCGGGGAACGTCGAGATCAGCGGAAATACGGTGCGCGACACCGCGTGTGGGGACGGCATCGATATTCGCGCGCACGGGACCAGTCGCGTCACGGCGCGGCTCACCGACAATACGACCAGGAATATCAACCTGGGCCTGGCGAAACTCTCGGTACTGGCGGTGGGATTGCAGGCCGCCGACGACGCCCACCTGACCGCGACACTCAGCGGGAATGCCCAACTCGATATCGCGCCCTCGAGTTCACCACTGAACCATCTCGCCGACAGCGAGGGCATTTTCATCAACCCCCTCGGTCGTGCCCGCCTCGACGTCACCGTCGACCGCAACGAATTCCACGAGGGCCACGGCAATTTCAGCGCCAACGGCCTCGAATACGTGACCACCAACGGCACGCCGACCAGCCGCGTGACCGTCACCAACAGCACCTTCGACACGGTGCGCGGCGACATCATCGAGAACTACAACCTCTCCACCGACGGCGCACATCAATCGCTCACCCTCGACAACGTCCGCGCCCGCCACTCTTCGTTCCCGGCGGCCATCCTCAACCCCGTCATCCCCGCCAACCTCGGAACCTGCCTCGTGACAACGAATTTCGGCCGCACCGGCCACACCGACCTCACCGTCACCAATTCCGAGTTCTCCGAGTGCAGCGCCGACGGCATCGGCCTCCTCGCCTACACCCCCACGGGCCCGAACCCGGCCACCGCCGAACTCCTCTTCGACATCCGCGACACCACCATCAACCGAACAGCCGCCAACGGCATAGCCATCACCAATATCGGCACCCCCGCCGCCCTGCGCGGCACGATCACCGACACAGCCGTATCCGCCGCCCAGAGCGCCCTGATCCGAGCCCGCAATACCGGCGACTCCTCGGCCATAGCAGTGGAATTCGGCCCCGGCACCCTCGACGGCGCGCCCGCGCCATGCTTGGCCGCCCCACACCCGAAAGTGGACCTCACGGCCATGCCGACAACCTGCCGCTAACCCATGAGGTTCGCGCGCCCCCACGCCTCCAAGGGCAGCAGGGCCTCGTTGAGCTGTTTGCCCAGCGGGGTCAACGAATACTCGACGCGCGGCGGTACTTCGTCGTAGACCTCGCGGTGGACGATCCCGTCGGCCTCCAGTTCACGTAGCTGCGTGGTGAGCACCTTCTCGGTGACGCCTTGGACTTGACGGCGCAATTCGCCGAAGCGGTGCGGGCGTTCGCTGAGCGGCCACAGGATGAGCATCTTCCATTTGCCGTTCAGCACCGACAGCGTCGCGTCGAGCCCGCACGTGTACGCGCCCGGTCTGCGTGTGATCGGCACGACAACCCCTTCCACCTGCCTGCTGACTTACCCCGACGTACGTGCCCACTTCCATGTGCGTACTTGAGCGGAATCGTGCGCCCCACCAAGACTAATCGGCATGATCACGCACTCGAACAAGGCGCTCACCGTTCTCGGGCTCGGCGATATGGGCTCCGCTCTGACCCGGTCCTGGCTTGCCGCCGGATACGACGTCACGGTGTGGAACCGCAGTCCGCGAACGGTTCCAGAGGCAGCGACGGTCGCCGCCACCGTGTCGGAAGCTGTGACGGCGAACCGTCTGGTCGTCGTATGCCTCCTCGATGACGCTTCGGTGCGTGCCAGCCTCGACGGCGTAGACCTCACCGGCCGGGACATCGTCAACCTCACCACCAGCACACCCGGTGAGGCCCGCGCCCTGTCCGACTGGATCGGCGCGCGGGGCGGACGCCTTCTGGACGGTGGAATCATGGCCGTCCCCTCGATGATCGGCGTCGCGGACTCGGGAGCGTACGTCTTCTACAGCGGCTGCGAGGAGGCGCACGAGACCCACGTCGCCGCTTTGGCGGTACCGGCCGCTGTCAACTACGTCGGCCCGGACCCCGGCTTCGCGGCCCTGTACGACATGGCGCTACTCAGCGCCATGTGGGGCATGTTCGCCGGTGCCACACACGCTTTCGCGCTGATCGGCGGTGAGGACATCTCCCCGATGGAGTTCGCGCCGCTCATGGTCGCCTATCAGCAGGCGATGGCCGAATACGCGTATGGCACCGCCGCGCAGCTGGCCAGCGGCGACTACACCGAGGGCGTGGAGTCGAATCTGGCCATGATGGTCTCGACGAACGCCACCCTGCTGCGCACCGCCGCCGAACAGGGCGTCAGCGCCGAACTTCTCACGCCCTTCATGGCTTTGATGGACAGGCGGGTCGCCGAGGGTGGCGGAAAGGAATCGACCACCGGTGTCGTGGACCTGCTGCGCCAGCGGGTTTCGGCTGCTACCGAGGCTCGAGGATCACAACCGGGATGATTCGGTCGCCCGCGTGCTGCTCGTAGAACTCGAAATCCGGTGTGGCCGCGACGAACCGGGGCCACAGCTGTGCGCGTTCGGTGGGGTTCGCCACCCGGGCGCGAACGGGGCGGATCTGATCGCCGAGGCGAATGGTGGTGTCCGGGTTGGCGAGCAGGTTGTGGAACCAGGCGGGGTGAGTGGGTTGGCCCGCTTTGGATGCGGCGACGGCGACCGCGCCGTTGTGATCGACGTAGATCACCGGGGACGTTCGGCGGGTACCGCTTTTCGCTCCCACGTGGTCGAGCAGGAGGATGCGCGCGCCGGGATGACCGGGCATGTGTCCGCCGAGCTTTCCCTTGCTCCACCGGTAGATACGGTTGTGCCACGCGGTGGAGAGACGCCCGGCATAGATTCCGTGCCGGTTGGCGAATCGCCCTCCGGCGGAGACGATTCGGCCGAGCGTCGATCTGTTGTCCGTCGCCAAGGGTTCCCCCACCTCTCGTTACGCCAAGCGGATATCCGCGGTGGCGAGTCCGAAGATCTTGCGGCCACCGGACTTCGCGACCAGGACGACCACGGCGGTCCGGGTCTCGGGGTCCACGGACTTGACGCGGCCGGTGAATTCGACGGTACCCGCCGCGGCGGCGTCGATCACCGTGTAATTCGACAGGCGCACCCCGTAGCGGGTGATCGCGCCGGGATCGCCGAGCCAGTCGGTGACGTAGCCCGCGCCGAGACCCATGGTCAACATGCCGTGCGCGATCACATCGGGCAGACCCGCGAGTGCGGCGATATCGGCGTTCCAGTGGATCGGGTTGGCGTCACCGGAGACACCGGCGTAGTTGACCAGATCACCGCGCGTCAGCCGGGCGCTTCGGGCGGGTAGTTCGTAGCCGACCGCGATGTCCTCGAAACGCGGTGCGGTGCAGGGGGTTCGCGTGCGCGACACCGTGGAGTAGGTCGGTTCCGAAATCGGGGCCTTGCCGCCGGTGTTCACCACCGGCGCGGGACTGGAGGTATCGAAGCCGTGCATGATCACGTGCCCGATCGCGTCGCCGATGCCCGCGTCTACGTCGGCGCTGGTGAGACCGACAATCGTGGTGTGCATGACCTGCACGACCTCGCCGCGCTGATCGGTGAACGTATTGGTGACGGTCAGCAGATCCTTGCCCGCTATCCGGCGGACCGACGCGAGCTCCACATCGCTGACCAGCCGGTCGCCGGTGACGAGGGGCTTGTACATCTCGAAGACCTGATCGGTCTGCACGAAGACGTCGTAGCCGGTGATGACCGTCTCGAGCAGCCTGCGGTTGGCCAGCATGGCGGCGATGGAGATGAAGGTGGTCGGCGCGACCAGCCCGGTGTATCCGAGGTCCGCGGCCGCGGCGTGATGCCAGTGCGCCGGATGGAAATCCTGTACGGCGCGGGCGTATTCGCGAATCTTCTCGCGCCCGACCTCGTAGTAGTCGTCCGTGCGGTAGCGGTATCCCACCAGCCCCGCCACGTCGAATGCCGCTTCCACCAATGCCACTCCTCGAACACGATCCGATCGAGCTCGTAATCGGTATCCGGGGAACCGAATTCACGAGCCGCTCCACCCTCCCACACACTCGGCGGCGCTCGAGTCCGGGGCGGCCGACCGTCGCAGGTGGGTGGCGAGGAGCGGGCCGAGAACGGCGACGACATCGGAGTTCGTCATCTGGGCGTGCGTCGCGGGAACGGGATGTTCGATGAGCGATCCGGTGACGTAGGGCCGCCACAGGTCGGCTCCGAACATTTCCGTAATGCCCCTGGTGGCCGAGAAATACAGCAGGTCGCCGTCGAAGACCTCCGGGCGGTAACCGTGGGAGAGGGCTACGCCGGTGACATAGCCGCGATGCAGGCGCTCGAGTTGGGTCGCGGAGAGGCCGGTGCCGAAAGACGCTCCCGCGCGGGCCAATTCGGCCGCTGCCTGCTCGGCGGTGACCTCGGGCGCGGAATCCGCGTCGTCGGGTTCGTCGCCGAGGAGATGGGTGAGCAGATCGCGCATGCGGGGCACAGGCGGCGGGTCGGCCTCGGGCGGGATGACGACGCTGTCGAGCATGGCCAGAACGGCGACCGCCGCGCCGCGAGCGCGCAGGCGGACGGCGATGGCGTGGGCGATCTGGCCGCCCAGGGACCAGCCGAGGAGGTGGTAGGGGCCCTGCGGTTGGATGCCGAGCATGGCGTCGATGTAGGTATCGGCGAGATCGTCGATGGTGGTGGGCGTCTCGGCCGTCAGCATGGGGGCTTGCAGGCCGTAGACGGGGCGGTCGGTGATGTGGCGGGCCAACCCGGCGTAGCACCAGGCCAGTGGCACGGCCGAGTGGACGCAGAACAGCGGAGGTCGGGTGCCGCCACGGCGCAGGGCGAGCAGTATTCCCAGCGCGTCGTCATTGTCGGCCGTGGTCGGCTCGTAGGTGGCGATCCGGTCGGCCAACAGCCGAACCGTCGGCGCGACATACAGCCACCGGACCGCGACCGGCACACCCGTCTCCTCGGCCAGTGCCGCCGAAACCGCCACTCCCAGCAGCGAATTCCCGCCCAGTTCGAAGAAGTCGTCGTCGAGACCCACCTGCCGCGCATCCAGGATCGCGGCGAAACTCTCCGCCACCACCCGCTCGAGCGGGGTACGCGGAGCGAGGTAGGCGCGGCTGGCGGGGGCCGGTGTCGGCAGGGCGGTGCGATCGACTTTTCCATTGCCCGCCACGGGAATACGCTCGAGTTCGAGCACCATCGCGGGGACCAGGGCGGACGGCAGCCGGGTGCGCAGTCGCCGCACGATCGCCGCGGTGTCCACGCCAGCGCCCTCGGCGGCGACGACGTATCCGATCACACGCGCCTCGGGGCGGCCCGCGTCGGCGACGGTGGCCACGGCGTAGGCGATCTCGGGTTCGGCCGACAGCGCCGCCTCGATCTCCGCCAATTCGATACGGCGACCGTGCACTTGGACCTGGCCGTCCAACCGGCCGAAGAACTCGAAACCGCCGCACGGGCCGACGGCCACCAGGTCGCCGGTGCGATAGAGCCGTCCGCCGACGGTGAACGGGTCGGCGACGAAGCGCGCGGCGGTCCCGACCGGATTGTTCAGGTAACCGTCGGCGACGCCGATACCTCCCAGATACAGTTCGCCTTTGGCCCCGTGCGGCACCTGCCGCAGCCGTGCGTCCAAAACGACGGCGAACACACCCGGCAGCGGGTCGCCGATGGAGACCGGGTCCTCGGCGGACATGGCCGCCGTCTCGGTCGCCATAATGGTCACCTCGGTGGGTCCGTAACCATTGCACAGCCGCACGTGCGGCGCCCACTCCCGGACCAGCTTCGCCGGGCACGCCTCCCCGCCGATGGCCACCACCTCGAGGTTCGGCACCTCAGCCGGTGTCAAGGTGGCGAGTACCGCGGGTGCCGTCTGCACAACCGTGCATCCGCTGTCACGAATGAGCCGGGCCAGCGGCGCGCCCGCGACCACCGACGGCGGTGCGACCACCAAACGCGCACCCGCCGCGAACGCCGCCAGGAGTTCGAGCAAGTGAGCATCGAAAATCGCGGTATGCGAGTGCAGGAGCACCGATTTCGGGCCGAGACGGTAGTGCTCGACGAGATACGCGGTCAGCGAGCCGAGGCCGCGATGATTGACCACGACGCCCTTGGGTGCGCCCGTGGTGCCGGAGGTGTAGATGACATACGCGGGATACTCCGGGCGTAGCGGGCGAGCGCGCTCCGCATCGTCGATCGGCGTGCTGGCGCACCGCCGCGCGAGGGCCATGGTCTCGGGATCGTCCAGCACCAGCCATTCGATGCCGTCGGCGGGCAACTCCGCGACGACGGATGCGACTGTAATGCCTTGCTGTGCACCACAATCCGCGACAACCGCCGCGTTTCGGGACGCGGGGTCGGCGGGATCGACGGGAACGAAGCACGCACCGGTCTTGGCCACCGCCCACAGCGCCAGCACCGATTCCATGGATCGTGGGATCGCCACCACCACGAACCCGCCCGGCCGCGCGCCGCGTGCCAGCAGGACGCGCGCCCACCGCGAGGACCAGGCGTCGGCCTCCCGATAGGTCATGGCACGGCCGCCGTCGCACACCGCAATCGCATCCGTCGGCGCGGACGCGCACAGCAGCTCGGGCAGCAACCGCACCGGACCCCTCGGCGGGGCGGTCGAGGGAATCGGCGGATTGCCCAATCCTGTTGCCGGACAGTCGGGGTCGGCGGCGATGAAGTGGCCGAAGTAGTCCAGGAACAGGCGATGCTGTCGCTGCACCTCCGCGCGGTGGTAGCGCGCCGGATTCGCCTGGAAGTCGATGCTCACCGACCGCTCGTCCGGCCCGGCCTGATAGCCGTTGACCTGAAGATCGGCCACCGGACCGAGGGCGAGCAGGCGGGCCTGTCCGACAACGGGTCCCAGCCGCAGCGGCTCCACGAAACCCAGGACATTGACCACGGGACCGAATCCGCCCAGCGCCGCGTCGTGGGCATCGCGCATATCCTCGTGCCGGAAACGCTGATGCCGCAGCGCCCCGATCACCGCCGAACGCACCTGTGCCACAACGGCTCCGACGGTGCTCCCATCGACCGCGGTCAGCCGCAGCGGCACCACATTCGACATGGCTCCGGCCGAGCGCCGCAGCGCCACCGTCGGGCGGGCGGTGACCGGCAGCGTGAGGGTGACATCGGACGTGCCCGTCATTCGCGCCAGGTAACAGGCGAACGCCGCGATCACCAGTTCCGGAAACGTCGCGCCGTAGCGTGCCTGCGCGGCGACGAGCAGCGGCGCGGTCGCGTCGTCCAGGGTGCCCGTCACGTGATGCGGGCGGGCCGCCGGAGGCGCCGCCCGCCCGGCCAGGCCTACCGGGCCGTCGAACCCGGCGAGCTGCTTGCGCCAATACTCGCGATCGTCCTGCGCACGCGGCGAATTCTGGTATGCCCGTTCATCTTCCAGCATCTCGACCAAGGTCAACGCCCCCGACGTGGGCACCGTGCCGCACGCCTCCCCGGCGGATTCGACCTGCGCCCGGTAGAGCTGCGCCGTCCGCCGCAGCACCGCCGCGGCCCCCACCCCGTCGAGCACCGCATGATGGCTGCGCAGATACAGCAGATGCCGCGTCGCCGACACCGCGAAGACGACGGCGACGGTCAACTCGTCGGTGAGGGGATCCAACGGCGTACCGTGGTCGCGCTCCATCCACTCGAGCGCCGCACCCACCGGATCGGGCAGAGACCGCAGATCCACCATCTCCAACGGCAACTCCCGAGCGACATCGACGTACTGGTACGGGAACCCCTCCGAAACCCGAAACCGCACATGCGGCGTCTCCAACTCCCGCGCCGCCCGCCGCGCACACCCCGCGATCACCTCGAGCCGCAACGGCCCGGTGAGTTCCAGATACAACGCCACCGTCACCGGCACATCCGGATACAACTGCTGCGCCAGCCACCAACCCCACTGCGCCTTCGACAACGGATACATCGCCGTGCCGGTTTCCGGCCGCACCGTCGACACGCCTCCCTCGGGATCACACCGCCGCTGACGAAACGTACAACAGGGCAAACTTACGGCATCGGGGTGCGGTGGTAGGACAACTTTGCCGACGGCGTTTGCTCGACGCCACGTAGGCAACCCTCTTCACATGATCGGAAAGCTTCGTTCTGTTGTGCTCGACTGCAAAGAACCGGCCGCACTGGCGAACTTCTATCAAGGGGTGCTCGGCGGGAGCGTCGAGACCGTGGATGAGACCTGGTCGGTGTTGACGGACCCGGTGGGGCGGCGATTGGCGTTCCAGCTGTCACCGAAGCACGAGCCGCCGCGGTTCCCCGACCCGCACGGGTCGCAGCAGTTCCACCTCGATATTCAGATCGATGACATCGAAGCTGCCCAGCGGGATGTGCTCGCGTTGGGGGCCGAACGGATCACCGACGCTGTCGAGGACGACACCTTCAGGGTGTTTCGGGATCCGGCGGGGCACACCTTCTGTTTGGTCTGGGGTGTCACCGACAGCGATACCTGAGCGTCGGACCGCCCCGCGAGCGGGCGGCACTCTGGCACAGTAGGTGAATGATTCGGGCGCTGATCCTGGCGGCCGGGGTGCTGCTCGTCGGATGCGGTGGGGCCGTGCCGGATTCGCCGTGGGTGGAGCTGTCGGCTCCGGCCTCCGGTGCGCGGGTGCTGGATTTCGTGCGCGTCGAGGACGGCGTCCTGGCGGTCGGGTCGATACCTACCGCGCACGGGCGGGGACCGGCCGCGTGGCACTCCGGCGATGGGCGGCGATGGCGCGCGGTCTCGGTGCATCCGTCCAGTCCCTATGCCTTCGCGGCCCAGTTGATTTCGGCCGGTAGGGGAGACCGGATCGTCGCACTCGGGCAGGCTTTCGGTGGGGCGCACAGCAATCCGCGCATGACCGTCTGGAGCGGTGATGCCGACACGCTGGTGGAGCATCCGCAGGTGGTCGAGATGTTCGGCGGGCCGAAGGCGATCGCGGTATCCGGGGCGGCGGCCCTCGGCGGCACCAGCCTGCTGGTCGGCGGCTGGGATGGACCGGGCGGGCGGTACGGGGCGGCCGTATGGACCTCGGCGGATGGCGCCGTCTGGCAGCGGCGGGCCGACGACCCGGCGCTCACCTCCGCGCCGGGGGAGCAGACCGGAGCAGCCGATGTGACGACGGGACCTTCCGGCTTCGTACTGGTGGGGCAGACGCTGACGCAGGGGAGATCACGACCGCTGCAATGGATTTCAGGTGACGGGGTGTCCTGGCGACGGATCGAGCTGAAGGGCGACGACGCGGTGGCATCGCGAGTCGGCTGCGACAGCAGCGGATGCCTGGTGCTCGGTCAGACGCTCGGCGCGTCGCCGCGCACCTTGTGCTGGACCCATGCAGACGCCGCGCCCGTCGACGGCCCCGCGGCATCCGTCGTCGATATCTCGCAGATCCTTCGGCAAGGCGGCGAGGCACTGGCCGTCACACGCCTCGACGGCACGGCCCATCTGGCGTCCTTGACCGCGAATTGCACCGACTGGCAAGACATTCCATTGCCCGTCCGCTCGGCGGACGCCCGGATCGTCGCACTGCCCGACGGACTGTTGGTGGCGACCACCGACGACGACGGCAGCCGACTCTGGCTCCGCTCCGAGACGGGTTAGAAGTAGACGCCCGGAACGCAGTACCCCGTCACCAACTGACGGTCCCCGTAGCGCACCGCCGCCGGATCCCACCGCGCGCCCAGATCTTCGACGAATGCCCGCGCCACCTCGAGATCGCCGCGGTCGGCGACCAGGATGAGCGTGCCGTCCTCGGTGATCGACCCGCCGCCGAGCCGTTCTCGCGCCCACGGATCGGCCAGCAGCGCATCGTGCACCCGAACGAGGTCCACGCCCGGCACCCGCACGAGGAATCCGTCGGCGCGCTCATGATCGGCGGCCAGGAATTCGATACCCAGCACCGCCTCCTGGTTGTAGCGCACCTTCAGGTCGTCGGCGATCCAGCACAGATTGTCGCGACCGGTACAGGCCAGCTCGAAGCGGCGCGCGGGCTCGTAGGTGATCTGCCGGGACTGCTCGGACCAATAGATTCCGTCGACGGGTTCGGAGTGGACGGTGAGTCCGAGCTCCATGGCCGCGGTGAGGTTCGTCTCCAGCTCGAACTGGGTGAGCGGATCGTTCATGCGGGGATCGGCGGGATCGGTGATGGTGGCGGTATTCCAGGTGCCGAACAGCTCCGCGGTGGGCTGCAACGGATTGTCCGGCGCGCACGACCACGGGCCGTACGCCTGCGCGGTACCCGACCCCGCGGTGAGCCGCGCACCGGTGAGCGTGACGACGGCCGCGAACGTCGCGGCGATTCTGGCGATGATCATTTCGGTCAAACCCCTCTCGAGAGGGTCGAGAGTCGATGGTCGAACACAGGCGAAGCATCCAAATTGTATTGCGATAACGCCACGGCCATCAGGGAAAACGACACCCTCGTCCACTCGGAGAGGGAGTAAGGTCCCGGAGATGAGCGAGAGGCGGGCGGCGCAGCGCGCGCTGGTGGACCGGGTCCTCAACGGCGACGGCCGGACATCGACGGAGGAGCGCGCTCGCGCCTTCGGCAATGCCAATCTCTCCCCGCCCCTCGACGCCCTGATCGACAAGGTCGCGACCAACCCCACACGCATCACCGACGCCGATTTCACGATGGCCGCGAATGCCGGATACAGCGAAGACCAGGTCTTCGAACTGGTGATATGCGCCGCGGTAGGGCAATCCACGCGCCGCTACGACGCCGGATTGGCCGCCCTCGACGAAGCCACCGCGGAGACCGAATAATGCGCCTCGAGATTCTCGACAGCGGCTACCGTCGCCGAACCAAAGCGCTGTTCGCCCTGATCCGTCTCTTCTCCGGGCAACCGGTTCCCGACGCCGCCAAACTCGTCTTCTACCGCCCCGACTTCTACGGCGACCGAGCGAAGGAATTCACGCACGAAGCCATGCGCGGACCATCGGACTGGTCGGTCGCCGACCGCGAACTGATGGCCGCCTACGTCTCGAAGGCCAACGAGTGCGCCTTCTGCGTCGGCGCGCACACCGCCACCGCCAGCCGCGCCTATCGCGACGACGACAAGGTCCGAGCCGTCCTGACCGACCTGGACTCCGCCCCGATCGACGAGGGTCTGCGGGCGACGCTGCGCATGCTCGGCACACTCACCCGCGAGAACACGGTGAGCGCCGAGGACATGCGCACCGTCCTCGCGGCGGGCGTCACCCGCCGCCAGATCGAGGACGCCCTGGCCGTCTGCGCCGCCTTCGACACCACCAACCGCCTCGCCGACGCCTTCGGCTTCGACGTGCTCGGCCCCGACGGCTTCGACGCGGGAGCCAAATACCTGCTCGCGCGCGGCTACCGGTAAACCCGTCGAGATACATTGCGGCACAGTCCCGATCGATCGAATGATCGGTGAACGGCCCACGAAATCGCGTGCATGACGCGATCGCCCGCCACTGCGCGGGCCTACCGTGATGCGATGGCCAGGGCGATTGTGTCCTGCGCCATAGCGCCAGGGAACGCCCCCGCGGAGACCCCGCCGTCACGGGCACTCCTGGCCTGCGGGTATCGCCGAACGTGGTACCCGTCGCGTGCGTCGAGGCTCGGCGCTGGGTGGCGACGCCGGTAGAACTTGGGGAGACTGGTTTGGGCGGTTGGCGTGTATCCGCACCCTGGGCAACGAAGCCGGTCCGTCCGAGAGCCGTCGTTGCAGAAGGGAGTGGATCATGACCGAGCAACGTTTGGTGGCACCGGACACGATGCCAGCCGCCCGCGAGGCGGCGCTGGAACGGGCCGCGACCCGGCTACGCGAGGAGTTCCACACCGTCTACGGCGCCGACATCGTCGAGCACATGCTCATCTCCTCCTATGATCGGCTCGCCACCACCGCGACCGTCCCCGACTACCTCCCGCTGCTGGCCGAACGATTCGCGCGCGAACGCCTGACCGCGCTGGCCAAGCTGGAAGGCCGAATCACACCCGCGGGACCGGCGGTGCTGTTCGTGTGCACCCACAACGCGGGACGCTCGCAGATGGCGCTGGGCTTCTTCACCCACTTCGTCGGCGATCGCGCGGCGGGTTGGTCCGGCGGCTCGCAGCCGGGCGCGGCGATCAATCCGCTCGTGGTGGAGGCCATGGCCGAGCGCGGCGTCGATATCACCACCGAGTACCCCAAGCCCTACACCGACGAGCTCATGCGCGCCGCCGACGTGGTGATCGATATGGGCTGCGGTGACACCGATCCGATTCTCTCCGGCCACCGATTCGAACAGTGGCCGCTGCGTGATCCGGCGGGGCAGGGCATCGAGGAGGTGCGCGCCATTCGCGACGAGATCGAGGTGCGGATTCGCCGACTGGTGGTCAATCTGCACCTGGCCGCCGGGTAGTTCCTTCGCCTAACGCCTCCGCCTGTCGGTGGGACCGTGCAGAATCTTACGGCGACAGGCGATTTCGAGGGCGAGGAGCGGAACCGGATGGAACGGGAGCGGTTCGCGGAGGCCGTCATGGGCAGTCTGCGGGCCCATGGGGTGACCGACGCGGAGTATCTGGCGGAGGAATTCTCGGTGCGGCACAGCGGTGACGAGGTGCTGTATCTGGGCAATGTCTTCGCCGAATGCGCGGCGGCGGAGGAGGACGAGCGCGAGGAGATGATCGCGCATTTCGTGGGCGCGATGACGACCACCGATGCCCCGCCGGAGGATTGGGCGAGCGCCCGACCCCTGCTACGCCCGGTCCTGCGGCCGGTGACCTACGGACTCGACGACACCGATGTCGCCAAGGCCATGCTGAGCAGGCCCGCGTTCCCGTTCGTCAACGAGGCGGTGGTGGTCGACCTGCCGCGCACCCGGGCCTATGTGACCGCGGATATGACTCGGAATTGGGGCGTCGAGCCGGAGACGATCTTCGCGGCGGCGCGGGAGAACATCGCCGCGATCGCGCGGCCGGGGTCGCCCGAGGAGTTGGAGATCGTCCGATTCGTCGACGACGGTGACTCGTACTTCGGTTCGTGGCTGTTGGTGCCGGGGTGGCTGGCGAGCTACGGCGGCGGTGCACACCGACCGGTCGCCTTCATTCCCGACGATCACACCCTGCTGGTCATTCCCGACGATCCGGAGCTGCTCGAGCGGATCTTCGAGATGGTGGAGGAGCAGTATCGCGAAGCGCCGCGCCAGATTTCGCCGCAGGGCTACACCGTCGACGAATTCGGCACGGTCGTGCCGCTCGATCAGGTCGAGGCGCATCCCTCGGCGCTGCGGGCGCGCGGCGGGCTGGCGGTGACCGAGTACGCCATCCAAACCCGGTTCCTGGAGGACAAATTCGAGCGCGATCTCGATCTGCTCCCGCTCAGCGATGTGGCACCGGCCTTCGTCGCCTCGGTGCTGTTCCAGCTGTTCGACGGGGTTCCCGCCACGGTGACCATCTGGGGCGAAGGCGTGGAATATCTCCTGCCCGAAGCGGATTACGTGCACTTCGTGCGCAATGACGCCGACGACGAGATCGAAGTGGTGTGCACCGTCCCCTTCGATGCCGTCGTGGAGATCATGGGGCTGGTGCCACTGCCGGGGCTGAATCCCTCGCGGTTCGAGGCGCGGGAATGGCCGGACGAGGCGACGCTGGCCCTGCTGGCCGCGCGCGGTGTCAGCCCTGACGAGTGACCGCCAGGGCGAGATCGGTGAGGCGGTGCGCGCGGGCTATCTCCGCCGGGGTGAACGGCTCGCCCGCGCGGACGAAGGTCATGGGCGGCGCGTCGATCTCGAGGACCACCCCGCTGGCGTCGGCGGACTCGGCGCTCGGCACATAGTGCGCCCCCAGTAGTTCCGCGATCACGAGGGGCAGCTCCTCCGGATCGGCGGCCAGCCGACCGGCGAGGCTGAGCGCCCGCGTCTGGCCGTCGACCAGGGTGAGGGCGGCGGCGGGCCAAATGCCGACCACCGCGCCACCCGCCCGAGTGATCGCCGATTCCAGGATGTGGCTGGTGATCTCCGCGGGCGTGGCCACCACGAGCTCGTCCAGGACGCCGTTCTCGAGGTGGTGTACGTGCACGGTGAGGATATTGGCGCGCCGATGGGCCAGCTGCTTGGCCAGCATTTCCAGCCGCCCGGGCCGGTCGTCGATGCGCACGCGAATGCGCCACAGTTGATCGGCGCTGTGCACATGGGCGCGGTGCCGCAACTCCGGGCCGTGCAACCACGCACCGAGCATGCGCATGGCGGAAGGCTCCACCACCCAGATGACGAGAATGGTGGTGGTGATAGTGAGCAGCAATACCGTTGCGAGATAGGGCAGCTCGTAGTGGAGGACCAGGGCGTGCAGCGCCAGCTCCACCGGGAACACCGCCGCCAGCTTGGCCAACGCCAGTCGGGTGCGGCGCGGATGCGGTAGGCGGCCGCACACCTCGCAGGCCAGGATATCGGTTCGCCTCATATTCACCAGGGTCGCGAATCGAGGTTTCCCCTGTGTGCCCGGTTGTAACAACGCGATGAAGTACGAGTGCAAAGTGGCTGCGCTGTAGAGGCTTTCGGTGGCGTGCCATACATTCGAGCGTCGGTAGTGACGAGTAGCACTGTATTTGCCTATCGATCTCGTTCGCTGTTGCGTGGCGGGACTATTGGATGTCCGAGCAACGAACAGCGCTGTCCCGCAAGGATGTTCACGCGAACTTTGCTTGTGTCGCAGACGTTGTCTGGTTACATTGTGCGAGATGAATCGTGCACGATGTAATTCGAACGGGCCGGTAACGGTGGCCGATCTGATCGTCACCCGGATCGCGCGACATTCCAGCCATCTGTTCGGTGTGGGCGGTGCGAATATCGAGGACATCTACGACGCGGTGGAGCGGGGGCCGAGCGGTTTCACCGGTGTGGTCGCCAAACACGAATTCGGTGCCGCGACCATGGCGGACGGCTACGCGCGCACCACCAACCGACTCGGTGTCGTAGCCGCGACCTCCGGCGGTGGGGCGCTGAATCTCCTTGCGGGCCTGGGGGAGTCGTTCGACTCGCGGGTGCCGGTACTGGCGCTCGTCGGGCAGCCGCCGACCACGCTCGAAGGGCGTGGAGCATTCCAGGACACCAGCGGTGCGCCAGGGCGATTGGACGCCGAGCGACTATTCGGTGCCGTGGCCCGGCACTGTGAGAGAGTCAGCGACCCAACGAATACCGTCGCCGCACTCGACCGTGCGATCGACTCCGCGTACGGCGGCGGCCCGGCGGTGCTGCTGCTGCCCAAGGATATTCAGACCGCTACGGCTGCGCCCGAATCCCCGGTGCCCGAGCGGGAGCGTCCTGTCGACTCGCCCCTCATCGCGACACTCGACACCGCACTTGCCCTTTCCGATTCGGTTGTCGCCGCGGCGCACCACCCGCCGACCATCGACCACGCGGCGGTCACCCTGCTGCGCGAAGCGTCCGGCCGCACCGTGATTATCGCCGGACCCGAGATCGCCCGCGCGAATACTCGCGCCGAACTGAAGATCTTCGCCGAAGCCCTCGGCGCGCCGGTCCTGGTGACCCCGGACGCCCGAGACACCTTCCCGAACACGCACAGCGGTTTCGCGGGAGTTGTCGGAATCATGGGCCACCGCAATGCCCCCGACCTCCTCGCCGCTGCCGAGGTGGTGGTCCTCGTCGGCACAACACTCCCGCTCACCGCCCGCGCCGGGCTCGACGCGATCCTGCCCCAGGCTCGAGTACTACACCTCGGCATGGAATCGCCCTTCGTTCACACCGACTTTCAGCTACGCGCGCCACTGGCGCGAACGCTCACCGACCTGGCCGCGCGGGTCGGCACCGGCCACTCCGACAGCGCCAGCACCGGCGCATCCGCCGTGCCGAAGCGCGCCGAGGATGCTGGCGGCGGCGCGCATCCGGCGGCGATCGATGCGCATCGTCGGCCGGTCGAACTCGATGTGCCCCCCGCGGCCGGTCCCGGCATTCGATACCGGGAGGCGGTGTCGGCGATCGCGAAGTGGCTCGCGCCGGGGACCGATGTGGTCGTGGACGCGGGCAATACCGGTGCGGCAGTAGTGCATTACCTGCCAGTGGCCGAGGATGGACGGTTCGTCATCGCGCTCGGGATGGGCGGCATGGGGTACGCGTTCGGGGCGGGCGTGGGGAGTGCGCTGGGGCGTCGACGGCGCACCTGTGTGATCGCCGGGGACGGGGCGTACCTCATGCACGGCCACGAGGTGCACACCGCCGTCGAGTACCACGTGCCGGTGACGTTCGTGGTGTTCAACAACAACGCGCACGCCATGTGCGTGACGCGGGAGCAGCTGTACTTCTCCGGCGAGTACACCTTCAACCGGTTCGCGCCCGCCCAGCTCGGGGCGGGGGTGGCCGCCACGTATCCCTCGCTGCCCACCTGTATCGCCACCACCTTGGCCGAACTCAAGGACGCACTCGACCGAACCAGGGAGGCATCCGGCCCCGTATTCCTCGAGGTCGTCTGCGATCCGGACGAAATCCCGCCGTTCGCACCATTTCTGAAGGAGCTCACCGCATGACCATCGAATCCGACGCCGCACCGATCGACGTCCCGGACCTGGAGGTGCCGGGTGTCTACCGCATCGAAACGCTCGCGCTCAACGAGGGCATGCCCATGGTGCTCGATATGACCCGGGCGGTGTACCCGCACGACGAGATCTACGGAAACTACTGCACCGTCAACGAATACATCGACGCGCCGCCGGACGAGGTGTTCGACTACCTCTCCGACACCCGGAGCTTGGCCGAATGGACCTACAGCATGCGGGGTTTCGAGCGCACCGACCAACCGGGTCTGTGGGTGTGCGACGACCGGATCGGCGAACACACGCGCATCTACACGCGCACCGTCGCCAGCGCGGAGGCCCGCACCGTGGACTACCACTGCGCCTGGGATCAGGCCGACCATCTCTGGATGATCTACCTCATGCGGGTCGTGGACGCGCGACTGGTCCTCGGCAAGCCGGGATCGGTCGTGCTGTGGACCAATTGCCACCACCCGTTCTACGACAACAACGGCTACCCCGAGACCGCGCCGCCGGACCGCCCCGTGTGGGTCGGCGATTTCTGGCATCTCTTCGCCGCCGGACATCTGCTGGAACTGCGCAATCTCAAGGCGATCTGCGAACACCGCCACGCCGCCGGCGCGCCCATCAAGCCCGAATGGATGACCCCCGCATGACCACCGTGAGCCTGCTCGACGTCTCCGGCTACCTCCCCGAGAACGCCGTCCCCGCTGACTATTTCGAACGTTTCGCCGACCCCTCCGACATCACCTCGAACGCCATGTTCAAGGCCCCCAAGTTCCGCCGCCACATCGCGCCCGGCGAGACCCCGGCCGATATGGCCGAACGCGCCGTCGCACCCCTGCTCGAACGCCACGGTCGAGAGGTCTTGCGCGACATAGACATTCTCATCGTGCACACCCAGCTGCCCGAAACCGGCATTGTCGGCAATGGGGGAGAGGTGGCCGCCCGACTCGGTATCGCCCCGGAATGGCTCATCGACCTACACAACGGCGGCTGCGCGGCCTTCATCCACGCCATGAAGCTGGCCCGCCAGATCATGGTAAGCACCTCGGCCCGCGCCGCACTCGTCGTGACCGTGCAGAACGCCGCGGGACAGATCTTCACCCAGGAGCAGGTGCGCGCAAAGCCGCAGGCCGCCATACCCGGTGATGGCGCGGGCGCGGGTCTGCTCGTCAAATCCGACAGCTCCCCGATCCTCGATCTCGAAACCCGCCACCTCCCCGAATTCGCCGGGCAGATGACGGTGATCGCCGACCCGCCGCGCCGCTACTGGGAGGCCGGGACCGGCCAGATGCACGTCGGTTTCACCGATTCGAAAATCGCCAAGGTGCTTCAGCGTGGCAACCGCATCGTGCCCGAGGTGGTGCACACCGTCTGTCAACGGCTCGCGATGGCGTCCCAGGACCTCGATCTGCTCGTCACCAATCAGCCCAATCGCGCCTTCTTGCGTAACTGGCGCGATGCGCTGCAACTGCCGCGTGAACGCCATCCGGATACCTTCGACGAATGTGGAAACCTGTTCGCCGCGGGCATTCCCATCACCTTCGACCACGCCGTCCGGGAAGGCCGGGTGCGGCCGGGCGATACCGTCATGTTCGCGGGTTTCGCGCACGCCGGAGATTTCGCGGGTGCGGCCGCGGTGCGGTGGGGTGGACGGTGAGCCCGGTGAGGACCCGCGCCGGGCTCCGACACCGGCTGGCGCTCAACGAAAACCCGTACGGCCCACTGCCTTCGGTACATGCCGCTCTGACCGAGGCGTTGGCGGGCGCGAACCGATATCCCGAGTTCATTCCCGCCACCTTGCCGCGCCTGATCGCCGAGCACCACGGTTACGACCGTGCCCGCATCGCCGTAGGCCCGGGCGCGACCGGCGTCATCATGTGGGTACTGCAAGAATTCGCGGCGGCGGGCGGTCGAGTGGTCATGACCGAGCCGACCTTCGACGGCTATCCGCTGCTGACCGCCACGGTCGGAGGGGAAGCGGTCCTCGTGCCCCTGACCCCGCAGGGCTGCCAGGACCTGGCGGCCATGGCCGCCATCGGCGATGCCAGCACCGCGCTCATCGTGCTCTGTAATCCACACAACCCCACCGGAACTCGCCTCGCTCCGGAGGCCCTCGACAGCTTCCTCGACGCCGTCGACCCCTCGGTGCCTGTCCTCCTCGACGAGGCGTACATCGAGTTCGTCGCACCCGCCGAACGCGCCGACACCGAGGCCCTGCTCGACCGCCATCCGAATCTGATTGCCGTACGCACCTTTTCGAAGGCCTTCGGTCTGGCCGCGCTGCGCATCGGCTACGCCATCGGGCACCCGGACCTCATTGCCCGCATCCGCCGCTGGCAGGTGCCCTTCGGAATGCACGCCCTCGCCGAGGTCGGCGTACGCGCCTGCTACGCGGCCGAACTGGAGCTGGCCGCCCGCGTCGAAGCCATCACCGACGAACGCACTCGGTTGGCGACCGGCCTGCGCGAGCTCGGTTGGCGAATCCCCACCAGCGCGGCCAATTTCGTCTATCTCCCCGTCGCGGACGCGGCCGAGCTGCATCGCCTCGACGCGGCCTTCACACACGCGGAGATACTGGTGAAGCACTGCCCTGCGGGAATTCGCGTGACCGTCGGCGACTGCGCCGCGACCGAGGCGGTGCTGGCCGCGGTGGCCGCGGTCCGGTGACCGAACACTTCGCTGGTACAGCGTAAAGTGCAGCTATGCCCGACGATTCACCATTCGCACCGTGCCCCGGTGCCGTCGAGGCCGGAGGGTCGGATCCCGCGGACCGCGAGGACGACCTGTTGCTGCTCACCTCGCAGCTGTGCTTCGCGCTGTACTCGACCTCACGGTCCATGACCGCCGCCTACCGCCCGTTCCTCGACGCCATGGACCTCACGTATCCGCAGTACCTCGCCCTGCTCGCGCTGTGGGAGCGGCCCGGCGTCACCATGAAGGAACTCGGCGAGCACCTGCGGCTCGACTACGGCACGGTGTCACCGCTCATCCAACGCCTACAGACCCGCGGCTTCGTGGAGAGCGTGCGCAGCAGCGCGGATCGGCGGGCCGTACACCTGCGACCCACCGAGGCCGGGCTGGCCCTGCGGGAGCCCGCCCGCGCCATGATCGAGGCGGTGCTCGCCGACGTGGGCTACCCCCTCGACACCGTCATCGCGCTACGCGACCAGATCAATGCCCTGGGCGAACGCCTGGAAACCGTTGTCGCACAGCGTCAAGCCGTCGCCCGATAACTCCTGGCCACCAGCGCCGAACGCAGGTACCACAGCCCCGACGCCTGGGTCGGGTCGAAGCCGGTGAGCTGTGCTATTCGCTTGAGCCGGTAGTCCACCGTATTGGTGTGCACATGCAGGACCCGCGCGGTGCGCTGCCGATTCAGATTGTTGGCGATATGGCGTTGCAGGGTTTCCAGCAATTCCGGATGCTCGTCGAGGCGATCCAACAGCGAACCCAGGTATTCGCGGCCCGGACCCGGTCGGGTGAGCTGGAATTCGAGGGCGAGATCGTCGAAACGGTAGAGCCCACGCACACATTGCAGGCGATGGACCATATCCAGGAGATCGTGCGCCTGATCGGCGGCGGTCGGAATTCCCGACGGAGTGGTGGTGACGGTGGTCGCGGTGATCGGCACCCGTCCCGCGCGCGAGAGATGCACGATGAGTTCGTCGAGATCCTCGGGCGCGTCCGCGGTGTCCGGAATGAGAATGGTGCCGCCGTCGACGCTCAACAGCGACAGCGCGGTATCGGCGCAGCGCAGCGCCAATTCCGCCTGCACCCGACGAAGTTTGCGCCGGGCCACCACCTTGCCGTCGAGCGTGGGATCGGACTCCTCCGGATGCGCCGGAATCGACAGTGCCAGAACGTGATACGAGTCGGCGATCTCGATACCGCATTCGCGCGCCATGGTGGAGGTGGGGTGGCCGCCCAGCAGTGCGGAGGTGAGGGTGTGCACGGCGGTGTGGTGTTCACCGACCACCGCGCGCAATTCGCGGACATAGGCCAGGGATACGGCCGAGGTCATGCGGTCGAGCATTTCGACGACGAGTTTGGCGGCGTCGATGAGGCTCTCGTAATCGCTCGAGGCCAACCGGAATTCGCTGTCGTCGCCGCGAAAGCGCGCGGTGGCGGTGGTGACCACCAGATCGAATCCGATTTTGAAGCCCTCGTGAATGGCGTGGTGAATGGTGTCGATGGGCACGCCTTCGCGCGCCCACTGCGCCGCCGCCTCCTGTAACCGCTCGGTCTTGGCGGGCAGATCGGTGCCGTCCAGCATGCTGACGGCGATCTCCAGGCAGGTGCGCGTAATGGTGGTGATATCGCCGTAGATGGCATCGCCGGGCAATGTCCCGCAGGGCGCGACATTCTCGACGAAGTGTCCGACCATCTGCCTCGACAGTGCCCAGACGTCCTTCAGTGGGGACGACATCGGTCTACCGGAAAATGTGAGACCGGCCTTCTCGGTGCTGTCGACGGGCATCGATGACTCCTTCCGCCCCCGAACTAGCTGTGCGGCTGGATAACATTAACCAGCGCGACCGTACCGGCGAACCGTTTCAGGGTGATCTGTGCCAGGGTCGAACCCGGGTGGGCACTCGTTGTGAAAGGTCACAAACGAGGCGCTCAGCGCCACAGATTGCGGCAGGGTAGGCGTCGCAAGCCGGGGCGGACACGACTGTCCACCGTCACCGCCAGGCCCGAATTCAGGGCGGCGGCGGTGAATTCCCAGGCCTCGGCGCTGGTGGCGGCGTATTCGAGGACGAGGGCGTCGCCGGGGCCCGGTCCCTCGAAATAGACGGTGATGCGGCGATCGGGCACCTCGCCGCTGTCGTCGCACGTGGCGGGAACCATACTGCTCATAGCTGCGACGGTAGAACCGGTTCTCCTGGTGGAGTCGATTTCGGCGTTCGAGCTGGACATCTCACAGCGGCGCCACAGCCGTTCCCGGCCAAACTTGTGAGATATCAGGAGATTTCGATTGGATCACGATTTCCTTCGTTTCATTGCATAGCCTCTCCCGACATGGCGCGTGGGTGCATCGGAGGTAGGCCGGGAATGGAACGGCGTTCGGCGACAACGGGATTGCGGCGCTGGTCGCGAGTGGCGGGCATGGTGGCGTGCGGGCTCATGATGTTGGCGAGCGCGCCGGTGGGGCAGGCGAAGCCGATCTATCCCGCCCCCGATCCGGATCCGTTCTATGCGCAACCGGCCGATATCGCGGAGTACGAGCCCGGCGATGTGCTCGGCACCCGCGCTATGCCGCCGCTGGCCGCCTTCCCCGAGACCGACGTCACCCTGGTGCAGTTCCGCTCCACGAACTCCATGGGTGAGCCGATCGCCGCTGTCACAACGGTTTTGACCCCGCGCGACCGCAAGCCGGACGGGCCGCTGCTGTCGTATCAGCACATCATCAACGGGTTGGGCGCGCAGTGCTCGGTATCGCGGGTGCTCTACACCGACGATCCGAATCTCATGGTGCGCGAGGCCCCGGCCTACAATTTCGCGCTGCGCCGCGGGTGGAGTATCGCGCTGCCCGATCACCTGGGACCGCACTTCGCCTACGGTGCGGCCAAATTGGGCGGTCAGATCACTCTCGACGGAATTCGCGCCGTGCAGCGCGTGGACGAGCTGCGGCTGCGGGAGAGCCCGGTCGTCATGGCCGGATACTCCGGCGGCGGCATGGCCACCGCCTGGGCGGCCGCGATGGCGAAAGACTATGCGCCGGAACTGCGTATCGCCGGGGCGGCGGCGGGCGGCGTGCCCATGAACCTGGTGAAGATGCTGGAAACCCTGGGGCTGGGCGCACATCCGGTCTTCGGCCTGGCGCTGGCGGCCGGGCTCGGGCTGGAACGTGAATACCCCGACCGCTTTCCGCTCAGCGAACAACTCAACGACAAGGGGCTGACGGTGCGGCAGTCGGTGGCCAACAGCTGCACCAACGACCTGCTGGCGGCCGGAGCGGGCCGCGGCGCACTCGATTTCGCCAAGACCACCTCCATGATCGACGACAGCGAGGCACGCTCCGTGGTGGAGGAGAACAGCCTCGAACTCTACGACGGCACCCCGAATATGCCGATCTTCGAATGGCATTCGCCCATCGACGGGTTGGTTCCGGTGGACGCCATTGTCAATACCGTCGGCCGGTGGTGCGACGCGGGTGTCACGGTGCAATCGCTGGCCGTGCCGGTGCCCGACCACCTCACCGCCGCCGTGCTCGGGCTACCGCATGTCCTGAGCTGGATCGACGCCCGCTTTCGGGGGGAAACCGCCACCGGCAACTGCTGAGGAATCCGCGTAGCGACAACGAGGAGTACGCATTGATCACCGCACTCACCGACCGGGAAATCCTGCACGAATTGGAACCAGTCGCCGAAGCGCAGCTCAATGAGCATCTGCGCCAGGCGAAGCCATGGAATCCGCACGACTACATCCCCTGGGACGAGGGCCGCAATTTCGCCGCCATGGGCGGAATCGACTGGCAGCCGGAACAATCCACGCTCAACGAAGTCGCCCGCGCGGCCATGGTGACCAATCTGCTCACCGAGGACAATCTGCCGTCCTACCACCGCGAGATCGCCGACACCTTCGGGCTGGACGGGCCGTGGGGGACCTGGGTGGGGCGCTGGACCGCCGAGGAGAATCGGCACGCCATCGCCATGCGCGACTACCTCGTGGTCACCCGGGCCGTCGATCCCGTCGCGCTGGAGCGAGCGCGCATGGAACACATGACCACCGGAGTGGCCAGCCCGGAACAGATTTCACAATTTCTCTCCGGCGTCGCATATGTGACATTGCAGGAGCTGGCCACGCGAATCAGCCATCGCAACACCGGCACGGCATGCGGGGAGCCCATTGCCGAGCGTATGCTCTCCCGCATTGCCACCGACGAGAATTTGCACATGATTTTTTACCGGCGCATAGGCGCGGCGGCACTGGACCTGACCCCGAATCAGATGATGCGTGCCCTCGCAGATGTGGTGACGCAATTCCAGATGCCCGGCCTCACCCAGCCCGACTTCCGCCGCAACGCGGTGCTGTTGGCCAAACACGGTATCTACGACCTGCGTCAGCACCTCGACGGCGTACTGCGGCCCGTGCTGCGGGCGTGGCGCGTGTTCGACCGCACCGATCTGTGCGATGACGGCGAGGCCGCGCGTGAGGAATTGCATGCCTACATAGCGGATTTGGAGATCAAGGCCGCACGTTTCGAAGAGCAGCGGGACCGGGCGTTGGCGCGCGAGGCCATGCGCGCGGCCCGCGCGGCGGGGTGATGGACGGTGCGAGCGACCTTCGGCACGACCCTGCTGGCAGCCGCGCTGCTCGCCGCCCCGGTGGCCGCGGCTCCTCTCGTCTGGCCGGATCCGGCCCCCGTCGCCGATCCGACGATTCTGCGGCCGCAATTGGTCTCCACCGAGGTGCGCGGTAAAGGCTGGGAGCGGCTGCACATCGTCTCGGCCGCCATGCGGCGGGTGGTTCCGGTGGATGTCCTGCGCGGTACCGGGCCCGCGCCGCGGCCGACGCTGTACCTGCTCGACGGGGTGGAGGCCGAGCCGACCTCGGACTGGCTCACCCAGGGCGGGGCGCGAGAGTTCTTCGCGGGCAAGCCCGTCGACGTGGTGCTCACCAGTGGCGGTGTCGGCAGCATGTACAGCGACTGGCAGCGCTACGACGACAAACTCGGACTCAATCGGTGGGAGACCTTCCTGACCGAGGAGCTGCCGCCGATCGTGGAGGACTACCTCGGCAGCGACGGGCGGCGCGCCATCGCGGGCGTGTCCATGGGGGCGCAGGGCGCGATGATGCTGGCGCAGCGCAACCCCGGGCGCTACCTCGCGGTGGCGGGATTGAGCGGATGCTATTCCACCGCCGACGATCTCGGGCGGGCCATCACCCGCATCACCGTCGGATCGCGCGGCGGCGACGTGGACAATCTGTGGGGACCGCCGACCTCGCCGGAGTGGGCCGCCCACGACAGTCTGCTCGGCGCGGAATCGCTGCGCGGGACGACCATCTACCTCTCGGCGGCCAGCGGTCTGCCCGGGGTTCCCGATCTGGCGGCCATCTCGCGTGCGCCGGATATCTTGGACGCCTTGCGTACCGCCGGGGGTGGGATCGCGCTCGAGGCCGGGGCGCGCAGCTGCACCGAGCGGTTCGCGGCGCGGCTGGCGGAGCTCGGCATTCCGGCCACCGTCTACTACGCGCAGGACGGGCTGCACGCCTGGCCCGATTTCGCGGCGCAATTGGGTCCGGCGTGGCAGACGATCGCGGGTGCGTTGGGGGTGCCCGCCGAGTAGTGGCGTTTCGGCATCGTGGCATCGGGTACCGCGGGGGCGATGAGCGGGTTACCCGATGCGATGCGGGGGAGTGGCCATGGGTTTCGAGATCGCGCCGTGGGAATTGCGTTGGCGCGGTTTGAGTTTGGACGCGCTGCGGCGGACCGAGTCGATCTTCGCGCTGTCGAACGGGCATATCGGGTTACGGGGCACGCTCGACGAGGGCGAACCGGTGGGCATGCCGGGCACGTACCTGAACGGCTTCTACGAGAAGCGCGAATTGCCCTATGCCGAAGCCGGTTACGGCTACCCCGACGAGGGGCAGACCATTGTCAACGTGACCGACGGCAAGATCATCCGGCTGCTCGTCGAGGACGAGCCCATGGATGTGCGCTACGGCAAGACCGTCGAACACGAACGGGTGCTGGACTTTCGGTCCGGCACCCTGCGGCGCGAGACGGTGTGGACCTCGCCGACCGGGCGGACCGTGCGCATCCGTTCGGAGCGGCTGGTGTCGTTCACCGAACGGGCGCTGGCGGTGATTCGCTACGAGGTCGAACCGCTCGACGGTGATATCGAATTGGTGGTGCAGTCCGATCTGCTCGCCAATGAGCCGGTGCCGGTGCGGGGCGGCGATCCCCGGCTGGCGGCGGCCCTGGATCGGCCGCTGGTCTCCGACTTCCACACCGCGCGTGCGGATGCGGCGCTGTTGGCCCATCACACGCGACGGTCCGAGCTGCGGATGGCGGCCGGAATGGATCACGAGATGGAGTTGCCGAATACGCCGCGTCGCGAGATCCATGCCGAGGAGGATCTGGCGCGGTTGACCGTCGCGTTGGATGTGCCCGCGGGGGAGAAGGTTCGGCTCACCAAGTACCTCGCGTACGGATGGTCCAGTCGCCGGTCCACACCCGCGCTGCGGGCGCAGGTGGACGCGGCGCTGGCGGCCGGACGCGAAACCGGTTGGGACACATTGCTGCAGCGGCAGCGGGCGTATCTGGACGACTTCTGGGAGAGCGCCGATATCGAGATCGACGGGGATCCCGAATTGCAGCAGGCGGTGCGGTTCGCGCTGTTCCACGTGTTGCAGGCCGGAGCGCGTGGGGAGACTCGGGCGATACCGGCGAAGGGGTTGACCGGGACCGGTTACGACGGCCATTCGTTCTGGGACACAGAGACTTTCGTCTTGCCGGTGCTCATTCACACCATGCCCGCGGCCGCGGGGGACGCACTGCGTTGGCGGCACGCGACTCTCGGCAAGGCCAAGCGGCGCGCGCGTGAACTCGGGCAGCGTGGGGCCATGTTCCCGTGGCGGTCGATCAATGGTGATGAGGGGTCGGGTTATTGGCCGACCGGTACCGCCGCGGTGCATGTGGCGGCGGATATCGCGCACGCGGTCTCGAGTTATGTCGCCGCCACTCAGGATGAGCGGTTCGATGTCGAGTGTGGGGTCGAGTTGCTGGTGGAGACCGCGCGCCTGTGGGCTTCGCTGGGCCATTTCGATGCCGAGGGTGCGTTCCGTATCGACGGTGTCACCGGGCCCGACGAGTATTCGGCGCTGGGCGACAACAACGTCTACACCAATCTCATGGCGCAGCGGAATCTGCGCGAGGCCATCGCCGGGTGCGCGCGTCGGCCCGAGATAGCGCGGCGGCTCGGGGTGCGGGCCGAGGAGATCACCCACTGGCGCGAGTGCGCGGCGCGAATGACCTTGCCGTACAACGAGAAACTCGGGGTGCACGAGCAATCCGAGGGCTTCACCCAGTACGCGCCGTGGAACTTCGCCACCACCCCCGCCTCCCACTACCCCCTGCTGCTGCACTACCCATACTTCGACCTGTACCGCAAGCAGGTGGTCAAGCAGGCCGACCTCACCCTCGCCATGTACCTGTGCCCCAGCGCCTTCACCCCCGACCAGCGCATCCGCAACTTCGAGTACTACGAGGCGCTGACGGTCCGCGACTCCTCCCTCTCGGCCTGTGCGCAAGCCGTCCTCGCCGCCGAATCCGGCCACCTCACCCTGGCCTACGACTACTTCGTGGAAGCCGCACTGACCGACCTCCACGACCTCCACCACAATGTGGCCAACGGCCTGCACATAGCGTCCTTGGCAGGTACCTGGACCTGCTGTGTAGGCGGCTTCGGCGGACTCCGCACCCACGACGGCGTCATCTCCTTCGCCCCCCGCCTCCCCGCCACCCTCACCCGCCTGGCCTTCCGCATCCTCTGGCGCGGCCGCTGCATCGCGGTAGAAATAGGCCCCACCACAGCCACCTACCACCTGGCCTGCGGCGGCCCACTCCGCATCAAGCACCACCACCAGGAATTCGACGTAGGCCCCGACCCGGTCACCCTCCCCATCCCAGCCCCACCCCACCGCCCGACCCCGACCCTCCCCGAGGGGCGGCCCCCGTACCGCCGAAACCAACTCCCCACACCCGATCACCCCAGGTCGGCCCAGCGATTTGGTGCCCAAGGGGGGTAGTGCGGTAATCTCGTCGAGCACCCGCGCCAGCGAGTGCAACGGGCTGTGGCGCAGCTTGGTAGCGCACTTGACTGGGGGTCAAGTGGTCGCAGGTTCAAATCCTGTCAGCCCGACACAGAGTCCAGGCCAATGGCCTGGACTTTTTTCTTGCCGGTCCTACTTTACCTTCCGGATGGTAAAGTGCGTGTGTGGCTACCGGTTCACGGAACAAGATCCTCGACGGCGCTTTGGAGATCCTCCGCGCCGAAGGCGGCGGCACCATCACGTTGGAGGCCGCCGCCAAACAGGTCGGTCTCACCAAACCCGGCCTGATGTATCACTTCCCGACCAAGGAAGCGTTGATGCTCGCCGTCGTCGACCACGCCGCTGCCCGATGGGAACAGCGCCTGCTCGACCACCTGGGCGGCCCTCCGCAGGAAGCGACTGCCGCGCAGCGGATTCGCAGCTACGTGGAGGTCGCCTTGACCGAGCAGTTCGACCGCGCCGATTTCGCGATCTTCGCCGACGCCGTCTACCGCTCCGCACTCACCGCGGCCTGGGTGGCTCGTTTCGAACCGTGGCTCACGCTGCCGCCCGAACTTCCCGCGGCCGAACGCGCGCGGCTCACCGCGGCCCGCCTGCTCGCCGACGGTTACTGGGCCGCGAGCGCCACCGGCGTCTTCCCGGTCCCCGAGCACGAACGCGCGGCCCTGCTCGCCACGGTCAACAACCTCCTGAAAGGCTCCTCATGAGCAGATGGCTCCCGCTGCTGGCCGCGATCGGCCTGGAAGTCTCCGCCACCCTGTCCCTGCGCGCCGCCCTCGATCACCCCGCGTGGTACGCCCTGGTCGTCATCGGATACATCGGCTCGTTCGTCGCGCTGAGCTTCGCCCTGCGTGCCGGAATGAGTCTCGGTGTGGCATACGGCATTTGGGGTGCCAGCGGCGTCGCACTGACCGCGGTGTTGGCAACCGTCTTCTTCGACGACCCCCTCACCGCCGCCATGGGCGCGGGCATCGTCTTGGTCATAGCGGGAGTCCTGTGCGTAGAACTCGGCTCCGCCCACCAGGAAGGCGCACCCCAATGAGCTGGCTCTTCCTCACCGGTGCGATCCTCACCGAAGTCTCAGCCACCCTGTCCCTCCGCATGGCCTCCCTCCCCAACGCGAACAAATCCTGGCTACCCGCCGTAGCCGTTGGCTACCTAGCCGCCTTCACCTTCCTCACCCTCACCCTGAACCAAGGCATGGGAATCGGTGTCGCCTACGGCATCTGGGCCGCCACCGGCGTAGCCCTCACCGCCCTGGCCTCCCGCCTCCTCTTCGCCGAACCGCTCACCAAAGTCATGATCGCGGGCATAACGTTGATCGCCGCCGGGGTACTCCTGATCGAACTCGGCACCGCGCACTAGCGGAACCGTCCCGACCGATTAGTTCGACAGCGGTTCACCGTCTACACAGCGAACCGGAAACCGAACTCCAGAACGGACAGCGCAGATGTCGAACAGCACAGATGGTCGCAGGGTCGTAGCCGAAGTCACCGTATCGATGGACGGCTACAGCAGCACCGGCCCCGACGACGACATGAGCTGGTGCATGGACCACATCCTCAGCGGGCACAGCGAGCTGTACTACGAAGGCATCTGGCGCGGTGCCAGCACTGTCGTCCTCGGTCGCACCAACTGGGAAGGCTTCACCTCGGTCTGGCCCGGCCTGACAAGCGACCCGAATAGCTCCGACCGCACCCGCGACCTCGGCCAGTGGCTAGCCACCGTCGAAAAGGTCGTCTTCTCAAAGACATTGGACCAGCCCGACCTCGACAAAGCCGAATGGACCAACGCCCGCATCGCCCGCGACCTGGAACCGGAGATCCGCACCCTGAAGCAGACCCCCGGCCGCGACATCCTCGTCGCCAACAGCGCCAGCATCATCCAAGGCCTACTCACCGCAAACCTCATAGACGACCTCCACCTCACCGTCGTCCCCAAAACCCTCGGCACCGGCCTCCGCCTCCTCCCCGACAACCACACCTCCGCCTGGCAACTAGCCACCGCCACCACCTTCCCGAGCACGAATACCATTGCCCTGCACTACCGCCGAGGATGAGCCCGGCCGACGTCAGTCGCCGAGACGCAGCGATGCGGCGGCCAAGACGCGGCAGGAAGCAGGATCGTGTTCGGCATGGAGTGCGCACAATTCAGCCGCTCGACCCCGTGTCAGACCGAAAAGTTCAGCCTGGCAAAGGTATTCGGCCAAGTAGCCGTCAGCGGCAACGAACAAGTTCGATCGTGGAGGCTCCGTCATCACATCGCCCGCCTCCCTGGCGCGCGGCCGAGGCGATGCCTCCCGGTCGCCGGATGATGCCGACCTGATCTGCCTTGGACGCGCGGGACCTCGACGAACCCGTCACCGTTCAAGTAGCTCAACCTTAAGGTTGTTATTTCGCCGCGTGTTTCGCGCCAGTACAAGCGCGCTTCTGCCCAGCACACCCGCGCGAGCGTTATACCGCCCGCAGTAACCATTGCTCCCAGAACCCATGACTGCCAATGCATTCGCGTCACTCCCTGTGCGCAGACGGGTATCGGCTCGAGTGCCGAGCGGCGGGCCCTGGAATGGGCTGTCGCCAGGCGTTATGAGGTAAGTAGACACCCAATCCGATTCCCGTGAACTGCTCACGGTGTGCTGCACACGAAATAGGATGGGTGCACACCACGAGCACGCTCACCGTGTGCACACGCAGATAGCGAGGCTAAAGACATGACCGGAACGACGGTCTCTCGCCGGGCATTCGGAAAGTTTCTGCGCGAGTTGCGGAATCGGGCAGGGCGGACACCGCTAGCGGCTGGACTACAGGCGGAGGTCTCCCGCATGACGATCACACGTCTGGAGGACGGCGAGCTGACCAAACTCACCACCCCGCAGCTCGAACGACTCCTCGACTTCTACGGCACTGAACCGACTGAACGGCAGGAGGCGCTGGAGCTGTGGAGTGAAGTACGGGAGCAGGCCAAAATTGCCAAGCTGCAAGGGAACTCGAAAGGCTACTGGCAGCCGTACGCAGACCAGTACGCCTCGCACCTGCCACACCTCCTGCGCCTCGAAGCCGCAGCCGACCGCATAACGACCCACCAGCTCGTCCACGTCCCTGGTCTGCTTCAAACCCCTGACTACCGGCGGGCGATCGCTCGCATAGACGACCCAACGATGTCGGTCGTGAACCAAGAACGCCGAGTCGAATTGGCCACCCGCCGCCAGGTGAAACTAGACGAGGACGGATTCCATCTGGAAGCCCTCCTCTCCGAAGCCGTACTCCGACACCGCCCAGGCGGCCCCGCGGTCATGTCCGCCCAGTTGCGATGGTTGGCGGAGGCGAGTGAACGCGACAACATCAGTATCCGAGTAGTTCCGTTCGACGTCGGCTCACACAGAGGTCTGTCAATCCTCAGCTTCACGCTGCTGACGTTCCCGCGCATGGAACGCGGCCCGAGCGAGCCACCAGTCGTATACATCGAAAGACCGCTGGGCAGCGGCGATTACAACGACAGAGACGACGTCATCAAGACCTACAGGGAAGCGATCACAGCCTTGCGGGCGGTAGCGTTGAGCGAAGGCGACACACGCGACATGGTCGCGCAAGCGGCAAAGGAGTACGAGGCGTGAGCAAGGAAACGCCCAAGGGCACGTGGTTCAAGTCCAGTTTCAGCGAGTCCTCCAACGCATGCGTGGAGGTCAGGTTCGACGACAGTGCGGTCGGAGTGCGTGACTCCAAGTATCCCGACGGCCCAGAACTATCGTTCCCGCCCCAATCGTGGGACGCCTTCATCGACAGCGAAATCTGGGCACACTAACTCTTTCTCGGCAGTTATCCGAAGCCTCAGTCGGGCACCCTGGCGACTGTAACCTCTCCGGCGAACGAGCTCTCGACAAGTACGCCATCTTCGGGTGCGTATACCCAGAGCTCAGCGGCGTTGATCATGTCCTGAAGATGTGAGTCCAAATGCTGACGTTCCACCTCGACGCTTGGCAATGTGAGGCTGCCCCATGAAAGCACAAAAATAGGCGACGCTGGCATAAATTCGTGAATATAAGATCTGATTTCCGCCAACTCGTGGGCGCCTGTCGCTAGAACAAGGTCCTTGGGAATATTTCTCCAATCTACGGTACCGTCCGCATGTGCCGGAAAGCGCCCGATACTTGCCCGCTCATATTTCCGATGCTCCTGGAGGTTGAGGAGCCTCACGCCTCGCCGTCCGAACCAAGTCAAACGGAGGCTTCCTGCGTTGTCAGTACGGACAACCCGAACCATCGACCTGGGAAGAAGGTCCGGCCTCGTGCCGTACGTACCCTCGATAGTCACCCGTTACCCCCAGACGATCGGTCGATATACCAAGATGGCGTTTCCAGATTGCGATCTCGACCAAGCGAAAACTCACGAACTTGACTGGTGATCTGCTAGGCCAGAGCTCATCGTTGAGCCGCCCAAGAACGATTCTCTCAATACGGTAGTATCAGCCCCTTTTGCTTCATCATCTGTGCGTAAGCTGCTTCCATTGATGCGACGTGTTCCAGGGCTTCTCGAATGGCAAATGTGGCGTCTTCGATGTTTCCGTTGGATAGCTCCGATTCGGCTTCCTTTATCACCTCCTTCAATGTATGCAGGCTATCGCCTTGTATTGTTAGCGCTGGGAATCGCCTGCCCTCCCATGCGATGAGGGAGTAGTCCCCGTTGGTATCTAGTATCCGTGCTTGGTACTCCATGCTCTTATCCTACTTTGTTGGGGTAGAAGGTAATGTAAGGCAGTCCTTCTGTAGGTGGGTGTGTGAAGATATCGATGCGCCGACCGTATCCAAGCTCTGGTGAACCTTGCGGAAGTGACCCCTTGATTCTGCTGCGCATTCTTGAGTTGGCATCAGGTATCGAATAGTCCCAATCGGACCAGGGGCCAGCAGTCCCTGAAGCCCTGCTCCCTACAAGGTGGATTTCCACGCCACGTAGGTTGGCGGCATTCTGGATGCGTTGAGCTTCGGATGGGGAAATATTGTCAATGTGCCCACCATTGCCGTAGGTCGGCTTTCGACATTCATCCGGAGCTAGGCCGAGTGGATCGTTCCAGACGGTGGGATTATGAGGATAGGTTACAGGGTTCGGTGCGGGGGATAAACCGAGTAGATCCGGCGTAAGGAATCTTCCCGTTGCCGAGTCGTAAAAACGATGCAGGTTGTAGTTTAGGCCTGACTCTCGATCGTACTGCTGCCCTGCGAATCGCAGGACGGTGTCCATGGTCCCCAACCAACTAGCATTCCCCCAAATGGTTGCTGCGGAGGCTGCCTCGGCCGAGACAGAGCTGACGTCGATTAGTGCAGTCGGGCTTCCAACGAGGTTGACGATGACGGCGTAGAATTTGCGATCGATCATCTCCTGGCTAGTGGACTGCGTAAGCGGGTTATGGGTGCTCGGCTGGTAATGCCATCGGGTCGATATGTCGCCTTCGGTCTGTTCGATCAGGTGGGTGCCGTCCCAGGTATATGCCGTGCGTTCAAGGACGGTGCCATCAGCGGCGAGATGTTGTTTCGTGGTGCGGCGGCCGAGGGCGTCGTAGGTGTAGTGCCACCATTGGTGGTCGGGGGTCCAGACGTCTGTTAGTTGGTCGAAGGCGTCGTAGCGGTAGTGCCACGCGTCTGGTTTGCGGGAGAGGCGGGTGGTGGTTTTGCGGATTAGGCGGCCGGATTGGTCGTAGTGGTAGCGGGTGCGGCCGTCTCGGATGAGGAGGTTGCGGTGGTATTCGCGATGGCCGTTGTCGGTTGTTTCGACAGGGGGTGGGGCTGTGTCGAGGGTGGCCGTTGTGGGGGCGCCTGGGGTGTAGCTGTGGGTGATGTTGCTGAGCGGGTCGTAGGTGTACTTCTCGGCGAGGACGCCGTTGCGGGCGAGGGATTCGACGCGGCCGATGGGGTCCAGTTGGTAGTCGCGGTGGGTTGTTGTTTGGTCGGTGTGGGTGGTGTGGTTGGTGATGTATCCGTCTGGACGCCAGGCGTATTCGTCGGTGCGCAACTGTCGCGGGTTGGGGCGCGAGGCGGTGTCCAGGCCCAGGGTGGACAGGCGGGTGGGGAAACCGGTGACGGTTTGGCGTTGGAGGCGGCCTACGGGGTCGTGGGTGCGGGTTATCGCTAGTTCGCCGATGGTCCATTCGGTGAGTTGTCCGGCTGGGTCGTGGGCGAAGCCTATGGTGTGGCCGTCGGTGTCCAGGGCGGTGGGGCGGCCGCACCAGTCCCAGCGCCAGCGGGTTTCGGCGCCGGTGGGGGTGGTGCGGAGTTCGCGGCGGCCCAGGGGGTCGTAGGCGAAACGCATGGGGGTGCCTGCGTCGAGGGTTTGGGTGAGGAGTTGGCCGCCGGGGGTGTAGGTGAAGTCGAGGGAGTGGATGGGGGTTTCGGCTTCTCCGGTGGTGGCGGTGAGGGGGCGGCCGAGGGGGTCGTGGGTGTAGCGACGCCAGTGGCCGGTGTCGGTGGTTATTTCGGTGAGGCGGCCGAGTAGGTCGTAGCGGTGGCGGCGGGTTACGCCCGTGGCGGGGGTTACGGTGGCTACTTTTCCGGTGACGTCGTGGGTGTAGGTGGTGGTGGAGCCGTTGTAGTCGGTTTCGGAGGTCAGGCGGCCTGCGGCGTCGTAGTGGTAGTGCCAGGTGTGGCCGAGGGGGTTTGTCACCGCGGTGAGGCGGCGTTCGGTGTCGTATGCGTAGCGGGTGGTGGAGCCGTCGGGTTCGGTGCGCGCGACGAGCAGATCCCAACTGCCGTAAGCGAATCGGGTGACTCCTCCGGCGCGGTTGGTGTGCGTGAGGAGATTGCCTTCGCCGTCGTAGGTCCACGACTCGTGGTGGCCGTCGGGGTCGAGGCGGCGGAGCAGTTTGCCTTCGGGGGACCACTGGTAGCGGGTGGTGTGGCCGAGAGGGTCGGTGACTGTGGTGGGGCGGCCGAAGCCGTCGCGGCGGATGTGAGTGGTGGCACCGAGGGGGTCGGTTACCGCGACCGGGAGACCAGCGGCGTTCACCGTGATGGAGGTTCGGGCGGTGTTGGGTTCGATGATCGACGCGATTGCGCCGTTGGTGTGGTAGCTGTATTCGGTGCGGATGCCGCCGGGATCGGTTGTGGCGGTGAGGTTTCCGTTGCCGTCCCAATCGCGGTGCTCGGTGGTGGAGTCGGGATGAGTGATCGTCGCGGGGCGATTGCGCCAGGCGTAGTCGATGTCGATCGCGAGGCCGTCGGGGCGAACTATGCGGGCGACGTCGCCGTCCGGGGTGTAGCTGTAGCTTGTAATCGTGTTGTCGGGTGCGGTGACTCGCAGCGGTCGGCGGTCGGGGTTGTAGTCGATGCGAGTGTGGGCACCAAGTGGGTCCATGAGGTCGCGGACGCGCAGATCTTCGTCGAAGCCTCGGGTGGTGACCGCTCCTTGGGAGTTGATGTGGCGGGTGAGACGGCCAGAGCCATCGGGGTATTCGAGGTACTCGAATCCGGCGTTGAGGATGCCGTCGGTGCCGTGTTGCAGGATTACGCGTCCGGCGCTGTCGTAGGTGTTGACCATCGATGTGCCGCGGGAATCGGTCCACGACAGCATGCGATCGCGGTCGTCGTAGGTGTAGTGGGTAGTGCCCCGGTCCCCGTTGGTTACCGCCACCAAATTGCATGCCGCATAGTCGAAGCGGCGGATTGCGGTCCTCGTCTCGCGGTCACCGCTCGTACGACCATCGCCTTCGGAAAGGGACGCGGCCGTGTCGTAAGTGGTGTCCACGACCGCAAGGCCGATGACGCGGCCGATCGCCGGGTCGGTGGTGATCTCGATGCGGTAGCCACCTGTGTGGGTGATCGCGGTCGGTGCGCCATCGTCGTTGTAGTGGAACCGGATTCGGTTGCGGTGCCGGTCGGTGATCGCCGCGATGCCGTACACCCCGAAACGCGCGTCGAGGCCGGGTTCAGGGGCGAAGTGCCAGACGATTTCGCGCTCAGGGTCGGCGACGCGATAGGTGCCGGTGTCGGTACGCGCGCAGGTGTAGCGAACTCCGCCGACGAGAGGCTCTACGGCGATACCGGGTTCGGCGTGCGGGTAGGCGAGTAGCAGGCCGTCCTCGCCGACGAAGGTCACCTGGTCCTCGTCGACGACCACGCGCATATCCAGCGTCGACGACCACGTGGGTCCGAACCAGCGGCCCCAGCGGTAGTTCGAGCGGTGTCGCCGTGTCAGGACCAGTGGCAGTACACCTGGCAGGGCGAGATCGGTTTCGGGGAGCAAGAATTCACCGGTCGCGGCATCGACCGGGTCGCCGCACTTGGCGACGTCCGTATCGGTCTGCGTATTCGCGGGCTCTTTTGCCGCGTCGGCGACATCATCGGTGGAGTCGGCCGGAGAGTCCGAATCGTCTTCTCGGTTGTCGCCCTCACGGTCGTGATCCGGCTCCGAATCGTTGTCGCGCGTTGGGGTCTCGTCATGATCGCCCCGCGAATCGGGATCGCGCCCGGCGGGGTCGCGGTCGGGTGTCGGGCGCTGATCGGGCTCCGGCCGCGTGTCCGGAGTGGTGTCATGGCGCGGTGCGTCCGGGCTTTCCGGGTGTGGACGCGTCGTGTTCCCGGCATCGAGATTGGTGCGTGGAGTCGTCGCGTCGTCGGGATGCGGGCGCGGGCCCGCCGGTTCCGGGCGACTGTCGACGTCCGAGTGCTTCGGGCCCGGTGATTGGCCGTCGGGGTCTTTCGGGCGGTTTTCCGGTGTCGAAGTGCGTTCGGGGCCACGAGGATTCGTCGCGTCGGGCTGGCGGGTGCCAGGGGATTCCGGGGCTCTGGCTCCTGCGCCTGCGTTGGGTGTGTTGCCCGTATGGACCGGCGTCGGCTGCGTGGTGTCACGCGGTGCGGCATCACCGTCGGAGCGCGTTGGGGTGGTGGTGTTTTCGGGACTGGAGTGGTTATCGCTGTCAACCCGCGAGTTCGCGGCGGGCTTGGCGTCCGGGGCCGAGTCGGGATTACGAGGCGCGTCCGGCTCTCTCGCGGTGGTTGGCGAATCGGTCTTCGGCGCACCGGAATTGGGGTTGTCGAAGGTGGAGTTCGGGCTCGGCTTCTCGGCTGGGGTGTCGGTGTCTGGCCGGGTAGCTGGGGTATCGGTGTCTGGCCGGGTAGCTGGGGTGTCGGTGTCCGCGCGGCTCGCCGGGGTGTCAGTGTCGGGCCGGGTAGCCGGGGTGTCGGTGTCCGCACGGCTCGCCGGGGTATCGGTGTCCGGCCGCGTAGCCGGGGTATCGGCCTCCGGCCGCGTCGGCGGCGTGTAGGTGTCGCGGTCCGGATCGGGCGGATTCTGATCGCCTCGCGTCGGCGGCGTGGACGGCTCGTCGGCTCGCACCGGTTCAGGGGAGGGATTCTCGGTGCGTGGCGCCGGAGACTCGGGCGTGGTGGTGTCCGGGCGTGCCGCGGGTGCTTCGGGACTCGAATGGAGTTGCGTGCCAGGCGCTTCCACACCACCGACATCGTCCGTGGTATCGCGCGCTGCCGGTTGCTCGCGGGCGGGGGCGGGCTGGTCGTGATGTCCGGCCTGGACATTCGTTTCCGGGGTGGAGGAGTCCGGCGCGGCGCTCGGCCCCTGCTCCGGTGCGTCGGTGCGGGGCGTCCCTTGGTGCGGTGCGCCAGTATCGGTGTCGGCGTGCGGGGTGTTGGCTGGCCCGTTGGAATCGGGCGCGGTCTCGCGAGGCTCGGGTGTGTCACGAACGGGCGCGGTGTCCCGAGGCTCGGGCGTGGCACGAGTCGGCGCGGGGGAGTGCGTACCAGGGCTGGGGCCGTGCCCGTTCGGCGCCAGGTTGTCGATCTTGTTGATCAGTGAGGGCGCTTTCACCGCCAACCCCGCGCCACCGGTCGGTATCGAGGTGAGCAGGTCGGCGGAGAGCTGCCCCATGGCCTCGAACGGGTTCTTGCGCGCGTTGTCGACGAACGCGTCCACGACCGGTCCCGGGTCGGCGGCCGTAACCACCAGATTCCCGGCCAGATTCGACATGTTCTCCAGGTACTGGCCCGGATGAGTCAGGTTGTAGGTGTCGGTCGGATTGACCTGGCGGACGAACTGCACGATCCCCGTCAAGCCGGTCAACAAGCCGTCGGTGAAACTCAGCTGCGCGTAATTGCCTATGTCCCAGGCATCTTCGAGGTTCGCCCCCATGCGCGACACGAAGGGCGGTTCCTGTGGTGCGAGCTGTGTGGCCGTCGCGATCGCCGTCGTCGCCTGCGCCGCCGCCGTATCGCGATTGGTCCGCGCGCGCCCGAGGATGTCGCGCGCGGCCTGGAATCGCGGTGTCCACGTGTCGATTACGGTGGTCGAGGCCTTCTGCTCGTCCGACAGCGCGCGCCACCGCGCCAGCACGCGGCGTTGCTCCGCGACACCCGCCTTCCATTCCGCGATCGCGTCCGCGGCCAAACCCTGCGCGGCTGTCACCGCGGCCGCCCACGCCTCCAGTGCGGCCTTGGCGTCGGTGAACGCGTCGGCGGCCTCGGTCCACTTGGTCGGCTGCGGGGTGAACCCGACCTCGAAGCCGTCCGCGCCCAAGCCCGTCCAGTCGCCGACGTTGCCGACCGAACGCAACCCATCGGCTGTCTGATCGGCGGCCGTCGACAGCTTGCCCAGACTGGTGGCGGACTCGGTGATCGCGGGCGGCTCGCCGCGGATCAGCTCCTTCGGGTCCTCGGTCTCACCGAGCTCACGCTCCTCGACCTGGCCGCCCAGCGCCGAGGAGACCTGATCGCCCAGATCGTCGAGACCTTCACCGATCGAATCGAGTCCGAGTGCGCGCGCACCGTCCGCGCCGACGTCGAGTACGTCGTCGACCGCCTCGCCGACCGTCGCGCTGGCCGATTCGACCGCGTTCTCGACCGCCGAGCCGACCTGATTGGCTTTGTCTTCGAGCCAGTCCCCGATCCCCACGCGGCGGTTACTTCCCCTGCCCCGCTTGCGGGTTCAGCTGCTGGTACTGCTGCTGGATCTGCGCGGCCTGCGCCGCCGCACCGGTGTTCCAACCGGGTGCCGGTGCGCCGTTGGTGTCGGTGACCAGCGACACCGGGTTGCTCACCACACCCAGATTGGCGGCCGCCTGCGGCCCGACGGCTTGCACGATCTCCCAATTCATCCGAGTGGCCTGTGCCGCCTGCTCGAACGATTCCCGGCTGTAATCGGGGTCGCGCACATGATTGAACGGGTTGTCCGAGAACGTCTCACCCCAGTCCCGCTTGGCGATGTCCTCGCGACTCAGGTGCGGATTACCGGCCACATTGGTCCACATGACCTTGAACATCTCGGTCGCCTTGGACTCCATCGCCGCATAACGACCCGCCGAGAGTCCCAACGCCCGCGCGATCTCGTTGCCCGCCTGCACGAGTGCCCGCACACCCCACGACCAGCGCTCGGTGTAGGTCTCGAACTCGGTCTGCACCGACTGCTTGCCCGCCTCCAACGCCGACAGAGCCAACAGTGACAGCCCGCGTCCGGAGGCGGCGGTTTCCTTGGTGCCCACCTCGCCCAGCGCGTCGATCATCCCGGTGATGCCAGTGGCGGTCTGCTGCAATGCCGCCGGATCGACCCGCAACCCTTCACCCGACATGGACAACCCCCTTCATCAGGAAATCAGTGCGTGCCCGAAGGCACGACATTCTCGGCAACCGTCTTGGACTACATCTAAACGGTGATCCGAAACGGGGTGACCTCTTCCCACTGCGATTCCGCCGCCGCCTCGGGGCTCGGGCGATCCGGTCCGAGCTGCGCCAGCAGGCTGGCCGCTTCGGCTTCGGCGTCCCGCCGTGCGCGTTCGTGACACCGGGTGATGGCGGCGGCGAGCCGTTCGGGCTCGACTGTCATCGCGGCAGGCGAGATCAACAACTCCGTGATCGTCCCGTAGGCATCGCTTTCGACGACCACGAGCCCGCGCGATGCTTCCGCCCGGCCACGCACCGCCGACATCGCCTCGTCAACCTGCCGGGCCCGCGCGGCCCGCTCGTCCTCGTCCACACTCCGGCCCCTTCTCCACTCGACGACCATCCCACCCGCCGAGGCATTGCCGACGATGCTAACCACGTGCCGGTGGCCCGACAACCGGTGCCCCGGCCATCGGTCGCGAGGATTCGCTCAGGTCGGGCGGGAAAGCCATCGGTTGCGCGCCCGCGATGTTCACCACGATCCCGGTCGGCTCGTCACCGTGCGCCGCGAACCAGTCGACCAGTCGTCGACCGAACAAGGTGTGGAATCGGTAGGGCGGGTCCTCGCTCGCATCGGGCTGTGCGCGGCGTGCGGCGATATAGCGGGCGTACTCGGCCTCACTGGTGAATCCGTACACCCACGCCACGCCTCCGTACCGGGACAGCAGGATTCGACGATCATCCGAGACCGGAACCAGCAGTGCGGCGTCACGGAACGCGGCCGTCAATGATTCCGCCTGGCCGAAACCGGCATAGAACGCCTCGATCTCCGCTAGCAGTGCGGCGCGGCCATCACCTTCTGCCATGTGTGCGGATCCCCCTTCGTTCGTGACGGTCGATCAACCCCTGCGCCCGCGACGATATCCGAACTCCGGGGGCGTCGACCGATCTCGGACCTTGTGTGGGGGAGGTGCGCGCTGTCTCGTCTCGAAATCAAATCTCGAAATCTTCAGGTTTTGAGATGGCGGTAGATGGTGGCCCTGGAGACCTCGAAGCGGGTGGCGATCTCCTCGGCGCTGTGGCCTTCGGTGTGCAAGGTTCGGGCCTGGGTGATCTGTTCCTCGGTGAGGGCGGCGGGGCGGCCGCCGTTGCGGCCCCGGGCTTTTCCGCGTGTTCTGGGGGTGGTCGGTTCGTCCAGTAGGGCTCGTGCGCCGTCGAGGATCAGTTCGCGCAGGCGGGCGGCGGGGACGTCGCGGAAGAGGACAACCGGGTCGGCGAGGCCAGCGACTACCTGGGAGGCTCGGACTCGCTGTTCGAGGCCGCCGCCGGGACCGGCTACGAGGTCGTTGGCGAGGGCGATCGAGGTGCGGAAGCGGTCGGCGATCGGCGCTTGCACCAGGAGGGTCATATCTCTGACCAGCATGGTGAGGGTGTGCCGGTGGCGGAGGTGGACGTCGACGTAGCCCTCGATGGCGTGCCAGCGCACCTCGTCGGGGGTGGGGCGCGATTCGGCTTGGGCGAGAACGGCTTCGAGCTCGTCGAGCAGGGGCAGGGTGAGTTCGCGGAGGATCTCGTCCTTGGAGTCGAAGTGGTAGTAGAGGGCGGGCTTGGTGATGCCGACCTCGTCGGCGATGGCCTGCATGGAGGTCGCGCGGTAGCCGCGGGCGGCGAAGAGGACGCGGGCGGCGTCCAGGATTCGACGCCGGGTCGGAGAATCGCTTACCAACGGTCAGTTCTTTCGGTAGGGTGCTTACCGACAGTCAGTCTATTCCCGTGGGGATGATCCGTATGCGAACCAAGGTGTCGTTCACCGCTGGCGGGGTGTCGTGCGTTGGCTATCTGTATCTGCCGGAGGGGTCCGGGGCGGTTCCCTGTGTGGTGTTGTGTCACGGGTTCAGCGGGACCATGGACCGGCTCTTCGACTATGCCGAGCGCTTCGCCGCCGCGGGCTTCGCCGCGCTGGTCTTCGACTATCGCGGATTCGGTGAGAGTGCGGGCGAGCCGCGGCAGGTTCCCGACCTCGCCGGTCAGCGTGCCGATATCCGTGCCGCGGTGGCCTTCGCGCGTGAGCACGTGCGGGGCGATCCGAAAAGCATTGTGTTGTGGGGCAATTCGCTGGGCGGTGCGCATGCGGTCACCGTGGCCGCCGATGATCGCGGGATCGCGGCGGTGGTGGCGCAGATTCCGTTCAACGGGTTTCCGAAGCGGCTCGAGGGGCGCTCGGTCGGCGCTACCGCCAAGCTGCTCGGCGCGATCGTATGGGACGCGGTACGGGGCAGGCTGGGGTTGCGGCCGTACTACATCCCCATGGTCGGCCATCCGGGCGAACTCGCCGTCACCGCGACCCCCGAAGCCGAGGACCACATTCGGACGCTCACCGGTGGGGACGAGAAGACCTTGTGGCGCAACACTATTGCGCCCCGGGCTCTGCTGTCGATGATGCGCTACCGACCCGCTCTGGACGCCGCCCGGTTGACCTGCCCTCTGCTCGTTTGCGCGGCTTCGGAGGATCACGAGACTCCGGTGGAGACCAGCCGGGAGCTGGCCGACCGCGCGCCGCACGGCGAACTGCGGGTCTACCCGGGCACGCATTTCACCTTCTACACCGACCCCCGCTTCCGAGACCGCGTGGTCGCGGACCAAATCGACTTCTACCGCCGAACATCGGCGGTGGCGTGATGGACCCGGCGCAGTCGGTGCGGTATCACCTGTTCGTGCAGATCGCCGACGATTGCCTCGATATCGGCGATTGGGTGGTCTTGGTCGTTACGGGTGCATCCCTGCCGCGCGTGGGGGACACCCTCGGTTTCGCTGGAGCCGAACCGATCTCGATGGAGGTCGTCAGGGTGGACCACCTCATGTACGACGACACCTGCGAGCCACCCCATCGCGCGACGCACGTCCTCGCCAACGCCCTGCCGTACTGCTGGCCCACCGTCCGCAAACTGCACGACGAACTCGAGCTCAAACGCTGGGCCTCGCGGTACACCATGCTCGAACTCGACTGTTGAGCTCAGCCCCCGGTGAATTCAACTCTGCGTGAGCGAAAGGCGTTGGGGCGGAATACCTTTGTCGACATGGGCGGTTACCACCCGTATGCCCCATGGAGTGGTGATCGCACCCAGCCCCGCAGCCGTCAATGTCGTCGACGATGTCATCGCCCAGGCGAGACAGGCCTACGCCCTCGGCGTTCGCCAGATCTGGCTGGCGCAAATGTTCGCCTTCGACGCCATCGCCCTCGCCGGTCTCGTCGGCGCGGCCGTTCCGGGATTGACCGTCGGCACCTCGGCGGTGCCCATCAACCCCCGACATCCGCTGATCGTCGCCGGGCAGGCGCAGACGGCGCAGGCGGCCTCGCACGGAAACTTCCGCCTCGGTCTCGCCCTCGGCGCGCATGCGTTGGAGCGCAGCGCCTTCGGCATCTCCTCGGCGAACACCGTGCAGCGTCTGCGCGAGCACCTCACCGTGCTCCGATCCATCTTCGAAGACGGCACGGTGGACTTCCACGGTCAGGAGATCACCGCGAGCCCCGAACTCCCGGTATCCCTCCCCGGCAGCACCCCCATCCCGATCCATGTCGCCGCCATGGGCCCGCGCGCCCTCCAGGTCACCGGCGAATTGGCCGACGGCACACTGCCTTTCCTCGCGGGCCCCCGCACCATCGAGGAGTTCATCGCCCCCACCCTCGCCACGGCAGCCGCCGAAGCAGGCCGTCCCACCCCCCACATCATCGCCTTCGTCCCAGTCCTGGTAACCGACGACGAAGCCACCGGCCGCGCCACAGCCGCAACCCACCTGTCCTTCTACGACAACACCCCCTCCTACCAAAAGGTCATCGCCCGCGAAGGCGCATCCCAAGCAGCCGACCTCGCCGCCGTCGGCACCCCCGCGACGATAACCAAACATCTCAGCCGCTATCGGGACGCCGGTGCCACGGAAATAGTGCTCTCCCCGATCCACCACGAGGACCCCGCGGCCTTGCGCGAACTCTGGAGCGTCGCAGCCGATTCGCGCTGAATAGGCGGCGATACGTGGGTTTACGACGGGCCTGACACCGGCTTTCGGTCAACGGTGTTGCCGCCGTGGCTGTCCCGGGATTGAGCCACCGCGCCGCTCACGGTGCTGAGGTTCGTTCCTCGGGTTTCGCCGATGCGCCAGATGGCGATCGCGGTGATCGCTCCGCAGCCGATGGCCAAGGCGATCAAGGGGGTGCTGCGGATGGTGCCGACGTTGAGGGTGGCGGCGAGCATGGGGGTGAAACCCGCGCCGATGAGGGCGGCCAGTTGGTAGCCCATGGAGGCGCCGGTGTAGCGGACGGCGGTGCCGAACATTTCCGAAAGTAGTGCTCCCAGTGGGGCGTACATGGCCGATTGCGCTAGCTGGCCGATGGTCATGGCGGCGAAGAGGCCTGCCAGGGTGCGGGTGTCGACGAGGGTGTAGAGGGGCCAGGCGAAGGCCATGATGCCGAATGCGCCGGTGAGGATGACGGTGCGGCGGCCGACTCGGTCGGAGAGGGCCGAGCAGAGGGGGATGGCTATCAGAGCGGTGATGGAGGCCAGGAGGAGGCCGGTCATGACATCGGCGCGGCGGTAGCCGATGGCGGTGGCGTAGCTGAGCATGTATGTGCTGATGAGTGCGGTCAGGGCGAAGGGGCCGAGGCCGACCGCGCAGGCCAGCAGCAGGTTTCGGGGGCGGCGCAGGACCTGGGCGAGGGGTAGGCGTTGCGGTGCGGAAGCGGAATCCTTTTGGAAGACAGGCGTTTCGGCGATGCTGAGGCGGACGTAGAGGCCCGCGGCGAGGAGCAGCACGCTGAGCAGGTAGGGGACTCGCCAGCCCCAGGACATCAGTTCGTCGTCGGGAAGCAGCGTGACCACCGTGACGACCACCGTGGACAGGACGGAGCCGATCGGCGAGCCCATCTGCATGACGCCGTTCCAGAAACCGCGACGCTCGGGCTCGGCGTACTCGGTGACCATCAAGGTGGCGCCGCCCCATTCGCCGCCGATCGCGACGCCCTGCGCGAGGCGCAACAGAACCAGCGCCACGGGCGCGGCGACACCGACCATGCCGAAGGTCGGCAGCAGGCCGATGAGGAAACTGGCCACACCCATCATCGTCATGGTGATGACCAGCATCGACTTGCGGCCGAGGCGATCCCCGAAGTGGCCGAAGACGATTCCGCCGATCGGCCGCGCCACATAGCCCACGGCGAGCGTTCCGAACGAGGCGATGGTGGCGAGCTCGGGCCGCGAATCAGGAAAGAACAGGTCGCCGAAGACGAGCGCGGCGAGCGTGGCGTAGATCAGGAAGTCGTAGTACTCGATCGCGGTACCGAGCAGGCTCGACAACGCGACTCGACGGACCTGTGCGCGGTCGGGCGGAACGACGGGCGGCGGTGTGGTCACGGCAACCTCTCGACGGTGAAAACGGCGTGTCCGTCATCACTACCGCGCCCGCCAGCCTCGCAATACCTGCCGTCTTGCCCAGTGAAACCAGCGCGGATCTCAGCCGCCCGGGGCGATATTGACGCCCACACCGTTGGGCACCGGCACCACCTGCACCTTGCCGTCCTTGATGGCTTGGTAGAGGACGTACCCGTCGGCCCCGAGCACCTCGACCAACCTGCGAATGGCCTCCAATTCGGTGGTCACCCGAATGTTCTCCTCGTGTTGGGCGCGGGTGGCCTCGATGGCGCGCTGCGTATCGGTCAGCGCGGCACGAACGGTTTCGGGTGGCACCGGCTGTTGAATGGTCAATTGCGGGTCGCCGCAGTCGCCTCCCGAGCCCGGTACGAAAACCGGGCTGCAGAAGAAGGATTCGCCGCCCTGTTCGGCGATGAACTTCGCGGTCAGCTGACCGACGGACTTCTCCCAATTGCCTTTGGTTTCGGCGCTGGTGTAGAGGTCGCGCCAGTTGTACGCCTTGGTGGCGTCGTCGAGCGCGCGATTGAGCGGCTGGCCGATGTAGTCGCGCAACATCTCCACCCAGCCGTCGTAATCGTCCGCCTCGTATTTGATGCCGATCCGCTCGTGGAATTGACGCAGCGTCGCGCAGTCGGTGTTGAGGCTGAAGGTCACCAGGCCGGTGACGCGCAACTCCAGATCGTCCTTCGATACGACGGTCGCCTCGGCGATTTCGGCGTCCTCGTGATCGGCGAATTCGAAGGTGCGCTGGCCCGCCGGGTACAGGAAAATCTGGTCGCCGGGGCCGCGATACTCCCGGCTGCCCGGCGCGACGCAATTCGAGAAAGTGGTGGCGCTGAAGGGTCCGGCATTGTATTCGAGACCCGCCTCATCGGGATTCGGCGCGACGGAACAGCCAGCCAGGGAGAGCACGCCGAGGAGCGCGATCGCGCCCAAACCCGCTGCCCACCACCGTTTTCGGAGCATGTACGCAGTGTAGAGCCCCCGGCGTTCCCGGTGGGCCGATGCGCCTATATGGCTGTCGCGGAACAGCTTCGGGGGACGCTCCCGGAAGAATCAGGATGATTCCAACCGTCGTGCCGTGACATCGATGCGCGGTACTCCTTTACCCGGCCTTCGGGGCGAATTCGGGTGTAGGGGAGTCGATGTGAGTGTGCGGGAATCCGGAACGGAGACGGCCTCGCCGGTGGTGCGCCGGGCCGTGGTCGCGACCGCGTGTAGCGCGGTGGCGGTCGCGCAAATGGCGACCACCATCTACCTCCCGAGCATGCCCGCGCTGGGCGGCGATATTCACGCCTCCGACGGCACCCTCCAATTGTCGGTGGCGCTGTTCGTGGTCTTCGCCGCGCTACCCGTGGTCGCGTGGGGCCGGGCGGCGGAACGGTTCGGGCGGGTGCCCGCATTCGTCGCGTCGGGACTGTGTTTCGTAATCGCCAGCGCCGGTTTGGCATTCATCACGAATGCGCCGGAATTGCTCAGCCTGCGCATCGCGCAGGCCATCGGCGCGGGCGGTATCGCCGTCGTCGCACGGATGATGATCAAAGACCTGTTCACGGGCGCGGAGCTGGCGCGGCAACTATCGCTGCTGTCCATGGCCTTCGTGGTGGCCCTCGGCGGCGGACAGGTGGTCGGCGGCGTCATCACCTCGACGCTCGGATGGCGCTACGGCTTCGCCACCTTGGCCGTACTCGCCGCGATACCGGTCGCGCTGTCCCTGCGCGTCGCACTGCCACGCCCGACTCCCGGTACCGCGGCCAAGGGCGTGGCGCGACGGCTACTGCGCGACCGCACCTTCGTGGCCAGCGCCGTCGCCGGAGGTATCGGCTTCGCCGTCATCGTCATGATCCAACAGAAGTCGGCGTTCATCTTCGCCGACCGATTCGCGCTGCCGCCGTGGCTGTTCGGCCTGTTCGGCGTCCTCTACGGCGTGGCGTACCTGGCGGGCGCGACCTACGTCCGCCACACGGTCCGACGCTTCGGCGCCCGCGCCATGATGCGCCAGGGCGCGTGGATCATGCTCGCCGGATGCGTCCTGATCACCCTGGTCTGGACGCTGGACCCGCACCGCGCGCTCGCCCTGCCGATCTTCCTCGCCGGATACGTGACGACGACCTTCGGACAGGCCACCCTCTTCCCCAACAGCGCCGCGCACGCCGTGAGCCACCTCGTCTCCGGCGCGGCGATCGCGGTGTCCTGGTGCGCCCTCATCCAACAGGGCTTGGCGGGCATCGCCTCGCTGGCGGGCCCCTCGCTCACCGGCCTGGTCGCCTGGTCGAGCGCCCTCACCCTGCTCGCCGCCGTGAACGTACTCCTCGCGGCGGCCAAGGAACCCACCCACTCCGAATCGACAGCTCGACGCGCATAGCCGACAAAGGAATACAGGGAATGGTCACTCATCAATTCGCCAATATCCGCAAGCAATTGCATACGAGCAATGCCTTCTGGGACGACAGCGCCGCACACGGACTGGTCGATATCGTCGCCGCGGATATGCGCGACGGACACGTCCACGACCGCGACGGCCGTACGATCGTGAATTTCTCGTCGTACTCATACCTCGGCCTGGACAGCGACCCGCGCATCATCGCCGGTGCGCACCGAGGTCTCGACGTCACGGCGACCGTCAATTCCTCCATCTCCCGCATGCGAATTCGGCTCGCACTGCTCGAGGAGGCCGAACAGCGCCTGTCGCACACCTTCGGCGCGCAGGCCGTCACCGTCTCGTCCTGCGCGGCCGCGGCGTGGGCCACCCTGCCGCTGCTCGCCTCCGGTGAACTCACCGACGGACACCCGCCCCTGGTCGTCTTCGACAAGAACGCGCACTTCTGCCTCAACGCCATGAAACCGCTGGTCGCCGATGAGACCGAACTCGTCACCATCGCCCACGACGATATCGCCGCCCTGGAAGAGCTGTGCCGCAAGCACTCCCACGTCGCCTATGTCGCCGACGGCGTCTACAGCACGGGCGGCGGCGCGCCGCTGCGCGAACTGTTCCGGCTTCAGGACACCTACGGCCTGTTCCTGTACTTCGATGAGGCACACGGTATTTCGACCCTTGGACCGCGCGGTCGCGGCTATGTGCTCGGCGCGTACGAGGGCTGGCGCGACCGGACCCTGATCATCGCCTCGCTCAACAAGGGCTTCGGGGCCAGCGGCGGCGTGATCTTCTTCGGCGCGGAAGGCGACGACAGACTGCGCGATACTCTGCTGCGCACGAGCGGACCGCTCATGTGGTCACAGCGCATCAATACCGCCGGACTCGGCGCCGTCATCGCCTCCTGCGATCTGCACGACGACGGCACCGTCGACGCCCTGCAAATCGCTCTGCGCGAACGGATTCGCCTCTTCGACTCGCTCGTCGACACCGATCTCGCCGGGGACGGATTCCCCATTCGATTCGTGAACATCGGCCGCGAGGAGACCACCGTCGCCGTGGCCCGCGACATGCTGCACGCCGGGTTCTACACCTCGCCCGTCTTCTTCCCGATCATCCGGCGCGGCAGCGCGGGCCTGCGCCTGATGCTGCGCGCCGACCTCGAACCCGACACCATTCGCCGATTCGCCGACACGCTGACCGCGAGCCTCGCCGCGCACCAGGACCGAGCGGAGCTGCCCGCATGACCCTCACCGTCGAACACAACACCGGCTTCGAAGCGCAACGCGCCCGGCTGCGCGCGCACAGCGCCGATATCGTGGCCTCGCGGCGACGCCACGGCGACACCAAACTCGCTGTGCGCGAACGCGTCGACCGCGTCCTCGACCCCGGCACGCCCTTCCTCGAGATCGGTCGACTCGCCGCGCACGAGGTGTACGACACCGATCTGCCCGCGGCGGCGCTCATCGTCGGCATCGGCATCATTCACGGCCGCCCCTGCATGGTGTTCGCCAACGACCCGCACGTCAAAGGCGGAACCTACTATCCGCTCACCGTGAAGAAACATCTGCGCGGGCAGAAATTGGCCAGGGAATATCGCCTGCCCTGCGTCTACCTGGCCGACTCGGGCGGCATCTATCTGCCATTGCAGGAGGAGATCTTTCCCGACGAGGAACACCTGGGAAAGATGTTCCGCAATATCGCGGAAATGAGTGCGCTGGGGCTGCCGCAGATCTCCGCGGTCCTCGGCATCTGCACCGCGGGCGGGGCGTACATCCCCGCGATGAGCGATGAGACGGTGATGGTGCGCGATCTCAGCACCGTCTTCCTCGGCGGCCCGCAATTGGTGGAGGCCGCCACCGGCATCAAGGTCGACGCACAGACCCTCGGCGGCGCGGAGCTGCATGTGCGCGAGACCGCCGTCGCGGATCACCTGGCCGTGAACGAGGCGGAGGCCCTGGCCATGGTCCGCGATATCGTCGCCCGCACACCCGCCGACGCGATTCGCCCACCCGCCTTCGCCGCCCTCGAACCGGCCGATGACCCGGCGTTGCTGCCCGGTCTGATCCCGGCCACCACGAAGAAGGAGATGAATGTCCGCGCGATTCTGCGCTGCGTGGTCGATGCCGCCTCGTGGGTCGAGTACCGCAAGGACTACGGCCTGACGATCGTCTGCGCGACGGCCCGGATCGCCGGATACGAGGTGGGCATCATCGCGAATCAGGGCGTGATCTTCCCCGACAGCGCCCTCAAGGCGACGAATTTCATCCAGATCTGCGAACAACGCCGCATCCCTTTGCTTTTCGTCCACAATGTCAGCGGCTTCATGGTCGGCGAGCAATACGAGCGCGACGGCATCGCCAAACACGGCGCGAAAATGGTCAATGCCGTCTCCTGCGCCACCGTGCCCAAGATCTCCCTGGTGATCGGCGGCAGCTTCGGCGCGGCGAATTTCGCGATGTCCGGGCGCTCGATGGGCGGCCAATTCATGGCCATGTGGCCCAATGCCCGCTCCACCGGCGTCGGCGGCGAACAGGCCGCCGCCGTCATGGCGATTCTGCGCCGCGACCGATTGCGCCGCGAGGGCAAGGAACTGAGCGCCGACGAGGAAGCCGCCATCAAACAGCCCATTGTCGACAGCTTCGAACGGCAATCGCATCCGGCGTATATCGCCGCGCGCCTGTGGGTCGATGCCGTCATCGAACCCGAGGACACCCGCACCTGGCTCGCGCAATGCCTGTCCCTCGCCCACGAGCGCTGGGATCGGCCGTGGCCGACCGCGACGACATACGGGGTGTTCCGACTGTGATCTCGACAGTGCTCATCGCGAACCGCGGCGAGGTGGCCGCCCGCATCGCGCGCACCTGCGACCGCCTCGGCATCGATTACGTGACCGTGAGCGTCGACGAGGATCGCGACCTGACCTATCACGCCGGTGCGGTGGCCACGGTCCGGCTGCCGGGTGCGAGCGCTCATCTCGATGCCGCCGCCCTCGTGCGCGCGGCGGTCGAAACAGGCTGTGACGCAGTGCATCCCGGGTATGGATTCCTCTCCGAGAATGCCGACTTCGCGCGCGCCGTCCGCGCTGCCGGGCTGGTCTTCGTGGGCCCGAGCTCCCGGGTGATCGAGACCATGGCCGACAAGGCCTCCGCCCTGCGGGTGATGGCCGACGCGGGTGTTCCGGTGCTGCCGGGCACCCGGGAGGCCACCGACGACCTGGACGCCCTGGTCCGCGCCGCCGACGACATCGGCTATCCGCTGATCGTCAAACCGGCCGGTGGGGGTGGCGGCAAAGGGATGTCGGTGGTGCGCTCGCGCGACGGGCTGCGGGAATCGCTGGCCTCCGCGAGCCGCACCGCGACGGCCGCCTTCGCCGACGGTCGCCTGCACCTGGAACGCTACGTCGAGCACGCGCGGCATATCGAAGTACAGGTATTCGGCGATGAATTCGGCACCGCCGTGCATCTGTTCGACCGTGACTGCTCCTTGCAGCGGCGGCATCAGAAGGTCATCGAAGAGGCACCCGCCCCGAATATCCCGGAATCCGTCCGCCGCGCGATATTCGACGCGGCGGTGCGCGGTGCGCGGGCGTTGCAGTACGTGGGCGCGGGCACTTTCGAGTTCCTGCTGGTGGGCGAGGAGTTCTTCTTCATCGAGATGAACACCCGCCTCCAGGTCGAACACACTGTCACCGAGGAGATCACGGGCATCGACCTGGTGGAGTGGCAGCTGCGCGTCGCCTCCGGAGACCCACTGCCCGCCGCACAACGCGACATCACGGCCGTGGGCGCGTCGGTGCAGGTTCGGGTGTACGCCGAGGATCCGTTCCGGTCGTTCCTGCCCTGCCCGGGCGAGCTGACCGTGACGCACTGGCCGAACGTGCGCGTCGAGCGCGCCTTCGACCGCCAGCTGCGCGTCACCGGCGCGTTCGATCCGATGATCGCCAAACTCGTCGCCACCGGTGCGACCCGGGACGAGGCGCTCGCCGCCGCCCGCGCCGCCTGCGCCCAGCTGCGCTGGACCGGCATCTCCACCAACCTCGGGTTCGTCGGCCATGTCCTGGGCACACCGGTGCTCGCGACGGCCGAGCACGATACCGCGTACCTGGACCGGATCGACCCGGCGGAGGCGTTCGCGGACCCGGATCTGTTGAGCGCCTTCGCCGTCGCGGCCACCGTGACCGCACCCGACCGCGCGACACCGTGGTCCACCGGCGCACCCGTCGGGGACCGGGCGTGGCTCGACCCCGCCGATCACGACCTCGGCAGGATCGACCTGTCGGTCGACGGCCGCCCCTTCACCATCCGCGTCAACGGCTACGACGGGGCGGGGGTGCGGGTGCGGGCCGATACCGCGAACCCGGGCGTGGTCTGCGTGCCGGGCGGCGAGACGGTCACGGTCGGTTCCCTGCCCTGCGCGGTCCGCCGCACGGGGGCGGGATGGCTGTGCCAGGTGGCCGGGGTCGCCAGGGAAGTGCGGTACGCGGAGCACCGCTCCTACGGCGGCACCGCGGCCGGACCCGAAATCCGTTCTCCCATGCCGGGAACCGTCGTTCGGCTCCATGTCGAATCCGGTGCGCACGTGGAGCGCGGACAGCTGCTCGGGGTGGTCGAGGCCATGAAGATGGAGCACGAGCTCACCGCGACGCACCCCGGCATCGTGACCGTGACCGCGACCGAGGGCGCGGTCGTCACCACCGATCAACCCATATTTCTCATCGAGGACAGGAGTGTCGCGCGGTGATGCGACCACGACGACTGGCGACCGCGCTGCTGGCGGTTTCGGCCCTGCTGCTGACCGCGTGCGGCGGAACCGACAGCGCGGCAGGCGATTCCGCGCAACCCCGCAGCGGTGGGTCGTTGACCTGGGGTGTGGAGACCGAGCCGACCACGCTCAATCCGCACCTCAACGGTCAGGGCAAGACGAAACTGTTGCTGCGCAACACCTTCGAAGCATTGCTGGCGCGCACCGAGGACGGCGGCTACGTGCCGTGGCTGGCGTCGGGCTACGAGGTGTCGCCGGACGCGCTGACCTATAGGTTCACGCTGCGCGACGGTGTGCGCTTCACCGACGGCGCCCCGCTGACGGCACAGGCGGTGGCGCGCAACATCACCGCGCTCCAGGATCCCGCCTACACCGGTGGCACCTCGGCGTGGCGCATCTCCAGTCTGGCCTCGGTGAGCACACCGGACGAGCGGACGCTGGTCTTCGCGCTGAAGAACGTCTACGCGCCGTTCCTGGACTTCATCTCCGCGCTGGAGATCATCTCTCCGGCCGCCTTCGACTCCCCACAGCTGAAGTCCGGCGGCCCGGAGATCGCGGGTACCGGGCCGTTCGTGCTGGACCGCTACGTCAAGGGGCAGGAGATCCACTTCCGCAAGAATCCCGAATACCAGTGGGCCCCAGACAATGCCAAGCATCGAGGTCCGGCCTACCTCGACGAGGTCACCTACCGGTTCCTGCCCGAATCGTCGGTGCGCACCGGCGCGCTCACCTCCGGCCAGGTCGACATCATCGAGGGAATCTCCGGCAATGACGCCGCGCTGTTCGAGGACAATCCCGACTTCAGCTACCAGCACGCGTTGAACGCCGGTAGCCCGTACGCGCTGTACCTGAACTCCACCCACGGTCCCGCGACGGACGTCCGGGTCCGCAAGGCGCTGATCGATGCCGTCGACGTCGACGCGGTACTCCAGTCCATCTATCGCGGCGAACGCACCCGCGCCTGGGGCATCGTCTCGTCGGTCGACGCGCAGTTCTACGACAAGAGCATCGAGCGCTCCTACGGCGGTGATACGCAGGCCGCCAACCGGTTGCTCGACGAAGCGGGCTGGACGGCGCGGGACGGCAAGGGATTTCGCACCAAGGACGGGCAGCGTCTGACCATCGAGGTCCTACAGGCGCAGTCCACCGTTCGTGATCAGCGCGACGTGCTCCTGCAGGCGATCCAGGCCCAAGCCAAACAGAACGCCGGTATCGACCTCGGCATCTCCTATGTCGACGCGGGTACCTACGCGGATCGCCGGAAGACGGGCACCTTCGGTTCGATCGCCAACTCCGACACCATCACCGGTGGCGTGGATATCGAAAACCATTGGTTCCCCGTCGATTCGGGCGGCACCCTGAACTACAGTCGCGCGGCGGACCCGGAACTGACCCGCTGGCTGACCGCCGCGTCCGCGACCCTCGACACCGGCGCACGCGCCGGACAGTACGCGCAGTTGCAGCGATTCGTGCTCTCCGACAAGGCCTACGCGTTCCCGCTCTACGAACCCGAGGACCAGATCGCGGCCGCCGCCCACGTGCACGGCGCGGGTTTCCGTCCCTTCAAACAGTTCCCGGAGAGCGCCTACGACATCTGGGTCGATCGTGGATAGCGTCGGCGCGACCCTCGAGGTCACCGCCCGAGAACGAGTCGAAGCCCGCACGGACGCCCGCCCCGGGCCACGCCGTGCGACGGCGGTGCGGATACTGATCCGGCTGCTCTCGGCCCTGGGCGTGCTGTGGGGTGCGGTGACGTTGGCGTTCATCAGCGTTCGTCTCGCGCCCGGTGACACGGTCGATGTGTTGCTGGGCGAACAGCAGCGGACACCGGAGATCGAGGCCGCCATTCGCGCCGAATGGGGGCTCGACAGCCCGGTGATCGTGCAGTACCTCCGGTACCTGGGCGATTCGGCGCGCGGCGATTTCGGGCGGTCCTACATTCTCCAGCGGCCGGTCTCGGAGATCATCGCCTCGCAGGCCGGGCCGACCGCGGCCCTCACCGTCGCCGCGCTCGCGGTGGCGCTGGTCTTCGCGGTCGTCGTGGCAACCACCACCGCGCGGCGGCGACGGTCGCGGGCCATCGCGAATACCGTTGAACTGACGCTGGTGTCGACGCCGCCGTTCTGGCTGGGGATCGTGCTGCTGTCGGTCTCCAGCTTCACGCTGAAAATCTTCCCGGTGGCGGGGAACAAGGGGCCCGAGGCGTTGGTGCTTCCCGCGCTCACCCTCGGCCTGCCGCTCGGCGCGGTCGTCTCCCAGGTGCTGCGCGACGGCTTGGAACGCGCCCTGGACGAACCGTTCGCGCTGACCGTGAAATCGTGGTCGGTGAGCGAGACCGCGCTGCGGCTGCGGCACGGACTGCGGCACGCGGCCCTCCCGGCGGTCACGCTGACCGGATGGCTGGTCGGCGGTCTGCTCGGCGGCGCGGTGATCATCGAAGAGGTCTTCGGTCGGCCGGGCCTGGGCCGGGCGACCGTGGATGCCGTACTGGCGCAGGATCTTCCGGTGGTACTGGCCGTCGCGATCCTGTCCGCGCTCGTGTACGTCGTGATCAGCACCGTGGTCGATCTGCTCTACCTGTGGCTCGACCCGCGCCTGCGCACCGCCGCCCGGCAGGGGCGGGCGCGATGAGCATCCAGCGCCTCGGTGAGCGCGTGGCCGGGGCGCGCATCGCACCCGGTGTCGCCGCCGCCGCGCTCTTCCTGGTCGTCATCGCACTCGCCGTCCTGGCACCCACCGTGCTCACCAGCGGCGACCCGCTCACCGCGGATCCCCTTGCCGCACAGCTCGAACCGAGCTCGCGGCACTGGTTCGGCACCGACCATCTCGGGCGCGACGTCTTCACCCGCGTCGTCCACGGCGCTCGCTACTCCTTGTCGATCGGCGTCCTGGCCACCGCGCTCGCCGTACTCGTCGGCACCGCGCTCGGCCTGGCCTCGGGGGTGGCCCGCGGTCTGCTCGACGAGCTGATCACCCGCTTCCTCGACGTGGTCTCCTCGTTCCCGGATCTGCTGCTCGCCCTGGTGCTGATCTCGTTCACCGGGCCCGGCACCGCGAATCTGGTGGTGGCGCTGGGCATCGCGTCGGTACCCCGGTTCGCGCGGGTGGTGCGCGCCCAGACGCTCGTGGTGCGCGAATCCGGCTATGTCGAACAGGCCCGCACCTTCGGGCTCACCCGCGCGACCCTGATCCGCCGCCACATCCTGCCGCACGCCGTGGCGCAGGTGCCGATCCTCGCCACCATCGGCCTCGGCACCGCCATCCTCGGCGCGGCGGGACTCAGCTTCCTCGGCATGGGACCGCAACCGCCCGCGCCGGAGTGGGGCGCGATGCTCTCCGAAGGCCGCAACTATCTGCGTAATGCCTGGTGGATCGCGGTGCTGCCCGGCGTGGCCGTGACCGCGACGGTCATCGCCGTGAGCTCCCTGGGTCGGCACTGGCAGCGGCACTACGACGGAAGGCCACGAATATGAGCCTGGTAGCGATCGAGAATCTGCGCGTCGGATTCGCTACGAAAAGCGGTGTCGGCGAGGTGGTGCGGGGCATCGACCTGCGCATCGAACCGGGGGAGGCCGTCGCCCTCGTCGGTGAATCGGGCTCGGGAAAGTCGGTCACCGCGCGCACTCTTGTCGGCCTGTCCGGTTCCGGAGCGGTGGTGCGCGCGGATCGTTTCGAACTCTTCGGACAGGACGCGCGCGAGCATCGGGAGCGCCGGTGGCGGCGGATCCGCGGCAGCGATATCGGCTACGTCCTGCAAGACGCGCTCGTCTCGCTCGATCCGCTGCGCACCGTCGGGCAGCAGTTGGCCGAGGTGCAGACCGCGCTGACCGACCTGCGCGGTCGGGCCCGCACCGCCCGCGCCGTCGAACTGCTCGAATCGGTGGGATTCCCGGAACCCGAAGCGCGGCTGGGCCAATACCCACATGAGCTGTCGGGTGGACTCCGGCAGCGGGTGCTGATCGCGACCGCCATCGCGGGCGATCCCGGGTTGATCATCGCCGACGAGCCGACCACCGCGCTCGATGTCACCGTGCAGCAACAGATTCTGGACCTGCTGCGGCAGCGCAAAGCGGCGGGCAACGCGCTGCTGCTGATCAGTCACGATCTCGCGGTGGTCGCGGAACTGGCCGACCGGGTGCTGGTCATGCGCGACGGTGCGGTCGTCGAGGAGGGGCAGACACGCGAGATCCTCACCCGGCCAACACATCCGTACACCAGAAAGCTGCTCGCCGCCGTGCCCTCGGCGGCTTCGCGCGGTACGAGGCTCTCGATCTCCGACGCACCCGACCGTCCGCGACCGCCGCGCGCGGTCGACGAGACCCGAATCGTGCTGTCGGTCCAGCGGCTTCGCAAAACCTACGGCACCGGACCGGCCGCGCGAACCGTCGTGCACGGCATCGACTTCGACCTGTTCGCGGGCGAAACCCTCGGCATAGTAGGCGAATCCGGCTCCGGCAAATCCACGACGGCGCGCCTGGCCCTGAGTCTCGTCCCGCCGACCTCCGGCCGTGTCGTCGTCGACGGGGCGGTGTGGACCGAACTCCCGGAACGCGAGCGCCGCCGCCACCGCGGCACCGCGCAGCTCATCGCCCAGGACCCGCTGAGCTCCTTCGACCCGCGCTACACCGTGGAACGCATTGTCGGAGAGAGCCTGGACACGATCGGAGTGCGCGGGCGAGCCCGAGCGCAGCGGGTCCGCGAACTCCTCGACGCGGTCCACCTCTCCCGCGATCTGCTCGACCGCCACCCGCGCACCCTCTCCGGCGGCCAACGCCAACGCGTCGCCATAGCCCGCGCCCTCGCCCCACGCCCGGCCCTGATCATCGCCGACGAACCCGTCTCCGCCCTCGACGTCTCCGTCCAAGCCCAGATCCTCGACCTACTCGCCGACCTCCAAGCCGAATTCGGCACCGCCCTCCTGCTGATCTCCCACGACCTGGGCGTCGTCCATCACCTCGCCGACCGCGTCCTCGTCATGAAGGACGGCCGCATAGTCGAATCCGGCGACGCCGACGCGGTACTCACCACACCGCGCCACGAGTACACCCGCCGCCTGGTGGCCTCCGTACCGCGCCTGCCCACGCCGCTGTGAGGCAGGCGAGGGGAGCCGAATCGGAACGGGCTGGACAGTTGGCGCGAATGCGGTCATGATCGCCCGGATACTCGTTCGATCTCGGGGGCTGATGCATGTCGTTGTTGGGAAAGTCCGCGCTGGCCTTGGTGATTCCGGCGGCGGGGGCACTGGTGGCCAGCGGGGCCGGGACCGCGCAGGCCGGTGGGCTCTACGGTGCTATCGCGGTGGGCACGTTTCAGGTTGGGCACGCTACCGACTATCCGAGTCAGGCCGCTGCCAATCAGGCCGCGCTCGATGCGTGCGGGGTTGCCTGGTGCCGGGTGACATTGGAGATTCAGAACGGCTGTGGGTCGGTGGTGGAGAAGGACAATCGCGGGCTTTTCACGCATTACCCGGTGTACTACTACGGCACCGGTGCCACGGGCGCCGACGCCGAGCGTATGGCGTTCGCGCAGGTGCCGCCGAATACGCCGTGGGCTACCGCCATCAGCCTGGCGTACGGCAGCTCCATGATGGGGGAGCCGTACGTTCGGAACACCGTGTGCACCGCGAACGCCGGATGAGGGGCGAGCAGATGACATCGTTGCGAAAGTTGGCGCTGGCCATGGTGATTCCCGCGGCGGGGTCGCTGGTGTTCCTGGGCGCTGGAACCGCGAACGCGGCCGGGGATCTGTACGGCGCGATCGCCGTGACCACCATGCGGGTCGGTGCGGCGGCCGACTATCCGGTGCAGCACGAGGCCGATCAGGCCGCTCTGGACGCGTGCGGGGAGAGTGTCTGCCATATCGTGGCGCGGATTCACAACGCGTGCGGTTCGGTGGTCGAGCGCGATGGCAAGACCCCGTTCGGCGGGGCGATGCCGTTCTATTTCACGGGAACTGGGGCCACCGCCGCCGAGGCCGAGGCGGATGCCCTGCGCATCGCGGGACCGGATGTCGGCACGCCGCTGCTCGAAATCACCAAGCCCGCTTTCGTTCTCGACACCATCTGCACGGCCAACGCCGGATAAGCCGGGGCGGGTTCAGCCGCCGAATTGATGGACTCGCGTCTGCGGAACGACCTGTGGCGCTTGGTTGGTGGGCTGCGAGGGCCGCTCGACGGTGTAGGTCGGTACGTACTGTTCGGCGGGCGGCTCCTCGACGGGTTGGTTCTCGACCTGCACCGGGGTGTCGGCGGGCGGTGGGGCCTCGACCGGCGAGGGTGTCGAGGTGACCTGGATGCTGCTCGGGACCGTGGTGGTGGTCGACGTGATCTGTTGTGGCGCACTGGTGGTCGTCGGCGGGGTGCCGGTGGAGGGAGTCTCGTCGCGCAGCGTGAACGCCGCACCGAGCGTGACGCCGACACCGGCCAGGAGCAGGCCCGAGACGACCGCGAACCGTCGGCGACGCGAACCGTCGGCTGGCGGTTCGGGAGCGATCTCCGGCGGCGGAACCTCCCGTACCGGCGCGGCGCGGACAATGGTCGGCACCGCCGCCTGATCCGGTGCCTTCACCAGCGACACGGCGGCTTTGTCGGTCGCTTTGACCAGCGAGACCGAGCGACAGGCGACCGTGGGCTCATCGTCGTCCCTCGAAATCACCACGGGTGCGGTGGATTTCGGCAGCGCGCGGGCGGCGGCCTCGGCGAGGGCGGTGCAGGTGGCATACCTGTCACGCGGCGACTTGGCCAGCGCGGTCGCGATCACCTCGTCGAATTCCGCGGGCAGGTCGGGTCGCACCGCGCGCGGCGCGGGCGGCGGCGCGGTCAGATGCGCGCCGATCACGGCCGCCTGATCCCGGCGCGGAAACGGCGGCTGGCCGGTGAGCAGTTGAAACAGGGTGCAGCCCAAGGAGTAGATATCGGCGCGGTGATCCGCGGGCGTGTCCTCGAAACGCTCCGGCGCGGCATAGGCGAAGGTGGCGGCGACACCGGAGAGGGTGACGGTGTCGTCGAGCGTGCGGGCGATGCCGAAATCGGTGAGCACCGCGCGCTCACCGTGGCGGGTGTCGCTTTCGATGAGCAGATTCGCGGGCTTCACATCGCGGTGCAGCACACCCTGCGCGTGCGCGTGGTCCAGGGCGTGCGCGGCATCGGTGAGCAATCCGACCGCCCGTACCGGGTCGAGGCCCTGCGGGTGTTCGCTCAGCAATCCGGCGGCGTCACCACCGTCGATGTAGCGCATCGCCAGCCACAGCGCCGGTTCGTCGACCGCGCTGCGGTCGTAGACGGGCACGATATTCGGGTGATCGAGCCCGGCGGCGAGGGTCGCCTCGCGATCGAAGGCGGCGCGCGCCTTCGCGTCCACGGTGAAGGTGTTCGAGAGCACCTTCAGCGCCACCCGCCGCCGCATCCGCGGATGCTCGGCCAGATACACCGCACCCATGCCGCCCGCGCCGAGTAGTCGCTCGATGGCGAATCCGGCGTATACGGTCCCCGGCTGCAAACTCACGACCATCCTCCCCGACACCGTGCCTCGGCCCGCAGAGAATGTAGCGCAACCCGCGGACACCGCGACGGCCGTACGAATCCGCCGCCTCCGGGCCAGGCCGGGCAGATGGGCAGTGCCTACCCAATTGCGCTGGCCGCGTTAATGATTCGTCGCCGCCGCCGCGAAACACCAGGTAGTACGTGCGCAGAGGAAAGGAGAAACCATGAAACGACTGCTCGCTGCCACCTTCGCCGTCACCGCCCTCGTCGGGGCACCGCTGCTGATCGGCGACGCGACCGCCTCGGCCGCGCCGCCGTTGGGCGCACCCGGCGGCTTGAACTGCCGACTGTCCTGGTACGACGCCAATACCGCGGGAATCACCTGCACCGGAGGCACATTCGTCGGCGCGGCGCAATGCGCGAACGGCAAGGTCGCCCGGGGTGCGGCGGCGCACTCCGGCACCCCGTCGTACGCCTACTGCACGTCGTTCGGCTCCTCGCTCGCCACACCCGTGCGCTGGGGGGCGTTCGAGGCCGTCTGATGGACCGGCGGTGCGGCACCGTCGCGTGTTGGCGGCGCCGCACCCTCCAGAATCCGAATGAGTCGGGCGACACGGGGATCTCGGGTCAGCCGATGATCCAGGGCGACATTGACCAGGCCCCGCAGCAGCGCGTACGCCTCCCAGCCAGCCGGAGCGATGGTGCGCGGGGCGCGGCGGGCAATACCGTCGGCGATCACCCGCGCGGCCTCCGCCGCCGTGATGCGCACATTCAGCGGCCACGGCAGCAGGCTCTCGATCTCGCGGCCCAGGTCGTCGCGGTCCAGGGTCGCGTGGGTCATCTCGGTCTGCACGATCCCGAAGTACGAGACGCCCGCCGTCGCGCCGTGCGGGGCGAGTTCCACGCGCAGCGCACGGCCGAGCTGTTCCACGGCCGCCTTGCTGATCATGTACGGCGATCCGCCCATGCCGGGTGCGAAAGCGGCACAGGAGGATACGACGACGACATGGCCGCGCGCCTCGACGATATGGTCCAGCGCCGGATGCACGGTATTGAAGACGCCGGTCAGGTTGATACCGAGAACCCTGTCGAACGACTCGGGATCCATGGTGCGCAGCGTCGCCGGTTTCGGCACCACCCCCGCATTGGCCACCACGATATCGAGGCCGCCGAAATGATCGACGGTGCGCGCGACCGCGTCGGCCATCGCGTCGCGGTCGGCCACATCGGCGGCGAGCGGCAGCGTCCGCGGGCCGAGCAGGGAAGCGCTCGCGAGCGCGCCGATACCGTCGATATCGACCAGTGCGACCGATGCGCCGCGCCGGTACAGGACGGTGGCCAGGTCACGGCCGATGCCCTGGCCCGCACCGGTGATGAGCACGGTCTTGCCGCGCACGTCGTAGTGCGGTGAGACGATTCGGCGCAGTGCGCCGAGACCGAGATCCATCACGCGCTCACCTCGTAGGAATCGATATCGAATCGGCTGGTCCGCCAGCGGTATTCGAAGCTCCAGTTCGGATAGAGCCCGGCATTGCGGCCGTCGGGGGTCTGGTAGTAGCCGGTGCAACCACCGGTCACCCACACCGTCGAGGTGCTGCGCTCGCGCATCTCCGCCAGGAACGACTGCTGCACGCGCTGCTTCACCTCCACGCGCCGCGCACCCCGCTCCCGCATGGTGGAGAGCGCGTCCACGATGTAGGCGATCTGGGATTCGATCATGAAGATGGCGGACTGATTGCCCGCCGCGCCGAACGGCCCGAGCGTGCAGAAGAAATTGGGGAACCCGGCGAGCGTCGCGCCCAGATAGCTCTGCGGCTCCTTGCGGTACAGTTCGGCCATGGAATGGTCGTCGCGGCCGATGAACCGCTCGAAAGCGCTGGGGACAGAGGTGAATCCGGTGCCGTAGATGATCGCGTCCACCGCGCGTTCGGTCCCGTCGCGCGACACGATCGAATGCGGCCGCACCTCGGCGATACCGTCGGTCACCACCTCGACATTGGGCTGATCGAGGGCGGGCAGGTAGGAGTCGGAGAAGATGGCCCGCTTACATCCGATCATGTAGTCCGGCGTGAGAATTCGCCGCAGCCGAGGATCGCGGACCTGGCGCAGCAATTGCAGCCGCCCCAACAGCTCATAGGGATGTCGGAAACGTTTGTCCACGAATCCGACCAGACCGAAACCCTCGATGGCGGTGAACCAGCCACCCCGAATCGCCTTGCCCACCATGGGCAGCCGACGCAGCAACAGCCGCTCCACCCCGTGGGTGCGACGGTCCATGCGCGGCACGATCCACGGCGCGGAGCGCTGGAAGACGGTGAGCTCGGCGACCTCGGGCTGAATCTCCGGCACGAACTGCACCGCCGAGGCCCCGGTGCCGATCACCGCGACCCGCTTGCCGGTCAGGTCGTAGTCGTGATCCCAGTGCAGCGAATGAAAGGCCTTGCCCGCGAACGTCTCCAGACCCGGCAGCGATGGATACTTGGCCTCGGCGAACAGCCCGGTCGCGGAGATCAGGACAGCGGCGGTGAAGCTGCCCCGCGAGGTCGTGATGCGCCAGCGCGACGCGCTGTCGTCCCAACGCGCCTCGAGCAGTTCGGTGTTGTATCGAATATGGCGCGGCACACCGTATTTCGTGGCGACCGCGCGAATGTAGGCGAGAATCTCCGACTGCTTGCCGTACTTGCGCGACCAATCCGGATTCGGCGCGAAGGAGTAGCTGTACAACTGCGACGGCACATCGCAGGCGCACCCCGGATAGGTATTGGCCTGCCAGGTACCGCCCAGATCGCCCGCCCGCTCGAGAATGACGAGATCGTCGAATCCGGCCTGCCGCAACTTGATTGCGAGCCCGATGCCGCCGAACCCGGCCCCGACGATCGCTATGTGGTGGTGCTCGTTCACAGATCCACCACCACGGTCTCGCCCGCCGCGCGGGAGACGCAGGTCAGCATGTGGTCCGCGCGTTCGGCCTGCGGCAGAGTCCGGTCGCGGTGATCGACCTCCCCGGTCAACACCCGGGTCTTACAGGTGCCGCAGAAGCCCTGCTGACAGGAGTAGACCACATCGGGCACCACGCGCCGAATGGCGGCGAGCGCGGTCTCCTCGGCACCGACGCGCACCGTGCGGCCGGTGCGCGCGAGCCGGATATCGAATGCCCGGCCGTCGGTCACCGGCAGTGCGGAGAAACGCTCGGTGTGCAGCGATCCGGTCGGATTCACCTCGAACATGGTCGCCTGGGCGGCGGCCAGCACCGGCGGCGGACCGCAGACATACACGGCCGCACCGGGTTCGGCGCGCGCGATCAAGGCCGCGATATCCGGCGTCCCGAATTCGTCGTCGGGCCGGACCTCCGCCTCGGGCACCTCGTCGAGAAACGGCATCGTCGCCCGCGAACGCCCCAGATAGATGAGCTGCCCCCGGGATCCGGCGGCCTTGGCCATCGGCAGAATCGGCGTGATGCCGATCCCCGCGGCGAGGAACAGATACGACGGGGCCGCCACGAAGGTGAACGCGTTGCGCGGCCCCCGCGCCCGCAACGCGGTACCGCTGCGCAGCGCGCGATGCATCTCCAGCGACCCGCCATCGCCGTTCACCATGCGCCGCACCGCGATCCGATAACTCGACCGATCACTCGGATCACCGCACAGCGAGTACTGCCGCTGCCGACCCGAGGGCAGGAACACATCCAGATGCGATCCGGGCCGCCACGCGGGCAGCGGCCCGCCGTCCATGGCGCGCAAGGTGAACGACAGGACGTCGACCGTCTCGTCGGTGATCTGATCGACTACCAGATTCAGATCGAAGCCGCTGTGGCGCACCGGATTCGACCGCGACAACAGGTGCGCCGTCGGCCCGGAGACGAAAATCCGCTTGTAGGTGTCCATCGCGGCGCTCAACAGCCGCAGTCCGGGCGCGGGCGTGAATTCCGGAGTCACCGCCGGCGCCGCCATCAGTGACCCACCGCCCGCGCGGCGGGGGAGTGCGCCAGATAACGCAGCGCCTTGTCCATCGGACCGAGCTGCGACGGATGGAATCCGCGCCGCAGATACCGGGGCATCTCGGTGAAAAAGGTTGTCCAGCTGGGGATCACGCCGCGCCGGGTGGCGCTCACAAACTGCAGCGCCCAGAACCGGCCCTTGTTCGGCGAGGGATCGTTGCGGTACAGGTAGGCGGTCGACACGATGAACAGCGGCAACAGCGTCGCGGTGGCCAGCACCGCCGTGCGCGCCCGCCGGGCATAGCTACCGTCCACGTGCGCGTAGGCGTCGAAGACCACACTGCGGTGCTCGACCTCCTCGGCCCCGTGCCAGCGCACCAGATCCAGCATGGCCGGATGCATACCGCGCTCGGCCAGAATATCGGCGTTGAGCAGCCATTCGCCGATCACAGCCGTGAAATGCTCCATCCCCGCGAAGAGTCCGAGCCGCTCCTTCAACCACTCCTCCCGGGCGCGCCCGGTGAGTCCGTGATCGCCGAGAATCCGGTCCACCAACCACGCGACGGCGTTGACATAGGACTCGACATCCAAGCCGATCGATTGCAGATGCGCCCGCGCGCCCTCGTGGCTGGCGGCGTGCATGGCCTCCTGACCGATGAAACCCTGCACCTCCTCGCGCAAGCGCTCATCGGAGATGAAAGGCAGTGCCTCGGCGAGGCATTGGGCCATGGCCCGCTCGCCCTCCGGCAGCACCAGGTGCATCACATTGACGATGTGGGTGGCGAGCACCTCGCCCGGGATGTAGTGCATCGGCACCGAATCGAAGTCGAAACGCACATCGCGAGCCCGGATCGCATGCGCTTCCTCGCGGTAGGGGCGCGTCGTCGCGCCGACTTTCGCAGCCATACGGCGAATGTACAGAGCAACAAATCCTATGGCAATGTTGCAGCCACAATTGGTAGCGGAATGTTGCAGCGGCGCGTGATGCTGCTAGCGTCGATGGTGTGTCAACCACGTCCACACCCCCGGTGACCTCGCACGATGCTCAGGACAGCATCGAGTCGCGCATTCTCGACGCGGCGCTGGTGCAGTTCGAACGGCTCGGGGTGAAGAAGACGACCATCGAGGATGTCGCCCGGCAGGCGGGCGTGGATCGGGTCACCGTGTACCGACGCGTGGGCTCGCGCGACGACCTGGTGCAGGCCGTGGTGAGCCGCGAGGTCGGGGTGGTGCTGACCGAGCTGTCGCGAATCGTGGAGCGGCACAGCGAGATCGGCGATCTGGTGGCCGATATCTTCACCACGGTGCTCACCATGTGGCGCGAGCACCCGCTGGCGCGACGGCTGCTGGCCCTCGAGCCCGAACGCGTCATCACCAAGCTCACCACCGAGGGCGCGGCCGTCTTCGCCATGACCGTCGCCGCGACCGCCAGCACCCTGGAACGCGCGACCGAGCGCGGGCTACTGCCGGAGATCCCCGACCTGCACACCCGCGCCGAAGTCGCCTGCCGCGTGGTGCATTCGCTCATTCTCGCGCCCGACGGCGGCGTCCGCCTCGACACCGAGGCGGAGCTGGCCGCGTTCGCGAAGACCTATCTGCTGCCCATCATCGCGGGCTGACGCGGCCCCTCACTCCGGTTGGTCCGGTTCCCGAATCTCCTGCGGCACCGAACCTCCCGCGACATCGGCGGCAATGCCGAGATCCTCCTCATAGGTGCCGGTGCCCAGATCCTCGTCGCTCTCGCGCATGCCCAGGACATCGGATTCGGGCACATCCGGGTCGGTGACCACGGCGTCGGCGGAGGTGTCGGGCTCCTCCTCGGCCAGGCGCTCGTCCAGCGGACGCTGATGGCCCTCCTCCCACTGCGTCATGCCGTATTCGGTGACGCCCGTCCAATGCTCGGGCGGATCCATGCCCTCCTCGTAGGGATCCTGGCGCAGCTGGTCCTCGTCCAGGTCCTCGGCGCTGCTCAGCGCCGCCGGATCGGTCTCGACCGCATCCGGGTCGCCGGTGCTCTGCGGCGGATCGTAGGTCTGCTTGGGTTCACTCATCACGGCCTCCCGAGTGGGTCGATCATTCGGTGATCCGTGGCGGCGATACCCGCCCCGCGTCCGGCGAAACTCGACCGCGATCAGCGCGACAGTTCCTCGACACCGGCGCGGGCGAACTGCTCGTCGAGATCACCGCTGGGCGCTCCGGCCACCCCGATTCCGGCGATCGGCGCACCGCCCGCGGTGACGGGCGCGCCGCCCGCGAGGAACAGGGTGCCCGGGATATCGGCGAGCGTCGGGGCACCGGCGAGGCGCTTGCTCAGCTCGGACGTCGGCGCGTTCCAGGAGACGGCGGTGAAGGCCTTGCGCTCGGCGGAGTCGTAGGACTGCGGGCCCGCCCCGTCGCCGCGCAGCGTCACGAGGGTATTGCCGTCGCGGTCCACCACGGCGACGCTCACGCGCTGGTTCTGCTGTTCGGCGGCGTCCAGGGCGGCCTGGGCGGCGCGGGTCGCGGCATCGATGGTCAGGCCGGTGGACTGGCGCAGATTGCCCGTGCTGGCGTCGGCGACCAGGGCCACCTCGGCGGGGGCGTCGGAGCCGGTGAGGTCGACCGCGACGGCTCCCGCGCCGACGGCGGCGACCACGGCGGCGCCGGTGAGCAGGCCGGTCAGGGTGCGGCGGGACTTGGTGATGGTCATGATCGCGGTATCCGTTCGTTCGCTGGAAGTGCTTGCCCTACCGATCCTGCTGCCGCGGCAGTGGTACGGCATCGGCGAGGCAGCCACTCCTCGGCGGCGGTACGGGGGATGCTCGGGTCAACCGATCGGATGACCCGAGGGGTCGGCGAGTGCGGGAAGAATGAGAAGTCGAGTGCCCGAGTGGAGGTGATGACATGGCACGGCCGAACCCGAACGGCGACGCGGACCGATGGATCGGCCTCGTCATGTACGCCGCGTTCCTGCTGCTGGTGGGCGCTTCCGTGGCACGATTCCTGATCCGCCACCCCGACTCCGACCGGCTGCCGGTCGTCCTCGCGCTGTCGGTGCTGCTGGCCGGGGTCTACGCGGTCGGCGCGCGACGCGGCCGCCGCACCTGGTTGGCCGTGGTGGTCGCGCTCTGGATCGTGCTCGTGGTGCTGGCACCCAGCTTCGCGTGGTGTGCGGTGCCGTTGCTGTACACCGGCTTACGGATTCTCCCCGTGCGCACCGCGCTGATTCTGGTCACCGTCCTGACCGCCTTCGTCATGGGCGCGCAGCTGAAACTGGCGGGCTGGGCCGATCCGTCGATCCTCGTGGCCCTGCCCACCGTCACCGCCGTCGCCACCGCCGTGTTCGTGTACATGCGACGGCAGGCCGAGCGACAGCGCGCGCTCATCGACGATCTGATGCGCACCCGCCGCGAACTGGCCGCCACCGAACGCCGCGCGGGCACCCTCGCCGAACGCCAACGCCTCGCCATGGAAATCCACGACACCCTCGCACAGGGCCTGTCGAGCCAGCGCATGCTGCTCCAAGCCGCGGACCGCGTCTGGGACGCCGACGCCGAGCGGGCCCGCGGCCATGTGCGCACCGCCGAGGCCATCGCGGAGCAGAACCTCACCGAGGCACGGCAATTCGTGCACGACCTGGCACCGGCCGATCTCGCCGCGCACGGGTCGCTGGTCACGGCCCTGGACGCGCTGGCCGCGCGGGAGAGCACCGAGGCGCTCACCATCCGATTCCACGGTGAGGGAGAGGCGGTCACGGTGCCCGCACCCGTCGAGGCGACGCTGCTGCGCATCACGCAGGGCGCGCTGGCCAATGTCCGCGAACACGCGCACGCCACCCAGGCCACCGTCACCCTGACCATGCTCGAGGATCGCGTCGTCCTCGATATCGCCGACGACGGAACGGGATTCGACCCCGAGACCGCCCGCCCCGGCGCATCCGGCGAACCCGGCCAACGTGGGTACGGACTCGCCGCCATTCGCGCCCGACTACACCAATTCGGAGGCACCTTGACCATCGAATCCGCGCCCGGTGAGGGCACCGTGCTCTCCGCCTCGATCCCGCTGCGGCAGTCATGAATTCGCCGATCCGGGTGCTGGTCTGCGACGACCACGCCGTGGTGCGCGCCGGACTGCTGGCCCTGCTCGACAGTGCCGCGGATGTCGAGGTGGTGGCCGAGGCGGGCACCGGGGCCGAAGCGGTGGCGTTGACCGAGCGCCACCATCCGGATGTGGTGCTCATGGATCTACAGCTCGGCTCCGGCATCGACGGTGTGGAGGCCACCCGCCGAATAACCGCCGTGCCCGGCAACACCTCTCACGTCCTCGTCCTCACCACCTACGACACCGACGCCGATATCGCCCGCGCCATCGAGGCGGGCGCGACCGGCTACCTGCTCAAAGCCGAACGGCCCGAGGAACTCTTCGCCGCCATTCGCGCCGCCGCGCAGGGCCGCCCCGCGCTCTCCCCGCCCGTCGCCCAGCGGGTCATGGCCCGTATGCGAAATCCCGGGCCCGCCTTGACCGCTCGCGAACTCGACATCCTCGCGCAGCTGGCGCACGGTCTCGGCAATCGCGAGATCGCCCGCGCCCTGCACATCAGCGAGGCCACCGTGAAGACCCACCTCGGTCGTATCTACGACAAGCTCGGGGTCGACACCCGCGCCGCCGCGGTCGCGGTCGCCAAGGAGCAGCGCCTGCTCGCCTGAGCGCCGGAATCACAATGGTCGGGTTTGCGGCCGGGGGAACGAGGTATCCGTCAAAACGGTAGGCGCGTACGCCCCGGTACTCAGTGTTGCCGAGTGTTAGCCTGAGTCGGGCGCTGTATGGACCTACCGGTTTCGTTCGGCTTACGACGCAAAGGGGACGTTCATGTTGCTCCGCCGACTGGCCCGACCGCTGCTGGCCTCCGCATTCGTGGTGGACGGCGTCGACACGCTGCTGCATCCGGAGCGGCGGGTAGAGGCGGCCACCACCTTGATGGCGCGCGCCAAGGAAGCGAGTCCCGGGGAATCGGGGGCGAAGATTTCGGCCGATCCGGCCATGGTGGTGCGCGTGAACGCCGGAGCGCAGGTCGCTGGCGGTGTGCTGCTGGCTTTGGGCCGGGCCCCGCGCGCCGCGGCACTGGTCTTGGCCGCCACCGTGGTCCCGGCCGCGGTGACCGAACAGGACTTCTGGGCGGAGAAGGACCCCGAACGCAAGGCCGCCAAACGCGCCGCCTTCCTCAAGGACGTGAGCCTGCTCGGCGGACTGCTCATCGCGAGCGCCGATACCGAGGGCAAACCCTCGCTGGGCTGGCGGGGCCGCCGCGCCGCGCAGAGCGCCATGGCGACCGTCTCCGCCGCACTGCCCATCGGCGCATCGAGTGACGGCGCGGGAGATCGCCTGCACGACACCGCGATTCGCGCCCGCGCCCTGGCGAGCACCGCCGCGGCCCGCAGCGCCGAACTGGCGGAGGCGGCACAGGCCAAGGGCGCGAAGCTGGCCGAGGTGGCCAAGGAACGTGGCCCGGAGTTGGCCGAGGCGGCCAAGGAGCGCGGCGCGCATTTCGCCGAATTGGCCAAGGAGCGCGGCCCGGAATTCGCGGAGGCCGCCAAGGAACGGAGCGCGCACTTCGCCGAACTCGCCAAGGAGCGTGGACCGGAGTTCGCCGAAGCCGCCAAGGAGCGCGCGGCCTACCTCGCCGAGCTCGCCAAGGAACGAGGACCGGAATTCGCCGAGGCGGCCCGCGAGCGCGGGGCCGACTGGGCCGAGATCGCCCGCGAGCGCGGCTCGGAATGGGCCGAGGTCGCCAAGGATCGCGGACCCGAACTCGCCGCCACCGCCCGCAAGCGCGGCGCGCATCTGGTGGATTCGGTGCGCGACACCGCCGATACCAAACCGCGCCGCCGGTGGCGCTGACGCGAGCGCGTGGACGGCCTACCCGCCGAAGGCGATTCGGGAGCGGGTAGGCCGACACTTTCGAGCGGATTCGTGTGCTGCGCCTTCCAATGAACGCGCGGGTGGGATACTCCAGGGGTGAACGGCCCTTTGCACATTCCCGCCCCCGCGCCGGGCGAAACCGACGGCGCGCCAGCGGCCGCCCAACACCAAGAATCGGTGGGCGGATTCCGCTTCTGGTTCGTGGGTCAACGCTGGGAGTGGTCCGACGAGGTCGCGCGCATGCACGGCTACGAGCCGGGCGAGGTGGAACCGACCACCGAACTGCTGATGTCGCACAAACACCCCGATGACCGGGCGCATGTACAGGACCTTCTCGATTACGCGCTGCACTCGGGCGAATCGTTCTCCAGCCGCCACCGCTTCCTGGACACCTCCGGCGCGATCCACAATGTGATCGTGGTGGCCGACCGCATGTTCGACGAGTCCGGCACGGTGGTCGGCACCTCGGGCTACTACATCGATCTCACCGACACGCTCGCCGAGACCACCCAGGAAATCCTGGACGAGACCCTGCCCGAGCTGTTCCAGGCGCGCGCGGTCATCGAACAGGCCAAGGGGGTACTCATGCTGATCTACCGAATCAATGCCGATCAGGCGTTCCGGGTGCTGCGCTGGCGCTCGCAGGAGACGAACACCAAACTCCGCGCGCTGGCCACCCAACTCGTGGCCGAGCTCGACACGATCCCCTCCTCGGCCCCGGCGACCCAGAGCCACTTCGACCACCTGCTGCTCACCGTGCACGAACGCATCCCGTCCGAACGCCCGTCCCGGCGCGCCGCCAACGGCCCGGACGGCCGGTCGTAATCTCTTACGGCGGCAAGGTGAGAGCTCGATACGGGAAGACGGATGAAGCTGTTGAGGGTCGCCCACGAGGTCGGCGACAATGCGGTGATCGTGCGCGCCGAGGGCGATGTGGACATGAGCAGTGTCCACGTCCTCGTCGCGGGATTGAAGGCGGGCCTGGAGTTGGCCCTTACCCATCCGTCCCACCTGTTGGTCGGAGATCTGCGCCCCGTCACCTATTTCGGCAGTGCGGGATTGAACGCCGTGCTCGAATGTCATGAACAGGGAGCGGAGGGCGGCGTCGCGGTGCGTCTGGTGGCCGCCGACGCCCGCGTGCTACGACCGATCGAGGTGACGAACTTGGACAGCATCCTGGATGTGTATCCGACGATGGACGACGCCTTGGGTATCGAGCCGTCCGGCACCGAGAAACCGGCACGGGATTCCTAGGGGCAGCCGTGCACTCGCCCGCCTCCTCCGGTCCCGCGCTGCCGTCCGACCTGCGGCTCGCGACCGCGCTGGGCGGCGAGATGGGGCGGCGGTTCGCCGAATTCGATTGGGCCACACATCCGCTCGGCCCGCCGTCGGGCTGGCCGTCGGAACTGCGGGCGTCGGTGGCGGTCGCCTTGACCTCCCGGTTCCCGATCATTCTGTGGCTGGGGGCGCGCGAGCTGTTCCTGGTGTACAACGACGCCTACATTCCGATTCTGGGCGACAAGCATCCGGCGGCGCTGGGGCGTACCGGCCGTGATGTGTGGTGGGACGTCTGGGCTTCCATCGAACCCATGCTGCGCAGCGTGGTGGAGACCGGGGCGGCGACCTGGTCGGACGATCTCATGCTGCCGCTGGTCACCGGAAACCGGCCACAGGAACGGTATTTCACGTTCAGCTACAGCCCGCTCATCGCCGTCGACGGCGTCGTGGGCGGTGTGTTCTGCGCGGTGACCGAGACGACCGAGCGGGTGCTGGGCGAGCGTCGACTGCACGCGCTCAACGCGGTCGCCGCGGCGGTGATGGAGACCCGCACCGTCGTGGACGCGGTCTGCACGACGGTCGCGGTGTGCGCGCGCCATCCGGCGGATCTGCCCTTCGTCGCGGTGTACGTGGAAGACGCTGGGGCACAGGAGATCACCCTGCGCGGCGCGACCGAACGGGTGCTGCCACTGCTCCCGGCCACGCTCTCGGAACTCACCGCGTGGACACCGGCGCGCGACTCTCGCACCGACAGCCACGAGATCGACGATCTGGCGTCGGTGATTCCCGGTCTCCCAACGGTTTTCGACGAGGACTGCCCCGAGCGCGCCCTCCTGCTGCCGCTGGGTCCGGAGTCGGCGCGCGGCGTGCTGGTCATCGCCACCAGTCCGCGTCGACCGCTGGACCAGCAGTACCGGGGTTTCTGCCGCCTGCTCGCCGACCAGCTCTCGTCGGCCTTCGCCGCGGCGGTCTCGTATGAGCAGCAGCGTCGCCGCGCGGACGAACTGGCCGAACTCGACCGCGCGAAAACGGCTTTCCTGACCAATGTCAGCCACGAATTCCGCACGCCGCTCACGCTATTGCTCGGTCCGGTGGACGACGCGCTGGCCGCGGCCGACGGCGACGCGCTGCTGACCGACCGACTGCGCACCGCCCGCCGCAATGCCGGACGCCTGCTGCGCCTGGTGGATTCGCTGCTCGACTTCTCCCGCATCGAATCCGGCCGCGCCACCGCGCGGCTGGAACGCGCCGATGTGGGCGCGCTGACCGCCGATATCGCCTCCTCGTTCACCGAACTGTGCGAGCGGGCCGGGCTGGTGCTGGTGCTCGACTGCCACGCGGTCGCCGCCGAGGTGGACGCCGCCATGTGGGAGACGGTGGTGCTGAACCTGCTCTCCAACGCCGTGAAATACACCTTCCACGGCGAGATTCGGGTGCAGGTGCGCGCCGAGAACACCGACCAGTGCCGAATTACGGTGCGCGACACCGGTATCGGCATCGCGCGCGGTGAAGTGGGGCGGCTGTTCGACCGCTTCTACCGCGCCGAGAACGCGCGCGCCCGCAGCGTGGAGGGCACCGGGATCGGGCTGTCCCTGGTGCGCGGACTGGTCGAATTACACCGGGGGACGGTGGATATCGACAGCGAACCCGGCCTGGGCACCACCGTCACCATTCGGCTCCCGCGCAGCACCGAGAATCCGCCCGCCGAGCGAGTGCACCCGAGGACCGGAGCCGACAATCCCTATGTGGCCGAGGCCGGGCAATGGCTCGGCGTCGAGCCCGGCGGCGACCACCTCACGGCGGGACGGGACGTGAATTCCCGGGCGGGCGAACTGGTCTCGCTCGGTGCGCGGACCGAGACCGGCGGCCACTCGCCCGCGCTCGCCGTCGAGAAGTCGGGCGCGCGGCTGCCCGACACCATCCAGCGCCCACGCCGCGACGGCGGCGCGCGACGCGAACTCGTCCTCATCGCCGACGACAACGCCGATATGCGCAGACATCTCGACCGGGTGCTGTCCGCGCACTGGGATACCGTTCTCGTGGGCGACGGCGAATCGGCGCTGCGGGCGGTGCGCAAGCATCGACCCGATGCGGTCGTCACCGATGTGATGATGCCCGGACTCGACGGATTCGCCTTCGTCGCTGCCGTGCGCGCCGATCCGGAGCTGGCGGCCACGCCGGTCATCATGTTGTCGGCCCGCGCGGGCCGCGAATCGGCCAGCGCCGGATTCGCCGGTGGCGCCGACGATTACATACCGAAGCCGTTCACCTCCCGGGATCTGGTCGACCGTGTCGCCGCCCGCCTGGCCGCCGCCGCCCGGGAACGGGCCGGACGGCTGCGCGTCGACGGCGGCGCGCGCCGCGCCGCCGCGCTGAGCGAACTCGAATTCGCGCTGCACTCCACCGATACCGTCGGCAGTATCCTCGCCGCCCTCCTCGAGACCGCGCCCGCCGCCGCCAGCGGCGCCGTCATCGCCGTCCTCGACGGTGAAACCGATTGCATCCGTGTCGAATACGCGGGCGATATCGCGGATCGGCCGACCGGTCGACCGCAGGTGCTCGCCCTCGACGCGCCCACGCCGATCGTCGATGTCATCCGCACCGGCCGACTGGTGGTGGTGAACGCCGCCGACGGCACCGGGGCCGACGTGCTCGGGGGAGCGGGGGACAGCCGCGCCAGCGTCACCTATCCGCTGCGCGACGACGCCGATCGGGTGATCGGCGCGCTGGCGCTGCTGTGGTCGCATCCACGCACCTTCGACGCGGTCGACCTGGAGGTGCTGGCCGCCGTCGCCGAGGTGGCGCGCCGTGCGCTGGGCCGAGTGCGCACCCTGGCGCGCGAACACCGCATCGCCGTCGAATTCCAGGAACAGCTCCTGGACCTGGACCGCCGGTCGACGGCCGCGGTGGTCGGCGCGGTGTACCAACCGGCCGGTGAAGCCATGCGGGTCGGCGGCGACTGGTACCTCGCAGTTCCACTGCGCGAGCCCAACCGCCTCGGCATCTCGGTCGGCGACGTGGTCGGACACGGGCTGCCCGCCGCGGTGGCCATGAGCAAACTGCGCTCCGGGCTGGCGTCGGGGGCGCTGACCGCCGCCGATCCGGCCGCGGTGCTCGAGACCGTGGACCATTTCGCGACCGCGGTGCCGGGCAGCCGCTGCGCGACGCTGGTCTACGCGGTGGTCGACACCCCCGCGCGCACCCTCGAATACAGCTGCGCCGGACACCCGTATCCGTTGCTGCTCACCCCGGACGGGCAGGCCGCATTCCTCACCGGAGGACGGCGGCCACCGGTCGCGGTGCCCAACGCCGGGAGCCGGGGAGCTTTCGGGCGCGCCGATATCCCGCCCGGCAGCGTCGTCCTGCTCTACACCGACGGGCTGATCGAACGCCCCGGGGAGAGCCTCGATATCGGTTTCGAACGGCTCCGCACCACCTTCGCCGAGTGCGCGCACCTCCCGGTGGGGGAGATCTGCACCGAACTGCTGCGCCGCCTCGCCCCGCCCGACGGCTACTCCGACGACGTCGCCGTGCTGGCGGTGCGCCCGGTGCACGCCACCGCCCGCGGCTTCGCCATCGTGCTGCCCGCCACCCCCGCACGGGTGACCGAAGCCCGAAACCGCTTGCGGCGCTGGCTGATCGATCACGATATCGCCCCGGACCGCGGCTACGACATCCTGCTCGCGGTGGGCGAGGCGCTCGCCAACGCCATCGAGCACGGCGGCCACTCCGACGGCCGGTCCACGGTCTCGATCGAAGCGTTCCGGGTGCGGGACAGTGTCGTGGCGACGGTCAGCGATCCGGGCACGTGGTCACCGGATCCGACCACCCCCGCACTCGACGGCGAGCTGCGCGGGCGCGGGTACACGCTCATGCACGGTCTGGCCGATCACGTCGACACGCTGCGCACACCGCACGGTACCCGCGTCACGCTGCGGTTCGAGCACACCGACTAGCGGTTCAGGCCGCCTGTACGTCGGCGAGCGCCTGCTTGCGCAGGGTCGCCAGGGTCTTGCTCAGGATGCGCGAGACCTGCATCTGGGAAACGTGCAGGTCGGAGGCTATCTCGGTCTGGGTCATGTGCTTGTAGTACCGCATGGTCAGCACCCGGCGCTGGCGTTCGGGCAGGGCGGCGATGAGCGGCCGCACCGTCATGGCGTCCTCGGTGAGCTGATAGCAGGGCTCCTCCGCGCCGAGGGAATCCATCACCGCCGTCGTGCTCGTATCGTCCTCGTGCTGGACGACGGCATCGAGCGAATCGGCGCGATAGGCGTTGCGCGCCACCAAGGCTCGCGTCACGTCGGTGAGTTCGACCTCGAGTTCGGCGGCGATCTCCCGCGCGGTCGGCATGCGGCCCAAGCGCTGGGCGAGGGTCTCGATGGCCGGTCCGATATTGCGCTGTACCTCTTTGGTGTGGCGCGGCACGCGCAGCGCCCAGGTGTGATCGCGGAAATGGCGGCGCACCTCGCCCATGATGGTCGGCACCGCGAAGGACAGGAAGCTGCTGCCTCGGGATACATCGAAGCGGTCCACGGCGAGTACCAGCCCCAAGGTGGCGATCTGGTGCAGGTCGTCGAACTCCTCGCCACGGCCGGTGAAACGGCGCGCGATATGTTCGGCCAGCGGAAGGCACAATTCCAGGATGTGGTCGCGAATCTTCTTGTGTTCCGGATCGTTCGCAGGTGTGGCGGCCAATTTCTCGAACCACGGCTCGATATTGTCGTAGGTGTCCGGCGCGCGATGGGCTCGGCGCTGTCGAGAGTCCGTGATCGGCATGTGCTGCTCCTCGCTCTCGGGAATGGGTCCGACCTCCTACGGGTACCCCGGAACGAGTTACCGAAACGTGACAAGTTCAGATAAATGTCCGAGCTGGCCTGGGCATCGTCGCTCCCAGACATGGCCGAAACCTGCCAGTGTGCGTCTAGGAAGATCCGGCGGTCGCACCGGTGACCAGCATCGACATCACCCAGGCGAAGCCCTGTCCGAGCGTGGTCATCCAGTCGCCCACATTGAACGAACCCATGATCAATTCTCCTGAATCGGATCGAGATCGGCGCGCACCTCGTCGCCCGCGGCGGTGAGATCGCAGGAGTGGTCGTTGCTGCGGTTCGACCCGGTGGAGATGATGACCGCGAACACCTTCTTGCAGTTCTGCTCGCCCATTCCGGCGGTATTGTGCGCGATGGTCGACCCCCGCAGCACGAGCGTCCCCATTCCCGGATTGAACATATCGGTGAGCTGATAGGGCAGCGTATCGAGATAGGCGGGCGCGATGTTGATGCCGCCGCCGCCATCGGAGGCGGTATTGCCGGTGACCACCGTATCGATCAGCACCACCTGCCCGATCCCGCGAATATCGAGACCGCCGCCGCGCCCGGCGAATCCGCCGATCCGATACCACTTGGCGTGCGGGTTCACCACATGGTTGCCGGTGATCCGCGAGCGGGTGAAGACGCAGGTGTTGTCGCAGCGCACGCCGCCCGCCTCACCGGAGGCGTTCGCGGTGACGATGCTGTCGGTCATCCGCATATCGGCCACCGGGATATTGAAGATCCCGCCCCCGTAGTCGGCGGCGTTCCCGGTGACGGTCACGTGGTCGAGCCGCAGCTTGCCGGAGTTGGCGATACCGCCGCCCCCGGTCTCGAACCACGGGATCTCGTGCTGGGCCGCATTGCCGCCGGTGATCGTGAGTCCGCGCAGCGACACCTGCGCGGTGGTCAGCATGACCCGATCGATATGCGCCGCGTCGATCACCGTCAGGTCCTGCCCGGCCCCCTCGATGGTGGTGTCGGCGGTGATATCGAGATCGCCCGTCGTCGGATCGATGAAGGGTCCGTTGGTATTCCACGGATTCGGCGCGATGGTGAGCACGTACCGCCCCTGCGGCACGCGAATGGTGCTCCCCGGCCGTACATTCGCCGCCTGGATAGCCGCCCGCAGCGTGCACTCGCCGCCCGCGGCGCGGCACCGGCCGTCGAAGGGATCCTCGGCGGCGCCGTCCGCGGTGGTCGTCACCGTGAATACCGTTGCCGCCGACCCGGTCTCGCCCGCCGCCGGAATCGGGACGGCCGCCGCCACCCCGAGCAGCCCGACCCAGATGGCGAGTCGCAGTGAACTCTTCATCGGCACAATCACTCTCGATGCGGAACTCGGGTGCGCCGAGCGGCGCGCCAGCCCTTCGGTTCTAACACCGGGCGATCGCCACCGAAGTAGAACGATCGGGATACTGTCAAACGCACAACGCGCTCGTGCAGCGTGCACAGCGCCGATTACGCCATTCTTGATACATTTGTGTCCTGAATTTATCGTGCGGGAACGACGGATGCTCGAAGGGGAGACTGTGACCGAGATGCTGGCCCACGCCGAGGAGTCCGGGAACTCCCTACCCGCGCATCAGGACAACTGCTTCGGCTGCGGTCCCGGCAACGGCTCCGGGCTGGGTATCGCCTTCACCCGTGACGGCGACGAGGTGGTGGGCGAGCTGACCCTCGACCAGCGCCACGAAGGCGCGCCCGGACTCGCCCACGGCGGCGCGGTCTCCGCGGCCTTGGACGAGGCGGCGGGCTCGGCGCTCATTCCGCACGGCCTGGTCGCGGTCACCGCCCAGCTCAATGTCGCCTTCGCCCGGCCGGTTCCGCTCGGCAGGTCGCTGACCGTGCGCGCCCGGCTCGCCCGGCGCGAGGGCCGCAAGCTGTACATCGAGGCCCGCCTCGAGCTCGACGGCCACCTCGCCGCCAGCGCCGAGGTGCTCTTCATCGTCGTCACCGCCGACCACTTCTTCGCCCACGGGGCCAAACCCGGCGACATCCCGGCCCTGGGTATCTGAGGCGCTCGGCTGTGGCCTGCCTCTCGTTTGCCGTCGCGAGTGCGACAAAGCCCACTCGAGCGTTTGCTCGGGGGCCGTTGGGGTAACCGATCTTGCTGTGACTATGCGCGCGAACCTGATGATCGTGGAGGACGACGACAGAGTCCGAACCGCCTTGCGTTTGGCAATGGAGGACGAGGGCTACGACGTCGCCGAGGCGGAGGAGGCAGAAGTAGCGCTGAAGCAGCTGCGGACCAATGGGGCGCCCGACTTCATGATCGTGGATCTGATGCTCGGCGGGATGGATGGATTCACCTGTATTCGCGAGATCCGCCGCGACCACGATGTCCCGATCATCGTGGTCAGCGCACGTGACGACACCCATGACGTGGTCGCGGCGCTGGAGGCGGGCGCGGACGATTTCGTGACGAAACCCTTCGAGGTCAAGGAGATCACCGCGCGCATGCGGGCGGTCGCGCGACGCGCGCGTTTCGCCGAGGTGGCCGCGGCCGAGGACGAGGCCGATCCGGAGCTCGGCACGGTGGTGCTGGACGAACTGGGGGAGGCTCCCTTGGTGCTCTCCACCGAGAGCGGCATCGTGCGCCGCGGCGACGAGGAGATCCATCTCACCCTGACCGAATACCGTTTGCTGTGCGAGCTGGCCGGGTCGCCCGGACGCGTGCTGAGTCGCTCCACCTTGCTCGAGAACGTGTGGGATCGCGGATTCTTCGGTGACGAGCGAATCGTCGACGTCCATATCCGCCGCCTGCGCACCAAGATCGAGCGGGATGCCTCCGACCCGCAGCTCATCGTGACGGTGCGCGGGCTCGGATATCGGCTCGACGTGCAGCGGTGACCGCCGTCGCGGTAGTCCTCGCCCTCGTCTTCGGACTCGCCGTCGGAGCGGGGGTGGGGGCCTGGTCGGCCCGGCGCGCACTCGAACCCGTGGTGGACTCGCTGCGACGCAGTGTCGAGCGGGAACGCCGCCTGGTCGGCGATGTGAGCCACGAACTGCGCACACCCGTCACCACGCTCACCACGAGCGTGGGCGTGCTGGAGCGGTACGAGCAGGACCTGCCGGAGCGGTCGCGGCTGGCGCTGCGACTGGTCGCCGACGAGGTCGATCATCTGCGCCACGTCCTCGACGACATGCTCGCCCTGGCGCGCGTGGAGGCGGGCGTGCACGCGGGCGACGCGGAGCCGCTGTGGCTCGGGGCGCTGCTCACCCACACCCTCACCGGCCGAAGACACGCGCCCGAGTTGCTGACCGTTCGGCAGGACGTCGCGGTCGACGGCCGCAAGCTCGAGTTGGAGCGCGCCTTCGGAAATCTCTTCGAGAACGCCGTCCGGCACGGCGGCGGGATCGTGGAGGTGACATTGCGACGGTCGGGCGATCACGCGGTAATCGTCGTCGACGACGCCGGACCGGGTGTCCCCGCCGCGGATCGGGAGCGCATCTTCGAACGTTTTGCTACCGCGCGCGCGGGCAGGCGCGCGGCGACCGGCACCGGCATCGGATTGGCCCTGGTCACCGAGACCGTCGCGGCCCATGGCGGGCGCGTCGACTGTGACGAACGTCCCGGTGGCGGAGCACGTTTCACGATTCGCCTGCCCATCAGCGAGGACATCTACGGGTAAACCGGTCGTCACACAACGGTAATGAAGTCGACCGGTTCATCGAAAGATTGGTTGGTAACGCTTATATGGTCATGCAGACAACATTCAGCCAATTCCCATCGATCAGCTCGCAGAATGACGTTGAACCGTCCTTCACACTCCGATCGCCAACCGTCGACGACGGCGCGAGTATCTGGCGAATCGCTCGCGATTCCCAGGTGCTGGATACGAATTCGAGCTACGCGTACCTGATGTGGTGTCGGGACTTCGCGGCAACCTCGATCGTCGTCGAAATCGACGGTGTGGTCGCCGGATTCGTCATCGGCTATCGACGTCCACACGCACCGGATGTGCTTTTCGTCTGGCAGGTGGCCGTCGACCACGCCTACCGGGGACGCGGCCTCGGGGTCGCGATGCTCGAGCGCCTTATGAACATCTGTGGCGCACAGGGCGTTTCGACCCTGGAGACCACCATCTCCGATGACAACAAGGCATCTGTCGCGATGTTCGCTTCGTTGGCGCGGCGGCGCGGCGACGTCATCACCGACTATTCCTTGTTCGAAACCACTGATTTTCCGGACCAACACGAGGCCGAGCGCCTGTATCGCATTACGCCGCCGACCACACTGGAGGAAATCCGATGACTACTCTCGAAACCACTATTTTCGATGATCTCGAGTCGAATGTGCGCGGTTACTGCCGTTCCTGGCCGACCGTTTTCGATACGGCCAGCGGAGCGTGGCTGCACGACGAGGGTGGGCGCGATTACCTCGATTTCTTCGCCGGTGCCGGTTCGCTGAATTACGGCCACAACAATCCGATCCTGAAACGCGCGCTCATCGACTACATTTCGCGCGACGGCATCACCCACGGCCTGGACATGTCGACCGTGGCCAAGCGGGAGCTGTTGGAGAGCCTGCGCCGCAATATCCTCGACCCGCGCGATCTGGACTACAAGGTGCAGTTCCCCGGCCCCACCGGCGCGAACGCCGTGGAGGCCGCACTGAAACTCGCTCGCAAGGTCACCGGGCGCACCGAGATCATCAACTTCACCAACGCTTTCCACGGTATGACGCTGGGCGCACTGTCGGTGACCGGCAATGCGAGCAAGCGCGCGGGTGCCGGTGTGCCGTTGGTGCATTCCACCGCCATGCCCTTCGACGGCTACCTCGGCGACTCCGACGGCCTGGACTGGATGGAGCGGGTGCTCGACGACACCTCGTCGGGTCAGGATGTTCCGGCCGCGGTCATCGTGGAGACGGTGCAGGGCGAGGGGGGCGTGAATGTCGCTCGCGCGCAGTGGCTGCGCCGCCTGTCCGAGCTGTGCAAGGCCCGTGGCATCCTGCTCATCGTCGACGATGTGCAGATGGGCTGCGGCCGCACCGGCCCGTTCTTCTCCTTCGAGGTCGCCGGTATCAAGCCCGATATCGTGACGCTGTCGAAGTCGATCAGCGGTTACGGCCTGCCGATGGCGTTGGTGCTCATGAAGCGCGAGCTCGACGTGTGGGCCCCCGGTGAACACAACGGCACCTTCCGCGGCAACAACCCGGCCTTCGTCACCGCCGCCGCCACGCTCGACAACTACTGGTCCGACGGGAACCTCGAGGCGGCCACCATCGTGAAGGGTGAGCGGGTTCGACGCGCGCTCAGCGGTCTGGCCGCCGCGTATGATGGATTGTCCACGCGCGGACGCGGTTTGGTGCAGGGCCTGGTCTTCGAGGATGCCTCCCAGGCGGGCAAGGTCACCCAGATCGCCTTCGAGCACGGCCTGCTGGTGGAGACCTCGGGCGCGGAGGACGAAGTGGTGAAACTGCTGCCGCCGCTGACCATTACGGCCGCCGAGCTGGACCACGGTCTGGAGATCCTGGCCTCCGCCGTCGATGTCGCGTGCTCGGGAAAGGTGAAGTGACATGATCGTTCGCACCACCGAGGAGATCACCGGTACCGAGCGCGATGTCGCGGGTACGGGGTGGCGCAGCAAGCGCATCGTATTGGGCGGTGACGGGGTGGGATTCTCCTTCCACGAGACCACCATCGAGGCGGGCACCACCCACGAATTCCACTACCAGAACCACATCGAGGCGGTCTGGCTGGTCGAGGGCGAGGGCACGCTCACCGATCTCGACAACGGTGTCGCCTACGAGCTGCGCCCGGGTTCGATGTACCTGCTGGACGGTCACGAGAAGCACCGTCTGGAGGTGCGCGAGCAGATGCGCATGATGTGCGTCTTCAATCCGCCCGTCACCGGGCAGGAGGTCCACGACGAGAACGGCGTCTACCCGCTGGTCGCGGTCGCGTCGTAAGGAGAGCAGGGAGTAAGCACGAATGACGTTGTCCGACTTCCGGGTGATCGACAACTACCAGACCCGGACCAGTACGCCGCGCGCGCACTTCGAGCGCACCGATCCCACCGTGTGGGGTCGGGTGGAGTCACCGGAACTGTCGACCTTCGACCGCGACGGCTACTCCGTGATCGATGCCCTGCTGTCCCCGGACGAGGTGGCCGAATTCAGCGCCGAGACGCGGCGTTTGGCCGAGGATCCGGATCTGTGGCTCGATGACCGGCTGATCATCGAGAAGGCCGCGCGGCGAGTGCGTTCGATCTTCGAGGTGCACAAGCTGAGCCCGGCCATCGCCGATCTGGTGCGGCAGACCCGCATCGTCGGCCTGGCCGAGCAGGTGCTGGGGTCGCAGGTGTACCTGCACCAGACCCGGGTGAACTACATGCCCGGCTTCACCGGCACCGGCTTCTACTGGCATTCGGATTTCGAGACCTGGCACGCCGAGGACGGTATGCCCGCACCGCGGGCGGTGAGCCTGTCGATCGCTCTCACCGACAACTACCCGTACAACGGCAGCCTCATGGTCATGCCCGGTTCGCACCGCACCTTCGTCCCCTGTCAGGGCGAGACGCCCGCGGACCACTACCGGGATTCGTTGCGCGAACAGCAGATCGGTGTCCCCACCCAGGAGGACATCACCACACTGGCTCAGGCACATGGTATTTCGCAGTTCACCGGTGCCGCCGGGTCGGCGCTGCTGTTCGACTCCAACCTCATGCACGGCTCGTCGAACAACATCACACCGTTCCCGCGCTCGAACATCTTCCTGGTGTTCAACAGCGTCGACAACGCGCTCGTCGCGCCGTACGCGGCCCCCGAGCCGCGGCCGACCTACATCGCGAACCGGGAATTCGTTCCCGTTCGCTGAGTGGTCGGTGGCGTGACAATGGCGTCGCGCCCGGCACCCGCCCCGTACCAGGTCGTTTGCGGCCGGTCGGGGCGGGCATGCCTGCGGTATGAGCAATCGGAACAGCAATAGAATGTCGCGGCGCATGCGTGGCGTGCGTGGCACGATGAACAAATTCCTGGGCCGGGCCGCCGGTGATCGTCCCCTGGCCGAGAAGGGCCGTCGCGGGCAGGCGAAGTCGGATCTGGGGCGGGCCGCGGAGAAACTGCGGGATGCCTTCCGGCGCTGAGGGATCGCGGATCGTAACGCGTCAGCGGAAGACCCGGGATTCGGTGCGCAGCGGGATGCGGTGCAGGCTCACCTCGACCGCGCCACCCTCGAATTCCCCGCCGAGCTGGACGGTATCGCCGCGATACTGGTAGCGCAGCGTCCAATCACCCACTCGCAGTGTTGATTCGGCGGTGTCGACGACGAGTTCGCGCTGCACGGGTTCCCCGGTCGCGCGAGTGAGGGCCAAGCGCTGCGAGGCCGGGCGGTCGTCGATGGCCAACCGCACCCAGCGCGGTCCCGGGCCCTGGAATTCGTCCACCGCCCAGACACCGTCGAGGGCGGAGAGTCGCTCGGTGTAGTCGCCGTAGGTGCGAATGCCATTGGCCCCCATCACCGCGAGGACGGCCAGCGCCGCCGCGAGGTGAATACCGGTGCCCGCGAGCCGAATCCGTCGGGTGTCGGCGGCGGGTTCGGGCCGGGCGGGCGAATCCCGGTCGAACACGAGCACATCGGCCAGTCGCCGCCACCACGGCAGCGTCACGGCTATCGCCATTCCCAGCATCACCAGGGGCGTGAGCACGACCGGCACGTCGTAGCCGATATTGAGAATGCTCACCTGCGTCAGCGCCACCGCGCACACGAGCGCGCCCACCAGGGTGGTGCGCCGGAAGATCAGCAGCAGGCCGCCCGCCACCTCCACCACCCCGGTGATCACCGTGTACGGCGTGGAGGTCGCCATGAACTTCCACAGCATTCCCGACGGCGACGAGTCACCCAGCGGGACCAGCATGGCCGTGGGCAGGGTGAACGTGATGAACTGCGTCGGAATCACTTTCACCATGCCGAAGGCGATCATGAGGAGGGACAACGCCACCCGGATCACCGGGTGCGCCACCTGGCCGATCGCGGCGAGCCTGCTCCGATTCACCACGCCCACGCTAGCGACGGTGTGTGGAGATGTTGTGCGGCCCATACGGCGAATCTGGGTAGCTGTCCCCGCCCTGTCTCATGGCATCGATCACACCGTGCCCGGTCAGTGGTGCGGCCATGGTGAATGCCGAAGGTTAGCCATGGCACGATCGGATTATGGCTGTCGATTCTCCCGAACTCTGCGCCCGCTCCGACGACGGACGCTCCTTCGTGGTCGCGGACGCGGCCGGTAGCGCCTTCGTCGCCGGTTCGCTCGTCGTGGTGAACGCCGCGGGCAGACGGCAGTTGGCCTTGGTGGAGGAGCGGTCGGAGACGACGCCGGTTCGGCTGCGCGGGCGGCTCATCGGCGAATTGGGCGCCGACGGTATCGACACCCGCGCCAGCCACGCCTTCGAACGCGCCCTGGTGGAGGCGGCCGACGCGCAGACCGTGCAGACGCTGCACGAGACCACCGGGGCCAGGCTCGAGGTGGGCGTGAACCTCACCGCGCCCGGCGGACCCGCGCGGCTGCTGCCCAAGCGCTTCAACCGGCACACCTTCTGGTGTGGACAGAGCGGTTCGGGCAAGACCTACGCGCTCGGCGTGGTGCTGGAACAGCTCATCGCCCATACCGCGCTCCCGGTGGTCATCTTCGACCCCAACTCCGATTTCACGCGGCTCGGCGAATTGCGCCCGGACGCCACCGGGCCCACTGCGGAAGCCTTGCGCGAGCGCGATATTCGCGTGCTGCGCCCCAACGGCGAGCCCGGGGCGCGGCTGCGCGCCCGCCTCATCGGCATGCCGCTGGCCTCCAAGGCGGCCATCCTGCAGATCGACCCCATCGCCGATCGCGAGGAGTTCAACGAACTCATCCATCTGCAGGCCTTCCTGGAGACCGGGGAGATCGACGACATCCTGCCGCGGCTGCGCGACTCCGAGGTGCTGGCCCAGCGCCGCCTGGCCATGCGGGTGGAGAACCTCGGCCTGCCCGGCTGGGAGGTGTGGGCGCGCGGTGACGAGGCGGTCACCGACGTGGTGGCGCGGCGACCCGATGTGACCGTGCTGGACCTGGGCGGATTCTCCACCCCGGAACAGCATCAGGTGGTCGCGCTGTCGCTGCTCGACGATCTGTGGGCCCGGCGCGAGGAGCGCCGCCCGGTGCTGCTGGTCATCGACGAGGCGCACAACCTCGCCTCCCCGCGGCTGGACTCACCCATCGCGGTGGCGGTGCGGGAGCGCCTCATTCAGATCGCCGCCGAGGGTCGCAAGTTCGGTCTGTGGCTGCTGCTGTCCACGCAGCGGCCGTCGAAGGTGCACCCGGGCATCATTTCCCAGTGCGACAATCTCGCGCTCATGAAGATGACCTCGCCGGTGGACCTGGACGAACTGGGCACCTACTTCGGTTATGCCCCGACCGCGCTGTTGGAGCGCTCGCCGTGGTTCCGCCAGGGCGAGGCTTTGTTCGCGGGCGGGTTCGTGCCCGCGCCGTCGTTGGTGAAGGTGCGCGCGCGACTCACCCGTGAAGGTGGCTCGGACGTTGATGTCCCCCTGCGGTAGTTTGTGATGTAACTGACAACTTGCTGAATTCGGGACGGGTACTCGAGCGGTGATTTACGATTCGGGCGCTGGAGCCCGATCGGAATTGTGTGCCTTCGGCGCGAAGAGTCCATGTACAGGGGGAGTGGATCCCATTGCTGCGCATTACATCCGACGACCGGTCCGACGAGCTGCGGCCCCCGACTCTCGGGGGGTTGCTTCGCAAACTCCGCGATGATCGGCGGGTATCGCGGGAACGTCTGGGATTCGCGGCCGGGGTGAGCGCCAGCTATATCACCCACTTGGAGAGCGGGGCGCGCGAGCACCCCACCAAACAGGTGATCGAAGCACTGATCACGTTTCTGGATCGGGTGGAGCCGCTCGCGGAGGCCGAACGGCGACACCTATTCGATTTGGCCGGGCTGCACGACGATACGTTTCCCAGTGTCGAGGAACTGCGCGACGGTATCTCCGACGATATGCGCGACAGTCTCGTGGTCCACGAACCCAATCCCGCGGCGTATGTCGACACGCGGTGGAATGTGTTGGTGTGCAACGATTCCTACGCCGCCGCCTATCCGGGGTTGGTCGAAGACGTGAGCATCCTGCGCTGGTTCTTCGGCAACGAGCTGTCCAAGCGCGTCATGGTCGAATGGGAACGGGAGGCTTCGCTCACCGTCGACTGGCTGCGCGGGCTCATCGGACAATCCGGGGACACCACGTGGGCGGGGGACCTGCTCGAGGAATTGGGCGAGTATCGGGAGTTCCGGGAAATGTGGACCGCGGGCGGCACCACTTATGGACGGGCCGAACCGAGGATGCTGCTGCGCGATAGCGACAGCGGATCGGAATACGCACTCGATGTGCGGTTGTATCGCGTGGATTACGGGCGACACCCCGGCCACGTGCAGTTCTTCCTGGGGATTCGGAACTAGCCTGCACGGGTGCGCACCCGCAGAACGCAGTCCGCCCGTCCCGTTCCCGCGCTCCTGGAACCCGCACCGTGGGCAATTCCGCGCGGACTCATCGTGCTGCTCGCCGCGGCCGGTGCGGTGCTGGCGATTGCCGGAATGAAGCTGACGGCCGATCTGCTCGGGCCCATTTTCCTGGCGCTCATGCTGACCGTCGCGGTCCAGCCCATTCAATCCTGGGCGCGGCGGCGCGGACTGCCCGCCTGGCTCGGCATGGTGGGCGCGGTGCTGGCCGTCGCCGTCATTCTCATCGGCATGATCGGCCTGCTCGCCCTCTCGGTGGCGCAACTCGCCTCCGAATTACCCGGGTACGCGGACGAATTGAACGATCTCGTCGACCGGGTGCGCGATGCGCTGGCCAGCGCCGGAGTGGACGGCCAACAGATTCACAACATGCTCGGCGACGTGAATATGGGCAAACTCGTCGGCTTGCTCGGATCGCTGTTGAGCGGACTGCTCGGCGCGCTCTCCAATCTCGTCTTCGTCCTCGCGCTGGTGCTGTTCATGGCGGTCGACGGTATGACCATCGACCGCAAACTCGAGCTCATTCGGCGGGCGCGCCCCGATATCGCCTACGCGCTCACCACATTCGCCGAGGGCACCCGCAGCTACCTCGTGGTCACCACCGTGTTCGGGCTCATTGTCGCCGTGGTCGACGGCGGAGTGCTGTGGCTCATGGGCGTGCCGCTGCCGGTGCTGTGGGCCCTGCTGTCGTTCATCACCAATTACATTCCGAATATCGGCTTCGTCATCGGCCTGATTCCGCCCGCGCTGTTGGCGTTGCTCCAAGGCGGCCCGATGCTCATGATCTGGGTGATCGTGGTGTACTCGGTCATCAATTTCGTCATCCAGTCGATCATTCAGCCCAAATTCGTCGGAAACGCCGTGGGCCTCAATGTGACCGTGACATTCCTGTCGCTGGTGTTCTGGTCCTGGATCCTGGGCGCGCTCGGCGCGATCCTCGCCGTCCCGCTGACCCTACTGGTGAAAGCCGTTCTCCTGGATATCGATCCGGCCACCCGCTGGGTGAACGTGCTCATCGGCTCCGCGGCCGCCGACGACGAAGAGGACGGCGTCGCCGCCTGATTCGGTCGAGTAGTGCCCGGAAATGCCGTCGACTCGCGCCGACGCGCAATGTGATAGTGGCACTCATGGATTCGGATTCGAGCCTGGCGGACGTGGCGACGGGGGCACAGGGCGGCGTCGCCATAGATCCGGAGGGGGCGCGGGCGCTCACGTCGATGGATCGCGGGACCGTCCTTGTGGAGTGGCGGCTGCGGCCGACGGTGGAACCTACTCGCGTTGTGCGGATTTCGAATGGACGGCCCATGCGTGGGCCCTTCGGCGCGGTGGCGGGCGCGGCGGTCGCGATGGTGGGTGATACGTCGGTCTGCATGCGTGAGTGGCGAGATATCGAGAGGGCGTGGGAATTGCCCGATGAGCTGGTGCCGCGCCGCCGGTATTTGCAGACGGCGGCGTGGTCGCCGGATGGGCGGCTGTTGGCCATTGCCAAGGGTGAGGAGATGGTCGTGGTGGATGTGGGGGCGCGGGTGGTGGTCGGCGATGTGAATGATCTGGAGGACTGTGCGCTGGGGGATTGGAGTGTGCGGCCCGCGTTCTCGCCGGATGGGCGGCTGCTCGCGGTCGGCAATACGATGCAGGGGTTCTGGTGGCAGAGCATGCTCGAGGTCTCCGACGGGCTGCGGCACCGCTACGAGCGGGAGGAACTGCCCGATACCGGGATCTCCGATCTGGTCAGCGCCGTGGCCTTCTCGCCGGATGGGCGGCGTTTCGCCGTCTGGGTGCGGCCCGACCACGGACACACGGGTCCCAACGGTTATCGCGGGATGGCGGTGAGCAGTTGGGCGGAGACGGGAGAACCGTTCTGGCACAGTCATATCGACGATGAGGCGGCCGGTGTGCATGGTGAGTCGTACAGCGCGCCACTGTGTTTCAGTTCCGACGGTGTGTACCTGGCGGTGGGGCTGGACTGCGGCGTGTTGTGGCTGGACGCGGAAACCGGTGTGGCCCTGCGGATGGACGCCACCGAGGGGGAGGTCACCGCGCTGGCCTGTGCGCCACATACCGGACTGGTCGCCGCGACCACCCGGGGGCTGCGGTGTTTGGAATCACCCGTTCGGTGAACTACCGCAACGGGACGGCTACTGTGGGAGTGGCTCATCCCGGAGCAACCGAAGAGGAGAGATCCGTGGAGATTCTGGTCAACACCGGCAAGGACGTGGACAGCAATCAGGAGCTGATCGAGCAGGCGCAGGCCCGCATCGCCGAGGTGTTGGAGCGTTTCAGCGATCGAATCACCCGCGTCGAGGTCTACCTGAACGACGAGAACGCCGACAAGGGCGGGCCCGACGACAAGAAGTGCACCCTCGAGGCGCGACCGGCCGGACAGGGGCCGGTGGTGGTGACGCACAAGGCGGCAACCCTCGAGCAAGCCTATGACGGCGCGGCACGGGAAATGGTGTCGCTGCTGAGCCACAAATTCGGGCGGCAGCGCGACGTCAAGGGCGGGGAATCCATTCGGCATCTGCAAGCCGACTAGGACCGCCGGTATGGCTTCACTTGAGTGAAGCCAGTGATTATGGTCGAGGTATGGACACCGCCTTCGCCCGGCACATGTGGCGCACACTGGAGCCGCTGCACGCCGTGACCTACTTCAGCGCCGAGTGCGTGGCCGACCGGAAAGCCCTTGGGCTGCGCGGGTATTGGATGGGCTACTTCGGTTCCCGCGCGGCCCCGCTGGGCGCGGTCGGCCCCAGCGTCGTCGAGGCGACGTTCTACAACTTCCACCCCGCGATGGTGCGTCGCGCCGTCCCCGACTCCTGGAAGTACGCCGCGCCACAGGACATCGTGGCCGACCGGGCGCGCTCCGCCGCCGCCGTATTGCGCCGCGTCGCCCCCGAGATCGAGGCAATCGCCGACCGGGTCGTACCGGACCTGTACGCCGCCATCGCCGCGGCCTCGACCTCGGGACGACCGCTGTTCGCCGCCAATCGCGATGTGGCACAACCGAACGACGCCGTGGCGGCACTGTGGCAGGCGGCGACGGCGCTGCGCGAACACCGCGGCGACGGACATATCGCCTGCCTGCTCGCCGAGGAGGTCGACGGCTGCGAGGCACATGTGCTGTTCTCCGCCGATACCGGTGCGCCCCCGCACATCTGGCTCGACAATCGCGGATTCGGCCAACAGGACTGGGACGCGGCCCATGCCCGGCTGGTGGCGCGCGGACTGCTCGGCGAGGCGGGCCTCACCGCGGCCGGACGCGCGCTGCGCGAGCGCGTCGAGGCGCGCACCGATTCCCTTGCGATGCAGGCCTATCGGCATCTGCCCGACCCGCGCGGAGTGCTCGACGCCCTCACCCCCGCCGCCAAGACGGTGGCTCGCAGCGGTGAGGTGCCCTTCCCGAATCCGATGGGGGCGCACCCGCTTTAGCTGAACAGCCCGCCCAGACCGCCGCTGCTACCGGCGTGCTGACCGCCGCCGGTACCGCCGATCAACCCACCCGGCGGCAGCTCCGAGGGCTGCACGATGACGAAGCCACGCCCCGAGAACGACAGCGTCGCACCCTCTCCCGTGCTGCGGCCCATCAGACGGCCCAGCCCGAAGGAGTCGTTGCGCTTGATCCCGGTCTGCAGGCTCGACGACCAGGCGACCGCGGCCTGCGGGTCGGCGTAGGTGGGTTGATCCACATTCAGCACCACCGGACTGCCCTCGGTCGTGATGGCGATGCGGCCGCGCCCGGTGAACACGCAGTTGAAGAAACCGGCATTGCTGGCGTAGCCCGCCGCTCCCTGCACCCGCTTGATGCTGTAGCTCAACGTCGAATCGAAGGCCAGCACATTGGATCCGTTGATGGTGAGCCCGTCGGTGCCGTCCAGATCGATGAGGTGCACATCGGAGGCGGCATTGGCGAGGAACAGATCGCCGCGCCCCGACACCTTCATGAGCGGCACGCCCTCACCGGTGAGGTGCTGTTGGATGGCGCGGCCGATACCGCCGGAGCCCAGCGCCTGGAACTTCATATCGCCCTGATAGGCCACCATCGACCCGGCCCGCGCCATGACCTCGCCGTTCACGCCGACCTTGACCATCTTGCTGCCCTGCTTCTGAATGCCGAGGCCGGTGACCTCGGCATGGCTGGCATTGAACAGGTCGCTCTGCATGGGCTGTGCTCCTCGCTGCGGTGCGGGCATGGGGGCGGCGGGGGTGTACGCCGGTGCCGGTGGGGAATAGGACGGAGGTTGCGGTGGCGGCGGGGCGTAGCCGGGTGGCGGCGCGGCCGTGGGCGGCGGTGTGGCGGGCGGCGGGGTCTGCTCGGGCTCGTCGTCGATATTCACGCCGAACGCCGTCGCGATCCCGGCCAAGCCGTTGTCGTAGCCCTGCCCGACCGCGCGAATCTTCCACGCGCCGCCGCGCCGGTAGATCTCCACGCACACCACCGCCGTCTCGGTGGTCAAGCCGCTCATCGGGAAAGTGACGCTCCCCGAAGGCGATTGGATGGTGGCGGTCAGATTCGCGCCGCCGAAGCTGGACGGCCCGCGACCGTCCAGGCTGGCGGTGATCACCACGGTGTCGACATCCGGCGGCACCATCCCGGTGTGCACATCCACCATGTCGCCGTGCCCCTGGCCGTGGCGGTAGGTCACGCCCGGCCCGGCCGGTTGGTTGAAGAAGATGAAGTCCCCGTCCGAGCGCACCTTCCCGTTCGCGCCCAGCAGTAGCGCCGAGACATCGACCGGGGCGGAGCACGCGACGGTGACGGTCATGCGGTCACCGGGCGCGGGACGGTTCTCGCCGCGGGCGAGCGTGGTCATCGGGCACCGCCCTCGACGCGAGGGGGTCGCAGTGGCATGCGAGTCACGGCTTCCAGTTTGTCCTCACTCGGCCCGGCGCGCCAGGAAGCCCACTTCGGCACGGCCAGCCGCGCGACCGGGCGAATCGTGGGTCGACCGGCCGATCCTCTCCGCCGGAGTAGACGTAACCTAAATTAACACCTAACATGCAGGGGTGCTCCGACGACGGTGTCCGGGGCGAGACCAGACGAAGCGAGTACCCCAATGACGCGGCATGTCGACGTACTGATCATCGGCGCGGGCCTGTCCGGTATCGGCATGGCCTGCCATCTGACCAAGGAGGGCACCGGGCGCAGCTATCTCATCCTGGAACGCCGCACCGCCATCGGCGGCACCTGGGATCTGTTCCGCTACCCGGGCATTCGCTCCGATTCGGATATGTACACCTTCGGCTACGGCTTCCGGCCCTGGATGGGCACCAAGGTGCTCGCCGACGGACCCCACATCCGTCAGTACATCGAGGACACCGCCGCCGAATACGGCGTCACCGACCGCATTCGCTTCGGCCGCCGGGTGATGAAGGCGAGCTGGGACAGCGCGGCCGAGGTCTGGACCGTCGAGGCCACCGACGAGCGCACCGGCGAGACCGAGACCTACACCAGCGATTTCCTCGTCGGCTGCACCGGCTACTACGACTACGACAATGGCTATCGGCCCGAATTCCCGGGTGAGGAGAACTTCGGCGGCCAGATCGTGCACCCGCAGCACTGGCCCGAGGATCTCGACTACTCCGGCAAGCGGGTCGTGGTGATCGGCTCCGGCGCGACCGCCATCACCCTGATTCCGGCCATGAGCGGCGACGCCGCGCACGTCACCATGTTGCAGCGCTCGCCCACCTACATCGCCGCGCTGCCCGCCGACGATCCGGTCGCGGTGGGCATGAAATTCGCGAAAGTGCCTGCCGCCCTGGCCTACAAGGCGGGGCGGGCGCGCAATATCGCGCTGCAGCGCGCGAGTTACCAGCTCTCGCGCACCAATCCGAAGCTCTCCCGCAAGCTCATGCTCGCCGCGGTGCGCGCGCAGGTCGGCTCCGGCATCGATATGAAGCACTTCACCCCGAGCTACAACCCCTGGGATCAGCGACTGTGCGTGGTGCCCAACGGTGATCTGTTCCGGGTGCTGCGCAGCGGGCGCGCCTCCATCGTGACCGACCGCATCGCGACCTTCACCGAGACCGGTATCAAGCTCGAGTCCGGCGATGAGATCCCCGCCGACATCGTGGTCAGCGCGACGGGTCTCAGCGTGCAGATGCTCGGCGGCGCGGCCCTGGAGGTGGACGGCGAGACCCTCGCCACGCGAGATCTGGTGGCCTACAAGGGTTCTCTGCTCGGCAATGTCCCCAACGCCATGGTCGTCCTCGGCTACACCAACGCGTCCTGGACCCTCAAGGCCGACCTGGCCGCCGAATACTTCTGCCGCCTGCTGAACCATATGCGCGACAACGGATTCACGAAGGTGGTCGCGGTGCCCGAGGAGGGCGACAAGTCCGAGGCGTCGCTCATGGGCGGCGCGCTGACCTCCGGCTACATCCAGCGCGGTGACGGCGTGATGCCGCGCCAGGGCACCCGGGGCCCGTGGCTGGTCATCAACAACTACTTCCGCGACCGCGCCCTGCTCCGCAAGGGCGCCCTCGAGGACGGCATCCTGCGCTTCACCCGCCGGGCCGTGCGTCAGGGTTCGGCCGAGAAGGTCGAATCCCGCTCCGCCTGAACAGGACCACGGCCGCCATCCGCTCGGCGCGGGTCGATTCCTCGACTGCCGCATCGTCTGCCTCCAGCCGTGGGCTGCCTGCACGGTGTGGCGTCGAGCTGCCGGAATGCCATTCTGGAAAAGAGTTCTTGTTGAGAACATGAATTCGTTCTGCTACTCATATGGTCGACGGGACATCGCTCGGAAGGAACCCCGACCATGCAGATTCGCGACCACGTCGCCCTGGTGACCGGAGCCGCCTCCGGACTCGGTCTGGCCACCGCTCGACGGGTGGTGGCCGACGGCGGACGGGTGGTGCTGTTCGATCTCGAGGACTCCGACGGCGTGCGCATCGCCGAGGAGCTGGGGGATGCCGCGGTCTTCGTACCCGGTGACGTGACCGAGGAGGGGGAGGTGGCGGCCGCGTTCGACGCCGCCGAGGCCCTCGGGGAGCTGCGGGCCGTGGTCAACTGTGCCGGGATCGGTCTGCCGGGGCGGGTTCTCAACGGCGACAATGTGATTCCGCTGCACGCCTCCAGGTCGTGGTGGAGGTGAATCTCGTCGGCACGTTCAATGTGCTGCGCCTCGGCGCGCAGCGGATGGCGCGGCTCGAGCCGATCGGCGGGGAGCGCGGCGTGATCGTGAACACCGCGTCGGTGGCGGCCTTCGACGGGCAGATCGGCCAGGCCGCCTACGCCGCGTCCAAGGCGGCCGTCGCCGGTATGACCCTGCCGCTGGCACGGGATCTGGGGGAGCGGCTGATCCGAGTGGTCACCATTGCACCCGGTATGTTCGATACGCCACTTCTGGCGGCGCTGCCGGAGCCCGCGCGGGAGTCGCTGGCCCAGCAAGTGCCGCATCCGCAACGCCTCGGCGATCCGGACGAATTCGCCGCTCTCGTAGCGCATATCGTGGACAATGCCATGTTGAACGGGGAAGTGATTCGCCTCGACGGCGCGATTCGCATGGCCCCTCGCTGACCAGCCCTCTCAGGCCGCAACTAGCAAGCGTCTAGTTAATTCTCAGTTTGCTTGGGCACGGTGGTCGGGTGCGCCTACCGAAGAACAGAGGAATCATCGTCCTGGCGGTGGCGGCCGCGACCGCGCTGCTGCCGATCGCCGTCGCGGGTCCCGCCGCGGCCGACTCGGTCGCGGCCGTCGCCCCGGCGGGGACGTCCGCGGACGGCTCCAAGATCGTCTCGAGTACCGCGGTATCCGATCGCGACCTGAAGCTGCGGGTGTACTCCGCGGCCATGGACCGCGAGATCGAGGTCGATGTGCAGCGGCCCGCCGACACCTCGCACTCCGCGCCGACGCTGTATCTGCTCAATGGCGCGGGCGGCGGTGAGGACAGTGCCACCTGGACCAAACAGACCGACGCCCTGAACTTCCTGGCCGACAAGAACGTGAATGTCGTCCAGCCCATCGGCGGGCAGTTCAGCTACTACACCGACTGGCGCGCACCGGATCCCAAGCTCGGCGTGAACAAATGGAAGACCTTCCTCACCGAGGAGCTGCCGCCGCTCATCGACAAGGCGCTGAACACCAACGGGCTCAATGCCATTGCCGGACTGTCCATGGCGGGCACCTCGGTGCTGCAACTGCCCATCGCCGCGCCCGGGCTGTACAGATCGGTGGCCGCCTACAGCGGGTGCGCGCAGATCAGCGATCCCGTGGGCTACGACTTCGTGAACACGGTGGTCGCCGCGGGCGGCGGGGACACCGTGAACATGTACGGCCCCAAGGGCGATCCCATGTGGGCGGAGAACGATCCGTACGTGCACGCCGATCAGCTGCGCGGGCTGAATCTGTTCATCTCCAGCGGGTCCGGCCTGCCGGGGCAGTACGACACCTTGAACGGACCGCACACCCTGCCCGGTGCGGGCGGACTGGCCAACCAGGTGCTGCTGGGCGGCGGACTCGAGGCGGCCACCTCCATGTGCAGCCACAATCTGCAGGCCAAGCTGAACCAGCTGGGAATTCCGGCCACCTACGATTTCACGCCGTCCGGCACGCACTCGTGGGGTTACTGGGAGGACGCGCTCAAGCAGTCCTGGCCGGTGCTCGCGGCCGGGCTCGGGCTGCCCGCCTGAGCGAAAACCCGCTCAGCCCAACAGTTTCAGCAGTGCCCGGCGCAGCGCCTTCGAGGAATCGGCCTCGGAGGCGCTGCGGCGTTCCATGAGATGGTGGCGGAACGGCCAGGACGCCAGCACCTCGACCAGGTCCAGGAGTTCGGTGTCGAGGTCGCCGGCGCGGGTGAGCTCGGGGGCGAAGACGCGCGCCAGGCCGTCGCGAATGCGCTGATCGGTCAGGCGCATGCGGTCGTCCACCGCCGCGACGGTGCCCGATTCGAGCAGACCGAGCATGCGGGGATTGCGCTGGATCGCGAAGACGGCCGCGCTCTGGCGCACCACCGCCTCGATTCTCTCGTCGAGGGGCGCGTCCGGGTCGACGGTCGCGATGAGCTCCTCGACCCGTCGTGACTGCGCGTCCGTGGCCGCGACGAGCAGGTCGTCTCGGGTCGGGAAGTGCACGAAGATGCTGCGCTCGGAGACGCCCGCGCGCTGGGCGAGGGTCTTGGTCGTCGGAGCGAAGTCACCGTCGTGCACCGCGTCCAACAGGGCCGCGATGATGGCGTTCCGGGTCTGTTCCGGGTCGCGACGACGCCGGGTTGTGGCTGACACGGATCCGAGTATATTGCAGTCACACTGCAATAGCTAGTAGAGTGATGGCTACTGATCAGCTATCGAACGTTCGGCTCTTGCGCAACCCATACGACAAGGAGAGCAACGATGGTCGACGAAGTCCGCGACGAGGCCGAGAACCACCGCGGGGCCGGGCGCTTCACATTTTCCCGGCGCGGGGTGATCGGCGCGGGGGCCGCCGCGCTGGCGGCGGTGGGCGTCGGATCCGCGCTCACCGGCTGCGCCGACGACGACCAGGCCACCGATGCCGAGCAGACCACCAAGACCGCCGTCGATCCCAGCGGCAAGATCGTCGATCAGCAGCGGGCGGCGCAGTCCTCGCTGCCGTTCTCCGATACCGCCGACTTCGCCGATACCGATCGCGGGTTCCTCGCCAAACTGGAACCCGATACGGTCAAGGACGCCGATGGAAAAGTAGTGTGGGACAACGAGTCCTACGGCTTCCTCCAGGGCAGCTGCCCGAATTCGGTGCACCCGAGCCTGTGGCGGCAGAGCCAACTCGTGGTCAAGCAGGGGCTCTACGAGGTCGTTCCCGGCATCTACCAGATTCGCGGTCTGGACCTGTCGAATATGACGATCATCGAGGGCGACACCGGCGTGGTAGTCATCGATCCGCTCATTTCGGTGGAGACCGCCAAGGCCGGGCTCGAGCTGTACCGGTCCAAGCGTGGCAATCGACCGGTTACCGGCATGATCTACACGCACTCGCATGTCGACCACTTCGGTGGCGCGATGGGCGTGACCACGGTCGAGGACGTGAACTCGGGTCGCGTACCGGTGCTCGCGCCGCAGGGCTTCCTGGAACACGCCGTCGCCGAGAACATCTACGCGGGAACCGCCATGACGCGGCGCTCGGCCTATATGTACGGCGCGGCGCTGCCGCGCGGTGACAAGGGACAGGTCGGCGCGGGCCTGGGCATGACCACCTCGCTCGGAACGGTCAGCCTCATCGCGCCGACCAAGGACATCACCCGGACCGGGCAGGAGGAAGTGATCGATGGCGTGAAGATCGTCTTCCAGATCACGCCGGGCACCGAGGCCCCCTCGGAGATGAACTTCTACTTCCCCGACCATCGGGCGCTGTGTATGGCCGAGAACGCGACGCACACCCTGCACAACATCGTGACGCTGCGCGGCGCGGTGGTGCGCGACGCCCACGTCTGGGCCAAGTACCTGACCGAGACCATCAATATGTTCGGCAACAAGTCCGATGTCGCCTTCGCCTCGCACCACTGGCCCGCCTGGGGCACCGACAAGATCGTGGAATGGCTGGGGCTGCAACGGGATACGTACGGTTACCTGCATGACCAGACGCTGCGCCTGCTGAACCAGGGGTATGTCGGCACCGAGATCGCGGAGATGATCCAGATGCCGCCCGCCATCCAGGCCAAGTGGTACAACCACGGCTACTACGGGTCGGTCAGCCATGACGTGAAGGCCATCTACCAGCGCTACATGGGCTGGTTCGACGGCAATCCGGCGCACCTGTGGGAGCATCCGCCGGTCGATTCCGGCAAGCGGCACGTCGAGGCCATGGGTGGCGCGGACGGAGTGTTGAAGACCGCGCGCAAGGCGTACTCCGACGGCGACTACCGGTGGGCGGTGCAGGTCCTGAACTACCTGATCTTCGCCGATCCGAACAACCAGCAGGCGAAGATGTTGCAGGCCAGCGCATTCGAGCAGCTGGGGTACGGGTCGGAGAACGCGACCTGGCGCAACTTCTACCTGTCCGGGGCCTACGAGCTGCGCAATGGCTCGTTCGGTACACCGACCAAGGCGAATTCGGCGAGCCTGATCGCCGCGCTCACCGTGGAGCAGGTGTTCGATTCGGTCGCGCTGCTCATCAACGGGCCCAAGGCGTGGGATATGAAGATGGTTACCGACTGGGTGATCACCGACGAGAACCGTACGCACCGAGTGGATCTGCACAATGGCGTGCTGGTGCACTACGACAAGATTCCGGGGGAGCCGGATTCCGGCCCGGCCGATGCCACCTTCACACTGTCGCGGCCGACGCTCATCGGGGTGCTCGCGGGCGGCAAGGACATCGCCGATGCCGTGAAATCGGGCGCGGTACGGGTGTCGGGCGATCCGAGCAAGGTGAAGCAGCTCAAAGAGGTGCTGGACAAGCCGGATCCGAACTTCGCCATCGTCACGCCCTGACCTGTTCAGGGCTCGCCCGGCGCCCCGTTGCCCTCCGGCGGCGGGGCGCCGGGCGTGGTGAGGGCCTCGGCGCCGTAGCGCTGCTGGGCTCGCATGACGATGGCGTCCAGGCGAGCGTGGTGCGCGCCCTTCCAATAGGCCTGCCCACAGTCGGCGCATTGGGCGAAGGTGTCGTAGCAGTGCTCGGTGCCGTCGGGGACCATGTGCCGCACCGCTTCTCGGTCGACCGCGCGCAGCATGCCGTTGCACGCGGTGCAGCGGGTCCAGGGGCGTAGCGGGGGAGCGAAGCGCGAGAGCACGTCGTCGAGTTGGTCGGCCGGGCGATGGCTGTAGATATAGGCCCCGGCGTAGATTTCGCGGCGGCGCAGCAGACCTCGGTCGCGCGACAAGAGGATGCGCGCTTCGGCGGCCGAACGGGTGGCCAGGGCGGCATCGCCGATATCCGGATTCTCGTAGGCGGCGTCGATACCGAGCAGGCGCAGTCGGCGCGCGAGGGTGCCGAGATGGATGTCGAGCAGGAATCGCGGTGCGTCCGGGAGGGTTTGGGGCCGCGCGACCGCGCCGACGGTGATGGTCTCGCCCGCGGCGGGAATGTGCGAGGGCGCGACCGGACGGGCGTCGACCAGCAGCGCACCCACCTCGGTGAGCGGCACGCCGAGCGATTCCACCAGGTGGCCCAGGGTCGAGACACCGTCGACGCGCACCGCGCCGGGGCCGACACGGCGCGCCGCCGCCACGAAAAGTCGCAGCTCGGGAGCGAACTCGATGGTGATCTCGGCGGTGCCCACGCCGTCAGCATGCCAGTGCGGTCGGGTCGAGGCCACCGCATAAGGGACGGTCGGACGAAAAGGGCGGCCCCGCATCGCTGCGCGGGGCCGCCCTGGCGTCGTTCGGTGGCGACCGGTTACGGCACGACCTCCACGATGTCGCCCAGGTTCAGGTAGTTGTAGAACTCCCGCGCCCCGTCCCAGGTCATGCGAATGCAGCCGTGTGACTTGGATTCGATCGGGCCCACGTGAAAAGCGATATCGCCGTTGAAGAACATGGCGTAGTGCATGGGAGCGTTGTGCATGGTGCTCCAGTGGAACGGCTTCTTGATGAAGACCTTGAAACTGCCCGGCGGCGTCTCGTAGCCCGACTTGCCGTGCGAGATCGGCGTCGGACCGAAGACCACCTTGCCGTTGTCCATCAACCAGGCCTCGTTCGTGCCCAGCTGCAAGCACGCCCGGGCGGCCGCCGAGCACGGCGCGGTCATCGCCTGCTCCGGCTGCACGATCGCCGGGACGCCTGGAACGTCAGGTCCACCGGGCCACAGCGGTTCCGCCTGCGCGGGCGCCGCCATGGCGATTCCGGCCGACACGATGCCGAGGTACACCGCGCATCGCGCTGCCTGACTGATACTGCGGTTACTGCTCATGAAGTCCGCGACCTCTCTCCCGTGCCGCACCGCCCTGGGTGACGCCAACAGGGTGATGCGACCATCTCGTCGAGCACTGACCACCTGGAGGTGTGGGCATCATTGTGTCGTGCGACGCGAGGGATTTGCGGTGGAAACGCGCAGTAGGCGTGAATTTCGTACCCGAAAATCGTGTCGGCTAATCGTGTCGCCGCCGAAATTCCTGGATATCGGGTACCACCTGGTCTGATTCCGGAGCAGGCAGGCGCGCACCGAACCCTCGACTCGCGGTAGCCCGTTCTTTGCGTCCGATTTGCCGGAACCCAAGGCGCGGTGGCTGACCCGGTGCGGCGTGGTATGCGCGTACCATGACTGCCTTCGCCACACCCCCACGGACAAGGGAGGAGCGGTCGTGCCCCGGTTGGTCGACCACGAACAGCGCCGACGCGAAATCACCGACGCGGTACGGCGGGTGGTGGCCACCCGCGGACTGGAGGCGGCGACCTTCCAGTCCGTGGCCGCCGAAGCCGGAATCTCGGTTCGCCTGGTGCAGTACTACTTCGGCACCAAGAAGGAGTTCCTCCGCGCCACCCACCAGGCGGTCGTGGTGGACAGCGGCCAACGCTTCGCCCACGCCCTGACCGAACTGGGCGAGGGCGCCTCGCCGCGGGCCACGCTCCGCGCGATCCTCCTCGCCCTCCTCCCCTTGGACGAAGCCTCCCGCCGCGACACCATCGTCCTCGGCGTATTCAACCTCGCCGCCCGCACCGGCGAGGGTATGAGCACCGACGAGCTGATGGGCCCGCCGAAGTACCTGGTGGCCATGATCGCCGAGCAACTGACCCGCGCCCGAGCCCTGGACCCCACCGTGTCGATGGACCCCGCCCTCGACGCCGAACTGGCGGTGGCGGCCATGGGCGGGCTCACCCAGGGCCTGGCCAGCGGCTACGGCACCCCCGACCTCGCCATCCCCCTCGTCGATCGCCTGCTGGACCATCTCTTCGGTCCCGGCCACTGATCGAGGGCACCTGCCTACTTCGGCGGCAGGGTGCGGGCGAAGTTCACACTGCGGCGTACCCATTCCTCGAGGGTCGCGTCGTCGGCGATGGCGGCGGGGGTGACCCGTAGCCAGCCGTGCATTTCGCGGCCGCCCATGACCATGGGTTCTACGGCGTTGCGGCGCAAGAGGTTCGGGGCATCGTCCTTGTCCACTCGGGCCAGCAGCCCGCCTTCCCTGGCGGCGGCCACGGCCATATTGCCGCTGATGAGGAAGGCGAGTCCGCCGAACATCTTCTTCTCGGTCGCGTCCGCGCGGTCGGGGCCGAGGGCGTCCCGAATTCGTTCCGCGAGCATCTCGTCGAAGGCCATACCGCATTGTGGACCCGGGCACCGACACATAGCGCGTGGCACCATGATCGCGTGATGGGCTTGCGGAGAACCACGGTGGTGTTGGCGGCGGCGGGAATCGCGGCGGGTAGCTGTGTGGGGGTGGGGCAGGCCGAGGTCGCTCCGGTGGGGGTGCGGTATGTGAATTCGGTGGTGATCGGCGACGATGTCGAGTTCGACGGCGAGAAGATCGGCGGGCTGTCGGGCATCGATTACGACCCGGAGAGCGGGTCGTATGTGGCGATCAGCGACAACCGGGGCGAGTCGGGGCCGGTGCGTGCGTACACCTTGCGCCTGCCCGTCGGCGCGGATGGCAGGCTGGGTGCGCCGGAGTTCGAACGGGTTGTCGCGCTGCGCAATGCGGAAGGCGAACTGTATCCGCCGCGGACCGCCGACCCGGAGGCCATTCGGTGGACCCCGGACCGTCGCGGCTTCTACTACACCAGTGAGGGCGAGGCGAAGGTCGGGCAGGCCGGGTTCGTGCGGCAGGCGACGCTCGACGGCGGGTATGTGCGGGATCTGCCACTGCCCGAGGCATTCTCGCCCCGCCTCGACGCTTCCGGTCAGCTGGTGGCCGGGATTCGCGACAACCAGGGCTTCGAGCCCATGACCCTCGACGGCGGCGCGCTCGTCACGATGAGCGAGAACACCCTCGTACAGGACGGCCCCGAATCCGGGATCGTCGACGAGGGCCGCGCTCGCTTGGTGCGCATCGACGCTGCCACCGGAGCCGACCTCGGCGAGTACCTCTACCCGGTCGACCGCGCGGCCCTGGTCGCCGCACCCGGCTCCACGGGCGTCTCCGAAATCCTCGCCCTCGACGAAGACCGCTACCTGTCCTTGGAACGCGGCATGATCCCGGGCCTCGGCTTCACCGCCCGCCTCTACGAAACCACCACGGCGGGAGCCGATCCGGTGACGGGCACCGCCGTCGCCCCGACCGCCCGCACCATGCCCAAGCGACTGCTGTTCGACTTCCGCGCCAACGGCATCGACCCGGAGTGCGCGGAGGGCCTCACCTTCGGCCCCACCCTCCCCGACGGCACCCGCACCCTGATCATCGCCTCCGACAACAACTTCGGCCGCGCCGGACGCACCGCCTTCCACCTGTTCGCCCTCGACGGCGTGCGCTAGCCCGCGACACCGCCCGAGCGGTCAGCGGACGGATATCGACTCCTCACCCTCCGTCTCGGCCGCTTGCAGCTTGCGCACCCGTGCCCCCTCCACATCGATATCGGGCACGATCTTGCTGAGCCACTTCGGAATCCACCAGGCCGATTCACCCATCAGCACCAGCAGGGAGGGGATGAGGATCATGCGGACGATGAAGGCGTCGAGCAGCACACCGGCGGCCAGAGCGAAGCCCATGGACTTGGCGGTGGCGTCGGGCTCCATCAGGAAGGAGCCGAACACGAAGATCATGATGACGGCGGCCGAGGTGACCACGCGCGCGCCGTGGTGATAGCCCCTGATCATGGCTTCCTTGGGCGCGCGGCCGTGGACGTACTCCTCGCGCATGCGACTGACCAGGAAGACCTGATAGTCCATCGCCAGACCGAATACCAAGCCGATCAACATGATCGGCAGGAAGCTCACGATCGGCTGCGGATCGTCGATGAAGCCGAGCTTGCCCTCCTGGAAGATCAACACCGTCGCGCCGAAGGTGGCCGCCATGGAGAGCAGGAATCCCAGCGCCGCCGTCAAAGGCACCAGCACGGAACGGAATACGGCGATCAGCAACAGGAAGGCCGCACCGGCCACGATGGCCAGATAGGGCACGATCTTGTTGAGCAGTACGTGGTCGATATCGGCGTAGATCGCGGTGGTTCCGGTGATGCCGTACTCCATGCCGTATTGAGATTGGAACTGCCCCTCCGCATCTCGCGCATCCCGCACCAGATCCTTGGTCGCCTGGTCATTGGGCCCGGTCTTGGGCACGCCCTCCAAACGCGCGCCCTGCCGATCCTCGCTCCACACCGGCTCGGTCACATAGTTCATATCCGGATAGGAGGCGAGCTCGTCGCGCAGCGCGGTCACCGCGGCTTCGCGCTGATCCGCCGCGACATCGTCCAGATCGACCGCCACCTGAAGCACGCCATTGCTACCGGCGCCGAAGCCCTCGGTGCGCAATTCGTATGCCTTTCGGACCGTGGAGGTCTTGGGGAAGCTGTCCTCACCGGGCAGCCCGAGATTGATGCCGACCGCCGGAATCGCCAGCGCACCGAGCACCAGCACACTGAGGATCAGCGTCACCGCCGGAGCCTTGCCGATCAGCTGCCCCACGCGCATACCCAGACTCGACTGGCTGTCGTCCTCCGGATCGTGCTGCGCGATGAGCGGCAGCTTCGGCTTGAACAGCACCCGCCCGAACGCGCCCAGCAGCGCGGGCATGAGCGTGAGCGCGACCAGCACCGCGAACGCCGCCGCGACCGCACCGCCCAAACCCATGAACGTCAGGAACCGCACGCCGACGATGCTCAATCCGACCAGCGCGATGATCACCGTCGACCCGGCGAAGACGACCGCCGAACCGGCGGTGCCCAGGGCGACACCGGCCGCCTCCTCCGGCGAATCCTGCACCGCCAGTTCATGTTTGTACCGGGACACGATGAACAGCGCGTAGTCGATGGAGAGCGCGATACCGATCATCGACGCCAGGAATGTGGTGAAGCTGGGAACATCGGTCACCGCGGTGCCGAGGAAGATGAACGAGGTGGCCGCGCCCAATCCCACGATGGCGGTGATGATCGGCACGAACGCGGCGACGATCGCGCCGAACGAGATGATCATGACCAGGAAGGCGAAGCCCATGCCGATCATCTCGGACTTGCCGCTGGGCTGCTGCTGCTCCATGGCAATACTGCCCGACATCTCCACCGTCAGCCCCGCCGCGCGCGCACCGTCGGCGACGTCGTAGGCGGCCGCGCGATCCTCGGCGGTGATCGCGGTGAAATCCTTGATGGCGAAGGGCACCGTCAGCACCGCGACCGAATCCGGATCGCTCGGATTCAGCACATTGAGCGGGGCGTTGCTGCATCGGGACACGAACTCGGTCGAGGTGCGGTCGCCGTCGAGGCAGTTCATCTGCTCGGCCAGGGTGATCGGATCGACCAGCGGTTTGCTGTGATCGACGATGCCCAGGCCCTCGAGCTGCCCGACCAAACCCTCGATGGCCGCGCGGTTGGCGGGGTCGGTGAGCTTCTGGCCTTCCGGTGCGCCGATCACATACGTGCCGGTGACCGCGTCGAACTGGAATTCCTGCGACATGCCCGGAAAGTGCTTGTCCAGGATGGCGTTCGCGCGCTCCGACGGCAGGTTCGGAATGTCGAAGGAATTGCTCATCGGCTCTTTGACTTGGGCGCTGAGGCCGCCGAGCAGCAGGAACAGAATCAACCAGACGGGGAGGACCACCCACTTGCGCCGATACGCGAATTTGCCCCACCGGTACAGATAGACGGACACGAGCTACTCCTAGCGTTCGCTGGTCGAGCCGTTCGGTCTGCATTGCCCAATCTCTCGAGTGTGCTGGGTAATTGCTACAAGATCAAGTTTGTGCCCCGACCGTTACCTTCCGACCGGTCGTTCCTTGTGGGTTGTGATTCCACGGGTCATGCTGGATCGGGTCTGGAGTTCTACGAGATCGAGATGTCGTAGAACACGATCAGGGGGTACTCGGTAGCTGTGGAAGCCCCACCGACAGTCGGCGTCGAAGAAGAATTCCTCCTCGTGGATCCGCGAACGGGCACGCCGGTCGGCAAGAATGTGGATGTCGCCCGCACCGCCGCGGATTCGGGAATAGACCTGCAATTGGAATTCACCCGCTGTCAGGTGGAGACCAGTACCCGCGTGCACTCCACCACCACCGGCCTACTGACCGAGTTGCGGGAATTGCGCCGAGGGGTGGCGGCGTGCGCGGAGAAGAACGACGCCCTGTTACTGGCGGCGGGCATACCGCCGACGCCGTCGGATGATCTGCCGGTCACCAGTACGCCGCGCTACCGGCGCATTGCCGAGGACTTCGGCATTCTGGCGCACGAGCAGGGGCTGTGCGGCTGCCACGTCCATGTCGCCGTTCCCGACCGCGAGGCGGCGCTGCAGGTCAGCAATTTCCTGCGACCCTGGCTGCCGCTGTATCTGGCGTTGACCGCGAATTCCTCCATCTACCACGGCATCGAGACCGGCTACGCCAGTTGGCGCAGCGTGCTGTGGCGGCGCTGGCCCAGTGCCGGTCCGCCCCCGCACTTCTCCTCGGTCCACGAATACGACGCGGCCGTGGAGATGATGCTCTCGCTCGGCGTGATCCTGGACCGCAAGATGGTGTATTGGGATGTGCGGCCCTCGGTGACCTTCCCGACCGTGGAGATCCGGGTCAGTGATGTGCCCGCCACCGTGGAGGAATCGGCTCTCCTGGCCGCCTTGGTGCGGGCCACGGTCATGACGGCGCGCAAGGATCTCGCGGCCGGACGGCAGGCCCCGGTGATCGCGGACGACGTCCTGCGCGCGGCGTACTGGAAGGCCGCGCGGCTCGGCATCGACGGCGACGGCGTCAATCCGGTCGACGGACAACTGATCCCCTCCCGCGACCTGCTCGGCACCCTCATCGAGCGCGTCGCACCCGCCCTGGAGGAGTTGGGCGACCGCGCCTTCGTCGACGACGCCATCGCCACCCTCATGGCCCGCGGCAACGGCGCGCGCCGCCAGCTCAACGCTTTTCGCGCCCGCGGCGAACTCGGCGATGTGGTCGAGGAGCTCGCCGAGGCGACATTGCAGTGAGCGCCGCTACGAGCCGACCATGCCCGAGACGATGGTGAACAGCAGCACCAGGACCGGGATGAAGAACAGTGCGCCGAGAATCTGCGGGCGTTGGTGCAGCGGGCGGCCGGGATCGGCGGGCTGGTACGGCGCGCCCGGAATCGGCGGCGGCAAATTCACGACGCGTTGGCGCGCGAAGAGATTGATCGCGATGGTGATGGGATTGATGAACAGGGAGGCGAATCCCCACCAGCCCTGCCACAGGCTGTCACCCGTCATCGACCGGAAGGTGGCCAGCCCGCAGTCGCGGCAGAACGGCCCGGGCACTTTGCGGAATTGCATCATGAACACCAGTCCGCGGTGCGCGCGAAAGGTGACATCCACCGCCGGAGTGGACCCGCAGTACTGGCAGTAGACACCGTTGGGTTCGGCGAAAGGTTCGGCGTCAGGGCGTGTTTCGAACGTGGACAAGCTGCGGTGATCCCCCCGGTAGCGCATATGTGACGCGGTATTCAAACACATGTCCACCCGGGGGCGCCACCGCAAGCCACGAAAACCGCTGTGCTGTCAGCTTTCTCCGGGGCCGAGCTGCCAGGTGATGCGGCTGCCGATGGCGGCGGCGTAGCGCTCCAGGGTGGAGATGCGTACGTCGACCTGTCCGGCCTCGAGGCGGGCCACCGCCGATTGTGAGGTGTGCATGCGGGCGGCTATCTCGGTTTGCGACAGGCCCGCCGTTCGGCGCTGCGCCACCAGGTCCATGAGCAGGCGGCGGCGATCGGTCGACATGCGCCGCAGCGTCGCGTCATTGGTGAGCTCGGCCGGTGAGCCGAGTAGCTCGGTGCCTTCGATCATATCTTCAACGGTATCCCTGATCAGGTATCGCGCACAGGCGATTTCAGTGTCCTCGACGAAGCCATTCCTTCAGATGCGGCGCCTCCGCGCCGATACTGGTGTCCTCCCCATGGCCGGTGTGTACGACGGTGGTGCCGGGCAGTGTGAAGAGGCGGTCGGCGATCGAGGTGACGATCGTGCCGAAATCGGAGTACGAGCGACCGGTCGCGCCCGGGCCGCCGTGGAACAGAGTGTCGCCGGTGAAGACCGCCCCCAGATCGGGGGCGTGGAAACAGCACGCGCCCGGCGCGTGGCCGGGCGTGTGCATGACCCGCAGCGAGGTGCCCGCCACCTCGATGACCTGCCCGTCGCTGAGCTCGGCATCGGGCAGTCGGTCGGGGTGGGTGAGTCGCCACAGCACCAGATCGTCCGGGTGCAGCAGCACGGGAGCGCCTGTCTCCCTGGACAATTCGGGAGCGACCCGAATGTGATCGTCGTGCGCGTGGGTGGCCAGGATGGCGGTGACGCGCCGGTCGCCCACCAGCTTCAGAATGGCCGACACATCGTGCGGGGCGTCGATGACGACGCATTCGGAGTCGTCGCCGACGACCCACACATTGTTGTCGACATCGAAGGTCTGCCCGTCCAGGCTGAAGGTGCCGGAGGTGACGGTGTGGTCGACGCGGGCCACTAGAGCACCACCACCGATCTCAAGACCTCGCCGTGGTGCATCTTGGTGAAGGCCGCCTCCACGGCGTCGAGCGGAATCGTCTCGGAGACAAAGGCTTCCAAATCGAACCGGCCCTGTTTGTACAGCTCGATCAGGTACGGGAAATCACGCGAGGGCAGGCAGTCGCCGTACCACGACGACTTCAGCGATCCGCCACGGGAGAAGAAGTCGATGAGCGGCATATCGAGGGTCATGTCGGGAGTGGGCACGCCGACCAGCACCACGGTGCCCGCCAGATCACGCGCGTAGAACGCCTGCTTCCAGGTCTCCGGCCGCCCCACCGCGTCGATCACCACATCCGCGCCGAACCCGTCGGTGAGTTCCTGAATCCGTTCCACCGCATCCTCTTTGGACGCGTTCACGGTGTGGGTGGCCCCGAATCCGGTGGCCCACTCCAGTTTCCGCTCGTCGAGATCGACGGCGATGATGGTGGTGGCACCGGCCAGCCGCGCGCCCGCCACGGCGGCGCTGCCGACACCGCCGCAGCCGATCACGGCCACGCTGTCGCCTCGGCTCACCGCACCGGTGTTCACGGCCGCGCCGAGACCGGCCATCACACCGCAGCCGAGCAGGCCCGCGGCCGCGGGGGAGGCGGTCGGATCCACCTTGGTGCACTGCCCGGCGTGCACGAGGGTCTTCTCCGCGAACGCGCCGATACCCAGCGCGGGCGTCAACGCGGTGCCGTCGGTGAGTGTCATGGGCTGCGCCGCGTTGAAGGTCGAGAAGCAGTACCACGGCTTGCCTTTGCGGCAGGCCCGACACGATCCGCAGACCGCGCGCCAATTCAGGATCACGAAATCGCCGGGCTCCACATCGGTGACGCCCTCGCCGACCGATTCCACGATGCCCGCGGCCTCGTGGCCGAGCAGGAACGGGAATTCGTCGTTGATGCCGCCCTCGCGGTAGTGCAGATCGGTGTGGCACACCCCGCACGCCTGCACGCGCACGACCGCTTCGCCCGGTCCGGGATCGGGAATGACGATCTCGGTGACTTCCACCGGGGCGTTCTTCGAGCGTGCGATCACGCCGCGCACAGTCTGGGGCACGTGTTTGCCTTCCTTTCGCGAATACGACTCACACTTTCGCACATCCGCATGAGTCGTAGCGACGCCATCGCCGGTCGCGACGGGTCATCCGGCACGAATTGTCATGCCGCGTCCGTGATTTCGTCCTTCGGCTCGGGTTCGGGCGGATTCGTGGCGGCGTCGATCTGCTCGCGCACATAGCGCAGCACGACCGTGGCCACGGCCGCCACCGGCACCGCCAGGAACGCGCCGATAATTCCCCACAGCGAGCCACCGACGGTGATGGCCAGCAAGACTACGACGGCGTGCATCCGCATACTGCGACTTTGCAGAACCGGTTGCAGCACATTGCCTTCCAGCTGCTGCACCACGATGATGATGGCCAGCACGATGAGCGCCGTGGGCACGCCCTTGGCGACCAGGGCCACCAGCACCGCCAGCGCGCCCGCCACGAACGCGCCGACGATCGGGATGAATCCGCCGAGAAAGGTGAGCACGGTCAGCACCATGGCCAGCGGAATTCCCAGAATCACCAGGCCCGCGCCGATGAGCACCGCGTCGATCAGACTGACCAGCGCCTGGGTGCGAATGAATCCGCCCAGGGTGATCCACACCCGATTGAGCACCTCTTCGATATGGCGGCCGCTGCGATTGCCGATGACGCCGTGCAGCCACGGCAGCAGTTTCGGCCCGTCCTTGACGAAGAAGAACACCAGCACCAGCACCAGGAACAGCGTGACAATGGCGGAGGTGGCGGTGCTGACGCCGCTGAATACACCCGTCGCAATACGCTCACCGCTGGATTGCAGGCGTTTGACAATGGCGTCCACGGCCGAATTCAATTGTTCGTCACGCACATTCAGCGGCGGGCCCTGCAACCATTGGCGCACCCGGTTCACGCCTTCGGAGGCCTGATCGGCCAGGGCCGGGGACTGATCGACCACCGACGGCACGATGAGCGCGATGATTCCGATCAGTATGCCGAGAAATCCGACCACGGTCGCGGAGGCCGCGGCGGCGGGTGGCAGTCCGCGCTGGGCGAGCCACCGCGTCGGCGGCCAGAGCACGGTGGCGATGACGATGGCCAGCGCGACGGGCAGGATGGCCACCCACAGTCGGGCCACGATCCAGCCGAGCACCCACGCGCCCGCCGCGATGGCGACCAGGCACAGCGACCACTTGGCCAGCCACAACAGTCCGCCGCCGATCACCTCGCCGCGGTCGCGGGGCGGGGGTGTGGGCTTGTCGTCGGTACCGGGATCGAGGGCAGGCTCGCTCATGCCGTCGAGTCTGGCACGAGACCGGTCCGATCTCGCGTCACCGCAACGCCACCGCCGCGGCTTCGGCGATCGTGTCGGCGATCGCGCGCAGCGTGGGGGAGTCCAGCCGCCACTGCTGCCAGTACAGCGGCACATCGATGACCCCGCGCGGGTCGAAGGCCACCATGCGCCCCGCCGCCAGATCCTCGGCGGCCTGGATATCGGGCATCATGCCCCAGCCGAGGCCGAGCGTGATCGCCTCGCCGAAGCTGGTGGACGAGGGAATGTAGTGGCAGGGCGGGTCCAGGGGTTTGCGGCTGTGGCGGCGGATGAGCTTGTACTGGAGGTCGTCGTTGCGGTCGAACTGCACCACCGGCGCGACCGCGAACGCCTTGGCGGTGGGTCCGTCGGCGAACCAGGTGCGCACGAATTCCGGACTGGCGGTGGGCCGATAGCGCATGGCCCCCAACGGCCGGACCGTACAGCCCTGCACCGGGGTCGAGGTGGCGGTGATGGCGGCCATGACGGTGCCGTCGCGCAGCAGCCGCGTGGTGTGTTCCTCGTCCTCGCGGTGGATCTCGAAGCAGATGCCGGGGCCGAGCCGCGCCAACGCGGGCAGCACCCAGGTCGCGAGCGAATCGGCGTTGACGGCGATAGGAATGCGCAAGGGATTCGCGGGTTGCTCGGTGTCGGTGGCCTCGCCGAGTTCGCGGGCGGTATCACCGATGAGCAGCGCGGTCTGGCGAGCCAGGCGCAGCACGGCCAGCCCGGATTCGGTGGGCTGCACCGGTTTCGTGCGCTGCAGCAGAATGCGGCCCGCCGCGTCCTCCAGGGCTTTGATGCGCTGGCTGACCGCCGAGGCCGTCACGTGCAGTCGGCGCGCGGCGGCCTCGAAGGTGCCCTCGGTGACGGCGGCGTCGAGCGCGCGCAGCTGGTCCAGTTGCAGGTCCATGTTAAGAAATCATAATGGTGCCGCAGAATCTTTAGCTGGTCTGTAGATTGCTGGCCGCTTACCGTCGAAGTCGTGAATGCTTCGTCGGCGGCCGTGGCCGCGCTCTCCGGTATGGGTTTCGGGTTGTCCCTGATCGTCGCCATCGGCGCGCAGAACGCCTTCGTGCTCCGCCAGGGAATTCGACGCGAGCATGTGCTGGCCGTGGTGTCGGTGTGCGCGCTCTCGGATGTGGCGCTCATCGGCATGGGGATCGGCGGCGTGGGCGCGCTGGTGCAGTCCGCGCCGACCGTCATGACCGTGCTGCGCTACGCGGGTGCGGCCTTCCTCATCGGCTACGCGGTGCTGGCCGCGAAGCGCGCGCTCTCCGGCGGCGCGCTCACGGGTGAATCGCACGGCGCGTCCATGGCGCTCGGCGCGACGGTGGCGACCTGTCTCGCGGTCACCTGGCTCAACCCGCACGCCTATCTCGACACCGTGGTGCTGCTCGGTTCCTACGCCAGCACCTTCGCCACGCCGGATCGATGGTTCCTCGCGGCGGGAGCCATGCTCGGCAGCATGGTGTGGTTCTTCGCACTCGGCTTCGGTGCGCGCTATCTGGCCCCGCTGTTCGCCCGCAAAAGCGCTTGGCGCGTACTGGATTCGGTGATCGCGGTGATCATGCTGACCTTGGCGGGCGGGCTGCTGTTCCTCTAGCGACACGGGCCGCCGACCGCGATCCGGACATATGGTCGCTGGCGAGATGCTGGATATTGACGGGTGATTGACCCGGTCCGATGCTGTCGCGACCGAAACTGTGGCAGACTCGGCCCGGGAGTGCGTGCGAGGTCGTGCATTCGACCGAGCACGGAGGTGATGCGGGAGTTGGGATCGCGATGGATCTGAGCGCCGTCGAGCGTCAGGTGGCCGACGATCGGCGGGCGGCCGCGGACCGATCGGCCGAAACCGAACTGCGGCTGGCGGACTCGCTGTGCGAACTCGCCAGCGCGCTGATCGCCACCAAGAACGACAGCTCGGTGCGAGACCGATCACCCGGTGCGCTGGAACCGGCGCAGGAGGCCGTGCACATTCGGCTGCGCTGGCTCACCGCCGGGCGGGTCGACGCCAAATTCGCCGGACAGGTGCAGGACGCGCTGCGGCTGTTCGAGCACGCGGCGCGCACCATCGGGCACCGGCAGCTGGCCACGCACACCATTCGCGAGGCCTGCAACGCGTATCGCTATGTGGCGCAGACCTATCCGAACGCCGCGGCGGCCTGCGCGGACTCGCTGTCCAAGTGCGGGGTGTGGCTGTGCCGCCTCGATCCCGACACCGCGGTGGCCGCGAGCTCGGACGCGGTGCGCATTCGCGCCGCGCTGTTCGCGAACGACCCGGAGACGGCCGGACGCTATATCGCGAGCCTGGATATGCTGTTGCGCACCTTCATGGTCGGGCGGCAGCGCAAACCGGCGCTGGCCATGTACCGGGAGCTGTACACCGCGGTCACCACCCCGGCGATGACCACGCAATTGCGCGAGACCCGCATCGAGGATCTGGGCTTCACCAGCAAGACGCTCACCGCGCTGACCAAATTGGACGCGCTCACCCTGGACCGCGCGGGTTACCTCACCCAGCAGCAGATCCTGTACCAGACCTCGGGCGACCTGGCCACCATCGAGGAGATCAATTGGAAGCTCGCGCTGGTGGGGCTCAAACCCCTTCCGGCGGGCGCGCTTCCGGATCTGCCGTCCAAGCCCACCGAGATCGCCACCTCCTTCGGCGCGCTCAGTGTGCGCTGCTCCGACAGCGACGCGCTCGAACAGGTGCGCGCGGCGGTGCTGGCCGCCTACACCGCCGATGGCGCGCAGGTGGTGGACTCCACCGCGTTTCTCGGTGTGGACCAACAGCATTGGAGCATTCCGCAGCCGCAGCCCAATCCGGAGGAGACTCTCGGCGACGATGTGGTGTTGCTGGAACGCACCTCCGAGCACTGGATTTCGGTGAAGAGCCTGAAGTGGGAGGTCGCACCGGTGGGCAAACATCCACTGGCGCTGAAGCTCTCGAAGCACTGGCCGGTGGTGAGCGTCACCACCACCGAGAAGCTGGCCTACGAGCTGTGCTGGTACGAGGACGGCGCGGCCACCCAGTACGCGGCCCAGGGGCGTCCGGCCGGGTCGAGTTCCCTCGACACACCGCTCGCCCCACTGAATTTCAGTGTGCTGGCCGAATTCGGCGCGGACTACGCCTCGGAGACGCAGGTGCGCGCGGCGTTCGGCAACACCCCCATGTTCGCCAAACTCACGCGCCTGCCCGCCAGCGGTATTCGCCAGGCCGCCGAGACCGGTCCGCTCACCGACTTCGGCGATCACATCGTGTACTTCCGCCGCCACCGCTGAGGGTTCAGGCCGCGAACAGCGCGCGGTCGGCCTCCGGGATCCAGCACTCGGCGGCCAGATCGCGGTTGTAGGTGTCGCGGAAGTGACCGATCAGATCGGCCAGCCCCGGATGGGTGTTGCTCGTATCCCACAGCAGCGCATGGGGATAGGCCGGGGTGGGCTCGACGATCGACACCCGCCGAATGTGCGGGTGCCACGGAGCCAGGAAGCCGTCGCCGCTGAAGGTCGCCAGCGTCGCCGAGGCCGCGATGTGGTCCAGGAGGAGCTCGATCGGGGCCGGGCCGGGACCGGCGTCGGTGGTGCCGAAGACCTCCGGACGTTTGCTGGTGTCGACGGGGACACCGGTGGCGGCGGTCAGATCCCGGTAGTAGTCGGACCATTCCGACGGCAGCGCGGCACCGGGCACCCACACCGTGAACTCCCGCAGCTCGCGCAGCGTCACCGCCGCGCGTCCGGCGAGCGGGTGCTGGCGGCCCACGAGCAGGTGCATGGGCTCCAAATACGCTGGGACGGCGTCGATATGGCGGGGCAGCGGGCGCGGGCCGCCGTGCGCTCGGGCGAAGGCGGCATCGGCGCGGCCGTTGAGCAGGGCGTCGCGTGAGGTGACGAAGGCGTTGGACAGCACGATCTCGGTGTCGGCGGGGTGGTGTTCGAGGTAGAACCGCAGCTGCCGCATGGCGGCCTGCCGTTCCCCGAGGACCGCGACGCGCAACGGTCCGGGATTGTCGCGGACCGCCGCCACCGCCTCATCGGCGAGCGCCAGCAGCGACCGGGCGTGCGGCAGCAGCCGCATCCCAGCCGCCGTCGGGGTGATTCCGGTGGGTATGCGCTCGAAAAGCGCTGTGCCCAGGTGATTCTCGAGCCGCGCGATGCGTTTCGACACCGCCTGCTGGCTGAGGCCGAGCACATCGGCGGCATGGCTGAACTGGCGCTCGTCGACGGCGGCGACGAAGGCGCGCACGGTCGCGAGGTCGAGATCGGACACCACCTCACCCTACAACGAATGGTTGTGCGGCCCCGCGTGTCCTTTGTTCGACCGTAGCGGCACCCAGCTGTTCGGATGAGCCGATGACCGAGGCGTCCTTCGTACATCTGCACAACCACACCGAGTACTCCATGCTCGACGGCCTGGCCAAGACGGATGCGCTGTTCGCCGAAGCCGAACGGCTCGGCATGCCCGCGGTGGGTATGACCGATCACGGCAATATGTACGGTGCGGCCGAGTTCTTCCGGCAATCCCAGCGCCACGGCGTCAAGCCGGTGATCGGTATCGAGGCGTATATCGCTCCGGAGTCACGGTTTTCGAGCAAGCGGGTGCGGTGGGGCGATCCGGCGCAGAAGTCCGATGACGTGTCGGGTTCGGGGGCCTACCTGCACATGACCATGGTCGCCCGCGATGCCGTCGGCCTGCGCAATCTGTTCCGGCTGTCGAGCCTGGCGTCGTTCGAGGGCCAATTGGGCAAGTGGCCGCGCATGGACGCCGACCTCATCGCCGCGCACGCGGAGGGGATTATCGCCACCACCGGCTGCCCGTCCGGCGAGGTGCAAACCCGTTTGCGGCTCGGGCAATTCGACGCGGCCTGTGCGGCGGCCGCGCGCTGGCGCGATATCTTCGGACCCGAGAACTTCTTCCTCGAGGTCATGGACCACGGGCTAACCATCGAGCGCCGAGTCCGCCAGGATCTGCTGGCCGTCGGCGCGAAGGTGGGCCTGACGCCCTTGGCCACCAACGACTGTCACTACGTCCTGCGCCAACAGGCCGCCGCGCACGAGGCCATGCTGTGCGTACAGACCGGCAAGGTGCTCACCGATCCGAATCGGTTCCGGTTCGACGGCGACGGCTACTACCTGAAGTCGGCGGCCGAGATGCGTGCCCTGTGGGACGACGAGGTGCCGGGCGCGTGCGATGCCACCCTCGCGGTCGCGGAGCGCATCGAACCCTACGACGAGGTGTGGGAATTCCGCGACCGGATGCCGGTGTTCCCGGTGCCCGACGGCCACACCGAGGACACCTGGCTGCGGCACGAAGTCGAGGCGGGACTGCGCTGGCGATTCCCGGACGGAGTCCCCGAGGAGTACCGCCGTCGCGCCGCGTTCGAACTCGACATCATTCGCGACAAAGGGTTTCCCGCGTACTTCCTCGTGGTCGGCGACCTGGTGGCGCATGCGCGCGAGGTCGGCATCCGGGTGGGGCCGGGGCGCGGGTCGGCGGCGGGGTCGCTGGTCGCGTACGCGTTGGCGATCACCAATATCGATCCGATCGAGCACGGCCTGCTCTTCGAACGATTCTTGAACCCGGAACGGCCCTCCGCTCCGGATATCGATATCGACTTCGACGACCGGCGGCGCGGCGAGGTGATCCGCTACGCCACCGAGCGGTGGGGTGTGGACCGGGTGGCGCAGGTCATCACCTTCGGCACCTTGAAGACCAAGGCCGCCATCAAGGATGCCGCCCGGGTGCATTTCGGCCAACCGGGATTCGCCATCGCCGACCGCTTGACCAAGGCGCTGCCGCCCGCGGTCGGTGCGAAAGACATTTCCGTGGCGGGCATTACCGATCCCGCGCACGAGCGCTACGGCGAGGCGACGGAGGTGCGGGCACTGCTCGCCGCCGACGCCGACGCGCGCCTGATCTACGACACCGCGGTGGGCCTGGAGGGCATGGTGCGCGGTGCGGGCGTGCACGCGTGTGCCGTCATTCTCTCCAGCGAGCCGCTGCTCGATGTGGTTCCGCTGTGGCGGCGGCCGCAGGACGGGGCCGTCATCACCGGCTGGGACTATCCGTCGTGCGAGGCCATAGGCCTGCTCAAAATGGACTTCCTCGGGCTGCGCACCCTCACGGTCATCGGGGACTGCCTGGACACCATCCGGGCCAACCGCGGTATCGAGATCGACCTCGACACCCTCGCCCTCGACGACGCCGCCACCTACGCCATGTTGGCGCGCGGCGACAATCTCGGTGTCTTCCAAATGGATTCGGCGGGCATGCGGGAACTGCTGCTGCGCATGGCGCCCACCGAGTTCAACGATTTGGTGGCCTCCAACGCCCTCTATCGACCCGGCCCGATGGGTGTCGGCGCGCACTGGGCCTACGCCGATCGCAAGAACGGGCGCGAAGCCGTCACACCCATTCACCCCGAACTCGACGAACCGCTGCGCGACGTACTCGCCGAAACCTACGCGCTCATCGTCTACCAGGAACAGATCATGCAGATCGCGCAGCGGGTGGCCGGATACTCCCTCGGCCAAGCCGATCTGCTGCGGCGGGCCATGGGCAAGAAGAAACCCGAAGTGCTCGCCATGGAGTTCGAGAACTTCCGAAAAGGCATGCTGGACAACGGATACAGCGATGCGGCCATCACGGCGCTGTGGGAGGCGGTGCTGCCGTTCGCGGGCTACGCCTACAACAAGTCCCATGCGGCGGGCTACAGCCTGGTCATGTACTGGACCGCCTACCTCAAGGCGAACTACCCGGCGGAGTTCATGGCCGCGCTGCTCACCTCGGTCGGCGACGACAAGGACAAATCCGCGACCTATCTGGCCGACTGCCGCAAACGCGGAATCCGGGTGCTGCCACCGGATGTCAACGAATCCGGGGCCGACTTCTCCTGTGTCGGACCCGATATTCGCTTCGGCCTCGGCGCGGTGCGCAATATCGGCGAACCGGTCGTCGAGGCCATCACGCGGGCACGGGCGGACGCGGCGTTCACCAGCTTCTCCGACTACCTGGCCAAGGTGGACACCGTCGCCTGCACCAAGAAGGTCGTCGAATCACTCATCAAGGCAGGAGCTTTCGACTCGCTCGGGCATCCCCGCCGTGGACTGCACCTCGTACACGGCGACGCCATCGACGCCGTGCTCACCACCAAGAAGGCCACCGCGCGTGGACAATTCGACCTGTTCGCCGGTGACGCCGCCGGACCCGGGGCGGCGGCCGTCTTCGAGATACCGGTACCCGATCAGGAATGGGATACGAGACAGCGGCTGAGCCTGGAACGAGAAATGTTGGGGCTGTATGTGTCCGGGCATCCCCTGGACGGCGTCGCATCGGCGCTCGCGGCGCGCTGCGACACCCCTATCGCGGCGCTCACGGAATCGGCTGTGCCACACGGCCGCCAGGTGGTCGTCGGCGGCATCGTGGCGGGCGTCGATCGCCGGGTGACGAAGAAGGGGGCGCCGTGGGCGATCGTGCGCCTGGAGGATCTGGACGCGAGTATCGAGATCCTGTTCTTCCCCGCCGCCTACACCGGCGCGGCCGCCGCGCTCACCGAGGACGCCATCGTGCTGATCACCGCGAACGTCAGTGTGCGCGAAGGCCGGATGTCGCTGCTGGGCAGTCGGGTGACCGTGCCCGACCTCGCCGGAACCAGCGCACCGGTCACGGTCAGCATCGGTGTGCACGCCTGCACCCCGGTGAACGTGCGCACCCTTCGCGAGACCCTGCAACGCCATCCCGGTCCCACCGAGGTGCGCATCTGTCTGCTCGGCAAGGCCGGACCGCGCCTGCTCGCCATCGACCCCCGCTACCGAGTCACGCCCTCCGCCGCGCTGATGGGCGAGCTGAAGGCGCTGTTCGGGCAGGGCTGCCTCGGTCAGTGAGCAAAGCGGCCGTCCGGTCGGGAAGGATCTGCTTGACTGCGCAGATGGATGCGACAACCGTGGACGGGCCGATCACCCAGATCGCGTGGGTGGTGGCCGATGTGGCGGCGACCGAGCGATTCTTCGAAACCTGCTTCGGGATTCGGAAGTGGACGCGGATCCCCGAGGTGCCCTTCGGCCCGGACACCTGCACCTATCGCGGCGAGCCCGCGGATTTCAGCGCGCACATCTCCCTGGGCTACCGCGGGGAAATGCAGCTCGAACTGATCCAGCCGGTGCGCGGGAAGTCGATCTACACCGAATTCCTGGAACGCGGCGGGCCCGGGCTGCACCACATCTGTGTGGAGCCCGCCGATTTCGATGCCGCACTCGCCACCGCCGCCGCCGGAGGTCTGCCCGTCGTACAGCAGGGTGAGATGAGCGGCGGCGAGATGCGATTCGCGTACCTCGACGGCGCGGCCCACGGCGTCCCCTACGTCGAGCTCGCCGAGATCGGGCCGAATATGCGCAAGTTCTTCCAGCAGCTCGCCGAGGACGCGTGATGACCACCGAGATTCCCGAGCTGATCGAGGCAGCGTCCGTAGCCGAATGGTCCGACGAATTCGATGTGGTCGTCGCCGGATTCGGCATCGCGGGCGGCTGCGCGGCGGTCGAAGCGGCTGCCGCCGGAGCCCGCGTGCTCGTCCTGGAGCGCGGCGGAGTGGCCGGTGGCACAACGGCTTTGGCGGGCGGGCATTTCTACCTCGGCGGCGGCACGGCGGTGCAGCGGGCCACCGGCCACGAGGATTCGCCCGAGGAGATGGCCAAATACCTCACGGCCGTGGCGCGCGATCCGGAACCGGAGAAGATCCACGCCTACTGCGCGGGCAGCGTCGAGCATTTCGAGTGGCTGGAAGGCCTCGGATTCGAGTTCGAACGCAGCTACTACCCGGAGAAGGCGGTCATCCAGCCCGGTACCGAGGGGCTCATGTACACCGGCAACGAGAAGGTGTGGCCATACCGCGAGAAGGCCACACCCGCGCCGCGCGGACACAAGGTGCCGGTGCCGGGAGACACCCAGGGTGCCGCGCTGGTCATCGAGAAGCTGGTGCGACGCGCGGCCGAACTCGGCGTCACCGTGCGCTACGAGACCGGCGTGACCAACCTGATCGCCGACGCCGACGGCCGGGTGGTCGGGGTGCGCTGGAAGCACGGCCGCGACACCGGCGCTCTGCGTGCGCGTTCGGTCGTCCTGGCGACCGGCGGCTTCGTCATGAACGCCGACATGGTCGCCGAATACGTCCCCCAGCTGGCGGCGAAACCCTTCGTGCTCGGCACCACCCACGACGACGGCCTCGGCATACGCCTGGGACTCTCGGCGGGGGCGCAAGCAAAGCACATGGACCAGGCCTTCATCACCGCACCGGTCTATCCACCCGCGCGCCTGCTCACCGGCATCATCGTGAACCGTGAGGGCCGACGATTCGTCGCCGAAGACTCCTACCACGCGCGCACCTCCGCGTACGCGCTGGAACAGCCCGGTGCGGTCGCGTACCTCATCGTCGACTCCGAACACATGGAGCGCCCGGCCATCCCGCTCGTCCCGTTCATCGACGGCTGGGAGACCATCGCGGAAATGGCTGCCGCACTGAACATTCCCGAAGCGGCCTTGCGAACCACCCTGGAGCGGTACAACACCCACGCCGCCCGCGGCGAAGACCCCGACTTCCACAAGGCCGCCGAATGGCTGGAACCACAGGACACCGGGCCGTGGGCCGCCTTCGACCTCACCCTCGGCACCGCCCTCTACGCCGGATTCACCCTCGGCGGCCTGCGCACCTCCGTCGACGCGGAAGTGTTGCGGGACAATGGCACACCCGTACCCGGGCTCTACGCCGCCGGAGCCTGCGCGGCCAATATCGCCCAGGACGGCAAGGGCTACGCCAGCGGCACCCAACTCGGCGAAGGCTCCTTCTTCGGTCGCCGCGCCGGACGCCACGCGGTCGCTCGGGCGTAACGCCGCGCGGTACCGACCGTTCCGCCATGCAACCGATTGGTCTTCATTCGGCGGAACAGTGATGTGGATCACCCGGTGGTCGTACCCTGTTCAGCACCACGAATTGCCGTGGCCAGAAAGGTGTCTCGGTCATGAGTAGTACGACCCCCACAGCCGTTCCCCCTTCCCAGCCCGTCGCGGCAGCGCCCACCCTGGTCACCGGATTATGGCGACGCAAAATCCCGCACTACCCCGATACCGGACCGCGCTACTGGTACCTGGGCGTCGTGGTCGTCGTCTCGGTAGCGCTGTACTACCAGCTGTTCGTGGCCGGAGCCGTCGGCAATGCGCTCATCGCCGATTTCGACCTGACCTTCCGGTACTTCGTCGGAATCTTCATCATCGGAGCGGCTTTCGGCGCGGCCGCGTCGGTGGCGGCCGGACTCCTGGACCGCTGGGGCCGGGCCAATATCGTCGCCTGGGGCGCGGTCATCTGTTCACTGCTGACCCTGTTCGCCCAACCCGCCACCACGACCAAGGAATCGTTCCTAGTCGTGTACTGCCTCATCAGCATTGTCGAGGGCGCGGTGCTGGTGGCCACCCCCGCCATCGTGCGCGATTTCTCCCCCCAATTGGGTCGAGCCTCGGCGATGGGTTTCTGGACCCTGGGCCCGGTGATCGGTGCGCTGGTAACCACCGAGATCTCCACCCTGACCCTGGACGAGCATCCGGATTGGCAGTACCACTACCGGCTGTGCGGTGTGATCTGCGTGGTCATCTCGGTGATCGGGCTCTTCGGACTGCGCGAGCTGAGCCCCGCCATCCGCGACCAGATCATGGTCACCATGCGCGACAAAGCGCTCGTCGAGGCGCGGGCGCGCGGGCTGAATGTGGAAGCGCTGGAACGGCATCAGTGGAAACAGATGATGCGCCTGGACATCCTCGGCTCGGCCCTGGCCATCTCGCTGTTCCTGGCGTTCTTCTACACCATCATCTCATTCCTGCCGGTGTACATGGCGACGAACTTCGGGTTCTCCCCGGCCAAGGCCAACGCACTGGGCAACTGGTATTGGATCGCGAGCGCGGTGGCGCTGGTGGGCACCGGCATCATCTCCGATCAGATGAAGGTGCGAAAACCCTTCATGGTCGTGGGCGCGGTGGTCAGCATCGTCGGTTTGTTCATGTTCATCCAGCTCACCGACCAGGCCGATACCGACTACTACACCTTCGCGCTGGTCATGGTGGTCATCGCCATCGGCACCGGTATCGCCTACTCGACGTGGATGGCGAGTTTCACCGAAACGGTGGAACGGGTCAACCCCGCCGCGACGGCGGTGGGCCTGGCGGTGTGGGGCGGCATTCTGCGGACCGTGGTCACCTTCGTCCTGTTCGGTCTGCTGTGGGTGGTGACCGCCGCGGGCACCCTGGTGAACTACGGCCCGAAACTGCAAGAGATCCAACACGAGTACAGCGCCGAGATAGCCACCATCCAAACCGTCGGCCCCGAAACCCTGGAAGCGCTCGGCAAGAATCCGAACGACACCGCCGCGCAGGTGGACGCCCTGACCAAGCTCACCAAGGGCGACCCCAAGGAAATCGAGACCACCCTCGCCCTCAACGCGCGGTATTCCCAGGAACTCGCCACCCTGCAAGCGGTCGACACCCCCACGCTCACCGCCATTTTCGTCAACCCCAACGACCAGGCGGCGGCCGCGTCGGCGGTCGGCCAGATCGCGCGGAAGTTCAATATCCCGCCCGATCAGGCCACCGCCAGACTGATTGCGGCACAACAGGTGCCAACCGCCGATCTGGCCGTCGCCAACCGCGTCGCCCCGCAGCTGACGGCGGCCAGCGCGAAACTGCAAGCCGTCGCGGCCATCCCGGCCGAGGACCGCGACTATCTCGCGGCCCACGGAACCGATGTGCAACAGGCGCAGAAGGATTCGGCGCAGCAGTGGGAGCGTTGGTGGTGGATCTGCCTCGCAGCCCAGGTGATCTTCATCCCGTTCGTCTTCATCATGTCCGGGCACTGGAGCACGAAGAAGGCCGCCGAGGAGGCCGAAGCACACGAACAGCTGGTCGAACAAGAGCTCCAGCAACTGGCGCACGGGGTACCGGTGGAGAAACTGTAGCGAGAGGTGGGGTCCGGATGCGGACACTGTTGGCGGCGGCCGTGGTGGCGCTGGCGCTCGCGAGCGCTCCGGCGCACGCCCGTCCGGTCATCGGACAGTATGTGGCCCTTGGGGATTCGATCGCGGCCGGTGGAGACTTCACCGATATCACCGGCCCGCTCGGCTGCCTGCGCTCGCGGCAGAACTATCCCAGCCATATCGCCGCCGCACTCGGACCCACCACCTTCGTCGACAACACCTGCACGGGAGCGTCGACCGCGCACCTGGGAACCGCCCAGCCGCTCGGAATCGGCAACAACCCACCACAATTCGACGGGCTGTCCACCGAAACCGACCTGGTGACGGTGACCATCGGCCTCTACGACCTGGACCCACTTCGCACCCTCGGACCGTGTCTGGCCCCGTCGCTGCTGGAGATGCGCCTCACCCCGCCCATCGGCAACCCCTGCGAACAGCAGTTCACCAGCACCGGCGTGGACACCCTCGCCACCCGCATCGACACCGAAGTCCGAGCCGCCGTAGCCGCTGCGCTACAAGGCATTCGGTCACGAGCACCACACGCGACCATCATCGCACTCGGCTACCCCGCCTGGCTCCCACCCACCACCGAGCAGTGCGGCTACTGGCACGGCATGGCCCGCGCCGACGTCCCCTACCTCCACCGCGCACTACGCGGCCTCAGCACCATCTTGGTGGAGGAGGCCGCCCGCGTAGACGCCATCGGCATCAACACCTACGACATCCCCGGCCACGACTTCTGCCAGACCCATGACGCCCGCTGGGTCGAATCCTTGACCACAACCGAGCCGACGCTGCCTTTCCAGACCAACAAATTGGGTGCGCGGGGACTCGCCGATTTGGTGCTGAAACTACTACGCGATTGACTCAGAAGTTCGGCCTGAACAAATTTGAAGATCCGAATATCAGATATATTTCCTGCACTGGGGCAACGCATTTCGCGATAAAATCGATGCATGACTTCGGGTGGGGAAATCATCGAGAACGGCGTGGTCGCCACATTGGCGAACCTCGACGTCCTTCTCGATTCCCTGCTCGACAATTCATGCACATCTTTGTCCGATGACGAGTTCATCGACCACATGCGTGAATTCGAGTGCTTCGCGCGCAAAGTCGCTGTGATGCAACACCGCTTCGCGCAAGCGGTCGCCGACCGCGGTCTCGCCCAGCGGTACGGGTTCAGCCCTACTGCCGGGGTGCGTAGTTTCCTCGTCGAAACCCTCAATCTGTCCAAGGGTGACGCGGCCGCGCGCGCCAACGCGGCCGAGCACCTCGACGACCGCCGGTTCAGCCCGAACGGGTACCTGCCGCCCGCGCTGCCGTTGACCGCGGCCGCGCAGGCCGCGGGTGAGGTGTCGGCCGACCATGTGCGCGTGATCATCTCGGTGATGGACCGCATCCCGAGCAGTGTCGAACAGCAGTCGCGGACCGAGGCCGAAGAACGCCTCGTCGAGGCGGCGCGCGTGTGCACGCCCGACGGGCTCAAGAAGGTCGGCGC
>NZ_JBITIM010000004.1:0-683351 GCF_044459025.1 Nocardia sp. NPDC050406 | reverse complement strand
ACACCCACACGGGGGTGTAAGCGCCGGAACCAATAAATAATTGGCACTGACATTCATCGACACACTATTGAGTTCTCAAAGAACACACGCACACAGAACTTCACGGGCTCTTTGTCCCGGTCGGTCTCTGAGGCAACTTTTACAGCTTAGCTCAGCCGTTCCAGCAGAACCAAATCCGCTGGTCAGGTCGAACCGTGTGATCATCAGGCGCTCCTCGTACGACCTCGTTTCCAAGGGGCTTCGCTGGGCCGTCTGAGAAGTCTCAGTGGCTCGGCGTCTCGGCCCCTGGTCGGTGTCCGTGTCGCTCTGACCTGGAATAAGTTACGTGGATGCGAATGCAGTGTCAAATCGGCTGGTCAGAGGCCCAAAGCCGCGTTCGTGCATTCGCCGTGTGGTGTTCGGGCCGATGAACTCGCGATGAAGTCCGTCAAACAATGCGACCGGTCGCCATCAATACGCCGAAGGGTCGGTACACCCGAATAGGTGAACCGACCCTTCGCTATGTTCCTACGCGCTCAGAACCCGGCGCGTTGGACGAATTGCTTCGCCGCGTCCGCGTTGCTGAAGCCCGACATCGAGAAGTAGAGATTGCTCGACGGGATGAAGACCTCCAGGGCGGCGCTGCCGTTCGGATAGGAGGGATCGATCCGCACCAGCTTCGAGCCTTCGTCGGTGGTGCGCTCCGGATGCTGGCTGCTCCAGATGCGCCGCAGCTTCGACGGGTCGGTGTCGATCCAGGCGATCGGATAGTGGTCGTTGTTCTGGTGGTGCATCAGCCCGACGGTGAGGGCGTCACCCGCCGCGATGGTGCCGACGACCTTCTTGGTGAAGGTGTCCATCGTCCCGGTGGGGTCCTTCTCCTTCACCTCGTTCTTCAGCACCGACTGCCGCAGCGCCTCCGGAAAGGCCTGGACGATGGTCGTTCCCTCCGGGGAGAGTGCCGCGGCCTTGGCGGTGGTGGTCGCCTTGGTGGTCGTGGTCGTCGACTTGGTGGCCGAGCTGGTGGACGGCGCGGACTGGGTGGTGGTGGTCGTGACCTTGGCGGCGGTCGCCTCGGAGTCGTCGCCGCTCGTCACGGCGACCAGTCCGACCACGATGACGCCGACCACCGCGATCGCGCCGAGGCCCAAGACGATCGGCGACTTCCACACGGGCGGGGTCGGCCCGCCCGGAGGCGGCGGAGCCCACTGCGGCTGTTGACCCCACTGCGGTTGGCCCTGCGGCGAATGCTGTTGCGGCTGCTGCGGATAGCCCTGCCGCGGCCCGCCCTGCTGCTGCCAGCCCGGCGGCGGCTGCTGCGGCCAGCCCTGCCCCGGCGGCTGCTGCGGTGGATAGTTCACGGGTTCCCCTCCCCTAGAGTCCGGCGCGTTCGGCGAAGGCCATCGCCGAGGTGCGGTCCTTGAAGCCGGATATGACGAAGTACAGCTTGGTGCTGGTGTTCAGGAATTCGAGCTTGATGCCGTTGACGAACCCCTCGTCGATGCGAATGACCCGGGGGCCGTTCTCGCTGAGGTGGTCCTTGCGGACGGTGCGCCAGGTGTCGAGCAGGCCGTTGATATCGGTGTCGATATGCGCCATGGGATAGCGCTGGCGGTCGGAGTCCATCAGCCCGGAGAGCAGTGCGTCGTCCGAGGTGAGCGTGAACTGCGCCTCCACCGTGAAGGTGTCCAGGCCACCGCTGGGCTGATGCTCCTGGATGTCGTTCTTCAGCACCGCCTGCTTCAGCGGATCCGGCAGCGCGTCCACGATGGTCTGCGCCCCCGGCGTCAACCGCTGGGTGGGCGCGGCCTTGGTGGTGGTCGTCGATTTCGTGCTCGTCGCCGCATTCGAGGTGGTCGCCGCGCTTCGCGTGGACGACTCGGTGGTGCTCACCGCGGCCGTGGTCGGCGCGTCGTCGCCGCCCGATACCGCGACGGCGGTCGCGACGACGACAACCGCGAGCACCGCGACGGCCGCGCCGATCAGCACCCCCGGTGATTTCCACACCGGCGGGCGCGGCGGCCCCGGTGGCTGCTGCCCCCAGCCCTGCTGCTGCGGAAAGTGCTGCGGCTGAGCCGAATACGGCTGCCCCTGCGGCGGCATGTTTTGCCCATGCGGCGGCCGCGGTGGATATGTCATGAGATTTCCCCGTCCCTTCTTCGAGCCGGGAGAATCGCCACGGCTCGCGGGGGTGAGCGTACCGAGGCGACGCCCGCGGGTGCGCCGACTACGGGCGCGACGATCACGAACCCTGTGCGGCACAACGACTCTCGACATGCGAAGGCCGGTCCACCTCAGGGTGAACCGGCCCGGTCGAATGCGCGTCAGTAGCGCAGGATCGCGGCGAACTCCGGCGGCCGCGTGGCACCGCTGTCCTTGACGCCGTCGAACAGGTGCGCCATGCGCTCGTGCTCGACGATGTAGACCGTGCCGTCGTCGGAGAGCGTGCGCACCGCGGCGGCCTCGGTCAGGTCGGCATCCGGATGCGCCGGATCGTCGGCCATGAACAGGGTGTCGCTGGGGAGGTCGTAGCGGCCGGGGACGGTGGCGTCGTCGGCGAGCAGCAGGGTGTCGACGCGACCGTTGTAGGAGCTGCGCACGATATCGCCGATGGCGGTCGCCACCTTGGCGCTGCCCTGACCGATGAGCTCGGCCGCCCGGTCCAACGCCGCGCCGCGCTCGCTCTCGAAGGACGGGCGGACGATGTCGTAGGCCTGATCGTGCAGATCCGACGTACTCGCGGCGGCGGGATTCGTCTCCAGGACGCCCGCCAACCGCGCGGCGAGCTTCGAGTTCTTCCTGACATGGCCCGCCAATTCGGCGTCGGCCACCAACACCACCGGGTAGCGGGTGTCGGCGATCCGCCGCTCCACCGCCTTGGCGACCTCGCCCGCGTACTGCTCCAGACCGGCCTTGCGCCATTCGGGGGGCGTGATCCCGTAGGCCTGGGTCCGCGCCGCGATCGGGCTGCCGGTGTGCGGGCGGGAGGCGGGGCTGCCCTGCATCGGGCTCTGATAGTCGTTCTTGCCGCGGGTCTCCCCGACGGAGGGGAACTCCACGCCGGTGTCCTCGGACAGATTGTGGCGGGTGGCCTCGTACAGGTGGGCCTCGTCGGCGGTCACGGTGAGCACATAGAACGAGCCGTCCGCGGCGAGCAGCGGCAGCAGCGGCTTCACATGGAATTCCGGGCCGACATGGGTCTGCGGTTCGAACGCCAGCGGCACCCGGTACTCGCGCAGACCGTCCGGGCCGAGGAAGACCGCGAGCCCTTCGTTCTGGTGCTGCCAGAATTCGTAATCCGAGACGAGGTCGTCGGCGGGGGCCAGCAACGCGTCCGCTTCGGCGGCGGTCATCCCCGCGCCGCGCAGTTTCTCCCGCGACTCGTCGAGCAGTTCCCGGAAGCGCACGGGGTCCTGCAAGGTCTCCTTACCGGCGCGATGGGTCGGCAGGTAGATCGAAACGCCGTGGTCGGGCGCGGCGTCGATGAGAGTGGTCAGATCCGAACGTGTGAACATCGGCAACTCCTCTGGTCCGACGGCGGTGCGGACGGAGCGTGACGATTCCGCCAGCGCGTCCGCCCTCCTGCCCTCGCGCTACCCCGAGCAACGGTCCCGGAAACTCCACCGCGACCGATCTCCGAACCGTGCCGAAACGCCGGAAACCGGCTCACCCGAAGGTGAGCCGGTTTCCGGTTCGAGAGATGGTGCCGGGAGGCGGACTCAGAAGTCCATGCCGCCCATGCCGCCGGTCGGGTCGCCCGCGGGGGCGGCCTTCTCCGGCTTGTCGGCGACGACGGCCTCGGTGGTGAGGAACAGCGCCGCGATGGAGGCCGCGTTCTGCAGAGCCGAACGGGTGACCTTGACCGGGTCGGCGACGCCAGCCGCCAGCAGGTCGACGTACTCGCCCGAGTCGGCGTTCAGGCCGTGGCCCGCCGGGAGGTTCGAGACCTTCTCGGCGACGACGCCGGGCTCGAGGCCCGCGTTGAAGGCGATCTGCTTCAGCGGAGCCGAGAGCGCGACGCGAACGATGTTCGCGCCGGTGGCCTCGTCACCGGTGAGGGACAGCGCGTCCAGCGCCGGGGCCGACTGCAGCAGGGCCACGCCGCCACCGGCGACGATGCCCTCTTCGACGGCGGCCTTGGCGTTGCGCACGGCATCTTCGATGCGGTGCTTGCGCTCCTTGAGCTCGACCTCGGTGGCCGCGCCCGCCTTGATGACGGCGACGCCACCGGCCAGCTTGGCCAGGCGCTCCTGCAGCTTCTCGCGGTCGTAGTCCGAGTCCGAGTTCTCGATCTCGGTGCGGATCTGCGCCACGCGGCCCTTGATGGCCTCCGCGTCGCCCGCGCCCTCGACGATGGTGGTCTCGTCCTTGGTGATGACGACCTTGCGGGCCTGGCCCAGCAGCTCCAGACCGGCGGTCTCCAGGGAGAGGCCGACCTCTTCGCTGATGACCTCGCCACCGGTGAGGATGGCGATATCAGCCAGCATGGCCTTGCGGCGGTCGCCGAAGCCCGGGGCCTTGACGGCGATGGACTTGAAGGTGCCGCGGATCTTGTTGACGACCAGGGTCGACAGGGCCTCGCCCTCGACGTCCTCGGCGATGATCAGCAGCGGCTTACCGGCCTGGATGACCTTCTCCAGCAGCGGCAGCAGGTCCTTGACGGTCGAGATCTTCGAGCCGACGAGCAGGATGTACGGATCCTCGAAGACCGCTTCCTGACGCTCGGGGTCGGTCACGAAGTAACCGGAGATGTAGCCCTTGTCGAAGCGCATGCCCTCGGTGAGCTCCAGCTGGAGACCGAAGGTGTTGCTCTCCTCGACGGTGATGACGCCTTCCTTGCCGACCTTGTCCATGGCCTCGGCGATGAGCTCACCGATGGACGAGTCGCCCGCCGAGATACCGGCGGTGGCGGCGATCTGCTCCTTGGTCTCGACCTCCTTGGCGGTGTCGAGCAGCTTGGCGGTGACGGCCTCGACGGCCTTCTCGATGCCGCGCTTCAGGCCCAGCGGGTTGGCACCCGCGGCCACGTTGCGCAGGCCCTCGCGCACCAGCGCCTGAGCGAGCACGGTGGCGGTGGTGGTGCCGTCGCCAGCGACGTCGTCGGTCTTCTTGGCGACTTCCTTGACCAGCTCGGCGCCGATCTTCTCGTAGGGATCCTCGAGCTCGATCTCCTTGGCGATGGAGACACCATCGTTGGTGATGGTGGGGGCGCCCCACTTCTTCTCCAGCACGACATTGCGGCCCTTGGGGCCCAGGGTCACCTTGACGGCGTCGGCCAGGGCGTTCAGACCCCGCTCGAGACCACGGCGAGCCTCTTCGTCGTACGCAATTGTCTTGGCCATTGCGTTGAGATCCTCCAGATCAGGGGATTGACACGATCTGGCCAGGCTCGGTGCCCGCGACGGACGACCAGGATTACCGGCCTCACCGTCCCGACCTAGCACTCACATGTTGAGAGTGCCAAAGCCATTTCTAGCACTCGCGGATAGGGAGTGCAAGGTCGGGGGGTGCGGCGGGAGGACCTACTTCTCCTTCGCGAGGATCGAGTCCAGGGCGGCGGTGAGATCGGTTTCGAGAGCGGCCTTGTCCAGGCCCAGGCCCGAGAGCAGACCGGTGCCGTCCTCCTGTTCCAGCAGCGCGAGCAGGATGTGTTCGGTGCCGATGTAGTTGTGGCCCATGCGCAGGGCCTGGCGGAAGGTGAGCTCGAGCGCCTTCTTGGCCTGGGCATCGAAGGGGATCAGCGCGGGAACCTCGGCGGCCGCTTCCGGGCGGGCGGCCTCGGCCACGCGCCGCACCGCCTCGACGGAGACGCCCTTGCCGGTGATCAGTTGCACCGCAAGCCCTTCCGGCTGCGAGAGCAGGCCCAGCACCAGGTGGGCGGTGGTGATCTCGGCATTGCTGGCCGAACGCGCCTCCTCCTGGGCGGCCACGACCACCTGGCGGGCGCGCGGGGTGAATTTCGCGAAACCGGCATTCGGGTCCATGGCGGCGGCATCGGCCGGATCGCCGGGAGACTTCGGGACGAAACGCTTCTGGGCGGCCTGTTTGGTGACGCCCATGCTCTCGCCGATATCGGTCCAAGAGGCCCCGGAGCGGCGGGCCTGATCGACGAAGTGGCCGATCAGATGGTCGGCGAGTTCGTCGAGGTGGCCGCCGAGGACGACCGCGTCGGAGAGCTGTTCCAGGACATTGTCGGGGCGGGCCTTCTTGATGCCGTCGATGAGGTCGTCGAGGCGGAGTGAGTGCTGCGTCATGCGTCAACGGTAGGTTGACTATCCGTCACGAGTCAACCATTGGTTGACGATTTCGCTGTGAGCAAACACCGAGCCTGGCACAGTGGTGTGCATGGGAGGGGAGAACCGGTCGCCCGAACGTGGGCGCACGACGGTATTTCACTGGGTACTACGGGGTTTCGGGGTGGTGCTGACGATCGCCTGCCTGCTCGCGGCGGGGCGATTCCTCTGGCCGCAGCCAGGTCCGCAGGAGCAGCCCGGATCTACGTTCCGGCAATTGGCCTTCCTCCGCGACGCTTTGGACAGCGGCGCGGATCGGGAGGCACAGGCGCAGTTCCCCGAGGGCTACGTCTTCATGAACGCGCTCTACGGACTGGCGTGGACGCAGGCGGGACAAGCGGATTCGACACACCGCGAGCAGGCCCTGCGTGAATCCCGGTGGGCGCTGGACAGAGTGGAGTCCGCCGAGGGAAAGGCGATGTTCAGCCTCGCCTGCAACCCGCGTACGGGGTGTTCTGGGCCGGATGGGCCAATTGGCTGCGGGGCTCTATCCTCGCGCTCGGCGGCACCGGAGATATCGAATCGGTGCGGAAGTTCACCGAGGGCAGCGCGGCGCTCGCGGCGGCCTTCGAAGCCTCCGAAACACCGTTCTTGCAGGCCTATCCCGGCCAGGCGTGGCCGGTGGACTCGACGGTCGCCATCGCGTCGCTGCGGCTGCACGACCGGCTGCTCGGCGCACGCTACGACGCGGTGGTCGGGCGCTGGCTCGACGCGGTGCGGACTCGGCTCGATCCCGCCACCGGCCTACTGCCACACCGGGTCTCGGCCCAGGAGGGGTCGATGCTGGAGGGTGCGCGGGCCACATCGCAGACCATGCTGCTGCGCTTCCTCCCGGAGATCGACGCCGACTTCGCGCGCGCCCAGTACGCCGGATTCCGTGCGCGCTTCCTCGCCTACCCGGGCGGATTCGGGCCTGCCATCAGGGAGTATCCGCATGGTCGGGCGGGCAGCGGCGATGTGGATTCCGGACCGCTGGTGGCGGGAATCAGCCTGTCCGCCACCGTCGTCGGCATGGGCGCCGCGCGGGTCAACGGCGATCACGACCTGGCGGCGGCCCTCGGCTCGACGGGTGAGCTGCTCGGTCTGCCGCTGACCCTGCCCGGAACCAAGCGGTACGCCTTCGGCCTGCTGCCGATCGGCGACGCCTTCCTGATCTGGTCCTCCACCGCGCGCCTCCCGAGCGCCCCGCCGCCACCCGCCCTGGACGCGAACCTCCACTGGTGGTGGCGCGCCCCCTGGCTCCTCGTCCTCGCCGTGGTCGCCCTCGCCCCCTGGACTCCACGACTGGTCCGCCGATCAGGGGGAACTGGTGGCGGCGTAACGCGAGTGGCTCCCGCCGTCAGTTCCCCCTCGTGATCACGGACGCGCGGTGCGGGCGGCGCCGCGGACGATGCCTTCCTTGAACCAGGCGGCGGGGCGGCCGGTGAGGACGGTGCCGGTGGGGGTGTCGTCGGGTGCGACGAATTGGATGATGCCGTCGCGGCGGCCCAGGCTGATGCACTGGATGTAGTAGCGGAAGGACAAGGGGGGCGCTGCTTTTCCGTGCAGGGTGGCGGCGATGGCGGTGGCGGCGTGCTTGCCGGTGGGCAGTGCCGTGGCGCAGGCCATGCGCAGGTGGCGGTCGCCCGGGCCGGAGACGACGGCGGCGTCGCCCGCGGCGGAGATCTCCGGGTGCGAGCGGGAGCGCAGGGTGGCGTCGACGAGGATGCGGCCGCGGTCGTCGACGGCCAGGCCGCAGCGGGCGGCCAGGTCGGGCACCGCGAATCCGGTTGTCCACAACACGGTGTCGGCCGCGAGGCGATCACCGTCGGTGAGGGTGACGCCGCCGCGGTCGACCTCGACGACCTTGACCCCGGAGCGCACCTCGACACCCAGCCGGGACAGGGTGCGGGCCGCGTGGGCACGCGCCTTGGCCGAGAGCCAGGCCCCCGGCTCCTCGGAGGTGATCATGGTGATCGCGAGATCCGGTCGCGTCTCGGCCAATTCGGCGGCCACTTCGATTCCGGTCGAGCCGCCGCCGACCACCGCGATCCGGCCGGTGAGGGCGGGCACGCGCGCCACATCCTCAGGGGTCGCGACGGAGTGGGCGTGGTCGGCGACGCCGGGGACGGCGCTGGCATCCCAAACGCTGCCGAGGGCGTAGACCAGCGAGTCGTAGGCGAGGGACTGTCCGTCCTCGAGTTCGACTCGACGGGTGTCGGTGTCGATGTGGACGGCGCGGCCGCGCACGAAGTCGATGCCCTTGGCGGCCAGGCGTTCCCGCAGATCCCAGCGCGCGACCGACTGTCCCGCCACGGCCTGGTGCAGGCGCACGCGCTCGACGAATTCGGCACGGCTGTCGATCACCGTGACCCGCGCACCGCGCACCTTGGCCGCGCGCTTGGCCGCCGACAGGCCCGCGTACCCCGCGCCGAGGACGACGATTCGATGTTCTCCGGTCATGAGAAGTGACTCCTTTCGAGGGCCGATACTTCTCAGACTGGACAGCTCCGCGATCCCTGACGGTTCAGGCTGTGTGCTGTGTCACCGGACCGGGCCCGCGGTCCATTCGGGTGAAGAACCGCATCTTGTCGGGATTCACCACGAGCCGGACGGCGCTGACGAGCCCGTCGGCGATATCGACCGCCGCGACGAGCAGCGGTGCGTCGCCCACCCGGGCGACCACGGCGAGCGCGCCGTTGACCTCTTCGACGGTGATCGTCAGACCCGGGAGGTCGTGCGCCAACAACCCGACGAGGTAGCGGGCCACGCGCGCGCGGCCTTCGATGGGGCGGCGCGCGGCGGTGACCTTGCCGCCACCGTCGGCGACGGAGACGATATCGGCCGCGAACAGGCGCTCCAGGGATGCCAGGTCTCCGGAGCGGGCCGCTGCGAGGAAGCGCTCCAACAGTTCTCGCGCCCGCTCGGGGTCGGAGTCGAAGCGCGGGCGCTCCTCGCGCATCCGCTGGCTCGCGCGCCGGTACAGCTGCTGCGAGTTCGATTCGGACAGTGCCAGCATGTCGGCGATTTCGCGGTGCGCGTAGCCGAAGGCCTCGCGCAGTACGAAGACCGCGCGTTCGGCGGGGGTCAGGCGTTCCAGCAGGGTGAGGAAGGCGAGTGACACCATCTCACGCTGTTCGACCGACTCCAACGGACCCAGTGCGCCGCCAGCGGTCTGCACCGGTTCCGGAACCCACGGTCCCACATAGGTTTCGCGGCGGGCGCGCGCCGAATCCAGCCAGGTGCGACACAGATTGACGACAATGGTGGTCAACCACGCCTCGGGCGAATGGATTTCGCCGCGCGCGGTGCCGTCCCAGCGCAGGTAGGTCTCCTGTACCGCGTCCTCGGCCTCGCTGGCCGAACCCAGCATGCGGTAGGCGAGTGCGAACAGCCGCGTCCGGTGTCGTTCGAATTCCGCCAGGTCCTCGGCGTCCACGTGTGCCCCCACTCTCGGTTTCGCTGTTCGAGTGGGGACGATACGCTGGCGCGCCCGTCGGATGGCTGTGACTACTCGCACCCTCCCGACGGTCCGCCGCGCGACCAACGAACGACCTGGCGACCACTAATGGCGCCCGAGCCCGGTGCCGACGCGGCGAGCCTCGCCGCCTTCGCGCACCGGCTATTTCGCGACGCGGATCGCTTCGCCGACCGGGGTGTCGGTGTAGGACTGGGCGAGGCAGGCGAGCTTGGCCGTGCCCAGTGCCACATTCGGGCTGCCGTCGAGTTCCGAGCCCGGGTTGGCGGCCAGCACCTGGTCGATGACCTGCTTCTGGGTGTCATCGGTGAGGTCGCGGAATTGACCGCAGGTGGTGGCCGCGCCATTGGCGGTGGTCTGTTTGGCCTGCGCCTGGGTGGTCGGCGCGCCCTCGGGCGGCTCCACCAGCGTGAACGAGGTGGAGGTGGGCGCGACGGTGACCGCCGCGGAACTGGTGGTCTGCGCGTTCTGCCGCTGACCGCTCACACCACCCGACTTGTCCGATCCGCAGCCGGACAGTCCCAGCGCCAGCGCGCCGAACGCGCAGGCGACGACCGACATTCGCTTCATACCGTGCTTTCCGAGTGCAGTGTTGCGCGCCGGACCGGCCCGGCGCTCGCAGCAGCGTACCGGGTGGGCGCGCGGCTGGGGAGGGGACCAACAAACAGGACGGTCGCTCCAGGGAATTCACGCAGCCCGATGCCCGCGGGCGGACAGCTACCCCCACCGTGGGCGGGCAGCTACTCCGCGGCGCGGGCGAGACAGCAGGCGCGCCACTCCCGGGGCGTCATACCGAAGGTGGCGCGGAAGCGGCGGGCGAAGTGGGACGGGTCGCGGAAGCCCCAGCCCCGCGCGATGGCCGCTATCGCCCGGTGGTTCAACTCGGGGCGGGCCAGATCGGCGCGGGCGCGCGCCAGTCGCTCGGTGATGATCCACTGCTCGAGTCGGAGATTCGCTGTGGCACAGAGCTTGTAGAGATACCGAACGGAAACGTTGTGGGCGCGGGCGATCGTCTCGGGGCTCAGCCGGGGATCGGCCAGATTCGAGCGCACATACTCGCGGATCTGGGTCAGCAGGATCTCGGTGGGCACCGCGCGTCCGTCGCAAGTGCCCTGCCCGGCCGCCGAGACCAGCAGTGCCCGCGCCAATTCCGTACTCGCACCGCCTATCTCATGCACCGCCGGATCGGCCTCGAGGACATCGGCCGACTGCGCCAAGGTGGCGATATGCCGCGTGACCAAGGGATACAACGGACTGGCCGTCACCCACGGGGCGGCGGCGCGAATGGTTTCCATCGGCAGCGCGAGGCGGTCCAGCGGAACGAAGAGCGCGGTCTGCGCGCCGGGCTCGCTCCAGCCGATGTCGTAGGGCACGTTCATATCCACCAGGAACATCTGCCCGTGCGAGTAGACCGATGCGGCGGCCCCGAATCGACATCGGGTGATGGGTGCCTCGGCGATGGCCAGGGCCAGCATCGGCCCGGGTGCGGTGCGCACGTGTTTCTCGGTGCGCACGAGCCGAAGCCAGGGACTGCGCATCCGGTAGAGCGCCGTCTCGCCCAGTTCCCAGACCTCCATCCGGGCCCGCACGGATTGGCGGTCCGGCGCCGGGATGACGTGTTGCGGACCGGCAGCCTGCCGTACCACTTCCACCACTGCCTCGGCGCGCAGGTCGGAATCGATGCTGTCGGTGTCGAGCAGAATCGTCATGGGTGGGTCTCCGCGACCGGGACAGCCGCACCGTCACGGTCGTACATAGTCGGACCGAAGTCGTACACGCACAGTCGATTATCGGGCCCACCGCGCGCCTATGGTGTCGAAACCAGTTCCTTCGCTGGCTGGTAACAGGGCACCCGGCTCGGATCGGGGACGAGGAAGGCGGGTACCCCCGGGCTATCCGCCGCACGCGACTGCCGACGACGTCATCTGTGCGGCGGATGGTCTCCCGCGCCCCTCCGCCGCGATCGGATACGCGGCGGCCGAAAGGCATCCGACCAGTCCGAGACCGGGGCCGCCCGAACGCCGAAGCATGCGTTCGGACAGACCGGTCGCCTCGAACTCGGTTGGGACAGCTCTATTCGACCGAGATGGACCTGCTCACCCGAGATGCCCCTCCTCAGTTGAGCTGGCTCTGCCAGTCGGCGGGCACCCGATCGCGCGGTCCCGGCACGCTCTGGTCCAGCGGATGATGGTGCGGCGCGGCCAATTCCGGTCCGTCGCCGTACATCTCGTCGGTGGTGTAGTTCCAATACCAGTCCTCGCCCGGCTCGTAGCTCTGCACGAACGGGTGCCCGGTGGACTTGAAATGCTTGGTGGCATGCTGCGACGGGGAGGTGTCGCAGCAGCCCACGTGACCGCATTGGGCGCAGCGCCGCAGATGCACCCACCAACCCTGTGCCGCTTCGCATTCCACGCAACCCGGACCGCTCGGGGCCACGGCGGTATCGATTCCCTCGATCTGCTCCGACATCACGCACCTCCGGTATTCGGTTGCGCCGCCGCGTTTTCCGACGAATCAGCCTCCGCACCCGAGGGCGGAGTGAGCGGCAGCCGGACGATGAAACGGGTATTGCCGGGTTCGGACTCCACACGAATATCGCCGCCGTGCTTGCGCACCACGATCCGGAACGAGATATCGAGCCCCAAGCCGGTGCCCTCGCCCACCGGCTTGGTGGTGAAGAAGGGCTCGAAGATGCGGTTGCGGATCTCCGGCGGCACACCCGGCCCGGTATCGCAGATTTCCACTGCGGCACAGTCGTTTTCGCGACGGGTGCGGACCGTCAGGGTGCCGCTGGCGTGCATGGCGGCAATGGCGTTGTCGATCAGATTCGTCCACACCTGGTTCAGCTCCGCCGCGTAGCAGGGCAGCGGCGGCAGACTCCGGTCGTACTCCTTGACCACCTCGATATCGTCACCGATCTTGCGGCCCAACATGACCAGGGTGCTGTCGAGCAGTTCGTGGATATCGACCACCTGGAACGGGGCCCGGTCCATCTGCGAGTACTGCTTGGCGGCATTCACCAACGACGAGATGCGCGTGGTGGAATCGGCGATCTCGTTCATGAGCAGTTCGGTCTCGACGGTGTAGTTGAGCCACCGGATCGCGCCCTCGAAGACGCCGTCGCTGCATTCGTTCAAGGTGCCGTGCACCTTCTCCAGCCAGTCGACATCGAATCCGGCCTGCACGAAATTGGGCGCGAGATCCCAGCCGTTGGCGACACCGTGCTCCTCGAGCCAATCGCCGAGTTCGTCCTCGCGATCGGCGGCCTCCAGCGAGGTCAGCGCCGGGGCCTTGGCCACCTGCGCGGCCGCCTCCTCCTGCAACTGCACCATGGCCTCGAGGGTCTTGGAGTCGAATTTGCCGCGCGCCATCATCTTCAGCTTGTGCCGCATCCCGCCCACGCGCTCGCGCAGCGAGGAGGTGGCCCGCACCGCCGCCGCGGCCGGATTGTTCAGCTCGTGCGTCAGGCCCGCCGAGAGCGATCCCAGCGCCAGCAGTCGCTCGCGCTGGCCCAGGATCTCCTGCGAATTGCGGTTGCCGAAGAACACGCCCTCGAGCAGGTGCAGGGCCATCGGGAACCATTCCTGCACCATGCGGGCGAAGGTGCCCGCGTCCAGTACGAAGAACTTCGACGGCCGGGTCACGTAGAAGGATCCGCTGTAGTTCTGGTCGACCTTGTCGCCCATGTACGCCGTCCACGCGCCCGCGTAGGAGCCGTGGTGGCTGGTGCGCACCAGTTCGATCTCCTCGCCGCCGGACATCTTGGTCAGCACGACCTCGCCGTCCATGAGCACGTAGAAGCAGGTGGCCGGATCGCCTTCCCGGAACACCGGTCCCGGTTCGAAGTGCTCCACCCGGCCGTCGCGGCACAGCCAGGCCAGCTGTTCGTCGTTCAACTTCTCGAACAGGAACAGCTCGCGCAATTCGTTGGGGTCACAGATCAATTGGGTGCCCATCGCGGCCTCCTACTGTTTCGCCAGGTAGCGGTGCACGAGCATGACGGCCATGGCGCCCTCGCCCACCGCCGACGCCACGCGCTTGGCCGAATCGGAGCGCACGTCACCGGCCACGAAGACGCCGGGGACGCTGGTCTCCAGATGCCCGGGCGGGCGCGGCAGCTCCCAGCCCGCCGGGCGGTTGCCGTCGACCATGAGGTCCGGCCCGGCCACCACGTACCCGTGCTCGTCGCGGGTCACCACACCGTCGAGCCAGTCGGTCTCCGGGGCCGCGCCGATGAACAGGAACAGGCGCTCGGCCTCCACCTTCTCCTCGGTGCCGGTCTTGTTGTCGCGCAGCACGATTCGTTCCAGATGATCGTCACCGTCGACGGCCACGACCTCGGTTCCGGTGTGCACCTTGATATTCGGGATGCTCTCGATCTGCTGGATCAGGTAGTGCGACATGGAGGCTTCCAGTCCGCTCCCCCGCACCAGAATGTGCACCGTGCGCGCGTTGCGGGACAGGAACACCGCCGCCTGGCCCGCCGAGTTCGCGCCGCCGACGATGTAGACGTCGCGCTCGGCGCAGTCGGCGGCCTCGGTCATGGCGGAGCCGTAATAGACACCGCGTCCGGTGAATTCGTCCACACCCGGCGCGGGGTGGTGGCGATAGTTGACGCCGGTCGCGATGAGTACCGCGTGCCCCGCGACATGCCCGCCGTCAGCGAAGCGCACCACGCGCGCCGAACCACAGGGCTCCAGCGCCTGCACCTCGCGCGCGGTGATCAGCTCCGCGCCGAACTTCACCGCCTGCCGCCGCGCCCGGTCGGCCAGCTGCGCACCGGAGAGTCCGTCCGGGAAGCCCAGGTAGTTCTCGATGCGCGAGCTCTGCCCGGCCTGGCCGCCGGTCGCGGTGCGCTCGACGAGCACCGTCCGTAGTCCTTCCGACGCGCCGTAAACCGCCGCGCCCAGACCGGCCGGTCCGCCACCGACCACGATGAGGTCGTAGAAGTCGCCCGACGGGTCGGTATTGAGGCCCACGCTGGCCGCCAATTCCGCATCGCTCGGCCCGAGCAGCGCCTCGCCCGTGGGGTTGATGACCACCGGACACTGATCCTCGGTGGCCCCCGCGGCTGTCAGCAGCCGCGAACCCTCCGGTTCGTCGGCCAGATACCAGCGATACGGCAACTGGTTGCGCGCCAAGAACTCCCGCACCTGCGAGCACCGGGCCGACCAGCGATGGCCGACCACCTTGGTCTCGGTCACCGGCCGATGCGCGTCGGAGCGCCACGCCTCCAACAGCGCGTCGATCACCGGGTAGAGCTTCTCCTCCGGCGGATCCCACGGCTTGAGTAGGTAGTGGTCGAGATCGACCACATTGATGGCCTCGATGGCGGCATTGGTGTCGGCGTAGGCGGTCAGCAGCACGCGCCGGGCGTGCGGATGCAGGTCCATGGCCTGCTCGAGGAATTCGATGCCGTCCATACCGGGCATGCGGTAGTCGGCGATGAGTACCGCGACCGGCTGGCCGCGCAGTTTCAGCTCGCGCAGGGCATCGAGCGCATCGGAACCCGAATCCGCCCGCAGAATCCGATAATCCGCCCCGTAGCGGCGGCGCAGGTCGCGCACCACCGCGCGAGAGACGCCAGGATCGTCGTCCACGCTGAGGATCGCCGGTTTCACGGCAGCAGGTGAGGTCACCTAACGAGTATGGACGTCGGCGTCAACTCGGCTGTCGCTGTTCGCCATCGGCTCACAGGCGATGCTGCTGTACCAGGTTGAGTTCGGATGGGGTGAGCAACCGCTCGAGGCGCTCCTCATTGGGCGGCTTGGTCCGCTGGCCGATCGCGGACGACTTGTCGTCGGTCTCCGGAGGAAGCAGGGGCACCCCCTTGTGTCCCTGCCTGCGGTGAATGAGCGAGCGCAGATTCACGGCCGATCACCTCACGTTTCTCAGTCGGAAGCTGGAGGCTGTGTCTTGCTTCGTCTATCCGCCATTGTGCGCTGGTTATTACGTGCTCGGTGAGCACCGCACCGGAATGTGATCTAGTTGATTTTCAGTGTTCGGCCCTCTGTTCGATTGCACAGGCCACAACGGGGCTGATTAGGATGAGTGCAACTCGTGGTCACAGACCTTGTCGTCACAGCTCTACCGGAGGCAGCGTTGCCGAAGAATCTCGAAGCCAGCATCGATATCGCGGCCCCGCCGGAACAGGTCTGGAACGTCGTCTCGAATCTGAAGCGCATGCCGGAGTTCAGTCCGCAGACCCTGCGCATGCAGCCGATCGGCAAGATTCGCACCGGCACCTGGACCATCAACTTCAATACCGATGGCAAGGCCTACTGGCCGACCACCGCGCGCGTGGTGCGGTTCGAGCCGAACAAGGCGATCGCCTTCAAGGTCAACGAGAATCGCACCATCTGGAGCTTCACCCTCGAGCCCACCGCCACCGGCACCCGACTGGTGCAGCGGCGCGACTGCCCGAACGGGACCACCTGGTTCTCCCGCACCTCCATCGAGAAGGCCATGGGCGGCGAAGCGCGCTTCGAGGAGCTGCTGGTGACCGGCATGAACGAAACCCTCGGCCGGATCAAGGCCGTCGTCGAGAAGTAGCAGTCCCGCGTTTCTACCGGTGCGGGCGCGGCGCGATGCGTAGGTTCGCTGGGTATGCGACGAATGACAGGCTTGTGCGCCGCGACCGCTGGCGTCGCGCTGCTGTTGACCGGCTGCGGTAGCTCGGATACCGACCACGATCGCGACGTGACCGTCGTCGGCACCGGCGAGGTGCGCGGCGCGCCCGATGTGCTCAATGCCGATCTCGGCGCGCAGGTCACGGCGGCCGATGTCTCCACCGCGGTGGACGATGTGAATGCCAAGGCCACGGCCATGACCGACGCCATGGTCGCGGCGGGGGCCGAGCGGGAGGACATTCAGACCAGCGAGCTGTCCGTGCAGCCGGAGTACGGGCCGGAGGGCCGGACCATCACCGGCTACCGGGCCAGCAACTCCGTGCACGTGGTGGTGCGCGATCTGACCAAAGCGTCGGCGATTCTCGACGCCGCGGTCAAGGCCGGTGGCAACGACACGCGCATCAGCAAGGTGTCTTTCAGCCTCGAGGACAACTCCAAGTTGCTCGGCGATGCCCGGGCCCGCGCCTTCGACGACGCGAAATCCCGGGCGCAGCAGTACGCCGATCTGGCGGGGTTGAAACTCGGCGACGTCGAGACCATCACCGAGGACACCAGCGGGGGCAATTTTCCGATGCAGGCCGATGCCGCACCGGAATTCAAGCTCGAGCCCGGACAGCAGACGGTGACACTCACCGTGAATGTCACCTGGAACCTGAAGTAGCCCTTACTACTTCCAGTTCGGGAGCGTCACCACCTGGGCGGCGTAGGACAGACCCGCGCCGAAGGCGATGAGCAGGGCGGTGCCGCCGGGCTTGGCATCGCCGTTGCGCAGCAGCGCTTCCATGGCCAAGGGAATCGAGGCGGCGGAGGTGTTGCCGCTCTCCTCGATGTCATTGGCCAGTGCGCAGTCGTCCGGGAGTTTCAGGACGCGGGCCATGATCTCGATGATCCGGCCATTGGCCTGATGCGGGATCATGGCGTCGAGTTCGTCGACGGTGATTCCGGCGCTGTCCACCGCGTCGCGGCAGACCTTCTCCAACGAGTGTGCGGCCCAACGGAATACGGCCGTGCCCTCCATGGCGAGGTAGGGTCGCACCGCGTCGGTGCCCTTCTCCTCGATCTCGGTGAAGAACTCGATCCAGTCCTTGTCCTGGCGAATCGCGTGGTGCTGGGTGCCGTCCGAACCCCAGACGGTGGGGCCGATGCCGGGCTCGTCGGACGGGCCGACCACCACCGCGCCCGCGCCGTCGGCGAAGAGGAAGGCCGTGGACCGATCGGCGGGATTGATGGTGTCGGTGAGCTTTTCGACGCCGACCACCAGCACGTGCCGGGCGGTGCCACCCTTGATCAGATCCGAGGCCAGGGCCAGTGCGTGGCAGAAGCCCGCGCATCCGGCCGAGATATCGAAGGCCGCGGCGCCGGTGATGCCCAGGTCGGTGGCGACCTGCGGGGCGGCGGCCGGGGTGAGCAGCAGCCAGGTCGAGGTGGCCACGATGACGCAATCGATCTGCGTCGCTTCGATTTCGGCGGCCTCGATGGCATCCCGTGCGGCGGCCACACTCATGCTCTTGACGGTTTCGTCATCCCCCGCGAAGCGGCGGGTCTTGATCCCCGAGCGGGTTCGGATCCATTCGTCACTCGAATCGATCGGTCCCGCGACCTCGTCATTGGTGACGACCCTTGCCGGGCGATAGACGCCGAGCCCAAGGATCGCGGTGTGCTCTGCCCCTCGAATCGAGGCAAGTCGAGCCGCCATCTTCTTCTCCTACCGCGTCGTGCTGTCCTTCATCGGGTCCCCCACCGTCGGCCTTTGGACGCAGACATGAGGCAACCTCATATTAGCCGGAACGGACCGGTACGCGAGTGCGTATTCTGACAATCGAAGGGTATTGCCAAATGGGCTGCGTCGAGACCCATCGACCGGTTCACAAGTTCCTCGAACCAAGGGAGAACAGCATGCTCGGCCTCGGCATCATCGGTTGGATCATCATCGGCGGCATCGCCGGATGGATTGCCAGCAAGATCATGAAAACCGATGCTCAACAGGGCATCATCCTGAATATCGTCGTCGGCGTGGTCGGCGGCCTACTCGGCGGCTGGATCCTCACGCTCTTCAATGTCGACGTCGAAGGAGCTGGCATCATCTTCAGCTTCCTCACCTGTCTTGCCGGAGCGGTGATCCTGCTGTGGCTGGTCAAGCTGGTGACCGGCCGCCGCGCGGGGGTCTGAGACCCGGCTCACAGGGCTCCGGGGCGGCACGGCGCCGCCCCGGGGCTTTCGTGCGTGCCGATCACCCTTCCGACAGCGGAGAACGCGAGCGGCGCGCGGCATTCCCGTAAGGTGTGAGCGCGGTCCCTGACCGCCCCTGTCCGCGCATGAAAGAGGAGCTTGTGGCCCGCCGTCCCACCCCGCCCGGCACCCCCGAAACCACCGGCCTGGCCCATGTGGCCGACCTGGTTCGCGCCGCCATCCCGCCGCTGCACCCCGCCGGGCTGCCGTTCGTCGCCGCTCCACTGGCCGTGGCGGCGCTCGGCTACCGCCGCAAGTGGGTGCGCCGCACGGGACTCGCGGCCGCCGCGGCCTGCGCCACCTTCTTCCGGCATCCGCACCGGGTGCCGCCGAACCGCGCCGGAGTGGTCGTCGCGCCCGCCGATGGTGAGGTGGCGCTGGTCGACACCGCGGTGCCGCCCGCCGAACTCGGGCTGGGCGATCAGCCGCTGCCGCGCGTGAGCATCTTCCTGTCGGTGCTCGACGTGCACGTGCAGCGGGTGCCGGTGGGCGGTGTGGTCACCGAGATCGCCTACAAGAAGGGGCAATTCCTCTCCGCCGATCTGCCCGACGCCAGCGAGGCCAACGAGCGCAACTCCATGGTGCTGGAGACCGACGCGGGGCAGCGCCTCGTGGTGGTGCAGATCGCCGGGCTGCTGGCGCGGCGCATCGTCTGCGAGGCCAAGGTCGGCGACAAGCTGAGCATTGGCGAAACCTATGGACTCATCCGGTTCGGCTCCCGCGTGGACACCTACTTCCCCGCCGGGACCAGCCTGCTCGTGAACCCGGGCCAACGCACGATCGGCGGGGAAACGGTGCTGGCCGAACTGGATTCGTGATGGAGCAGCTGGCACCCCTGCCCGACAACACGCGCCGCCGGAATCGCACGGTGCGGCTGCTGCCCAGCATGGTCACCATCCTCGGGCTGTGCTCGGGGCTCTCGGCGGTGAAGTTCGGCATCGAGGGCAAGTTGGGGATCGCGCTGGCGCTGGTGGGCGCGGCCGCCATCTTCGACATGCTGGACGGTCGGCTGGCCCGCATGCTGGATGCCACCACCAAGATGGGCGCGGAGCTGGACTCGCTCTCCGATGCCATCGCCTTCGGCGTCGCGCCCGCGCTGGTGCTGTACGTGACCTTCCTGCACGCCGACAGCGTGGGCTGGATTCTGGCGCTCATGTTCGCGGTGTGCATGGTGCTGCGGCTGGCGCGGTTCAACACGCTGATGGACGAGGACAACCGGCCGGACTGGCAGCGGGAGTACTTCACCGGGGTGCCCGCGCCCGCCGGTGCGCTCATCGTGCTGCTGCCCATCGCGCTCTCCGAGCAGTTCGGCGACGGGTGGTGGGTGAGCTTCCCCGCCGTGGCGGCGTGGACCATCTTCACCGGGCTGCTGTGCGTCAGCACGCTGCCGACGCTGGCCGTGAAGTCGGTGTCGGTCGCGCCCCGCACCGCGCCGATCCTGCTGGTGCTGGTGGCGCTGGCGGCGGCGCTGCTGGTGACCTACCCGCTGATCCTCATGATGGCGCTGGTGGTCCTGTACCTCGGCCACATCCCCTTCGCCGTCCGGTCGGCCCGCTGGGTGGCGGCGCGGCCGGAGACCTGGCACCACAAGCCCGCCGAGCGGCGGGCGCAGCGCAAGGCGCAGCGACGGATGCGGCCCATCGGGCGGGTGTCGTCGGCGCGGTTGCGGTTGCGGCGGCCGGGTACGCGGCAGCGGTACCCGGAGGACATCAAGCACTGACACCGAGAATCCGAGACTCGGAATTCGACGCCGCGCGGTCTGGACCGCGCGGCGTCGGTCGTTTGCGGGTGGTGCGGGAAGTCTTGGAAATGGTGCGGGAATTCGTGGGCGGGGTGTGCGGTGGGGTGGTGCGGGCACAATGGGGTGCGTGCCGGAACTTGCTTTGACCGCCCGCTTGAACACCTCGGCCGCCGATGCGCGGCGGGGGCTGGTGCGGTTGCATCCCGAAGCGCTCGCGGCCTTGGGGCTGCGGGAGTGGGACGGGATCGGCCTCGTGGGGTCGCGGCGGACCACGGCGGTGGTGGCGGTGGCTCCGGCGGGGACGCCCACGGGGGTGGCGTTGCTCGATGATGTGACGCTGTCGAACGCGGGGGTCAAGGAGAGTTCGACGGTGGTGGTCGCGCCGGTGACCGTCTATGGGGCCAAACAGATTTCGGTCATGGGATCGGCGCTGGCGGCGGGGACCATTCCGGAGGCGACGCTGCGGCAGGCGCTGCTGGGCAAGATCGTCACCGTGGGCGATACGGTCTCGCTGCTGCCGCGCGATCTGGGGCCGGGAACCAGCACTTCGGCTGCGACACAAGCCTTGTCGCGAACCTTCGGGATCGCGTGGACCTCGGAGTTGCTCACCGTGACCGCGACCGATCCCTCGCCGGGGCCGGTGAGTGTGCAGCCCAACAGCGCGGTGGTGTGGGGGCCCGGGGTGGCGGCGACCGATCGGCCGCTGGCCATGCGCGAAGGCGGGGCGGATTCCGGGCGGGTGCCGGAGACGGCCGCCGCGCCGGTGATACCCCTGGCCGATCTGGCCGGAGTGCAGGCGCAGGCGGCCAAGCTCACCGAGTGGCTGAATCTCGCGCTGGACGAGCCGGAACTGCTGAGAACCCTTGGCGCGCCGTCTCATCTGGGCGTACTGATCTCCGGACCGGCGGGGGTGGGCAAGGCCACGCTGGCGCGGGCGGTGGTGGCGCCGCGACGGCTGGTGGAGTTGGACGGGCCGTCGGTGGGCGCGACGGAGAGCGGGACGCGGCTGCGCGAAGTGGGGATGGCGGTGGCCGAAATCTGTTCGGGCGCGGGGGGCGTGCTGTTGATCACCGATATCGACGCGCTGCTGCCCGCCGAGGCCGAGCCGGTGGCCACGCTCATTCTCGATCAGTTGCGGGCGGCCGTGGCCGCGCCCGCGGTGGCCGTGCTCGCCACCACCGCGCATCCCTCCCGGGTGGATCCTCGGCTGCGCGCACCCGACCTGTGCGACCGCGAGGTGACGCTGCCGCTACCGACCGCGACCGTGCGCACCGCGCTATTGGAGCAACTGCTGCGCAAGGTGCCGACCGACGGCCTGAAACTCGACGAGATCGCCGCGCGCGCACCGGGTTTCGCGGTGGCTGATCTGGCGGCGTTGGTGCGGGAGGCTGCCTTGCGGGCGGCCTCACGGGCGAGCCGGGACCACTCCGATCCGGTGCTGCTGCACGAGGATCTGCTCGGCGCGCTGAAGGTCATCCGCCCACTGTCGCGCTCCGGCTCCGAGGAACTCGCCATCGGCAGTCTGAGCCTCGACGACGTGGGCGATATGACGGAGACCAAACAGGCGCTCACCGAGGCGGTGCTGTGGCCGCTGCGGCATCCGGATTCCTTCGCCCGCTTGGGCATCGACCCGCCGCGCGGGGTCATGCTCTACGGTCCGCCCGGCTGCGGCAAGACCTTCCTGGTGCGGGCGCTCGCGGGTACCGGGCAGCTGAGCGTGCAGGCCGTGAAGGGCGCCGAACTCATGGACAAATGGGTCGGCTCCTCCGAGCGCGCGGTGCGCGAATTGTTCCAGCGCGCCCGCGATTCCGCCCCCGCGCTCATCTTCCTCGACGAGATCGACGCCCTCGCACCCCGTCGCGGCCAGAGCAGCGATTCCGGCGTCACCGATCGTGTGGTCGCCGCCCTCCTCACCGAAATGGACGGCGTCGAACCCCTCCGCGACGTGGTGGTGGTGGCCGCCACCAACCGCCCCGACCTCATCGACCCCGCCCTCACCCGCCCCGGCCGCCTCGAGAAACTCATCTTCGTCCCACCCCCCGACGCCGCCGCCCGCGCCGAAATTCTCCGCACCGCAGCCAAATCCGTCCCCCTGGCCCCCGACATCCGCCTCCGAGCCCTGGCCAAGGATCTCGAAGGCTACTCGGCCGCCGACTGCGCCGCCCTCCTGCGCGAAGCCGCCCTCGCCGCCATGCGCCGCGACGTCCACGCCGCCGACGTCACCGCCGAAGACCTAGCCGCCGCCCGAGCCGCGGTCCGCCCCTCCCTCGACCCAGCCCAGGTCGAATCCCTACGCCTGTACGCCGAACAGCGAACTACGGCAGGCTGATTCGACCTCGACCTGTCAGCGCCGCAGCCGGGCGGCCGCGGCGAGGATCGGGGTGGCCAGGGTGGTGGCGGCTGCGCCGAGGGGTGTGTCGGTGGCCAGGATCAGACGGACGGTTCTCATGGCGAGGGTGAGGACTTCGCTGCCGCGCTCGCGCATACCGGCTTCGAAGAGGTGCACGGCGTCGGGGACGGTGGTGGTTCCCGAAGCGGCCGCCACGAGGTGGTCGACGAGGCTGGCGGCGTCCCGGATGGCCGCGCCCGCGCCCATGCCCGCCGTGGGTGGGGTGGCGTGGACGGCGTCGCCGAGGGCGGTGATGCGAGTCGCTGGCCAGGGGGCCAGTTCCGCCGCTCGGGTGGAGGCGGCGTTGAACCGGTATGCCGCGACGGTGGAGGGGTCGGCACGAGCCATGACTTCGAGAGTGCGCTCGGCCCAACCCAATTCGCGGAACCGCATCAGCAACGCGTCCAGCAACTCCGCACCACGCAGTTCCCGCAGCGCGAGTGTCGCCGCGGACTCCGGAAACATCGCACCCCAGATATAGGTCGGCCCGGTCGTCACCGACATCCGCAGTTCCGGAGCATCGAGCGCCGCGTTACCCACCGGATCGAGAAATCCGATATACAACGCGGCCCCGTGGGCCCCCACCGCCAACCCTGACCGCAACCCAAGCCTCTCCTGCTCAGCCCCCCTCAACTCCGCACGCGCAGTCCGCCCGGAAAACCCGATAATCCCCGCCGACCGACTGGTCGGCCCACCCGCGAGGTGCCGAGCCACCACCGAATGCGTCCCATCCGCCCCCACAACGAGATCCGCCGAAACCGCCGACCCATCGGCGAACAACACCGTTGGCACACAACCGTTTTCGTGAACCACGCCGCAGACGCGACCACCGCCCGCGCTACCCAGAACACCATCGGCCCCACTGCCACTGGCGCGCACGCGGTAGTCGTTCTCGGACGCGTGGGCGGTGCCGCATTCGCCTACGCCCGTGACGGTGCGGCCGAGGTGTAGGTCGGGGCCGACGGCCTCGGCGAGCAAGGTGCGCAGGGTTATTCGGTCTATATCGAGGCTTTGGCTCGCGGCGAGGTCGGGGCCGTGGGCGAGGAGGCGGCCGTGGCGGTCCCACCAGGCGTCGCGGTCGCGGAGGTGCAGGGCTGAGGCGGAGGCTCGCAGGCGGCGCATGGTGTGGGGGTCCACCAGGGTGGCGAGGGCGGATTGGGCTCGGGCGTCGAGGGTGATGTGGTAGCCGCCGGTGGCGGTCAGGTCGGTGTCGCGGTCGTGGACCGCGACGTCGAAACCTCGGCGGCGCAGTCCGGCTCCCAGGGCGAGGCCGCCGATTCCGCCGCCGACGATCACTACGCGCATATTCGAATTCCCTTCCAGCGGTGCTTGGACGGGCCCACTGTGGCAGCGGTACCGGACATCGAGTGGCCGGTACCGGTGGCAGGATGCGGTCGTGGCTAGTACCTCGTATCGGGCGTTGCGGCTGGTGTCTCTGCTCGGGTCGGGGCGGGTGTGGCCGTTGCGGGAACTGGCGGCGCGCCTGGAGGCGAGCGAGCGGACGGTGCGGCGGGATATCGAGACGCTGCGCCGACTCGACTATCCGATCATCACCGTCCACGGGCCGGATGGCGGCTACCGCCTCGGCAGCGGGCATACGTTGCCGCCCTTGGTGTTCGACCACGATCAAGCCATGGCGGTGGCGGTGGCTCTGCAGACCGCGCCCGCCACCATGCTCGGCCTCGGCGACGACGCGGCGCGCGCCTTGGCCACGCTGCACCAGGTCATGCCCCCGAGCCTGCGCGCGGCCATGGAGTCCCTACGCCTGACCCGTTTGCGCAACTACTGGGAATTCCCCGGTCCCCCAATCGATCCGGCCGCGCTCACCACCGTCGGCGCCGCGGTACACCGCCGCCACGAACTCGCCATCGAGACCCTGCGCCCGGACGGCACTCGCCCCGACCCGGGCGACCCCGACTTCCACCCGCCCCGGCGCGTGGAACCCCATCACCTCGTCGTCTGGGCCGCCCGCTGGTATCTGGTCGCCTACGACCCGGCCGACGACCAGTGGCGGGTGCACCGCGTGGACCGACTCCACCCCCGCCCCACCACGCACCCCTTCACCGCCCGCGAGCTGCCGACCGACAACCTCGCCCATTTCGTCATGAGCACCCACGACCGCGCCGACACCCTGGCCGCCTGGGACTGCACCGGCTCCGCTCGCCTCGCCCTGCCCGCCCACATCGTGGCCCGCTGGGCACCGGGCGGCTCCGTGGTGGAACACCTCGACGACGAACACTGTCGCCTGACCCTCGGCGCGTGGTCCTGGGCGGGGATCGCGGGAATTCTCGCCACCTTCGACACCGAACTGACCGAGTTGCGTCCGCCCGAACTCGTGCGGGCGTGTCGTCGTCTCGCGGATCGATGGGCCACGCTGGCGCGAGGTTGAAGAAAGTACCAGCAGACCGATTGGTCTCTTATGGAATTCCGTCAGCAAACTCGATACACAGGCGAGTCGGGGTGTTGCCCAGCCGCTATAAAGGTAATTTCAGCCTGGTGAAGGCGTATCGGATAGCGGCCGAGACAGTGACGGCGCTGGTGGCGGCGACGGTTGCGGGATTATCGCTGGCCATGCCTATCGACTTCGCGTGGACCTCGCAAACCTCCGCATTGGAGTTGGATTTATTGGCATACAGCCTGCCGCGGGCTATTGCCACGGGAGCTTTGGCGGCTTTGATCGCGGCGGTATTGATCACCACATTGAGCAGCATTGTCACCGCGTGGATGACGGCGCTGGGCGGCATGGTGGTGCTGCTCGTCAATCATGTGTCCGGACATTCGCAGTCCACCTCCGCCTCGCTGTCCACCATGAATTTCATCGATTCCATTGCGGGCGGTATCGCACTGGGCGCATTGGGCGCGGCCGTGCTGCACCACCGGCTCCCGGCCTACGGCTGGAGCCTGGGCATGCTCACCAGCGTGCTGCTGGGTTCGGTGAATCCGCTGCCACACGTGGGCGGTTTCCTGGACGAATCGGTGCCGTCGACCGATTGGCCCGCCATGGACGTGCCGCCGCTGTGGATGATCATCGTGGCCCTGGTGCTGGTGGCCGCGAGCACCCTGGCCAATCGCCATCGCCGCCCCGCCGAACGCCTCTCGATCGAATTGCCCATGACGCCGATCCTGGCGGGCGTGCTGCTGGTGCTGGTCTTCGTCTTCAGCGCCGAATGGCTGGCCCGGCACGGCGGCAGCCTGGCCGATATCGGGGTGGCCGTCGTGGTGACGGTGGGCGGCGCGATCATCGCCGCCATGCTGCTGCCGGGCCGCGACGGCACGCTGGTGTTGTTGACGGTCTCGGTGAGCGCGGTCGGCAGCGCCACCATCGCGGCCTCGGTGCCCGCCTGGTCGGTGCCGCTGCTGGTCATCGTGGCCGCCCTGGGCCTGTTCGCGGGTGCGCGGCACCCGGTTCCCACCGCCTGTCTGGGCGCACTGCTGGTCTTGGTGCTGTTCACCGCGTTCACGGCCAATACCGAGAACTCGCTGCTGATCATGACCGGCACCACCGCACTGGCCTGGATCGCCGGATACAGCCTGGCGGCGGCCTCGCCGCACTACGTGCCGAACCGGGTGCTGGGCACCGTCGTGCTCTTCGTGCCCTCGGCGGTACTCGGTCTGCGCGACTATGTTTCGCGCGGCCACTACGCCCTGCGGGAGAGCCCGGACGAGCCCGTGGTGTGCACGGTGACGACGCAGGACACCTCGGCCCCGGCCTGGGCGGCCTTCGCCATCACCATCGGCTGTGCCCTCGGCTGGTGGCTGCTGCGCTCGAGTCGCCCGCTCCAGCCGACCGCTACCGCGGCGAAACCGGACGAGCCGGAGCCGGAGCCTCGCTGAGGGCCGCGAACCAGGTGCGGTAGAAGAGCGTGGTGAAGGCGGCGAAGGAGCCGAGCACCAGAATGCCCGCCGCGACCGGTGATTCGGCCATGGTGACCGGCAGGAACCGGTAGGCCAGCAACAGCGCCGCCAGCAACAGCGCGCCCGCGCCGACCACGCGCACGCGGAACCAACCCCACCCGCGATCGGGTGCGCGCAGCGCGGATTCCACTGTCATGCACAGCACCGCGCCCGCCACCAGGTCCACGCCGTAGTGGTACCCGAAGCCCAGTGTCGCGGTGAGGGTGGCGACGAGCCAGAAGGCGCCGCCCCAGCGCAGCCAGCGCGGCGCGGGCGAGCCGTCGTTGTCGCGGCGCGAGTGAATGAACACGGCCATGGCCCAGGCGGTGTGCATGGACGGCATGCAATTGCGCGGTGTCACGGTGTCGAAGGGCAGCGGTGCGGGATTCGGATCGATGGGCGGCACCAGCTGCGGCCAGAAATTGCCGACCTGGAGACCGTTCCCGTCCGCCCCGAACGCGAACATCGGGCCGACCACCGGAAACAGCACGTACACAACGGGTCCCACCAGCCCCAGCACGAGGAAGGTGCGCACCAGATAGTGGTTCGGCCACACCCGCGTGCGCACCACGCCGCGCAGCTGCCAGACCGCGACCACCATCGCCGCCACCGGCAGTTCGATGTAGACCCAGTGCAGTACCGCGTACACGACCGGCCCGAGCGCGTCGATGACCCGGCCCATGATCCAGGACGGATCGCCGAGGGCGTGATCGGCCAGCACCACGTAGGTGTCGAACACCTTGGGCCCGGCCAGGATGGTGATGTGCAGCCATACATCGCCGACCTTGGTGGCGAGGGTGAGCAGCGCGCCCAGGGCGGCGGCGTGCAGGGCGGTGGTGAACGGCCGCGGATCCGCGCCACGCCGCAGCGCGTCGCGCCATTTCCAGAAGGCCCCGACGCCGATGGCCGTGAGCACGATGGTCGGACCGTTGCCGAGCCCGAACGGCCCACCCGCGAGCAGCCGGACGACGGCGAACACCGCGTCGATGCCGATCGCGGCCGCCAGCGCGATGCCGCGCCATTTCCAGGTGAGTCCCACGAGCGCGAGCGCCAGGCCCGCCCACGGCACCGACACGGACTTCGGCGTCCCCGCGTAATCGCGCCAGATGCTCTCCAGCGGTCCTTCGAATCCCTTGTGGGAGGCCACGATCTGCAAGACCACGAGCAGTACGGGCACGAAGGCGACCGCGGCGGTCACCGCGACCTGTCGTCCGGACAACCGCCGCGCCTGACCGACCGAATCCGGGCGCGGGTCGTCTAGGAGCACGCCGACCATAGTAAACGTCGCGTGAACGTGGCCCCGGCCCTAGCTGAACGCCAAGCGAGCTACCAGCCTATTAGCACCGGAAACTACTGGTTCAGTTCCTTGACCAGCGAGTCGACCACCGCGACCAGATCCCCCTGCGCGGCCGCGGCCACCCGACGCTGTCGCTGATAGGAGGCGCCGCGCTTGGGAATCTCCGCGACGAGAGCCAGTTCGGCTTCGCAGCCGAGGCTCTTGGCGGTGGGTTCGAGCCGGTTCAGCAGATCGGTCAGATCGTCGGTGACGAGACGCTCGTTGCTGTCGGCATCGGTGATGATGATGGCGTCGAGCCCGTAGCGGGCGGCGCGCCACTTGTTCTCCTGGACATGCCAGGGCGGAATGGTCGGCAGGGTCTCCCCGGATTCGACCCGGCGGTCCAGATCCACGACCAGGCAGTGAATGAGGGCCACCAGCGCCGATAGCTCGGCCCGCGAGGGCAGGCCGTCGCAGACGCGGACCTCGATGGTTCCCCATTTCGGCGCGGGCCGGATATCCCAGTGCATCCCGCCGAGCTGTTCGAACACCCCGGTCTTCATCTGGTCGTGCACGTAGTACTCGAACTGCGTCCAGTTCTCGAATTGGAACGGCAGCCCGGCGGTCGGCAACTGCTGGAACATCAGCGACCGGTTGCTGGCGTATCCGGTGTCCACCCCCGCCCACATGGGCGAGGAGGCGGAGAGCGCCAGCAGGTGCGGATACGACAGCAGCATGGTGTTGAGAATGGGAAATACCTTCTCCGGGTGGGAGATTCCCACGTGCACGTGCACGCCCCAGATGAGCATCTGCCGCCCCCACCACTGGGTGCGTTCGATGAGTTCGTCGTAGTGCGGGGTGCGGGTGAGCTGCTGGGTGGACCACTGCGCGAACGGATGCGTCCCCGCGCAGAACAGATCCACGCCGAGCTCGTCGGCGGCGCGGCGCACCGCGGTGATGGTGCCGGTGAGCTCGTCCACCACCTCGCCGACGCTGTCGTGCTTACCGCTGACCAGCTCGACGGTATTGCGCAGCAGTTCCTTGGTGATCTGCGGTGTGCCGTCCCAGGCCCGCATATCGCCGCACGCGTCGAAAACCGCTGCGGCTTTGCTGGACAGGTCGCGCGTCACCTTGTCGACGAGCGCGACCTCCCACTCCACGCCGAGCGTGGGCCGGGGCGATGAGTTGAAGGGAACCTTCGCGATACCTGCCCCGCCCATGGCTCTCCTGGTTATCCGATGACGCCGCAGGCGACCCGCGACCCGGCGTCGCCGGTGGCCAGGGTCTCGGTGTCGGGTCCGGCACCGTTGTTGTAGCGGCTGGGGATGTTGCCGAAATTGTCCGCGCCCGCGTGGATCATCAGGGCCTTGCCCTTGATGTCGTCCAGGGTGACGGCGTCGGTGGTGGTGACGAGCTTGGCCCCGCCGTCGCCGCGCACCTGCAGCGAGGTGAGGTCACCGCTCATCGGGTGGGCGTTCTGGTCGCCGACCTGCAGATGCGAACCGGCCGAGAGGAAGTCGCCCGCCGGGCCGCCGGTGGGGGCGGTGGAGTTGGGCTCGCACTTGCCGAACTGGTGGATGTGCAGGCCGTGGAAGCCGGGCTTGAGGCCGTGCGCCTCGATGGTGATCTCGACGTGGTTGCCGACCTTGCCGAAGGTGGCGGTGCCGACCGTCTGGCCGTTGGAGTCCTTCAGCGTGGAGCTGACGGATTCGGTGGGCGGAGCGGTGTGGCCGTGCTCGGACGTCGAACCCGCCGGAGCGGGCGAACTCGTGAACACCGGCGGCGTCGTCCCCTTGACGTCGCTCGATTCCTGGCTGTTGGAGCAAGCCGCGAGGCCCAGGGCCGCGACCGCAAGCACCGGGGTCACAGTCCGCCAGGACGGGCGACGAGTTGTGGACGGGGCCATCGGGGAACTCCTTTACGAGTACCGAGTTTACGGGTACAGCAGGGTGGACAGGTTTCGTACCGGACAAGATGATGCCAGAGTCACCACCCCGCCCCGTGCAGGGGCCGGGCGGTCGTTCAGTTGCCGGTCACTATGACGATGACTCCCGAGGGGGAGTTGGCGAGACCGGGAAAGCGTGGCTCGGCGGTTGCCCCGAGCTCATTGGCGATGGCGATGGCCGCCGCCTGCTCCTTCGGCGAATCTCCGTAGTACACGGTGGTTTTCGGAATGACACCGTTGCCGTAGTTACCGGTTTCGGCAATGGACCAGCCCGCGGCGGAGAGTTGGCTGGCGGTCTTGGCGGCCAGCCCCGCGACCAGGCTGTTGTTGTACACCCGCACCGGAATCGACTGATCGACGGCGGCGGTCGTGGTCGTGGTGGTGGGCGGTGCGGTGGTGGTGGTGATGGGCGGCGGCGTGGTCGTCGCCGGTGCGGCCGAAACCGTCTGTGTCGCTACGACACTGGCGGTGGTCTGCGCGGTCTGTGCCGCGTCCGTGCCCTCGGCCTCGGAGTCCGAACTCGACAACGACATCGCGCCGAGCCCCGCGAACACGATGGCCAGCGCTATCAGCACCATGGCCAGCGCCCGCAGCGGCGGGCCGCCGGACGGCGAATTCGGGTTGCTCACGTCTGCGAGCCTAATCCCAAGTGCGGGGTGTGGGCTGGATCTGGGGTGGTGTCATACCTGGAAGCCGAGACGCCGTGCCGCGCGGGCCTTCTGCCGACTCGCCCGCAGCCGCCGCAGCCGCTTGACCAACATCGGGTCGGCGGCCAGTGCTTCCGGCTTGTCCACCACGGCATTCAGGACCTGGTAGTAGCGCGTGGGCGACAGGCCGAACAGCTCGCGAATGGCCTCTTCCTTGACACCGGCGTACTTCCACCACTTCCGCTCGAAATCGAGGATCTCGATCTCCCGACGGGAAAGACCGTGTGCCCCATCCTCGTCGGGCAGTGTGGCGTTCACCGCGATCTCATCGCTCGCGGAAGGGCTGTCCTCGCTTGCGGAGATACTCCGTGCCGCTGCGCCGTCCATAGTGCTCCCTCGCCGAGTTGTCACCAGACGAAAATGGTGCTGTCCGTCGCCGATCATTCAACCACGCGGCGCAGACTTGTCAGCGCGTACCGCTCGGCGTGTTCGCGACACGACCGTCCGGCGTGTTGGCGTTGAATCGACAACCTTTCACTCGGCCGCCCGCAGGTCAGAGATCTGGCGGCGGAACCCACCCAGTAGGCTGCTGACCATGGCTATCCTCCCCATCGTGATCGTCGGTGATCCGGTTCTGCACAACCCGACCGCTCCGGTGACCGAGTCTCCGGAGGAGTTGGCGACACTGATCGCGGACATGTACGACACCATGGACGAGGCCAATGGCGTGGGTTTGGCCGCCAATCAGGTAGGGGTGGCCAAGCGCCTGTTCGTCTACGACTGCCCCGACGAGCTACCCGACGGCTCCATGAAGCGCCGCCGCGGCTGCGTGATCAACCCGGTGCTGGAGACCTCCGCCATTCCCGAGACCATGCCCGATCCCGATGACGACGAAGAGGGCTGCCTGTCCGTACCGGGTGAGCAATTCCCCACCGGCCGAGCCGAATGGGCGCGGGTGACCGGCACCGACGAGCACGGCGAACCGGTCGATATCGAGGGCAAGGGCTTCTTCGCCCGGATGCTCCAGCACGAGACCGGACACCTCGACGGCTTCCTCTACACCGATGTGCTGGTCGGACGCCACGCCCGGGCGGCGAAGAAGGCCATCAAGCGCAATGGCTGGGGCACACCGGGTTTGACGTGGGTGCCGGGCACGGTGCCCGACCCCTTCGGACACGACGACTGATTCGGCGGCGACCGATTACCGCGCGATTGCCCTGGCGACGATTGATTCACCGATGACCGACTCCGACGACCCGGCACCCGATTCGGCGGCCGACGTACCCGATCCCCCTGCGGCCGTGCGCGATTCCGCCGCGCCCTCGGTGATCGGGCGACGCGTGGTCGTGCGCTACCGACTACCCGAGGGCTACCCGCAGCCGCTGACCGATGTGATCGGCGAACTGGTGTCGGTCGATCCCGTGACGGTGCGCACCGCCGACGGCGAGGTGGTGCAGATCGCGGCGGACCGGGTGGTGGCCTGGAAGGCGCTGGGCGCGCGGCCGATTCGCACCAAGGAGATTCGCGCCCTGGAGTCCGCCGCCGCCGACGGCTGGCCCGGATTGCAGCGCGGCTGGATCGACGGCTGGCAGGTGCGCGGCGGCAACGGCTACACCCACCGCGCGAATTCGGCGGTACCGCTGGGCTCTTCGGGGCAACCGGCCATCGCCTCGGCGGAGACGCTGCACGCCATCGGCGAGTGGTACGCGGCCCGCGGACTGCCCCTGCAACTGCTGCTGCCGGATCGGCTGGCTCCCGCCCCGCCCGGCTGGCGTACCTGGAACGAGACCGCCGTCCTGGCCGTGGACATCTCGAATATGGTGCTGCCACAAGGCCCTTCGATGGCGCGGGTCGATCCCGAACCGTCGGCGGAGTGGCTGGACACACACGGTCGCCGCGGGGAGGACGAACCCGCGGCCCCGATCGACCTCGAGGTGCTGACCGCCATTCGCGATGGTGAATTGGGTTTCGCCACACTGGGTTTGCCCACCCCCATCGCCATCGGCCGGGGCGCGGTCACCACGGCTCCCGACGGTCTGCGCTGGATCGGGCTGTCCTGTGTGGCGGTCGCCGCGGCGCATCGCCGTCGCGGTCTGGGCGCGCTGCTGTGCGCGGAGCTCATCCGCTGGGGCGCGACCCGGGGAGCCACCCACGCCTACGTCCAGGTCGAGGTCGACAATGAACCGGCCCTGGCGCTCTACCGGGAACTGGGCTTCGTGGACCATCACCGGTACCGGTACGCGGCTCCCCAGTGAGGGGCCGACATTCGATCGAAAGGTAATTCGTGCGGCTCGCGACCTGGAATGTGAATTCGATTCGCTCCCGTGTGGACCGGGTGGTGTCCTGGCTGGACCGCTCCGATGTGGACGTACTGGCCATGCAGGAGACCAAATGCCGCGACGACCAGTTCCCCTTCGAACGCTTCGAGGAGGCCGGGTACGAGGTCGCCCATGTCGGGCACAGCCAGTGGAACGGCGTGGCCATCGCCTCGCGCGTCGGACTGGCCGATGTGGAGGTCGGCTTCCCGCACCAGCCCGGCTTCGACAAGAACGCCGCCGAGACCCTGTTGAGCACGCCGGTGGTGGAGGCGCGGGCGCTGGGCGCGACCTGCGGCGGCGTGCGCGTGTGGAGCCTGTACGTGCCCAATGGCCGGGCGCTGGTCGATCCGCACTACGCCTACAAGCTGGAGTGGCTCGCGGCGCTGCGCAATGCCGGAACCGATTGGCTGGCAACCGATCCGAACGCCCAGGTGGCGCTGGTGGGTGACTGGAACATCGCACCCACCGACGACGACGTCTGGTCGCCGCGGTTCTTCGTGGGCAAAACCCATGTGTCCCAACCGGAACGCGATGCCTTCCACGCCTTCGACGCGGCCGGTTTCACCGATGTGATGCGCCCGTTCCACCCCGGCCCGGGTGTGTACACCTACTGGGACTACACCCAGCTGCGCTTCCCGCGCAAAGAGGGCATGCGCATCGATTTCATCCTCGCCTCCCCCGCCCTCGCGGCGCGGGTCACCGACGCGAATGTGGACCGGGAGGAGCGCAAGGGCAAGGGCGCGAGCGACCACGCCCCCGTGATCGCGGATCTCGCCGACTGAGTCGAACACCCAGGTGGCAGGCCCTCTTTCCGGGTCTGCCGAACTTTCTGTTGACAGGCAAAGCTACTGACATTAGCTTTATGGCTACAGCGATTAGCTGAATGAGTTCGACAGGAGCGAGACATGACCGAGTACCTCACCCGCGACGGTGGCCGCATCGCCTACGACGTCACGGGCACCGGCCCCCTGGTGGTGCTCTCGCACGGCATCGGCACCCGGCGACAGTCCTTCCGCGACCTGACCCCGCTGCTCGTGGCGGCGGGCTACCGGGTCGCCGCGGTCGATCTGCGCGGACACGGCGAATCCTCCATGAACTGGACCTCCCACGATGGCAGCGAGGCGATTTCACGCACCGATGTGGCGGGCGATCTGCTGGCGGTCATCCGACACCTGGGCGGTCCCGCGGTCATCATCGGCCATTCGATCTCGGGTGGCGCGGCCACCATCGCGGCGGCCCAGGATCCCGAATCCGTCACCGGCATAATCGAACTCGCCCCGTTCACGCTCACCCAGCAGCTGGCCGTCGGCGCGTTCTGCACCGTGCCGCGCTACCGCCGGGGTATGAGCCGCCTGCTCGGCACCATGGTCTTCAAGAGCCAGCGACTGTGGTTCTCGTACTTGGACGCGGCCTACGCCATCAAGCCCGCCGACTATGCCGAAGACATGGCCGCGCTGGGCGAAAAGCTCAGCGAGCCGGGGCGTTTCGCGGAATTCCTGAAGACGGGCAAGTCCACTCCGGCCGATGCGCAGGAGCAGCTGCCCCGGGTGACCCGCCCGGCCCTGATCGTCATGGGCACCGAGGATCCCGACTTCGCGGATCCGAAGGCGGAGGCCGAGGCCGTCGTGGCCCGCATGCCCGCCGGAATCGGCAGTGTCGCGCTCCTCGAGGGCGCGGGTCACTACCCGCACGCCGAAACCCCGGAGCGCGTGGCGGAATTGGCGATCGCCTTCCTGAAGGAGCACACCGGTGCCTAGGGCCGGACTGTCCACGGCGGCCGTCGTCCGGGCGGGCGCCGAGCTGGCCGACGAGATCGGCTACCAGAATCTCGCCATGGCCCCGCTGGCCCAGCGGCTCGGGGTGCGTACGCCCTCGCTGTACAAGCACGTGGCGAGCCTGGCCGATCTCCAGCACGGTATCGCCACCCTGGCCATCACCGAACTCGACCAGGCGACTCGCGATGCCATGCACGGACTTTCGGGGCGAGCGGCGCTGGAGGGGTTCGCCCGCGCGTTCCGGGCCTACGTGGTCGAGCACCCGGGCCGCTACGCCGCCACCATCGGCGCGCTGACCACCGGCGAGGACAATCCGCTGCGGGAACCCAGTGTGCGCATGGTGGTTTCGATGACCGCGGTGCTGCGCGGCTACGGGATTCCCGACGACGAGATGGATCACGCGCTGCGCGCGCTGCGCTCGATCATCCACGGCTTCGCCGGATTACAGGCCGCCGGTGGCTTTCAGTGGACCGGGGACCCGGAGCGCAGCTTCGAGTGGATCATCGACTTCATCGACCGCGGACTGCGCGACCGGGGCTGAATCTCATTCCACCGGACGGGTTTTGATGGCGTCGCGGGAGATGAAAACGTCCCACTTACCCGGTATGGCGATCACCGCGTTGCCGTAGGCCGAGCGCACGAAGGATTTCGTGTACCAGGTCTCGGAGCGCATATCGTCGAAGAAGTCGCCGTCGCCGCCATTGAGGAAGATGTGGTTCTGGGTGGTGGCGACGCCGTCGAGGCGCTGGCCGTAGAGGCGGGTCACCTTGTAGCCGGAGTTGAAGCCGAGCGCGTTCACCCACGGTTCGAGCTCCACGATATTGGCCTGCAGCACCCACATATCGCCCTCGACACGGTATTTCAGCTGCTGCTCCTCGTGGTTCCCGTCGCCGTAGAGCAGCAGATCGATATCCATCATGTGCTCTTCGCCCTCGACCTTGGTGGCCACGATGTGCGCGGCCTTCACCTCGCCGGTGAGTCCGAGGAAGGTCTGCAGCAGCGTGGTCACCCACAGGATGACCACCGCGACCAGAACCAGGGAGACCGCGGCCATACCGCGTCCCGCGACCACGCGCCAACCGACCTTGCGGGCCTTCAGCACAGCGGTCACCAACAGCGCCAAAGCCACGACGCCGAGCACGAGGAGCAGGACCTGAATCCAGCCGAAGGTCACCGGGAAAACCATGCGGTAGTTGTACCCGGTTGCGGGGGTGCGACACCGCAGGTTGCGCGCGGATCGGGCGTGTCATGGCGGACACGCCAAAAGGCCCCGGCACCAGCGGTACCGGGGCCTCTCGTGCGGTCGACTCAGAACGCGGCTTCGTCCAACTGCATGATGTCGTTGTCGAGGTTCTCGATGACCGTGCGCACGCCGCTGAGCAGCGGCAGCTTGTTCTTGGTGAACCAGGACGCGACGGCGACCTTACCGGTGTAGAACGCCTTGTCCTTGTCCGAGGCACCGGCCTCGAGCGCGGCCTGGGCGATCGTGGCCTGCTCCAGCAGTCGCCACGCGATGACGAGATCGCCGGTGGCGTAGAGGAATCGGACCGAACCGAGGCCGACCTTGTACAGCTCCTCCGGGGTCTGCTGCGCGGCCATCAGGTACCCGGTGAGGGTCGCGGCGATGGCCTGCACATCGGCCAGCGCCGCGCCGAGCAGCTTGCGCTCGGCGTCGAGGCCGGTGCCCTGGTCGACGAACTTCTGGATGAGTCCCGCGACGTGCCCGAGCGCCACGCCCTTGTCGCGAATGATCTTGCGGAAGAAGAAGTCCTGCGCCTGGATGGCGGTGGTGCCCTCGTACAGCGAGTCGATCTTCGAATCGCGGATGTACTGCTCGATCGGGTAATCCTGGAGGTAGCCCGAACCACCAAGGGTCTGTAGGGATTCCGTCAGCGTCTCGTAGGCGCGATCGGAGCCGCAGCCCTTGACTATGGGCAGCAGCAGATCGTTCACCCGCTCGGCCAGCTCGGCGTCGGCCCCGAAATTCGCCTGTGCCACATCGGCGTTCTGGTAGGCGGCGCAGTACATGTACAGCGCGCGCAGCCCCTCCGAGTAGGCCTTCTGCAGCGCGAGCGAGCGCCGCACATCCGGGTGGTGGGTGATGGTGACGCGCGGCGAGGTCTTGTCCGCCATCTTGGTCAGATCCGCGCCCTGCACGCGCTGCTTGGCGTACTCGAGAGCGTTGAGGTAACCGGTGGACAGCGTGCCGGTCGCCTTGGTGCCCACCATCATTCGCGCATTCTCGATGACCTTGAACATCTGCGCGATGCCATTGTGGACGTCGCCGACCAGGTAGCCGACCGCGGGCTTCTCGCCGCCGAAGGTGATCTCACAGGTGGGCGAGGACTTGATGCCCATCTTGTGTTCGACGCCGGTCACGTACGCGCCGTTGCGCTCGCCGATCTCCATTGTCTCGGAATCGAACAGGTACTTCGGCACGATGAACAGCGACAGTCCCTTGGTGCCGGGGCCAGCGCCCTCGGGGCGGGCCAGCACCAGGTGGAAGATGTTGTCCGCGGTATCGCCGACGTCGCCGCCGGAGATGAAGCGCTTGACGCCCTGGATGTGCCAGCTGCCGTCGGACTGCTCGACGGCCTTGGTGCGGCCCATGCCGACATCGGAACCGGCGTCCGGCTCGGTGAGCACCATCGTTCCGCCCCAACGGTTCTCCCAGGCGTGCGCGGCCCAACGCTTCTGCTCGTCATTGCCCTCGGTGAAGATCACCTGGTGCATGAGCGGGCCCATGTTGAAGAAGCTCGCCGAGTTGTTGGCGGCCACCAGCATTTCCTGGATACCCCAGATGAGGGCGTTGGGGGCCGAGACGCCGCCCATCTCCTCGGGCATGCCCAGGCCGGAGTAGCCCGCCTCGTTGACCGCGGCCACGGTCTTCTTCAGCGATTCGGGAACGGTGATGTCGTGGGTCTCCGGTCGGAACTCCACCGGATTGCGGTCGGCATCGACGAAGGAGGCGGCGATGGGCCCGACGGCCAGCCGCTCCGCCTCGGACAGCATGGCGCGCGCCGTCTCGCTGTCCAGATCGCCGTAGGCGCCGCTGTCCAGCAGCGCCCCGATGCCTAGCACTTCGAACAAGTTGAACTCGATATCTCGCAGGTTCGCCTTGTAGTGCGTCACGGGCCCGGCCTCCTAAGCCATTGATGATCGAATAACTGGAGGTTGCCGTACGTTTGTCCGGTTACGCAAGCGTAGGTGCTTGTGCAACTGGGCGCATAGGGGGCCGGACCCGGTCCGCCGGAAGATAGCGGGCTCTACGGAACAGGTTCTAGGGGTTCATGACATAAGCTCCAGCCAGCGCGCGGACCCGACCAAGCACCTGCTCGAACCGCTTCGGGTCGGCCACCGGGCGGCGGACGAGATCCAGCGATCGCACCTGCTGCGCCTTGGTAGCCGAAGGTTTGCCATTGAGCGTGACGGCATGTTTTGAGAAATCGCGCACAAACAGGTCGAAGAGCTGATCGAGCACTGCGGCCTCGGTGCCCTCGATGGCCGCCTGCTCCAGGATCAGCTGGGCGTAGGGCACCATCGTGAACAGCTCGCCGAGCGCGAACAGGAAGTCCACGTCCTCCTGCTGCTCGGCGGTCGGGGTGGCCGCGGCCAGGAGCGTCTGGAAGGCCTGCGCCTGCTCCAGGAAGACCGCCACATTCGGAATGTGCGAGTACTGCTCGAAGATGGGCCGCCAGTCGGCGAAGCGAATCTTGCCCAGCCCCTTGCTCGGCCCCTGGCGGAACAGGAATTCGTCGTCGGCGGCGTCGCGGCGGGTGGGCACGGAAGCGTGCGCGGCGCGGGCGAATTCGGCCTTCAGCTTGGGCACGGCCTTGGCGGCGGGTGCGGCCGCCCGGCGGCTGGCCCAGCTCAGCGCCCCGGAGACGGCGCGCACGGCGCCCTGCGGCGCGATGGCCGTGCCCGGCAGGTAGCGCAGCGCCGCCAGCCCGGCGTCGGCCGGATGGAACATGTAGGCGGGCATGAACTTCAGCGAGAGCGCGAGGTTCACGTGCACCGTGCCCTCCAGGCGCGGCAGTCCGAACATGCCGATCATGGCCATGGGGAAATACATGTCGTTCTCGAAGCCGCGCGCGGCGATGACATCGGCGGTGTCCTCGTAGAGGCGCTGCCCCTGCCGGGTCACCGACATCTTCTCGATGGCGTTGAACAGCAGATAGCGCCGGTCGTCGTCGTTGGCCGAACGCATGTAGTCGATGGCGCGCTCGCTGTAGAGCTTCATGCCGACCAGCCGGGCGTAGTTGTCGGCCAGCAGTGCGCGCACCTGCGGGAACTCGGTCACCCTGTGCCCGAACAGGATTCGGTTCTCGGCATGGGTGACGGCCTCGTACATGGCGTGCTCGCACGCGCCGACCGCGCCGAATCCGAGATTGAACTTGCCGACATTGACGGTGTTCATGGCGGCGTCGAACGCCTCGCGCCCGGTGTGCAGAATGTCCTCCTCGGCCACCGGGTACTCGTCGAGATCGAAAGCGGCGACGTACATCTGGGAGTCGACCACGTTCTTGCGCAGCTGGTAGTTCTGGTGCCGGGAGTCGGCGGCGAAGAACAGATAGCCCGAGTACTCCTCGTCGGTCATCTTCCGCAGGAAGTCGGCGGAGTCGATGATCGGCTTGTCGGCGCGGCGACCGAAGACCGAAACCATCGCGGCCGCATTGCCATTGCCGATGTAGTACTTGCCGCCGGTGGCGGTGTAGCCGCCGCCCGGCTTCGGCTCGAGGACCATATCGGTGGAGTAGATATCCGCGCCGTGCGCCTGTTCGGAGAGGCCGAAAGCGAAGATCTCACCGGAGTCGAGCGCGGCGGCGGCGCGGGCCTTGGCGGCCTCGTTGCGGCTCTGCCAGATCGGCCCGAGCCCCAGGATGGTGACCTGCCAGACGTACCAGTACTGCATGCCGTAGAAGCCCAGGATCTTGGACATCATGGCGATGCGGGCGGTGTCCCAGCGCTTGTCCGGATCGCCACCGGCCTGCGCGGCGGGGGTCAGGAAGATGGCGAAGAGCTTCTCGCTCTTCACGAAATCCAGGAAGTCGGAGTACCAGACGCGGTCGCGGCTGTCGGCGAGCAAGCGCACCTTGCCCTTGCGCTCGAACCAGTCCACGGTGGCCCGCAGCAGGCGGCGGGTCTCGGGGTCGAATTCGGCGAATTCGCAGGTCTTGGGGTTGAACAGGGTTTCGGTCATCTCTGGGCTCCTCGGACCCGCGCACCGCGGCCGCCGGGTGCGGGCACGGTGCGGCGCGGGACTGTCCTGGCGATTTCATGCGTGAATGTAGCATTATCCTTCACGGCCGTAGGAAACGATCGTGTGAATCCCTGTGACCAGCCGATCACGCGGGCGAACGCGCTGCTATCGTCGGTGACCATGGGTACCGAATCGGCTGTACGGCCGCGACAGCGCGCACAGCACCTCGGGCCCGAACGCCGTCGGCCCCAGGTGCTCGACACCGCACTGGAGATCGCCGTGGAGAACGGCATAGCGGCCGTCACCATCGCCGCGGTCGCGGATCGCATGAAGGTGACCCGGCCGGTGGTGTACGCCTGTTTCGCCGATCGCGTGGAACTCATCGAGTCCCTCATCCGCCGCGAGGAGGACTACCTGCTCAGCGGCATTCTGGACGCCCTCCCCCGCCGCCGCGTCGAGGCCGATGAGGCCGTCTTCGTCGAGGGCTTCCGCGCCCTCCTGCACACGGTGGCCGCCCGTCCGGTCACCTGGCGTCTGTTGTACGGCAATCCCGATCCCGCCGTGGCCGATTCGTTCGGACGCGGGCGACAACTGGCCATGGAGCGCTGCACCCTGCGACTACGCCCGACACTGCGGGCCTGGGGCACCGTGGACGCGGAGCACAAACTGCCCGCGCTGGTGGAGCTGTGGGTCTCCGCCGGAGAGGGTGCGGTGCGCACCCTGCTCACCGGCGAAGGCGATTGGAATCCGGACAATCTCGGCGAGTTCGTCGGCGCGGCGGTCTACCGCGCGCTGCGCCACGCCTGAGCTAGAGGTTCAAGCGCGCCCGAGTCTGATCCCGCCGCAGCCCGGCGGCGCCGAGCAGCGCGGCCAACGGCAGCACCGATTTCGGATCGAAGGGCTGCCGCCAGAATCCCCCGTGATTGGCATCGGCGTAGAGCAGCGCCTCCGGATGCTCGGACGGGAGACGATCCGCGTCGGCGAGGTCCACGGCCAGTTTGGCCGCCATGAGATAGCGCGCCGTCTGCGCCGGGAACACCTCGATCCCGAAGCGGCCCGCCCCCGAGTACGCGTAGTCGAAGACCCGATTCCTGGTGACCGACCGCGTCCACGACGCCGGAGCGACATTGAGCGACACCGGATTTCCGGCCGCGGCCGCGGTGAGTCCGCGCCAGCGCTGAATCCGCTTGGCGAGGGCGTAGTTCGGCCCCTGCATCGGCAGCAGCATGTCGGCGACACCCCACCGGGCGCCGTCGGCGGCGGTGTGCTGCTCGGAATAGCCACGGCGGCACAGGTTTCCAGCGCTGCCGAGACGCAGACCGCCGTGCATCGCACCGAGCGCGCGGCCGCGTTCGTCCCAGCGCCGATGCGCCTCGGCCACCACGGACCCCGGTACCAGGTAGGCATCGGTCGGGGTGCTCAGATACGCCAGCGCCGTCCCCGGTCGCTGCTCGAGCAGTCGCACGGCAATGGCATCGGCGGCGGCCGTGAGCGCGACATGCCGTGCGCCGTCGGAGTACCCGTACATGCCGAGCACCAGATCCTTGTCGGGCGCGGCCTGCGCGAGCAGCCACGCGGCCACCTCGGGTGCGCGGGTGGCGATATCCAGGCCGGTGGCGGTGGCCTCGATGGCACCGGCGAAGCGGGCGACGGCACTGGCCGCGAAGGCCCCGTCGAGCTGCGGGACCGTCACCGAACCTGCTCCACGCCTTGCGGTTTCGGCTATCCGGTCGGCGACGGCGGGAATCGGAACGTCGATGGCGAGAATATCCGCGCCCCATTCGCACAACGGCTCCAGCGGCCCCATTTCGGCCGCCGCTCCGAGCAGGGCCACCTGGCGGCCGGGCACACGCAGCAGTGTCGGATCGGCGATGGCGCGCTCGATGGCGGTGACGAAGCCCGACTCCACCACGCCCCGGTCGTGCCAGCGCCGCAGCTGATCCCGCAGGGCCGCACCGCAGAGGTGAGTGCCGCGATACGGCACCGACAGCGCGGCGGCGGGCTGGTTGTCACCGAGAATGGTGACGGCCTTGGCGGTGGGCGTTTCGGTCCAGACGATATCGGCGAGCGCGTGTTCCAGGCCGTTGTGGCGGTAGCGCAGTAGCCGGTGCACGGCCTCGAGTCCGGCGGCCGCCGTGCGCAGGGTCTCGGCGGGGCCGCGCACCCCCAGCGCCGTCGCCGCGACATAGTGCTCGATGTAGTCGGTGCGCCAGGACCGCGTCTTCGCGATGCGGGCGGCCAGCGCCGGATCGGCGGCCCCCACCGCCTCGGCGAGAATGGCCCGACCGGCGGGGCTGGAGGCCCGTACGCCGTCGACCAGCGGAAACTGTACGCCCTGCTCGTCCAGGAAGGTCGCCATTGACCCTGCTCTTTCTGTCGCTGTTGTTCGGATCACCTCGGCTGAAGCACAACGAAAATCCAACGCAGATGCACAAATCGCATAGTTCGGGCGAGTCGATCTGCCACGCGAACCACGATTCCGTGGCTACGATATATGGCGGGGCTGTCGGACCAGCAGTCTGACGGGAGGCCGAATCATGGCGTTCTATCGACAGGTGGGATCGGTGCCGCCCAAGCGGCACACGCAACACCGTGACGCCCAGGGCAACCTCTACTACGAGGAGCTCATGGGCGAAGAGGGATTCTCCGGCGATTCCTCACTGCTCTACCACCGCGGCTTGCCACCGGCGATCGTCGACTCCGAGGTGTGGGTGGTGCCGGATCAGCGGACCTTCCCGAATCATCCACTCCAACACCGACATCTGAAGCTGCACGAGCTCTTCCCGGGCGACCGGCCCGCCACGACCGATGTCGTGCGGGGCCGACGGCTGCTGCTCGGCAACGCCGATGTGCGCATCTCCTACGTGGTCGCCGCGCGGCCCTCGCCGCTGTATCGCAATGCCATCGGCGACGAGTTGGTGTACATCGAATCCGGCAACGCCCGGGTGGAGACGGTCTTCGGCGAGCTGCGCGTCCATCAGGGGCATCAGGTGCTGCTGCCACGCGCCACCACGCACCGCTGGCTGCCCGAGGGCCCGGAACCGTTGCGCGCCTACATCATCGAGGCCTCGGGGCACATCACGCCGCCGAAGCGCTACCTGTCGCGGTTCGGCCAGCTGCTCGAGCACGCGCCCTACTGCGAACGGGATCTGCACGGTCCGGCCGAGCCGCTGCAAGCCGAGGGATCCGATGTGGAGGTGCTGGTGAAGCACCGCCCCGCCGGTGAGGTGGTCAGCACCCGAATGGTCTATGCCACACACCCTTTCGATGTGGTGGGCTGGGACGGCTGCCTGTACCCCTTCGCCTTCGATATCGCGGATTTCGAGCCGATCACCGGTCGCGTGCACCAGCCCCCGCCGGTGCACCAGGCCTTCGAGGGCAGCAATTTCGTGGTCTGCAATTTCGTGCCGCGCAAGGTCGACTACCACCCGCTGTCGATTCCGGTGCCCTACTACCACTCCAATGTGGACTCCGACGAGATCATGTTCTACTGCGGCGGAAACTACGAGGCGCGCAAGGGATCCGGGATATCGCAGGGTTCGGTGTCGGTGCATCCGGGCGGTTACGCGCACGGCCCGCAGCCGGGAGCCTACGAACGCAGCATAGGAATCGAATTCTTCGACGAACTGGCGGTGATGGTTGATACCTTCAAGCCGTTGGGTCTCGGTGAGGGTGCGTTGGCCTGCGAGGATCCCGAATACGCGTGGACATGGTCGGGTCGTGGACCGGGGGTACGTGAGTGAGCAGTCGAGTGCGGATCGATATTCCGGCCGAGTCCGGGTTCGGTCCCGAACACCTGCCGTACTGTGTGTTCAGCCCGGCGGGTGAGCAGCCCCGGGTCGGCGCGCGGCTCGGCGACAGCATCGTGGATCTGGCTGTGGCACTGGACGATCCGATGTTCGCCCAACCCAGCCTCAATGCCTTCATGGCACAGGGTCCGGGTATCTGGAGCGAGGTGCGCCAGCGCCTCCAGGCGGCGGCGGACGGCGAATTCCCGGCCGCCGCGGTGCATGCCGTCAGTGCCGTCGAGCTGCGACTGCCCATCGAGGTGGCCGACTACGTCGACTTCTACGCCAGCCTCGACCACGCCACCAATGCCGGGCGCATATTCCGGCCGGATGCCGAACCGCTGCTGCCGAATTGGCGGCATCTGCCGGTGGGCTACCACGGTCGCGCGGGAACGGTGGTGGTCTCCGGCACCGAGGTGATCCGACCCTGCGGTCAGCGTCGAACCGCCTCGGGTACACCGGATTTCGGTCCGAGTCAGCGCCTGGACATCGAGGCCGAACTCGGTTTCGTGGTCGGCGCGGGCTCGGTGCGGGGTGAGCCCGTGGGCACCGGCGAGTTCGCCGACCACGTGTTCGGCGTGGCCTTGGTCAACGACTGGTCGGCCCGCGATATCCAGGCCTGGGAGGCGCAGCCGCTCGGCCCGTTCCTGGGCAAATCCTTCCTGACCTCGCTCTCGGCCTGGGTGACGCCGCTGGATGCCTTGCGGGAGGCCAGAATTCCGCTGCCGGACCAGGACCCGCCACCGCTGCCGTACCTCCAGGACCGGGCCCCGTGGGGTCTGGACATCACCCTGCGCGTCGAGTGGAACGGGCACCTGGTCGCGACGCCCCCGTACTCGCGCATGTACTGGTCCCCCGCGCAGATGCTCGCCCATATGACCGTGAACGGGGCGTCGACGCGCACGGGCGACCTGTTCGCCTCCGGCACGGTCTCCGGCCCCGAGCGCGAAGAGCGCGGCTCGCTGCTGGAATTGAGTTGGGGCGGGACCGAACCCCTCGAGGTGGGCGAGGCCAAACGCACGTACCTGGAGGACGGCGACGAGGTGGTGATCACCGCGACCGCGCCCACCGCATCGGGCGGACGGATCACATTGGGCGAGGTGCGCGGCGTCATCGCACCCGCGCGCTACTGACGCCGCAGTCGCCGACCGATAGCTGTTTCGCATGGCCATGACCATGGTCACTGTCCATCGCTGACGCGGGATCTGGACAGCTACCGTTCCGAGATCGGAGAACTCGGAGGGTAGTGCGTCAATGTTGACCAATCTCGCCCGCTTCGCCATGGCGCGCCCGCGCGCCGTGCTGGTGGCCGCGCTGTTGCTGATGATCATCTGCGGCGGGGTCGGCGCGACGGTGAAATCCCATATGGTCGGTGGCGGCTACCTGACCGACGAGTTGGAGGCCGTGCGGGCCGACGACTTCATCGAGGACAATTTCCCGGGCGGCAATCCGAATCTGGTCATCATGGTCTCCGCCGACGGCGGGGTGAACAGTCCGCAGGCGCGCGCCGCCGCCCGGCACATCACCGACGACCTGGGCGACGACGCCGACGTCACCGGCGTGCGGTCGTACTGGGACACCGTCACCGCCCGCGGCGATCTGGCGACGGCGCTGCGCAGCAAGGACAGCCAGCGCGGCCTCATCCTGGCCACCCTGCTCGGCACCGATACCGAGGTGCAGAATCGCGCCGCCCAGATCAGCGCGGACCTCACCGGCGACTACGACGGCGTCCAGGTGCGCGTCGGCGGTATGGCGGGCACCTTCGCCGATATCAACCATCAGGTCGAGAAGGATCTGATTTTGGCCGAGGCCATCGCGATTCCGATCTCGGGTCTGCTGCTGGTGCTGGTCTTCGGCAGTCTGGTGGCCGCGGCGCTGCCCATCGGGGTGGGCCTGTTCGCCATCGCCGCCACCCTGGGCATTCTGCGCGCGCTCACCACGGTCATGGAGGTGTCGATCTTCGCGCTGAACATGACCAGCGCGCTCGGCCTGGCCCTGGCCATCGACTACAGCCTGTTCATCGTCAGCCGCTACCGCGAGGAGAAGGAACAGGGGCGCGATACCCACGCCGCCGTTCTGCGTTCGGTGCAGACGGCGGGCCGCACGGTCGTGTTCTCCGGCCTGACGGTGGCCCTGGCGCTGGCCGCGCTCGCGGTGTTCCCGCAGCCGTTCTTCAAATCCTTCGCCTTCGCGGGCGTGGCCGTGGTGCTGGCGGCGGTCGGCGCGTCCGTGGTGCTGCTGCCCGCCGCGCTCATGCTGCTCGGCGATCGAGTGAATGCCCTGGATCTGCGTAAACCGTTGCGGCGCATGCTCGGCCGCGGCGAGCCCAAGCCGGTGCGGGCCGAGGACAGCGGCTGGTACCGCCTGGTCACCTGGGTCATGCGCCATCCCGCACCGGTGGCCATCGCGTCCACCGCCCTGCTGCTCGGGCTCGGATCCCCGTTCCTGTCGGCGCAATTCGGCAGCCCGGACGATCGCGTGATCGGCGATTTCGCCTCCAGTCGCCAGGTCGGCGACGCGCTGCGCGAGGACTTCACCGCCGATATGGCCTCCAGCATCGTCGTGGTGCTGCCCGAATTCCAAGGCTCGGCGAGCGAGATCGAGGCGTACGCGAAGGCGCTGTCCAAGGTCGGCGACGTCCCGGCGGTGCTGTCCAGCGCGGGCGTCTACGGCAATGAGGTCAAGCAGGCGGCCGGGGTCGCCGAGATGGCCGGACCGGCCGGGACGTATCTGTCCGTCGGCACCAAGCTCGCACCGTCCTCGGTGGCGGGCAAGGAACAGTTGGCCGCGCTGCGCGAGGTGGCCGCCCCCGGCCCGGTGCTGTTCGGCGGGGCGGCGGCCCTGGACGAGGACACCATGGACACCGTGAAGGAGCGGTTGCCGGTGGCGCTGGCCCTCATCGCGGTCATCACGCTGTTGCTGCTGTTCCTGTTCACCGGCAGCGTGGTGTTGCCGATCAAGGCGCTGCTGCTGAACCTGCTCTCGGTCTGCGCCACCTTCGGGGCCATGATCTGGATCTTCCAGGACGGCCACCTCTCCGGCGTGCTGGGCTTCACGCCGACCGGCACCATCGACATGTTCATGCCGATCCTCATGTTCTGCCTGGCCTTCGGCATGTCCATGGACTACGAGGTCTTCCTGCTCTCCCGGATTCGCGAGGAGTGGCTGGCCTCGGATCGCAGCAGCGCGGCCAATACCCGCTCGGTGGCGCTCGGCGTCGCCCGCACCGGTCGAATCTTCACCGCCGCCGCGGGTTTGATGGCGGTGGTGCTGCTGGCCGTGGCCACCTCGCAGGTGGCCGCCATGAAGCTGTTCGGCATCGGCCTGGCCTTGGCGGTCATCGCCGACGCCACCATTATTCGCGGCCTGCTCGCCCCCGCCCTCATGCGGCTGATGAGCACCGCCAACTGGTGGGCCCCGAAACCGCTGGTGGCACTGCACAAGCGCATCGGCTTTGAGGAGGCTCCGACCGAGGAGCCCACCGCCGCACCGGATTCGGAGAAGGTCGGCGCGGCGAGGTGATCAGGATTCGGTGATGGCCCGGCGGCCGAGCTCCACGACCAGCAGATAGTGGGTGAGATCCTCGGTCAGCGTCTCCACCGAATCGGGGGCCTCGCCGTCGTCGTGATGGTGCAGCCAATCGGCGACGAGTTCGAACATGCCGCCGATGGCGGCCAAACTCACTGCCAGACCGCGTCTTTCGTCGGGGTCGGGGGTCGGCCACTGGGTGTTGAGGAAGGCGGCGGCCCACCGGCGATTGCCGCGCCGCTGCTTCTCCACCGCGGGTGAGATACCGCCCGCCTCACCGAAGGTCACCTTCGCCAGGCGCGCGTCGTCGGCGATGGCGTGCACGAAGGCCGACACCACGGCGCGCAGCCGCTCGCGCCACTCCAGCCCGGCGGACTCCGCCGCCACCTCCGCCACCCGTTGCTGGAACTGCACCGTGATCTGTTCCAGCAACGCGACGTAGCAGGCTTCCTTGCTCTCGAAATGGTCGTAGAAGCCCTTGGTGCCGACATAGGCGTGCTGGCAGATCTGCTCGATCGAGGTCCCCGAATAGCTTTGCCGGGCAAAGAGTTCGGTGGCCGAGGCGAGCAGTTGTCGGCGGCGCTGGGCACTGCGCTCGTCGGCGTCCAGGCCACGAATCCGACGCCGAGCGGGGGTGTGTTCGGGCCGCGCGGCGGATTTGCTGCGGGTCATGGGTGAACCTTAGCTGCGTCATTTTCAAAAAGGTCTCTTGTTGACAACAGGATACCGTGTTGTAATCGCTGTCACGTCGATGAGGAAGGGAACAGACGTGGCAGGGATCAATGGGGATCGCCGCCGAGGGGGGTGGCGACGCTGGACGTCGGCCGCGCTCTCGGCGGCACTGGCAATGAGTGCCGCGGTACTGCTCGGCAGTACCGCGCCGACCGCGACGGCGGCGCCACAGCCGGTGGATGTGGACCCGTTCTATCAAGCGCCCGCGGGCTTCGAATCCGCCGCGCCGGGCGATATTCTGCGCAGCCGCGAAGTGCAGCTGGCGGTATTGACGGTGCTGCCGGTGCGAGTTCGCGCCTGGCAGTTGCTGTATCGCACCACCGACCTGTTCGACAATCCGACGGTCGCGGCCACCACGGTGGCGGTTCCCATGGGGGCCAATACTTCTCGCAGCCGTCCGCTGGTATCGCACCACTTCTTCTACGACAGCGCCGCACCGCACTGCGCACCCTCGTTCATGTTGCAGCAGGGCGGCGGTCTGGCCGGGGTGGAGGGCATCCACTCCAATGTCGAGTACCTGGAGTTGGCGGCCTCCATCAGCCAGGGCTACGCCATCAATGTGCCCGACTACGAGGGCCTGGACGGGCATCTCGCGGTCGCCAAGGAACCCGGCTACATGATTCTGGACAGCATTCGCGCCGCCGAGCGGTTCGAACCCCTCGGCCTGGACGGCGCGAATACGCCGGTGTCCATGTGGGGCTATTCCGGTGGCGGTATGGCCAGCGGCTGGGCGGCGGAAATGCAGCCGACCTACGCCCCGGAGCTGAATATCAAGGGTGCCGCCATCGGCGCACCGGTCTCGGATGTGGAGTCACTGCTGCACCTGAACGGCTCGATGTTCTCGAGCCTCATCGGCATCGGCATGGCATCACTGCAGAACGCGTACCCGAAATTCGCCGAGACCACCGAGCGCTACCTCACCGACGAGGGCAAGGCGCTGATGAACCGCACCAATGGTCAGTGTCTGCCGCGCAATGCGCTGACCATGATGTTCATCGACTACCAGCGCTTGCTGACCATTCCCATCAAAGATTTCCTGGCGCTGCCGGAGATTCGCGAGGTCTTCGACGCGACCGTGCTCGGCAAGACCGCGCCGACCATTCCGATCATGCTCTACCAGGGCGTCTTCGACGAGGCCGTCCCGGTTTTCGACAATGACGAGCTGGTGACGAAGTGGTGTGCGGGCGGCACGTCGGTGCTCTACAAACGCGACCATCTCAGTGAGCACCTGACCCTGCCGACCCTGGGCATGGGCGATGCGTTCAATTGGATCAAGAGCCGCATGGCGCCCGGCGCGGGCACCCCGGTGGGCTGCCAGACCGAGAACCACCTGTCGATGTTCTTCGACCTGAACGACATCCTCATGCAGACCGAGATCAACCTCAATGCCACCTTCGGCGCATTGGGCGTCCCCATCGGCCCGCAGGAGCGCTGAGAAACCTTCTCACTCAGACCCTGTGCCGCGTGCCCCGATCGCAACCGGAGCGATCGGGGCACGCGGGTATCCGCCGCCCGTAGCGGTCTCGCGTCGCGATCCGCGCGGACCCGGTATGGTCGGCTGCGTTATCTATTCGCATGCCAACGGGGGCTCGCACCAGCGGGCTGAGAGGACGGCTAGTGGGCCGTCGACCGTATGAACCTGTCCGGGTAATTCCGGCGTAGGGAGGATTCCAATGTCACCTGATCGTGTCGTGTCCACAAACGGCGCCGCCGACAAGGCCGCACCCGTCGACACCGTGACTACCGGTCCCATCGAAGGCAGTGAGAAGCACTACGAGCAGGTCGAGGCCGATGGCACGACGCTGCGAATCCCGGTGCGCCGCATCAATCTCACCAATGGCGACCACTTCGACGTCTACGACACCTCCGGCCCCTACACCGACGCCAACGCGGTGATCGATGTCGAGGCGGGGCTGCCGAAGCTGCGCGACGAGTGGGCCAAGCCGGATATCCCGGGCCCGCGCACCCAGCTGCACTGGGCGCGGGCGGGCATCATCACCAACGAGATGCGCTATATCGCCGCGCGCGAAGGGGTTTCGCCCGAGCTGGTGCGCGACGAGGTCGCCGCGGGTCGCGCGGTGATCCCGGCCAACCACAACCACCCCGAATCCGAGCCGATGATCATCGGCAAGAAGTTCGCGGTGAAGATCAACGCCAATATCGGCAATTCCGCGGTCACCTCCTCCATCGCCGAGGAGGTGGAGAAGATGGTGTGGGCCACCCGCTGGGGCGCGGACACCATCATGGACCTGTCCACCGGCAAGAACATCCACGAGACCCGCGAGTGGATTCTGCGCAACTCCCCCGTCCCGGTCGGCACCGTGCCGATCTACCAGGCCCTGGAGAAGGTGAACGGCGATCCCACCCAGCTCACCTGGGAAATCTACCGCGACACCGTCATCGAACAGGCCGAGCAGGGCGTGGACTACATGACCGTGCACGCGGGCGTGCTGCTGCGCTACATCCCGCTGACCGCCAAGCGCGTCACCGGCATCGTCTCGCGCGGCGGATCCATCATGGCGGCGTGGTGCCTGGCGCATCACCAGGAGTCGTTCCTGTACACGAATTTCGCGGAGCTGTGCGAGATTCTCGCCGAGTACGACATCACGTTCTCCCTCGGCGACGGCCTGCGTCCGGGCTCCATCGCCGATGCCAACGACGAGGCCCAGTTCGCCGAGCTGCGCACCCTGGGCGAGCTCACCAAGATCGCGAAATCCCATGGCGTGCAGGTGATGATCGAGGGCCCGGGCCATGTGCCCATGCACAAGATCGTGGAGAACGTGCGGCTCGAGGAGGAGCTGTGCGAGGAGGCCCCGTTCTACACCCTGGGCCCGCTCGCCACCGATATCGCCCCCGCCTACGACCACATCACCTCGGCCATCGGCGCGGCCATCATCGCGCAGGCGGGCACCGCCATGCTCTGCTACGTCACGCCCAAGGAGCATCTGGGCCTGCCCAATCGCGATGACGTGAAGGTCGGCGTCATCACCTACAAGATCGCCGCCCACTCCGCCGATCTCGCCAAGCAGCATCCCCGGGCGCAGGAGCGGGACAACGAACTGTCCAAGGCGCGCTTCGAATTCCGCTGGAAGGACCAGTTCGCGCTGTCCCTCGACCCGGATACCGCGCGCGAGTACCACGACGAGACGCTGCCCGCGGAGCCCGCCAAGACCGCGCACTTCTGCTCCATGTGCGGTCCGAAGTTCTGTTCCATGCGTATCTCGGCGGATGTGCGCGAGTACGCGGAGAAGCAGGGCCTCACCGATGTGGCCGCCATCGAGGCCGGTATGGCCGAGAAGTCCGCGGAGTTCGCGGCGACGGGCAAGCAGGTGTACCTGCCCGTGGTGTCGTAACACCCGATCGGCACGTGTGGCCCGCACCCATCGGTGCGGGCCACACGCCTGCCCGGGTCCATATTTCGATCGTGTACTGACTGTCGGGCTGGCGCGCGCGAATGTTGCGCGGCGCTCACCTCACCGGCGCGGCTGCCACCGATGCGCGAACTCGCCCGGCTCGGGGGCCGGGCCGGGCAGTTTTCCCGAGGTGGCGAGACCATCCACGAGCATGGCGAGAATACGGCGGCGCAGCTGCGCACTGCGGGTACCGTCGGGCAGGGTGATGGCCGCGCACGCCTCGAGAATCAGGCCGAGGTCCGCGGTGGTGACGCCTTCGCGCAGCCGCCCCGACGCGCTGGCGCGCCGAACGATCTCGTCGGTCAGCTCCGCGGAGCGCACGACATCGGGCATCATCGACGGATCCGGCGTGAAGGTGCCCGCCAGATGCACCGTCAGCGAGTGCACATCGGCATCCACCACCCGCTCCAGGAAGTCCACCAGCACCCGCCAGCCGTCCGAATCCCGCAGCGCCGCTTCGGCTTCGGTGTTGTAGCGGCGCAGGCCGTCGTGGCAGAGCGTGCGCAGTAGCGCCTCCTTGCTCGGATAGCGGCGATACAGCGCGCTGATGCCCACCCCCGCGCGCTCGGCGACGGCGGCGATCGGGGCGGCGGCATCGGCGAGGAAGACCTCGCGGGCGGCCTCGAGAATGCGCTCGTCATTGCGGGCGGCCTGGGCCTTGCGTCCGGCGAGAGGACGTTGAACTGGGGTTTCAGCGGTTTCCGGCATGATTTCAGCATAGCACTTGAAACGGAATGTTCCGTTCTGCTACTCTTCAAACAGAACGAAACATTCCGTTCCGAATCGAGGAGCTAGACATGAACGCCAACGCCATCCGCCCCTTCCGCATCGAGATCCCGCAGGCCGACCTGGACGATCTCCAGGAGCGGCTGGCCCGCACCCGCTGGGCCGATCAGATTCCCGGCTCCGGCGACACCTACGGCGTGAGCGTGGACCGGGTGCGGCAGCTGGTGGAGTTCTGGCAGGGCGGCTTCGACTGGCGCAAGGTCGAGGCGCGGCTGAACGCCTACCCGCAGTTCAAGACCGAGATCGACGGTCAGGACATTCACTTCCTGCACGTGAAGTCCGAGCGCGACAACGCCTTTCCGCTCATCCTGACGCACGGCTGGCCGGGGACCTTCGTGGAATTCCTGGATGTCATCGAGCCGCTCACGACGGCCGGATACGACCTGGTCATCCCGTCGGTGCCCGGTTACGGATTCTCCGGTGTCACCACCGAATCCGGCTGGAACGACAATCGCATCGCCAAGGCGTGGGCCGAACTCATGGCGCGGCTGGGCTACCGAAAGTACGGCGCGGTCGGCAACGACGGCGGCTCGCAGATCTCCGCGGAGCTGGGTCGGGTCGATCCCGAGCATCTGGTGGGATCGCATGTGGCGCAGGTGTATTCGTTCCCTTCGGGCGATCCGACGGAGATGACGGACCTGACCGCCGACGAGCAGCGGTCGCTGGCCACCCTGGACTGGTTCGTCAAGAACAAGATGGGCTTCAATGTGCTCCAGTCGCAGCAGCCGCAGACGCTGGCGCACGCGCTGATGGATTCGCCGACCGGGCTGGTCGGCTGGAACGGCCAGCTGCTGGGCCCGGACCTGGACGACGAATTCGTGCTGACCAATATCGCGATCCACTGGTTCACCGGCACCGCGGGTTCGGCCATTCGGCACTACTTCGAGAAGGCGCAGGCCGAGCACGCGACCGAGCCGACCACCGTGCCGATGGCGCTGTGCGGGTCGACCGGCGATTTCCACGGCATTCGCCGGTTCGCCGATCGCGATCACAACATCGTGTCGTGGCGGACCCACGACGTGTTCACGCACTACCTGCACCACGTCGCGCCCGATCTGATGTCGACCGAGATCACCGAGTTCTTCGGGCAGTACCGCTGATACGCGCCGAGGGTCGCGGCCGGGTGCCGCGACCCTCGCGCATGTCCGCGAGACGCACGACGATGGTTCCCCGACGCCGCGGTTGATGTACTGAATTCATCAAGTTCCCAAGGGAATTCAGCACAAGGAGAACATCATGCGAATCGCAGTCTTCGGATCCACCGGCACCCTCGGCAGCAAGGTCGTCGCCCAGGCGCTCGCCGACGGCCACGAGGTCACCGCCTTCACCCGCAATGCCGGGAATGTCAGCACCGCGCACGAGCGGTTGCGGGTCGTGGTGGGCGATGTCCTCGATCCGGCCGCCGTCGAACAGGCGGTCATCGGCCAGGACGCGGTCATCGTCTGCCTCGGCTCCGGACGCAAGGGCGTGGTCCGGGCGGAGGGCACCAAAGCGGTGATCGGAGCCATGGAGCGGCACGGCGTGAAACGGCTGATCTGCCAGTCCACGCTGGGCGCGGGCGACAGCCACGCCAACCTCAACTTCCTGTGGAAGTACATCCTGTTCGGCATGCTGCTGCGCCCGGCGCTGGCCGACCACAATGTGCAGGAGGAGTACGTCCGCAAGTCCAATCTGGACTGGACCATCGTGCGGCCCAGCGCCTTCACCGACGGCCCCCGCACCGATGTCTACCGCACCGATTTCGGGCCGAACGAGAAGGGGCTCAGCCTGAAGATCTCCCGGGCCGATATCGCCGCCTTTCTGCTCGCGCAGCTCGACGACACCGCGCACATTCGGACGGTGCGCGCCCTGTCGAACTGACCGAGTACGACCAAGACCCGCATCTCCCCTCACAGAGATGCGGGCCTTGTCGGGTCTCAGGCGTGCTCGTGCAGCTCTCCCCAGGCCGGGAAGGGGTCGGCGTAGGTCTCCCAGACCCGCTGTCCCGCGGCGAGTTCGGCGTCGGTGAGCAGGGCTGCGTCGAGCAGGCCGCGCACCCGGTCGCGGTCCAGCTTCACGCCGATGAACACGATCTCCGAGCCGGGCTCCTCGTTCAGCGACGACCAGAACGCGGCCGGTTCGAAGGTGAGGTTCGGGCCCGCCTGCGACCAGATGGCGACCATCTCCGGACGACTGGCGATCCAGCAGAATCCCTTGCTGCGCAACAACCCTCGCAGTTCACCGAGCGCCGCGTCGAGCCGCTGCGGATGGAACGGCCGATCGGCGGTGTAGGTGAGGCTGCGAATGCCGTACTCCTCGGTCTCGGGGGTGTGCCCGCCCGCCAACTCCTCCTCCCAGCCCGCGGTCTCGGCCGCGAGGTCGGGATCGAACAGCCCGGTGTCGAGCACCTCGGAGAGCTCCACCCGCCCCTGCACCGCGCGCAGGATCTTGGCCTTGGGATTGAGCCGCCGCAGGGTGGCCTCCACGGTGCCGAGCGCGTTGGCGCTCACCAGATCGGACTTGGAGACGATCAGCACGTCGGCGAACTCCACCTGGTCGATCAGCAGATCGGCGATGGTTCGCGTATCTCCTTGCGCCGCTTCCAGATTCCGGTCGGCCAGTGCCTCGCCGCGCACCACCTCGGGCAGGAAGGTGGAGGCGTCGACCACGGTCACCATGGTGTCGAGCCGCGCCAGCTCGCCGAGGGTGAAACCGTCCTCGAATTCCCATTCGAAGGTGGCGGCGACCGGCATGGGCTCGGAGATGCCCGTGGACTCGATCACCAACTGATCGAACCGGCCCTCCCGGGCGAGCTTGCCCACCGATTCGATGAGGTCCTCGCGCAGCGTGCAGCAGATGCAGCCGTTGGTGAGTTCGACCAGCTTCTCCTCGGTGCGGTCCAGATGCCCCTGTCCGGCGACGAGCGCGGCGTCGATGTTCACCTCGCTCATATCGTTCACGATCACCGCCACCCGGCGGCCGTCGCGATTGGCCAGGATGTGGTTGAGCAGGGTGGTCTTACCGGCCCCGAGGAAGCCGGAGAGCACGGTCACGGGCAGCTGGGCGGTGGGCTGGGCTGAAGTCACGACTTAATGATAACGGTTTTCATTTACAGTCGATATCGGGGTCCGCGCAGGGCGGTAGGGTCGGCGGCGTGGAACTGCTACCCCTCACCCCCAATGGCACGACGCCGGTGCGCGTCCTCACGATCGCGGGGACGGACTCCGGCGGTGGGGCCGGAATCCAGGCCGATACCCGCACCATGGCGCTGTGCGGGGTGCACGCGTGCGTGGCGGTGGCCGCGGTGACGGTGCAGAACACCTTGGGCGTCAGCGGTTTTCACGAGATTCCGCCGCAGGTGGTGGCCGATCAGGTGCGAACCGTGGTCGGCGATATCGGTATCGGGGCGGCCAAGACCGGCATGCTGGCCTCGACCGGCATCATCGAAGCGGTCGCGGGGGTGTGCCAGGAGGTCGGCATCGGGCGCGACGGGGATATTCCGCTCGTCGTGGATCCGGTGGCCGCCTCCATGCACGGCGATCCGCTGCTGCACGCCGAGGCCCTCGACGCCGTGCGCTACACCCTGTTTCCGCTGGCCACCATTGTCACGCCGAATCTCGACGAGGTGCGGCTCATCACCGGTATCGAGGTGGTCGACGACAAGACCGCGCGGCGGGCGGCCGAGGCGCTGCACGCGCTCGGGCCGCGCTGGGCGATCGTGAAGGGCGGGCACCTGCGCGGTGCGCCCGACAGCCCGGACCTGCTCTTCGACGGCGAGACCTTCCACGAGATCACCGCCACCCGCATCGCCACCGGCAACGACCACGGCGGCGGCGACACCCTGGCCGCCGCGCTGGCCTGCGCGCTGGCGCACGGGTATTCGGTGCCGGACGCGTTCGCCTTCGCCAAGGAGTGGACGCGGCGCTGCCTGCAAGCCTCCTACGACCTGGGTGCGGGGCACGGTCCGGTGTCGCCGCTGTGGCGACTGCACGAGCGGCCCTGAGCGGCGAAATCGGCACGATCACGCCGTGCGCAGCGCCGGATTTTGTCGGTGGTCGGGAGGATACTGGGTCGATGAGCGATTCCGAACCGGTTGCGGGCCAGCAGAACAACGACGAGATCACCTCCTACGACGATCCGAACGCGCCCTGGAATCAGCAGTTCAGCGAGGCCGAGATGGCCCGGTGGAACGACGGCGTCATCGAGGAGTTCCGCGCCAACGACGGCAAGGTCGGCGGCGCGTACGAGGGCGGGACGCTGCTGTTGCTGACCACCACGGGCGCGAAAAGCGGTAAGCGGCACACGGTTCCGCTGGGCGCGTTGCATCGCGGCGAGACGATCTACGTGAGCTCGTTCATCGAGGACAAGTACCCGGCGTGGTGGTTCAATCTGAAGGCCAACAGCGAGGCGACCGTGGAGATGGGCGGTAAGACCTACCGCGCCACGGGTCGGGTGCTCGAAGGCGCGGACTACGACGAGTTCGCCGCATGGGCATTGGCCGACAATCCCATGCTGGCCGAATACCAGGCCAAGATCGAGCGGCCGATGCCATTCGTCATTCTGGAGCTGGGCGAACAGATCTGAGCTGACAGCTCCCAGGAACCTCCCAGCCGGGACGCAGGGACGGCCCAGCGTGGTGCTCGACGTTGGTCGTCATGACCGACACAGTGACCGCCGTTCGAGCGGCGGAATCCGCAGGGGCGGTGACCGCGCCCGTTGTCGACGTGGTCGTACCCGTCTACAACGAAGAGCACGATCTCGGGCCGGGTGTGGCGCGGCTGCGGGAGTTCCTGGATGAGCACTTTCCGTTCTCGGCGCGAATCACCATCGCCGACAACGCCTCCACCGACAACACGCCGCTGATCGCCGACCATCTGGCGCGGGAGCTGCGCGGCGTCCGGGCGGTCCACCTGGACCGCAAGGGGCGGGGCCGCGCGCTGCGCGAGGTGTGGCTGGCCTCCGACGCGCGGGTGGTGGCGTATATGGACGTGGACCTGTCCACGGATCTGAACGCGCTGCTGCCGCTGGTCGCTCCGCTGGTCTCCGGTCATTCGGAGGTGGCCATCGGCACCCGGTTGTCCGCCGCTTCGCGGGTGGTGCGAGGACCGAAGCGGGAGTTCATCTCCCGCGGCTACAACCTGATTCTGCGGACCTCGCTGCGGGCGCGGTTCTCGGACGCGCAGTGCGGGTTCAAGGCCATGCGCACCGAGGTCGCGCGGGCCGTCCTACCGCTGGTGCAGGACGGTGAATGGTTCTTCGACACCGAACTGCTGGTGATCGCCGAGCGCGCCGGGCTGCGCATTCACGAGGTGCCGGTGGACTGGATCGACGATCCGGACAGCCGGGTGGACATCGTCGACACCGCGCGCAAGGATCTGCTCGGCATCTGGCGGATCGGGCGGGCGCTCGCCACCGGTCGCCTGCCGATCGACGACCTGCGTGCCGCGGTGGGGCGGGAACCGCTGGTGGACGGCGTGCCACTGGGCATGGTCGGACAGTTGGTGCGCTTCGGCATTGTCGGGGTGCTCTCCACGCTGGCGTACCTGGTGCTGTACGTGCTGTTGCAGGCGGTCACCGGCGCGCAGGCGGCCAATTTCCTGGCGCTGCTCGTTACCGCCGTCGGCAATACCGCCGCCAATCGGGCCTTCACCTTCGGGGTGCGGGGCGGGGATCGCGCTGTGTCGCACCACTTTCAGGGGCTGTTGATCTTCGGTCTCGGCCTGCTGCTGACCAGTGGGTCGCTGTTCGCGCTGCACCGCTGGGCTCCGGGGGCCTCGGTGCGGCTGGAACTGCTGGTGCTGGTGGCGGCCAACCTGCTGGCGACCCTTCTGCGGTTCGTGGGGCTGCGCTGGGTGTTCCGTGATGCCCCGGCCGCGCCTTCGGAAGGGAGCGTGCGATGACGGCAACCCTGCGCGCTGCTCGCCCCGCCAGTGCGGTTCGGCACTCGCGGTCGCGCGAATTCCGTTGGAACTACCTCGCTCTGGCCGTTCTGCTGATCGGCACGGCGGCGGCCTACCTGTGGAATCTCAGCGCGAACGGCTGGGGGAATTCCTTCTATGCCGCTGCGGTACAAGCGGGTTCGCAGTCGTGGAAGGCGTTCTTCTTCGGATCCTCCGATGCCGCGAATTCCATCACTGTCGACAAGACACCGGCGGCGCTGTGGCCCATGGAGATCTCGGTGCGGCTGTTCGGCCTGCACAGCTGGAGCATGCTGCTGCCGCAGGTGCTGATGGGTGTGGCCGCGGTGGGTCTGCTGTGGGCGGCGGTGCGCCCCCACTTCGGTGCCACGGCGGGCCTGATCGCCGGGTTCGCGCTGGCCGTGACACCCGTCGCGGCACTGATGTTCCGGTTCGACAATCCCGACGCCATGCTGGTGCTTCTCATGGTCGCGGCGGCATGGACCATGCTGCGCGCCGTGGATTCCGGTCGCACCCGCTGGCTGGTCTATTGCGGACTGTTCATCGGATTCGGTTTCCTGGCAAAGCAATTGCAGGTGCTGCTGGTGGTGCCCGCGCTGGCGCTGACCTACCTGATCGCCGGACCGCCGAAACTGGGCAAGCGCATCGCGCAACTCGTCGCGGCGGCCGTGGGCATGATTGTCGGCGCGGGCTGGTGGGTGCTGATCGCCCAACTCTGGCCCGCCGATGATCGACCGTATTTCGGTGGTTCGCAAAACAATTCGATTATCGAGCTGACGTTGGGATACAACGGCCTGGGTCGCCTCAACGGCAACGAGAGCGGCAGCGTCGGACCCGGCGGCGAACTACCCGCCGGTGGCAATGGCATGTGGGGCAGCACCGGCCTCACCCGGTTGTTCGAGCCCGCTCAGGGCGGACAGATCGCCTGGCTCCTTCCGGCCGCGCTGATCCTGCTGGTGGTGGGAATCATGATGCGCGGCAGAGTGTCCCGCACCGACCCGCAGCGTGCCTCGCTCATCCTGTGGGGCGGCTGGCTGCTCGTCACCGGGCTGGTGTTCAGCTTCATGAAGGGAATCTTCCACCAGTACTACACGGTGGCGCTGGCCCCGGCGGTCGCGGCGCTGGTCGGTGCCGGTGCGGTCCTGTTGTGGCGCAGCGCTTTCGCCGAACGCGGTAGCGCGCTGGCTCGCCTCGGTCTCGCCCTCGCCATCGCGGCGACCACCGCCACCGCGTGGATGCTGCTCTCCCGCAGTGCGTCCTTCGTGCCGTGGCTGCGGTGGATCGTGCTGGTCGGCGGGATTGTCGCCACCGCGCTGATCCTGCTGCCACGACGGCGAACAGCCCTCGCGGCCGCCGCCACAGCACTCGTCGTCGGCCTGGCGGGCCCCGTCGCGTATACCGCGAACACCCTCGCCAGCGCGCATTCCGGCCCGATCCCGACGGCGGGGCCGAAGGTCGGCGGCGGTTTCGGCGACGGGCAGCGGGCAGGGGCTCCGCCCAGCGGAGGCCCCATGGGCGGACCGACCGACAGCGCCGCCGAGCGCGGCCGTGTCGTATTCGGCGGCCCGGGAGGCGGTGTCATGGGCGCGAGCACGCCGAGCGAACGGCTCACCGCCCTGCTCGAGCGCGACGGCGACGCCTACACCTGGGTCGCGGCCACGGTCAGCTCGAACAGCGCGGCCGGATACCAACTCGCCACCGAGCTGCCGGTCATGCCGATCGGCGGGTTCAACGGCAGCGACCCGTCACCCACGCTGGAGCAGTTCCAGCGCTACGTCGAGGAGGGCCGAATCCACTACTTCCTCGCGGGCAACGACCGCGGCGGCCCGGGAGGTGCGAGCGCCAACCAGAGTTCCGCCATCACCGGGTGGGTGCGGGACAACTTCACCGCGCAGGAGATCGACGGCGTCACGGTGTACGACCTGACACGGCCGAAAACCGCGTAGCCCCATCAAGTCCCGTAGACGCCCGCTTCCCTCGGAAGCGGGCGTTCACGTCCGTGTCGGGCCGTACGCTGAATTCACCACGAACACACCGCGTTCAGGGAATACCGCCATGGCCGATCCCATTCCGCTGCGCCCGCTCCCGCTCAGCGACACCCACCGCGAAGCCTTCTGGCGGCGCGTCGGCTGGTCCCCGGACCTGCCCGCGCCGGAGCGGGAAGTCATCGAGAACCGTTGGGACGACGACTCGATCGAGATGGCCGAGATCTTCGGCTGGTGATTATCCGCTACGCGACGGGATGCAGCGCCGCATGCAGCGTGGCCGCCCACTGCTGCACGATCTCCTTGCGGCGCAACGAATCATCGGTGAGCACATCGGCCAGCCCGAGCCCGCGGGCCAGGTCCAAGGTGGCCTGTACAAGGTGATGCGCCACCGGATCGGAATCGTCGACGCCCAACGCCTCCACCGCCATGCGGTGCGACACCCGGCCGAAGCGCGCCTCCAGCGGCATCACCCGCTCCCGCAGCGCCGGATCCGCGGCGGCATGCGTCCAGACCTGCAGTGCCGCTTTGAACAGCGGACTCGTATAGGACTCCACCAGCGAGGTCACCACGGCCTGGGTGCGGCCCGCGCCCTCGGCGACCTCACCGAGCGCCATGGCCTCGGATTTGGCCTGCGCCATCCGGGTATCGAACATGTACTCCAGCGCGGCGGTGATCAGATCCTCACGGGTCGGGAAATGATGCTGCGCCGCACCTCGCGACACCCCGGCGCGTTCGGCCACCACGGCCACCGTCGCGGCCGCCCAGCCCATCTCGGCCAGGCAGTCGATGGTGGCCTCCAGCAGCCGCTGCCGGGTAGCCCGGCTGCGGTCCTGCTTGGGTTCGTGGGGTGTCGCCATGGTGGCTATTCTGCCCAGCTCGGCAGACGGCGCTGAAAGAAGGCCGTCATGCCCTCGATGACCTCGGGGGTTCCGAAGAAACTGGCCGACCGCTTGGCCAGCTCGTCGGCCCCACGATCGAACGCGGTGAGCAGGTCGGCATTGACCAGCCGCTTGCTCTCCGCCAGTCCCTGCGGCGACCCCCGCCGCAGCTCGTCACGGAAACGCGCGGTCGCCGCGGCCGTATCCTCGACCGCCACGGTGATGAGTCCGATGCGTGCGGCCTCGGCGGCGTCGAAGGTCTCGCCGGTCTGGAAATAACGGGCGGCCGACCGCGAGGTCATGCGCGGCAGCAGGGTGAGCGAGATCATGAACGGAGCCAGGCCCAGTCGCGCCTCGGTGAGCGCGAAACTGCTGCTCGGGCCCGCCACCACGATGTCGCAGGCCCCCACGATGCCCATACCTCCGGCGCGCACATTGCCGTCGATCCGCGCCAGCACCGGTTTGGGCGAGGCGATGATGCGGCGCAACACCTGGATCATCCACCCGGTGCGGATATCGGCGGCGGCCGCCGGATCGGCGTCCAGGGCCTCCTTCAAATCCGCACCGGCGCAGAAGGTGTTGCCGGTGTGGGTGAGCACGACACCGCGCACGGTCTCGTCCTCGTTCGCCCGCTCCAGGCCCGCCAGCAGCTCCGTCACCAACCGCGACGACAAGGCGTTGCGGTTGTGCGGCGAATCCAGGGTGAGGACGGCGAAGCCGCCCTCCACCTCGTACCGCACGTAGGGTCCGGACTCCGGATTGGGTTCGGTGGCAACCATCGAATTCTCCTCAGTAGGACCGCGGCAGGCCCAGCGAGTGCTGTGCGACGAAATTGAGGATCATCTCCCGGCTGACCGGGGCCACCCGCGCGATGCGCGAGGCCGCGAGCATGCCCGCCAGCCCCACATCCGAGGTCAGGCCCGAACCGCCGTGGGTCTGGATGGCCTGATCGAGCGCCTTGATACTCGCCTCCGCCGCAGCGTATTTCGCCATATTGGCGGCCTCGGCCGCACCGAAGTCGTCACCGGAGTCGTAGAGTACGGCGGCCTTCTGCATCATCACCTTGGCCAGCTCGAGTTCGATCTTCACCTGCGCCAGCGGATGCGAAATGCCTTGGTGCGCACCGATGGGGGTCTTCCACACCTGACGTTCCTTGGCGTACTCCACCGCGCGGTCGATGGCGTAGCGGCCCATGCCCACGGCCATGGCCGCGCCCATGATGCGCTCCGGATTCAGACCCGCGAACAGCTGCGCGATGGCGGCGTCCTCCTGACCCACCAGGGCGGTGCCGGGCAGTCGCACATCGTCGAGGAACAGCGTGTACTGGCTGTCCGGCTCGATGATGTCCATCTCCTGGCGGTTCTTCTCGAAGCCGGGGGTGTCGACGGGGACGATGAACAGCGCGGGCTTGAGATTGCCGGTCTTGGCGTCCTCGGTGCGGGCCACGATGAGCACCGCCTCGGCCTGGTCGACACCGGAGATGAAGATCTTGCGGCCGTTGAGGATCCAGTCGTCACCATCGCGGCGGGCGGTCGTGGTGATCTTGTGCGAATTGGATCCGGCATCGGGTTCGGTGATGCCGAACACCATGGTCGCCGAGCCGTCCGCGAGCCGCGGCAGCCAGTTCTGCTTCTGCGCGTCGGTGCCGTACTTGGTGATGATGGTGCCGCAGATGGCGGGCGAGACCACCATGAGCAGCAGACCCGCGCCCGCCGCCGACAGCTCCTCCTGGACGAGGGCGAGTTCGTAGATGCCCGCGCCGCCACCGCCGTACTCCTCGGGCAGGTTCACGCCGAGGAAGCCCAATGCGCCCGCCTCGTCCCAGAGTTCGCGCAGCGGCTCGTTCTTCAGCGCCTTGGGGCGCACGTAGTCGCGGTAGTTGTACTTGCTGGCGAGTTTGGCGACCGCGGCCCGCAGCGCCTTCTGCTCGTCGGTTTCGATGAAGCCCACTGTGTTCACCATGACGTCCGCCTACTCCTGACCTTCACTGTCCTCGGATTGGACCACCGCGAGTACGGTGCCCACATCGACCTGCTGTCCGGCCGCGACATTCACTTCGGTGAGCACGCCCGCCGCGGGCGCGGCAATGGTGTGTTCCATCTTCATCGCCTCCAGCCACAGAATCGGCTGGCCCTTCTCGACGCGGCTGCCGACCTCGGCTCCCAGGCGAATGACCGCGCCCGGCATGGGGGCCAGCAGCGAGCCCTCGGCCACCTGGTCGGCGGGGTCGGAGAAGCGCGGCAGTCGCCGCACCGCGACCGGCCCCAGTGGGGAATCCACCGCCACCAGATCGCCGTAGCGGGCAACCTCGAAGCGGCGGCGCACCGGGCCTCGCTCCCCCGGCACCGAGAGGATCACCAGATCCGGTGTGGCCTCGATCAATTCGAGCCCCTCGAAGCCGTCCACCTCGAGTCCGGCCCGGGTCAGGCGGTAGCGCACCTCGTGCTTGCCGCTGACCCGGCTCTCGTAGGACTTGGTCTGCGGCTGCGACGGCAGATTGCGCCAGCCGCTGGGCAACCCGGCGCCGACGCGCGCGGCGGCACGGTTGGCGGCCGAATCCGCCAGTGCGGCAGCGACAATGGCGAGCTTCTCATCGGCCTCGGCGGCCAGCGGCGCGGAGAGCGTGTCCAGGCCGTGGGTGTCGAAGAACGCGGTATCGGTGTCACCGGCGAGGAAGGCCGGATGGCGCAGCACCCGCACCAGCAGGTCCCGGTTGGTGACCAGGCCGTGAATCTTGGCCCGCTGCAAGGCCGTTGCGAGCAGGTGCGCGGCCTCATCGCGGGTTTCGGCGAAGGAGATGACCTTCGACAGCATGGGGTCGTAGTGCACGCCGACGACCGAACCGTCCACCACGCCGGTGTCCAAGCGCACGCCCGGTTCGGTCAGCACCGTGAATTCGCCCGTGGTGCCCGGGATTTCGAGCTTGTGCACGGTGCCGCTCTGCGGCTGCCAGTCCTGTGCCGGATCCTCGGCGTAGAGCCGCACCTCGATGGAGTGGCCGCGCTTGGCCGGTGGCTCGGCGGGCAGCGCGCGACCGGAGGCCACCTGCACCTGCGTGCGCACCAGATCGAGTCCGGTGGTCTGCTCGGTGACCGGATGTTCCACCTGGAGACGGGTGTTCATCTCCAGGAAGAAGAACTCGCCCTTCTCGTCGGCCAGGAATTCGACGGTGCCCGCCCCCTCGTAGCCGATGGCCTCGGTCGCCAGCCGCGCCGCCTCGAACAGCCGCGCCCGCATGCCGTCGATGCGCTCGACCAGCGGCGAGGGAGCCTCTTCGACCACCTTCTGGTGACGGCGCTGGATCGAGCATTCGCGCTCGCCGACCGCCCACACCGTGCCGTGGGCGTCGGCCATGACCTGCACCTCGATATGGCGGCCGGTCTCCAGGTAGCGCTCGCAGAACACGGTGGGATCGCCGAAGGCCGAGGCGGCCTCGCGCTGTGCGGCCTCGATCTGATCGTTCAGGTCGGCCACATCGCGCACCACGCGCATACCGCGGCCACCGCCACCGGCCGACGCCTTGATCAGCACCGGCAGCATCTCCGGGGTGACCTCGGCCGGGTCCAACTGCTTCAGCACCGGCACCCCGGCGGCGTCCATCAGCTTCTTGGACTCGACCTTGGAGCCCATCTGCTCGATGGCCGAGACCGGCGGACCGATCCACACCAACCCGGCGGCCTGCACGGCCTTGGCGAATTCGGCGTTCTCGGAGAGGAATCCGTAGCCCGGGTGAACGGCGTCGGCACCGGCGGAGAGCGCCGCCTCGATGATCAGCTCACCGCGCAGGTAGGTCTCGCCGGGCGTATTGCCCGGAAGCCGCACGGCCGCATCGGCCTCGGCCACATGCGGTGCGGCGGCGTCGGCATCGGAGTACACCGCGACGGTGCCGATACCCATGCGGCGGCAGGTGGCGAAGACGCGCCGGGCGATCTCGCCACGATTGGCAACCAGGACGGAGGTTATCTGCACGAGGGCCCTCACATTCGGAAGACGCCGAAGCCATCGGCGCCCTTGATCGGGGCATTGTGAATGGCGGACAAGGCCATTCCCAATACCGTGCGGGTATCGCGGGGGTCGATGACGCCGTCGTCGTAGAGGCGGCCCGACATGAACATGGGCAGCGATTCGGCCTCGATCTGCGCCTCGATCATGGCGCGCATACCGGCATCGGCGGCCTCGTCGAACGGCATGCCCTTGGCCTCGGCGGCGGCCCGGCCCACGATGGAGATGACGCCCGCCAGCTGCGCACCGCCCATGACGGCGGATTTCGCGCTGGGCCAGGCGAAGACGAAGCGCGGATCGTAGGCGCGACCGCACATGCCGTAGTGACCCGCGCCGTAGGACGCGCCCATGAGCACCGAGATGTGCGGCACCTTGGAGTTGGAGACGGCGTTGATCATCATCGCGCCGTGCTTGATGATGCCCTTCTGCTCGTACTCCTTGCCGACCATGTAGCCGGTGGTGTTGTGCAGGAACAGCAGTGGCGTGTCGATCTGATTGGCCAGCTGGATGAACTGGGCCGCCTTCTGCGCCTCCTCGGAGAAGAGCACGCCGCGGGCATTGGCCAGAATGCCGACCGGATAGCCGTGCAGCTCGGCCCATCCCGTGACGAGGCTGGAGCCGTAGAGCGGTTTGAACTCGTCGAAATCGGAGCCGTCGACCACGCGGGCGATGACCTCACGCGGATCGAAGGGGATCTTGAGATCGGTGGGCACGATGCCAAGCAGTTCCTCGGAGTCGTAGAGCGGCTCGATGACCTCGGTGCGCGGGCGCGGTGTGGGACCGGCCTTCTTCCAGTTGAGGCGCTTGACGATGGAGCGGCCCAGGCGGATCGCGTCCTGCTCGTCGGCGGCCAGGTAATCGGCCAAACCCGAGACGCGCGAATGCATATCGGCCCCGCCGAGGGATTCGTCGTCGGATTCCTCACCGGTGGCCATCTTCACCAGCGGCGGACCGCCGAGGAAGACCTTCGAGCGCTCCTTGATCATGACCGTGTAATCGGACATGCCGGGGATGTAGGCACCACCGGCGGTGGAGTTGCCGAAGACCAGCGCGATGGTGGGGATACCCGCCGCCGACAGCCGGGTGAGGTCGCGGAACATGCGCCCGCCGGGGACGAAAACCTCCTTCTGCGTGGGCAAGTCGGCACCGCCGGACTCCACCAGGCCGATCACCGGCAGGCGGTTCTCCAGCGCGATGTCGTTCATGCGCAGGTTCTTGCGCAGGGTCCACGGGTTCGAGGTGCCGCCGCGCACCGTGGGATCCGGTGCCACGATCATGCATTCGACGCCCTCGACAATGCCGATACCGGCGATCACGCTCGCGCCGACGTGGAAGTCACTGCCCCAGGCAGCCAGCGGGGCCAGCTCCAGGAACGGCGAGTCCTCGTCGATGAGCAGCTCGATGCGCTCGCGCGCGGTCAGCTTGCCGCGCTTGCGATGTCGCGCCATCTTGTCCGGGCCGCCACCGGCGATGTTCTTGGCGTATTCGGCCTCGACCTCGGCGAGTTTGGCCGTCATCGCCTCGGCGGCGGCCTCGTACTCCGCCGACTTCGGGTCGACTGCGCTGCGCAGGATGCTCAAGACTGGTACCCCAATCGTTTGGCCGCAAGGCTGGTCAGGATCTCGTTGGTGCCGCCGCCGATACCGAGGATGCGCACATCGCGGTAGTGCCGCTCGACCTCGGACTCACGCATGTAGCCGAGTCCGCCGAAGAGCTGAACGGCCTGGTGCGCAACCCATTCGGCGGTCTCCACGGCGGTGTTCTTGGCGAAGCACACCTCGGCGATGAGATCGGTCTCGCCCTCGGCGGCGCGGTCGACCACGTGCCGGGTGTAGACGCGGGCGACATCGATGCGCCGCGCCATCTCCGACAGGGTGTTCTGCACGGCCTGGCGGCTGATCAGCGGACGGCCGAAAGTCTCACGGTCGCGGCACCATTGCAGCGTGAGGTCCAGGCAGCGCTGCGCATGGCCGTACGCCTGCGCCGCCAAGCCCACCCGCTCGCTCACGAAAGCCTGTGCGATCTGGGCGAATCCGCTGTTCTCGGGACCGACCAGATTCGAGACCGGCACGCGCACATTCACATACGAGAGCTCGGCGGTGTCAGAGGCCAGCCAGCCCATCTTCTCCAGCTTGCGGCTGACCGTGAAGCCGGGCGTGCCCTTCTCCACCACGAGCAGCGAAACACCGGCCGCGCCAGGGCCACCCGTGCGCACGGCGGTCACCACGTAGTCGGCGCGCACGCCGGAGGTGATGAAGGTCTTCGCGCCATTGACGATGTATTCGTCACCGTCGCGCACGGCGCTGGTGGTGAGGTGGCCGACATCGGAGCCGCCACCGGGTTCGGTGATGGCCAGCGAGCCGATCTTCTCCCCCGCCAGCGTGGGCCGCACCCAGCGTTCGATGTGCTCGGCATTGCCGGAGGCGATGATGTGCGGCACCGCGATACCGCAGGTGAACAGCGAGGCGAACAGGCCGCCGGAGCAGCCCGCGTAGTGCATCTCCTCGCAGACGATGGCGGCGTCGATGGGGTCGCCGCCGGAGCCGCCGACCTCCTCGGGGAACTGGATGCCCAGCAGCCCCAGCGCACCCGCCTTCTTGTGCAGCTCGCGCGGGATCTCGCCCGCCCGCTCCCAGTCGTCGAGGTACGGCAGCACCTCACGCTCGGCGAAACCGCGTACGGTCGCGCGCAATTCGCGTCGCTCGGGCGTGGTCCACGCGCTACTCACAGCAGCTCCTCGGGGATATCGATGTGCCGGGCGCGGAGCCATTCCCCGAGCCCCTTGGCCTGCGGATCGAAGCGGGCCTGATAGGCCACGCCCTGTCCGAGCAGGCCCTCGACAATGAAGTTCACGGCCCGCAGGTTCGGCAGCACGTGCCGGGTGACGGGCAGTTTCGCGGTCTCCGGTAGCAGCAACCGCAATTCGTCGACGGTGAGCGCGTGCACCAGCCAGCGGAACTGCTCGTCGGTGCGCACCCAGACGCCGATATTGGCATTGCCGCCCTTGTCGCCGCTGCGGGCCAGGGCAATGGCGCCCAACGGGACACGCTTGGTCGCACTGGACGGAAGTGGCTGCGGCAGTGCGGGGTCGGGCACCTCGGCCAATTCGAGCGTCTCGGCCGCGGACGCGATCTCCACCTGCGTGCCGTCGGGCAGCACCGCGACGTGCGCGACCTCGCTCGCGGGCACGTAGCCCGGCGTGAAGACACCGTAGGGTCCGCCATTGCCGGGCGGTGCGGTCATCGAGAATCCGGGATAGCTGGCCAGCGCCAATTCGACGGCGACACTGGAGAAGGCCCGTCCGACCTTGTTCGGATCGGGATCGCGCACCACGCACTTCAACAGCGCGCTGGCCTGCTCCTCGGTATCGGCGTCGGGGCGGTCCAGGCGCGCGAGCGTCCACTCCAGCTCCGCCGGGCGCACCGGCAGCCAAGACTCCAACTGCCGTTGCGCCAGTGCGGCTTTGGCCTCGATATCGAGTCCGGTGAGGATGAACGACATCTCGTTGCGGAAGCCGCCGATGGTATTGAGCGACACCTTGAGCGTCGCGGGCGGCGCTTCGCCGGTCACCCCGCTGATGAGCACCCGATCCGGGCCCTCCTGCGCGAGATGGATGCTGTCCAGCCGGGTCGTCACATCGGGTCCGGCATACCGGGCCCCTTGGATCTCGTACATGAGCTGGGCTTCGACGGTGTCCACGGTGACCGCGCCGCCGGTGCCCTCGTGTTTGGTGATGACGCTGCTGCCGTCGCGGCGGACCTCCGCGATCGGGAAGCCCGGACGGCCCAGATCGGCGATCTCGGTGAAGAACGCGTAATTGCCGCCGGTCGCCTGGGTCGAGCATTCGATGACGTGTCCGGCCACCACCGCACCGGCGAGCGCGTCGTAATCGGTACGGCCCCAACCGAAGTGGGCCGCCGCCGGGCCGACCACCAGTGCCGCGTCGGTGACGCGGCCGGTGACCACCACATCCGCGCCCGCGTTCAGGCATTCGGCGATGCCCCAGGCCCCCAGATAGGCATTGGCGGTGAGCGGTGCGCCGAGCCCCAGCTCCCCCGCCCGGGGCAGTAGGTCGTCCCCGGCCACATAGGCCACCTTGGGCTCCAGCCCGAGCTTCTCGCCTACTTCTCGAATGCGCTGCGCCAGCCCGGCCGGATTCAGCCCACCGGCATTGGTGACGATCTTGACGCCCTGGTCCAGGGCCAGCCCGAGACAGTCCTCCAGCTGCCGCACGAAGGTCTTGGCGTAGCCGAGGTTCGCGTCCTTCATCCGGTCGCGCCCCAGAATGAGCATGGTCAGCTCGGCCAGATAGTCCCCGGTCAGCACGTCGAGCTGCCCGCCCTCGAGCATTTCCCGCATGGCGCTGAGGCGATCGCCGTAGAAGCCGGAACAGTTGCCGATGCGGAGGAGCTCCGGATCGGCCGCGAGCTGACTCATCGCGGGGCCTTCCTGTGCACGGGCGCAGCTGCTTCGCTGCGGTCCGTTACAGGGTCACACCGTCCCGATAAAAAATCAAGCACGCCCGCTTGTTAATTGCGAGCATCTCGGATCATCGTTTGCTGACTGGATGCCGAAGGGGTCGGTGACAGACCGGTCGGTGGGCACGGCAGACTGACCGCGTGGCCTCCGTACTTCTGCTCGCCCTTGCCGGATTCCTGCTCGGCGGCGTCTACAGCACCTGGAAGACCGCCCGGCCGTTGGCCATCGCCCTCGCGGTGTGCGCGGTCCTGGCCGTGGCCGGGGCGATCCTCTGGATGGAGTAGCTATTCGGCGTCGAGCCGGTAGATCCGCAGATCCTCGGGGACGCCGGTGAGCGGGGCCGCGAAGAAGCTGCGGCGGTAGGGCTTCGCGACACAGCCCAGCTCCGCGAGGGTCTCCGGCTCCAGGGCCGCCAGGGTGACGTGCGAGAGCATGGTGTTGCCATTGCCGCCCGCCTCCATCACCCGGGCCGCGATGGTGACGTCCACGCCCAGCCAGTCGCCGCCGATCTCGCGCGGGGTGCCGGTGTGCAGGCCCACCCGCATCTGGGGCGTGTAGCCGTCGACCTTCACATCGGCCAGATTCTGCTTGGCGGCCAGGGCGGCCTTGACCGCGCGGTCCGCCGAGGGGAACACGGCCATGACGCCGTCGCCCATGCGCTTGATCACCTGGCCGCGGTGCTCGCCGATGGGCGGCTCGATGGCCTTGGCCACCCGGCGCAGCAGTTCCAGGGTCTGTTCGTCACCGGCCGAGAGCGACCAGCTGGAGAAGGCCACCAGATCGGTGAACATGACGGTGATCTCGGCGGTGCCGCGGCCCTTGCCGACCCGCTCCAGCATGGCCTGCCACACCTGCAGCGCGCCCAGGCCGAGTTCGCGTGCGGCACTGGGGGAATCGCCGACCAGCTTGTCGGCGGCCCGCGCCACCGCGCGCACCCCGCCCGGGCCGGAGACCGAGAGCGGATCACCGAAACCCGGGTCGCCGGGCAGGTTTTCGCGCGCCTTGCGAATCACGCCGATGAGATCCCCGCGCTGATTGGCGGCGGACATCAATGCTGAGAGTTGGCCGGAGAGTCGGCTGGTGCGACGGCGATCGGGTTCGTCTTCGTCGGCGGGGGTCAGTGGAATGACGACGTCGGGATCGATGCGCGGTCCGCGCGCGCGAGTCGGCTCCCCGAGACCCTCGGAGGGCCGGGGGCGACTACTTCCCTTACCGTCCGCACGGTCCGCGCCGGACGCGGATTCACTGCCGCCGGAGGGTCGTTCGCTCACGGTCCGAGCGTAGCCCAGCATCGGCTGCGTGGTGGATGAGTCCAGATCTGTCACCCATGGATGAATGGTTGCCACCTGTCACCTCCCTATCGGTGCGAGCGGCCACTTCGTTGGGCCCGCCGATTCATGCGGAGTGCGTTGGTTGCTGAGGCGATGCTACCGGCCGGTCAGCACGGGTACCAGACCTTTCCACCTGGAAGCGCACCAATTCACAGAGAGTTCATCGCCCCGGAGCGCCCGAGACGGCATCCCCCGAAGACAACACCGACCCGACGCGTAGTACGCGTCGGGTCGATGCATCCGTCGACCGGGCAGTGGTCGACGGTCCCGGGCAGGGTCTAGGCGTCGCGCTTGTTCACCACGAACAGCGCGGCTGCGAACACGATGGCCACGAAGGCCGCGAAGTAGGCGAGAGCGCCCCACTGTCCCCAGTGCCAAGGCTGGCTCCCATCCTCCACGGTACCCAAGAAGCGGCCCGCGTTCTGGAAAGGCAGGAAAACCTGGATATTTCGGCCCACATTGCCGAAAAAGGCGGCCATCGGCTCCAGCACCACCGGCCACAGCAGCAACAGCGACAGGGCTCCGGCGGACTGTCGGATGAGCGCGCCGACACCGACGGACAGGAACACCACCAGCAGCACGAAGATCGGCACCGCGTAGAAGGTGCGCAGATCGCCGCTCAGGCTCAGGCCCTCGGCGGTCCGGCTGTTGAGCATGCCCTTGAGCACGAACCAGCTCAGGAAGGTCAGCACGCCGCTCAGAACGGCCGCGGAGACGCCGATCAGTCCGGCCTTGGCGGTCAGCACCAGCGCCCGGTTCGGGGTCGCCAGGAAGGTGGTCTTGATGGTGCCGAAGCGGTATTCGCTGGTCACCGCCAGCACCGCCAGGATCATGATCATCAGATAGCCGAAGCCGGGCATACCCTGCGCCAAGCCTGTGATGCCGACGCCCGCGAGGGTGTTGTCGCCGGTGGTCTCCTCCGGCGAGGTGTTCAGCATGAGGCTCAGCAGCGCCGCGATACCCACGGCGAAGACGGCGGTCAGGGCCGCGCACCACCAGGGCGAGCGGGTCGAGGTGAGCTTGATACGTTCGGCCGCGAGCACTCCCATCAGAGCGCACCTCCCATCACATCGTCGAAACCGGCTCCCGCGCCGTGGTATTGCACCGCACCACCCGTCATCCGCATGAACGCCTCCTCCAGCGACGCGCGCTGCGGGGACAGTTCGAACAGGGTGATGTCGTTGGCACCGGCCAGTTTTCCGACCGCGTCACTGCTGACATTGGCGACCACCAGGGCCGGTCCGTCCGCGCCGTCCTCGCGCACCGTCATACCGTTCGAGGTGAGCAGGCTGCGCAGCTGGTCGAGCTGCGGACTGCGCACGCGCACAGACGATTCCGAGGCGCGCTCGATGAAGTCCTTGGTGGTGGTGTCGGCGATGAGGCGGCCGCGGCCGATCACGATGAGATGGTCGGCGGTCTGCGCCATCTCGGAGAGCAGGTGGCTCGAGACCAGGACGGTGCGACCCTCGCCCGCCAGCCGCTGCATGAAGCGGCGAATCCAGAGGATGCCCTCCGGGTCGAGGCCGTTCACCGGCTCGTCGAACAGCAGCACTTGGGGATCGCCCAGGAGCGCGCCCGCCAGGCCGAGTCGCTGCGACATGCCGAGCGAGAAGCCGCCCGCCTTCTTGTCGGCGACCTCGAGCAGGCCGACCAGGCGCAGCACCTCCTCCACGCGGGAGGAGGGAATGCCGTTCGAGGCGGCCATCCAACGCAGATGCGAGCGGGCCGAACGGTTGGGATGCACCCATTTGGCATCCAGCAGCGCGCCCACGGAGGTGAGCGGGTGCGGCAGCTCGCCGTAGGTTTTGCCGTCGATCAGGGCCGTGCCCGCGGTGGGCGTATCGAGCCCCAGGATCATGCGCATGGTGGTGGACTTACCGGCACCATTCGGGCCGAGGAAGCCGGTCACCTGCCCCGGACGGACCGAAAACGACAGATCCGATACCGCGACGGTCTGGCCGTAGTGTTTGGTCAGGCCTCTCAGTTCGATCATGGCTCCAGTCTTCCCGAAGATCCGCGTCGGCACTATCACTCACAGGTCGCGGGTTCGGTCATCCCGAAGAATGACCGGACCCTGACCGGTCACAATGCGGGCGAGGAGGCCTGCGCCCAGAAGCGCTTGGGGATGCGGCCCGCCTCGCGGGCCAGCCAGCCCGACTCCACCGCGCGGGCCATGGCGGCCGCCATGAGCGCGGGTTGGCGGGCGCGGGTGACGGCGGTGGCCAGGAGCACCGCGGAACAGCCGAGCTCCATGGCGAGGGCGGCATCGCTGGCGGTGCCGATACCGGCGTCGAGGATGACGGGGACCTGGGCGGCGGCCACGATCATCTCGATATTGTGCGGGTTGCTGATGCCCAGACCCGTGCCGATGGGTGCGCCCAGGGGCATGACGGCGGCGCAGCCGATGTCTTCGAGTCGCTTGGCCAGGACCGGGTCGTCGGTGGTGTAGGGCAGGACCGTGAAACCGTCGTCGACCAATCGCTCCGCGGCCTCGACCAATTCGATGGCGTCGGGTAGCAGGGTGCGCTCGTCGGCGATGACTTCCAGCTTCACCCAATCGGTTTCGAGGGCCTCGCGGCCCAACTGGGCGGTGAGGACGGCCTCGGCGGCGGTGCGGCAACCGGCGGTATTGGGGAGCGGGGCGATCTCGAGGCGCTTGAGCAGGTCGAGCACGCCGGTGCCGCCCGCGGCGTCCACGCGGCGCATGGCCACCGTGGTGAGTTCGGTGCCCGAGGCGAGCAGGGCCTCCTCGAGCACGGTGAGGTTCTCCGCGCCGCCGGTGCCCATGATCAGGCGGGAGCCGAAAGAGCGCCCGGCGATTTCGAGGGGCGCAACCGCGCTAGCCACCCTGCACCGCCGTCAGGACCTCGATCTCCCAGCCGCGGCCGACCTGCTCGTCCCAGCGGGACTTGGGGAACAGCGCGCCGTCCACCGCGACGGCCACGCCCTGGCACGGCAGGTTCAGCGTCTCCAGCAGCGCGCGCACCGAAATCGGTTCGGGGAAGCTGTGATCCTCGCCGTTCACGGTGACACCGATCGGGACAGCGCTCATGACAAACCTCCAGCGGGGATTCTCGACTTGGAACTGAAACGCGCGGGGGACGCCGCGTATGCCTCGGGCAGTTCGCGGTCGGCCAGCAGGGCCATGACCGCGTCGGCGGTGACGGGGACGCAGAGTATGCCATTGCGGCCGTGACCCGTCGCCGCGATGACGCGGTCGTCGAGCGCGCCGATCAGCGGCAGATTGTCCGGGGAGCCGGGGCGCGAACCCGCGCTGGCCTCGGCGAGCTCGTACTCGCCGATGGCCGGGAAGACGGTTTCGGCATCGGTGATCAGATCGCGCACGCCCGCGACGGTGACGGTGGTGTCGAATCCGGCCTCGTATTGCGTTGCGCCCAGGACGATTCCGTCCTGGCGCGGGACGAGGTAGATGGGGCGGCCGTGCACGCGGGCGCGAATGACGCGGGTCGGCGGCGGTGCGGTGCTCGAGCGGCGGCGCAGGCGCAGGATCTCGCCTTTGACGGGGCGCACCGGCAGGTCCGGCCACAGCTGCGCGGCGGCGGCACCGGTGGCGAGCACGATCCGGTCCTGCGCCAAATCATCGAGGGCGGAGACCTTTTCGGCGCGCAGCTCGACACCGGCGGCGTTACAGGCCGCACGCAGTGCCGTGACCAGTGCCCGGTTGTCCACGGCACCCTCCGCTGGCGACAGCAGCCCCGCGCGAATCCCACGGCCCAAAACCGGCTCGGCCGTGCGCACTCCGGCGCGGTCGAGCAGTCGCAAACCGTGTACGGAATCCTTCGACACGCCGCGACGCAGCGTCGGGAGATCGTGGGTGTTCACGAAATCCGCGATGGTGCGCAGGTCGGCGGTATCGGCGGCGTCGAGGGCGACCGTCAGGGTTTCGTCCGCGGTGAAGACATCGGTGCCGGTGATCGCTTTCAGACGGTTCGCGAACTCCGGCCAGCGCGCCAGTGACGCCGCACCGAATACGAGCGCCGCGTCCTCACCGGGCCACCCTTCGGAGAGCGGGGCCAACATGCCGCCCGCTACCCACGAGGCCCCCGTCCCCACCGCCGGGTCGTACACGGTGACCGCCCACCCGGTTTCGGCCGCCCGCCAGGCCACCGACAGCCCGATAACGCCGCCACCCACCACGGCCAGGGTCCGCACCAGATCCACCTCACTCGGCCCGAAAGCCACAATCCCGACACGGCCCTTCCGGGAATCCTCCGATTCCACCGGCAACACCGGCCGCTATCTCGACTACCCACGGTAGCGCGACAGGCCGACCGACCGGGCACAACCCCAGGCCAGGACGCACGAGGTGGCCGGGGCACGCCCGCCCCGGCATCGAGACCGATTGGTCAGGGGGAATCTGTGGCGGCGTCGCGCGAGAGGCCACCGCCCTCAGTTCCCCCTGACCGATCGGTCTCCTCGGCGATAGGGGCGGCCCTGATTGGCACCGACCGGAGGCGGGACTACCGTCGAGGGCGTGCAACCGTCCCACCCGAATCGGCCCGTCCCTCCTCGGGAGCGTCTCGCTGACGCTCGTCTCTACCTGTGTACCGATGCTCGGCGGGACAAGGGGGATTTGGCCGCGTTCGCGGAAGCCGCGCTGGCCGGGGGCGTCGACATCATTCAGTTGCGGGACAAGGGGTCGGCCGGGGAGAAGGAGTTCGGGACGCTCGAGGCCAAAGGGGAACTGGGGGCGCTGGCCGAGTTGAAGGCGGCGGCTCGGCGGCACGGGGCACTGGTCTCGGTGAACGATCGGGCGGATATCGCGTTCGCCGCCGGAGCGGACGTGCTGCATCTGGGACAGAACGATCTGCCGCCCTGGTACGCCCGGCGGCTGCTCGGGCCGGATGTGGTGATCGGGCGTTCGACGCACAATCGCGCGCAGGCCGGGCTCGCGGCCATCGACGAGCACCTCGACTACTTCTGCACCGGCCCGGTCTGGAACACGCCGACCAAGCCCGGGCGCAGTGCCGCCGGACTGGACTTCGTCCGATCCACGGCCGAGGCCCATCCGACCCGTCCGTGGTTCGCCATCGGCGGTATCGACGACAAGCGGCTACCCGAGGTGCTCGAGGCCGGAGCCACTCGCGTGGTCGTGGTCCGCGCCATTACCGAGGCGGACGATCCCGAGGCCGCCGCGCGTGCCCTGAAGCAGCGCCTGCTGGACAACGCGGCGTCCTGACGCTCAGGCGTAGAGCTCGACGAAGCGGTCCAGGGAGCGTTCGATATCGCCACGCAGGGCCTTGGCGACCACCGAGCCGATGGGGCCGAACAGGGGTGCGCCGCCCAGGTCGAAGTCGGCGGCGAGCTTCGAGCCCGTGGCCGTGGGGCTGACGCGCAGGTCGATGCCGAATTTGGTGCCGCCGATGCCGGAGCCGGAGAGCACCAGGCGGGTGGGCGGTTCGGCGGTCTTCACGGTCCAGGTGACGCGGTTGCGGAAGCCCTTGACCGTGGCCACGCCGACCAGTCGGGTGCCGGGGGTCAGGCCCTCGGGAATCGGTCCGCGCCAGCCCTCGTGCAGGGTCAGCCACTTGTCCAGATTGGGCAGGTCGGAGGCGTGCGCCCAGGCCTGGTCGGGGGCGAGGGGGACGTCGATGGAGACCTTCAGTTTTGCCACGAGCTGGATGGTATCTGTTACATGTCGTAGCCCTAAGGGTGGGCCACGGGTTCCACGCGGATGGGGACGCCGTTCAGATTGGACATACCCGCCAGGCGTTCGACATCCGGGACATCGGTGGACATGAGGTCGTTGACGTTCGCGCCGCCCGCGGCATTGGCCCGCTGCCAACCCCCGTGGTGTCCCCAGCCGTGCGGGATGGCCACGGCTCCCTCGGTCATGTCCTCGGTGAGACGGGCGGTCACCTCGATGGAGCCATGGGCGGAGGTGACGCGGCAGCGGTCGCCGTCGGAAACACCAGCGGCCGCAGCGTCTTTGGGATTGATGCGGGCGGCGTGCTCACGGTCACCGCGCATCAGGGCGTCCACATTGTGCATCCAGGAATTGTGGGATTTGAGCTCGCGCATACCGATGACCCGCAGGGGATAGTCGGGATCGCTGTCCAGGTCACGCAGGCTCCGCAGTTCGGCGATGATCTCGTCGGGGGCCAGTTGGACGCGGCCGCCCTTGTGCCGCACCACTTCTCGAAGCACACCGGTGTCGATGTGATCGGCGAGAACGAGTCCGTGCGGATGGCGGCGCAACTTGCGCAGACTCACCCCATTGCGCCGCAAGCCGAACCAATCGCCGTACGGGCCGGTGCGCAGCGCGAGATCGACCAGGAACGAAGGACTCGGGCGGGCGGAGCGGCCACCGGGCACGCGATTGCGCACCGCGCTCAGCAGACTGCCCGCCGGTGCGGCGGGGCCGATGGCGAAGGGCTGTACACCGATTCGGGTGGCGATATCGTCGATGATCCGCCATTCCTCACGCGCTTCCCCGTACGGCTCCACCACGCGCTCGGTGTACTGGGTGTACGGCGTGGGCGCGAGCGCGGTGAAGGGCAGCGGGATATCGTCGCGCTCCAGGAAGGTCGTGGCGGGCAGCACGTAATCGGCCATGCGGTTGGTGTCGTTGACATACAGGTCGATGGCCACGAACAGATCGAGTTGCCCCAGCGCGGAAGCCAATTCGCGGCCATTCGGCACCGACAGCACCGGATTCCCGGCCGAGGTGAACAGCGCTCGCAGCTGCCCCGGGCCGGGCGTGGTGATCTCCTTGGCCATGACGGCGGCCGGGAAAGTACCCAGCACATCCGGGAAATCGCCGATGCGCGAACGGTTCTTGCCGTAGCGAATCAGCCCGAGCCGGGCATTGAGCTGCGAGACAGCCACCAGTTCCTTGCCGAACACCGAGCCGCCCGGTGCGTCCAGATTGCCGGTCACCGCGGCCAGAGCATCGATGAGGAAGGCCACCAATGTGGCATGGCGGCCCAGACAGGTTCCGGTGCGTCCGTAGACGGCGGCGGATTCCGCCGCTGCCAGATCGCGGGCGAGGGCGCGCACCCGATCGGGCTCGAGGCCCGTCACGGTGGCCGTGGCCTCCGGTGTGAATTCGCGGACGGCATTGCGCAATTCGCGCACGCCCGCCGCCTGCTTGCGCAGCGCCCGCTGATCCTCGAGCCCCTCGGCGAAGATCACCTGCAACATCGAGGCCAGCAGCCAGGCATCCGAGTCCGGGCGCACGCCCACATGCTCGAACAGCCGCGCCGTCTCGGTCCGACGCGGATCGACCACCACCACCCGGCCGCCGCGCTTCGGAATATCGACGAGCTTGTCCCGAATACGCGGCGCGCTCACCGCACTGCCGTGCGACACAACGGGATTGGCCCCGACCATGAGCAGGAAGTCGGTGCGGTCCAGATCCGGGACCGGGGCGGTCGTCGACGAGCCATACAGCAGCTCACTGGCCACGAACCGATTGTTGATGTCCTGCGACCCGGCCGAATACACGTGCTTCAACCCGGCGGCGAGCTGAAATCCCACCATCCACAGGGTGTGTGAATACGAGAACGCCGACGGATTCCCGAAATACCAACCGAGACTTTCGCGTCCATGCGCACCGATGATCGCGCGCAGCCGCGCCCCGATATCGTCGAGCGCTTCATCCCAGGACACCCGCTCGAACTCTCCGGCGGCCGTGCGGCGCAGCGGATACAGCACTCGATCCGGATCGTTCTGAATCTCGCTGAACGCGATCCCCTTCGGGCACGCGAACCCGCGCGAGAGCGGATGGTCCTTGTCGGCCCGCAGCCGCACCAGCCTCCCGTCCTCGACGGTGGCGATCAGCCCGCAGAGCGGTTCGCAGATCCGGCAGAAGGTGGCAATCTCTCGGGTGCTCACCCTCTCAAGACAACACCTGTGCCAGGGTGAGCAGAAGCACATTTTCGGCCAGATTCCGGGCGGCTGGCACGGTTTCGGTGATGTGCGCGGCGGGCTCGCCGTCGCCTTCGGTGTGCAGCCAGACGAAGCCGCGCCCGTCCAGATCCAGGGTGCGGGGCAGTGCGGCGGCAACCGTCGCCGGATCGGCCAGGCCGTCCACGCTCACCCGGGTGGGGGTGGCGCGCAGCGAGGGCCACGCGGCCGCGAAGCCCGGATGCAGCGGCCGGGAGGTGACCTTGTCCTCGGGCACCCACCGCAGTGATTTGCTCTCCAGATTGCGTCGCGTCTTCAGGCGCGCGGGCGCGTCGGCGATGACGGTGGTGTAGGTCCAGCCGCTCGGCGCGGTCGCGGTGACCCGGGAGCCGCGCACCCGTATCGAATCGGGCGCGATGCCCGCCTCTTCCTCGGCCTCGCGCACCGCGGCGTGCACGGTGGTCTCGTGGCTGTCGCGGGCGCCGCCGGGCAGCGCCCAGGTGCCGCCCTGATGGCTCCACCATGCCCGGTGCTGGAGCAGTACCGCCGATCCACCGCCCGCCAGCGGGGCTCTCAGCAACAGTCCGGCAGCACCGAAACGTCCCCATTGGCGGGTGCCGTCGGGGCTGTCCGCCCAGCCGTCGCCGTCACCTCGCATGCTCACATCCTCACCTAGCCCACGCCGCGCGCCGCGAGCACTTGGAGGGTGTTCGCCGCGCCGCGGCACCGGTACGACCACAATATGCTCAATCGACCGATAAGAGTCGAGGGATCGGTTTCGGCCAGTGGGAGGTGAGTATGGCTCGCATCGAGCAGGAGCGGCTCGACGAGCTGACCCCGCGCTCCGCAGCCGCGCTCGTGCGGGAACGCCTGGACGCGGGCGATCTGCGCGCCTTCGCCCGGTCCTCCCCCGCCAAATTGGTAGCCATCGGATTGCTGCTCTTGGGGTTGTGTGTGGCGGCGGGCGGGGTCACCGCCACCGCCGTCGCGGATCGGCAGCAGGCTCTCGACTCGCTGTTGGAACAGGCCGAACCGGACGCGTATTCGGCGCAGCGGCTCTACACCGCGCTGTCGGTGGCCGACGCCTCGGCGGGTACGGCCTTCATCTCCGGCGGGCTGGAGCCCAAGCCGGTGCGCGACCGCTACAACCAGGCCATCGGCGAGGCGTCGGCGGAGTTGGTGACCCAGTCCAATCGCGCCGACGACGCGGATACGCATCTGCGCACCGGCATAGCGACCGGTCTGCCGGTCTACACCGGGCTCATCGAGACCGCCCGCGCCAACAACCGCGCCGGGCAGCCGGTGGGTGCGGCCTACCTCAGCGAGGCGTCGAATCTCATGCAGACGACGCTGTTGCCGATGGCCCAGGAATTGCAGGAGCACCGCTCCTCGGCCATCGCCGATATCCAGCGCAATCATGTGCGCCCGCCGTGGCCCGCCATCGTGCTGCCGCTGCTCACGGTGGCCGCGCTGCTGGCGGCGCAGTGGTACCTGGCCCGGCGCTGGCATCGCGTGCTCAATCCGGGGCTGGTCATGGCCACCGCCACCATGATGGCGCTGCTGTCGTGGACGGTCATCGCGGGCGTGGTGTCGGCGGTCTCGACCACACACGCGCGCGACGACGGCTCCGATCCCACCGCGACCTTGACCGAGAGCCGGATTCTGGCGCAGCAGGCGCGCGCCGCCGAAACCCTCAAACTGGTGCGCCGCGATACCAGCGGCGATTACGACCGCACCTACGACGAGGCCACCGACCGGCTGCGCACCCTGCTCGGCGGCTATCCGCCGAACGCCCCCGCCGCCGCGGAGATAGGCGACGCCCTCGCCGTCGTGGACCGCTGGCGCACCGCCCATCAGCGCATGAACGAGGCGCTGGGACGCGGCGATTTCATCGGCGCGAGCCAGGTGGCCACCGGCCGGGGCGCGAACGAGGCCAGCGCGCAGGTGGATTCGCTGGACCGCGCGCTCGGCGCGGGTATCGCGCGGACCCGTGATGCCCTGCGCACGGATACCGCGCGCGCCTCCCGCGCGCTGGATCTGCTGTCGCCCGGTGCGCTGGTGCTGGCCACCGCGGCGGCCGTGCTGGTGGCCGCCGGACTGTGGCCCCGACTACGGGAGTACCGATGAGACGCCGACTAGCCCTGCTGGCCCTCGCCGCGCTCGCCCTGACCGGCTGTGGCGATCCCAACGCCGCCGCGCCGTTCACCAGCACCGCCACCTACACCGAACCGCCGCTGCCGTCGGGAGCCATTGCCGCGCAGACGCATTCGAAGCCTCCCGACGAAACTTCCTGTCCCGATCCGACCGCCAGCCTGCGCCCCAACGGCATACGCGACGGGGCCACCCTCGACGCGATCCGCGCCCGCGGCCGACTACTGGTCGGACTCGACCCGGGCAGCAATCTGTTCAGCTTCCGCGATCCCACCACCGGCACACTGGCCGGATTCGATGTGGATATCGCCCGCGAGATCGCCCGCGACCTGTTCGGCGACCCGGGCCGGATCGAGTACCGCATGATGGGTTCGGCCGAGCGCGAGCAGGCATTGCAGGACCGCACCGTCGACGTGGTGGTGAAGACCATGACCATCACCTGTGATCGGCGGCAACGGGTTTCGTTCTCCACCTCGTATCTGACCGCGCATCAGCGGGTCCTGACGGTGAAGGACTCCGGCATCACCGGCCTCGACGACCTGGCCGGGAAGCGGGTCTGCGTGGTGCGCGGCACCACGTCGTTGGACCGTATCCGCCGACAGCAGCCCGCGGCGTCCATTCTCACCGTGCCGAGTTGGGCCGACTGCCTGGTGGTGTTGCAGCAGCGGCAGGTCGACGCGGTCAGCACCGACGACACCGTGCTGGCCGGATTGGCGGTCCAGGATCCGATGACGGCCGTGGTGGGCGAGAGCCTGAGCACCGAGCAGTACGGCATCGGCATCCCCAAGGGGCAGGACGATCTGGTGCGCTTCGTCAACGGCACGCTGGAGCGCATTCGCGGGGACGGCACCTGGAATCGGCTCTATCAACAGTGGCTCGCACCGGAACTCGGCAATGCCGCCGCCCCGTCGCCGAGATACCAGGACTGACGATGAGCGAACCGTCGGAGCACGACGCCAACGGCGAGGGCACGGAATTCACACCGCGCCCCGAACCCGCCACGCCCGGTGGGGATACCGAGTTCACCGCTCGGCACGCGGCGACCGAGGACGAATCGGCGGGCACCGCCGCCGCCGGACTTCCGGTCTGGACCGAAGCCGTCGACGTCCCGGCCGGAACCGAGGCCGTCACCGATACGGGGCGGCCGACCGCCGTCGAAAGCGGTGGCGAGCGTGGCGATTCCAGCTCGCCCACCCGCCCGTCGCAGCGCACCGGACGGATTACCCGCACCCGGCCGACGGTGCGTCGGTTGGGCGCGGGGCTGGTGCCCATTCCGTCGGTGGAGCCGGTGGATCCGGCGTCGGTGGTGCTGACCGATCCGGTGGTCGCCGAGGGCCGCCGATTCTGTTGGCGCTGCGGCAAACCCGTCGGCCGGGCCACGCCGACGCATCCGTCGACCACCGTCGGCACCTGCGAGACCTGCGGTGCGCCTTACGATTTCCGGCCGCTGTTGCAGCCGGGCGAGTTCGTCGGCGGCCAGTACGAGATTCAGGGCTGTATCGCGCACGGCGGGTTGGGCTGGATCTATCTGGCCATTGACCGCAATGTGAGCGACCGGTGGGTGGTGCTCAAGGGCCTGCTGCACGCCGGTGACGCCGAGGCGCAGGCGGTGGCGGTGGCCGAGCGCGAATCCCTCGCCGACACAGCGCATCCCGGCATCGTCAAGATCCACAATTTCGTGGAGCACACCGGCTCCGACGGCACCCCGGCCGGATACATCGTCATGGAGTACGTCGGCGGCCGGTCGCTGCGCAATATGCTCGACGCCTACCCCAAACCCGAACGGCTGCCGGTCGCCGAGGCCATTGCCTACGTGCTCGAGGTGTTGCCCGCGCTGGACTATCTGCATTCGCTGGGGCTGGCCTACAACGACCTCAAGCCGGACAACATCATGGTCACCGAGGACCGGGTGGAGCTCATCGACCTCGGGGCGGTCGCGCCCTTCGAATCGTATGGAAATCTCTACGGCACCAGGGGTTTCCAGGCTCCGGAGATCGCGCGCACCGGCCCTACGGTGGCCTCCGACATCTATACGGTGGGGCGCACGCTGGCGGTGCTGACGCTGAATATGCCCATGCAACAGGGTGCGTACTGCGACGGCATTCCCGACCCGGCGGACCAGCCGGTCCTGCGGCGGCACGAGTTCTATCACCGGCTGCTGCTGCGCGCCACCGACCCCGATCCCGACCGCCGCTTCCCCTCCGCGCGGCTGTTCGCCAACCAGCTCACCGGTGTGCTGCGCGAAATCCTCTCCACCGAGACCGGCAGCGAGCACCCGCAGCTCTCCACCCTGTTCAGCCCGCCCCGAACCTGTTTCGGCACCACCGAACTGCTCGAGCGCAGCGACGGTCTGGTGGACGGCCAGGAACGAGACACCCTGCTGCGGGCACGCGATGTGGTCGCCGCGCTCCAGGTGCCGCTCATCGATCCGAGCGATCCGTCCGCCCCGCTGCTGGCGGGCGCGGCCCATCCCGAACCGCGCCACGCCCTCGACGAACTGCGCCACGCCCGCCAGCGCGCCGGTGCCGAACCGGGCGGCGCGCCCGACACTTTCGAGTTGGAGGTCACCCTGGCGGAGGCGCGGGCGCACCTGGACCTCGACGAACCCGCCGCCGCCCGCCTGCTGCTCGACCGCCTCGACGACAGCACCGAACCACCCGCCTCGGATTGGCGGATCGACTGGTACCTCGGCGTCGCCGAACTGCTGGAGCTGGACTTCGAACGCGCCTTCAGCCGCTTCGACGCGGTGCTGTGCGCGCTCCCCGGCGAGATCGCGCCCAAACTCGCCCTGGCCGCCACCGCGGAACTCATTCTCCAGCATTGGGATTCACCCGATCCGGAACAGTGGCGCGCCTTCGCCGAGAAGTACTACGCCACCGTCTGGCGCACCGACCGAGGCGTCGTGGCCGCCGCCTTCGGTCTGGCCCGCCAACTCGACACCGCGGGCGACATCACCACCGCGGTGCGGGCGCTCGACGAAGTGCCACCGGCCTCCCGCTATTACGCGGAGGCCCGCATGACCGCCATTCTCATGCTGCTGACCAGTGCCCCGGTCGCCGAATTGGACGAGGCCACACTGCATATCGCCGCCGCACGGGTGCAGGCGCTGCCGCCGGGCGAGGGCCGTGCGGGCCAACTGCGGGTGCTGGTCCTGGGCACCGCGTTGGGCTGGCTCCAGGCGGGCCGAACGCCGAAGTCCAAGGAGGCCAAGATCTTCGGCGCGCCGTTCACCGAGCGCGCGTTGCGCCGGGGCATCGAGATCGGTCTGCGCGCCCTGGCCCGGTCGGCCCCCGGCCGCACCCACCGCTACGCGCTGGTCGATCTCGCCAATGCCGTCCGGGCCAAGACCTGGATCTAGCGAGGAAACACCGAAATCCGTGGTGCGACCCACGGTGTCGACCAAGGGCAGTCGGTCGACGGCGGAGCCTGCGAGGGAAGACCAGCTCCTGCCGAGGGTGTGCGTTCGCGCCACGGATTTCGGCGAACCCGGTCCGGAGAGGCTGGGCTCGGGAACCACCCTGCCAAAGGGTTCGTGACGATTTCGTGAAGCGTCAGCCGACCAGGGCGGCCGAGGCGCGGGCGATGGCCAACTCCTCGTTGGTCGGCACGACCAGGACGGCGATCTTCGCGCCCTCGGGCGAGATGTACCGTGCGGAACGGTCTTTCGCGGTATTGCGCTGCGGGTCGACCTCGATGCCGAACTCGGCGAGCCCGGCAAGGGCGTCGGCCCGCACGGCCGCGTCGTTCTCCCCCACCCCGGCGGTGAAGGTGATGGCGTCCACTCGGCCCAGCTCCACCAGGTACGCGCCGATATAGCGGCGCAGACGGTGGATGTAGACGTCGTAGGCGAGTTTCGCCGCCGTATCGCCGTTGTCGATGAGGCGACCCAGTTCGCGGAAGTCGTTGACACCGGACAGGCCCTTGATCCCGGAGCGTCGATTGAGCAGATCGTCGACCTGCTGCACATCCATCCCCGCCGCGCGAATCAGGTGAAAGATGATGCCCGGATCCAGATCTCCGGACCTGGTGCCCATGACGAGGCCCTCGAGCGGCGTCAGGCCCATGGTGGTGTCCACCGCGCGGTCACCGCGAATCGCCGAGGCGGATGCGCCGTTGCCGAGGTGCAGGACGATCTGGTTGATCTCGGCGCGGTCCCGTCCGAGGAATTCGGCGACCCGGCCCGACACGTACTCGTGCGAGGTGCCGTGGAAGCCGTACTTGCGAATGCCGTGCGCCGCGGCGGTTTCCGCGTCGATGGCGTAGGTCTTGGCGGCGGCGGGCAGGTGATGGAAGAAGGCGGTGTCGAACACCGCCACCTGCGGGACCTCGGGCAGCAGCGCGCGGGCGCTCTCGATACCGGTCACATTGGCCGGATTGTGCAGCGGCGCGAGGGTGGACAGATCCGCGATGGCGCGCACCACGTCATCGGTGATGAGCGTGGGCTCGTAGAACACCTCGCCGCCGTGCACCACCCGGTGCCCGACCGCGCCCAGATCCTCCCGGGCCAGGTCGTGGCCGCTCTTGGTGAAGAGCTCGAAGACCAGCCGCAGCCCCTCGCCGTGGTCGGCGATGGGGCCGTCGTGCTCGAAAGTCTCTCCGCCGCTGCGGTGTTCGATGGTCGGCGAGCCATCGGCCACCGACTCCCCGATGCGCTGCACCACGCCGGAGGCCACCACATCGCCGGTATCCGGTTGCAGCAGCTGGTATTTGATCGACGAGGACCCGGAATTGATCACCAGCACCTTCACGACGCCGCCTCCTGCTGAGCCTGAATGGCGGTGATGGCCACCGTGTTCACGATGTCGGCCACCAGCGCGCCGCGCGACAGATCGTTGACGGGCTTGCGCAGACCCTGCAAGACCGGGCCGATGGCCACCGCGCCCGCGCTGCGCTGCACGGCCTTGTAGGTGTTGTTGCCGGTATTGAGGTCCGGGAAGATGAAGACCGTGGCCCGCCCGGCCACCTCGGAGTTGGGCAGCTTGGACATGGCCACCGCCGGTTCGATGGCGGCGTCGTACTGAATCGGCCCCTCCACCAACAGTTCCGGGGAGCGCTCGTGCACCAGTTTGGTGGCGGTCCGCACCTTGTCCACATCCGCTCCCGTTCCCGATTCACCCGTCGAATACGAGAGCATGGCCACGCGCGGATCTATTCCGAACTGGGCGGCGGTGCGGGCCGAGGAGATGGCGATATCGGCCAGCTGGTCGGAGGTGGGATCGGGCACCACGGCGCAATCGCCGTAGGCCAGTACGCGATCGGCGAGGCACATGAGGAAGACGCTGGAGACCGTGGAGACGCCGGGCTCGGTCTTGATGATCTCGAAGGCGGGGCGGATGGTGTGCGCGGTGGTGTGCGCCGCACCCGACACCATGCCGTCGGCGACGCCCATCTGCACCATCATGGTGCCGAAATACGAGATGTCGGCCATGAATTCGCGCGCCCGCTCCACGGTCATGCCCTTGTGGGCGCGCAGGCGCGCGTACTCCTCGGCGAATTCGTCGCGCAACGGACAGGTGCGCGGATCGAGCACCTCCGCCGATTCGATGTCCACACCCAGTTCGGCGGCGCGATTACGTACGGCGGCCTCGTCGCCCAGAATGGTGAGATCGGCGATCTTGCGCTCAATACGCGTCCGGCGGCGCGCAGAATCCGGTCGTCGTCGCCCTCGGGCAGCACGATGCGTTTGCGATCGGCGCGCGCCCGCTCGATGAGCTGGTACTCGAACATCTGCGGGGTCACCACATCGGGAATCGGAACTTCGATGTGGCGCAACAGTTCCGCCCCGTCGACCCGCTCCTCCATGAGCGCCAGCGCGGTGTCCACCTTGCGAATGCTGGACAGCGAAACCCTTCCGCGCGTGCGGGATACGGCCTTGGCGGTCTCGAAGGTGCCCAATTGCGTGGTGAGGATGGGCAGTTTCGGCTTCAAACCCTCGATGAGCCGCGCGATGGACGGCTCCGGCAGCATGCCGCCGTTCATGATGATGCCCGCCAGCGACGGGAAGCCGTAGGCCTCGTGCGCGTTGACCAGCGCCAGCAGCACATCCGAGCGATCGCCCGGGGTGATGACGGCCATACCGTCGGCCAGCCGCTCCAGAATGTGCTCCGGGGTCATACTGCCGACGATCACCTGCAGGGCCTCGCGCTGCATGAGTTCCGGGTCGCCACTGTAGATTTCGCCGCCGATGGCCTGGCACAGCTCCTCCACCGTCGGTGCGGTGAGCAGCGGCACCTCCGGCAGCGCCCAGGACGGTACCCCGCACACCCGCAGCGCGGCGGCGTCGGCCTCCAGCTGGTCGGGCTCGCAGCGGTTGGCGATCACCGCGACCAGATTGGCGTGTTCGGCGCGCAGCTCCCCGGCGCACAGCTCCACCACCTGGCCCAGCTCGGCGGAGCTGCGGCCCGCGCCGCGCACCACCAGCAGCACCGGCGCGCCGAGATTCACCGCGATGCGGGCATTGAAGCGCAGTTCGCTGGGGCTGGCGACATCGGTGTAGTCGCTGCCGAGGATCAGCACGGCGTCGCAGTGCTTGGCCATATCGTGGTAGCGCATGACGATCTCGCTGATGGCGGCGTCGGGATCGGCGTGCACCTGTTCGTAGGTGACGCCGATGGACGAGTCGTAGTCGTCCTCGGCGCTGGAGTGCTCGAGCAGCAGTTCGAGAATGTAGTCCCGCTCGGTGGCGGACCGGGTGATCGGCCGGAACACCCCCACCCTCGGCGTCGTGGCGGCCAGCATCTGGAGAACGCCGAGGGCGATGGTCGACTTACCGGTATCGCCCTCGGGGGCTGCGATGTACACGGCTGACGGTGCGGAGGCGGCCATGATCATGAGCTTAATGAGCCGACCCATCGGTATGTGCGGCGGAGCGCGGCAGTATTCCGGAAATCACGGTTGCGGGTCGGTGGGCGGCCCGCGTTTCACGCCGCCGGTTGCCGACCCCTTGCCGATAGGCTCCGCGCATGATCGGCGCTTCCGGTCTCGACTGGGGACACGAGACGATAAAGAGCCTGTTCTGGATCGCGAAGGCCTTCGTCGTCGCGGGCGTCGTCTTCCTGCTCGGCGCGGCCGCCATCGTGCGGTGCACCGAGTGGGGACGGATGTTCTGGCGCATCAGCGGCGAGTACTTCAGCGGGCCGCAGAGCTGGCGTGCCTGGGGCCTGTTCGCGGTGGTGCTGTTGCTGGCGGTGTACAGCGTGCGGATGACGGTGCTGGTCACCTACTTCTACAACGACGTGTACACCTCGCTGCAACTGGGCGTGCAGGCGCTGGTGAACGGCGAGCCCGGCCCCGAATCCGGGCACGCGCGCGAGCTGTTCTGGCAGAGCCTGGCGGTGTTCGGCGTGCTTACCACCCTCATCGTGATCATGGGCGTGGTGGCGTACTGGTTGCAGCAGGCCGTCCAGATCCACTGGTGGGAGTGGCTCAACGCGCGCTACCTCGACGACTGGATCGCCGGAAAGGCCTACTACCGCAGCCGATTCATCGACAAGTCCATCGACAATGCCGATCAGCGCATCCAGCAGGATGTTCAGGATTTCGTGAACGGCTCCTACGCGCTGGCCTTCGGCGGCCACGTCGGGCCGTATTCGATCAGCGGCAACGGCGTCATCGGCAGTGGGCTCACGCTGGTCTCCTTCACGCCGATTCTGTGGCGGCTGTCCGGGCCGGTCGAACTCTTCGGCGTCACCGTGCCGAGGGCGCTGGTATTCGCGGCCTTCGCCTGGATCGCCTTCGCCACCGTGGTCGCGTTCTGGATCGCGAATCCCTTGATCAAACTGAACTTCTGGTTCCAGCGCCGCACCGCCGACTACCGCTTCGCCCTGGTGCGGGTGCGCGAGAACGCCGAGAACATCGCCTTCTACAACGGTGAGCGGGAGGAGCGCGCAGAGCTCGACGCCCGGTTCGGCGCGGTCATCGAGAACATGTGGGCGCGGGTGTACCGCCTGCTGCGGTTCTACGGCTGGAATCTGGTCACGCAGTACTCGGCGAATATCTTCACACTGCTGATTCTGGGACCGCGAGTCTTCGCGGGCACCACCACACTCGGCGATCTGCAACAGGCCGCCAGCGCGTTCGGCCAGGTGCAGGGCGCGCTGTCCATGCCGCAGTCCTCCTACGACGCCTTCACCTACTACCGCGCCACCCTCATTCGCCTCGACGGTATGCGCGAGGCCGACCACAAGGCGCGACGGCTGCCGGTGATCGACACCGAGCAGATCGTCGAGGGCCTGGAGTTGGAGGACGTACGGGTGAGCAAACCCGATGGGACCGAACTGATCTCGGATCTGCGACTGCGGCTGAAACCCGGTGACGCGCTGGTGGTGAAGGGACCGTCCGGCGTCGGGAAGACGACGCTGCTGCGCAGTATCGGGGAGCTGTGGCTGTATACCGAAGGGCGCGTGCGACGTCCGCTCGGCAATGACGCGCTGTTCCTGTCGCAACGGCCGTACCTGCCGCTGGGGGATCTGCGCAGTGCCATCACCTATCCGGCGGCCGCCGATATCGTGACCGACGCGGCGGTGCGGGAGACCTTGCTGAAGGTCAATCTCGGACATCTCGGCGAGCGGCTCGACGAGGAGACCGATTGGACCTCGACGCTCTCCCCCGGCGAACAGCAGCGCGTCGCCTTCGCGCGAATCCTGTTGCTACAGCCCAAATTGGCATTCCTCGACGAGGCCACCTCGGCCGTGGACGAGGGGCTCGAGTACACCCTCTACCACCTGGTGCGGACCGAAGCGCCGAACACCGTGCTGGTCAGCGTCGCGCATCGCAGCACGGTGGATCGGCATCACACTCAGCGGCTCGAACTCGCGGGCGGGGGCGCGTGGACGCTCACGCCCGTCGAATCCGTGACGGTCTGACCGCGCCTCAGGCCAGCGCCCGCAACCTCGGCGCGAGATCGCGCTCGAACAGCTCCAGGAACCGCTTCTGGTCGTGGCCCGGCGCGTGGAACACCAAGTGGTTCAAGCCCGCGTCGGTGTACTGCTTGATCTGCTCCACCGCCTGATCCGGATCGCTGGCCACGATCCAGCGCTTGGCGATCTGCTCGATGGGCAGCGCGTCGGCGGCGGCCTCCATCTCGATCGGATCGGTGATGCTGTGCTTCTGCTCGGGAGTGAGCGAGAGCGGCGCCCAGAAGCGCGTATTCTCCAGCGCCAGTTCGGGATCGGTGTCGTAGGACAGCTTGATCTCGATCATGCGGTCGATATCGTCGACGGTGCGGCCGACCTTGGCCGCGCCCTCGGCGACGGCGGGCATGAGCTTGTCGGTGTAGAGCTCCATGCCCTTGCCCGAGGTGCAGATGAAACCGTCACCGGCCCGACCGGCGTAGCGGGCCACCAGCGGGCCGCCCGCGGCGATGTAGATGGGGACGCCGCCCTTGGGCACGTCGTAGATGGAGGCCCCGACGGTGTTGTAGTACTGGCCCTCGAAGTCCACGCGATCGCCGGTCCACAGCGCGCGCATGAGGTCGACGGCCTCGCGCAGCCGCGCGAAACGCTCCTTGAACTCCGGCCATTCGCCCTTGTAGCCGGTGGCGATCTCGTTGAGCGCCTCACCGGTGCCCACGCCGAGCATGACGCGCTCGGGGTAGAGGCAGCCCATGGTGGCGAAGGCCTGGGCGATGACCGCCGGATTGTAGCGGAAGGTCGGGGTCAGCACCGAGGTGCCGAGTTGAATGCGCTCGGTGCGCTCGCCGACCGCGGCCATCCACGCCAGCGAGAACGGCGCGTGGCCGCCATTGTGCCGCCAGGGCTGGAAGTGGTCGCTCACCGTGGCGCTGTCCATACCGTGCTGTTCGGCGAGGACGGCGATCTCCACCAGTTCCCGCGGACCGAACTGTTCCGCCGACGCCTTGTATCCGAGTTTGAGGTCTGTCACCTGCGCCACTCCTGTCGCCTGTATCGCATTGTGTGCGGGTCCGGCCCGCGAGTCGTCCTCGGCGCTGTGCTGCGTCGTGCGAACGGCCTACTTCGCACCATAGTCAGCGGCGGCGGGGGTCGCCGTCACCGGTTCAGCGCGGCAGCGGCGGGCCGGGGTCGAGGCCCATGGCCTCGCGGGCCTTGCGAATGAAGTACAGGCCGCCGCGCGCGGTCTCGCGGGCGATGCGCACCTGGCCGAAGGTGGTGGCCGACGCCAATTGGGTGCGGGCGATGTTCAGGCGGTCGGCCGCCTCGGCCAGGGCGTGCACGGCGGCGTCGTTGTCGGGGTCCAGGCGCACCAGTTCGCCGCTCATGCGATCCAGGTAGCGGTTCACCTCCGCCTTGGCCTCGGCGACGCGCTCGACATTGCCGGACCATTCGCGCGAAATCCACCACACGACCAGCGCGACCATGCCCAGAATCAGGAGTACGACAAGCAACCGGGCCACGCCTCCAGCCTACGTGGCCGCGCGGCGAATTCCCGCCGTCGCAGGCGCTGCTCCCCCGATTCGGGCGCGATAGCGGACAATTGGCTCGTGACCACCAACGATGAGCCGATCCTGTCCTACCTGACCGATATGGACGGCGTGCTCGTGCACGAGAACCATCTCGTGCCGGGAGCCGACAAATTCCTCGCGGAACTGCGCACCAACGACATTCCGTTCCTGGTGCTCACCAACAATTCGATCTACACCGCCCGCGACTTGCAGGCGCGGCTGCGGCACACCGGGCTCGACATCCCGGTGGAGTCGATCTGGACCTCGGCGCTGGCCACGGCGACCTTCCTCAACGACCAGCGGCCCAATGGCACCGCCTACGTGGTGGGCGAATCCGGGCTCACCACCGCGCTGCACGAGATCGGGTACGTGCTCACCGACAGCGACCCCGATTACGTGGTGCTCGGCGAGACGCGGACCTATTCGTTCGAGGCCATCACCACGGCGATTCGGCTGATTCTGGGCGGGGCGCGGTTCATCGCGACCAACCCGGATGCCACCGGGCCGTCGCGTGAGGGCCTGCTGCCCGCGACCGGTTCGGTCGCCGCCCTGATCACCCGGGCCACCGGTAAGGACCCCTACTACGTCGGCAAGCCGAACCCGCTCATGATGCGCTCGGCGCTGCGGCGCATCGGCGCGCATTCGCAGTCGACGGTCATGATCGGCGACCGCATGGACACCGATGTGATCTCCGGGCTCGAGGCGGGGATGCGGACCATTCTCGTGACGACCGGTATCTCCGGGCGCGGGACGGCCGACGACTTCCCGTTCCGGCCCACGCTGATTCTGGATTCGGTCGCGGAGCTCGTGGGGCACACCAGGAATCCGTTCGAGGCGGACGAGGTCGGCGAACGCTGAGTCGTCGGCCTCGGCGGCTACCGTGCGACGGTGGATCGATCGGATTCGAGCGCGTCGAGGGCGGTCGACAGGGTGGTCAGCGCCTCGACGATCTCGGCGAAACGCCGTTGTCCGAGTTGGGCGTTCAGTCGCGCCGCCATCTCGGCGTGCTGCGGGTCGATGCGCCGCACCGCCTCGTGACCGGCCTCGGTGATGGCGACCAGCTTGGCCCGCTTGTGCGCCGGATTCGGTTGATACTGGGCAAGCCCCTTGTCCACCAACAGATCCGCGATGCGCTGCACGCTCTGCCGGGTGATGCCCATCGCGCGCGCGATCCCGGCGACCGGCAGTGGTTCGCGCAGCACCGCGCCCAGCACCTGCCACCAGGCCGCGGTGATTCCGGCGGGCCGGGCCAATTCCTCGGCGATGGCGAGGAATTGGCCGTTGAGTTTGAACGAGGTGATCGCCGCCGTGCTGAACAGCTCCTGTTCGTCGTTCACGCCGCGCGATTCTCCTCGTACTCCGCCAGCGCGAAGAATCCGGCCGGGTCGTTCTCGCCGTAGAGCCGGTACCAGGCGTCGAGGATGTGCGGTTCGTACAGGCCGAGGCGGGCGAAGATCGCCCGGGCGAACTCCACCGGCTTGGTGCCGGTGGCGGTGATGAGGTCGCCGTCGGTGACGGCGGGCTCGTACACGAAGTGCTCGGCACCCGAATATCCGCTGTAGGCAAGGTATTCCGCCGCATTGCTGGTGTGCGCCCGATCGTCGAGCAGTCCCGCGCTCGCCAGACCGAAGGTGGCCCCGCAGATGGCCGCGACCGGCACGCCCGCCGCGAGGAACTCCCGCGCCGTGGCCGAGAAGGCTTCCAGCGCACCGGTTTCCCACGTGTCCGCGCCGGGGAGAATCAGCATGGCGCTCTCCTGCGGCGACAGCTCCGCGAGCACGACATCCGGCACCACGCGCATGCCGCCCGCCGAGGTGACCGCCTCGGCCGTCGCCCCCACCGTGCGCACCTGCCAGCTGCCGGGCTCCCGCTGCCACATCGCGCGATTGATGTGAGCGGTGGCATGCCCCGCCTCCCAATCGGCGAAGGTGTCGTACACGGCCAGGTGAACTGTCTTCATCGTCATGACAGTATGCTGTCATATTTGACAGGATGCTGTCAATATCTCGGACCTGGAGATATGCGAAAGCCCCGGTCAACCGGCCTAGGGCGGCGGTTGCCGGGGCTCTCGTGTGGAACGTCAGCTCAGGGCGTGGTCCAGGTCGCCGAGGAGGTCTTCGATGTCCTCGAGGCCGACGGAGATGCGGACGACGCCGTCGGTGATGCCCACGGCGGCACGGCCTTCCGGGCCCATGGCGCGGTGGGTGGTGGTGGCGGGGTGGGTGATGAGGGTTTTGGCGTCGCCGAGGTTGTTGGAGATGTCGATGATGCGGAGGCGGTTGAGGACCTCGAAGGCGCGCTTCTTGCCTTCGTCGGCGTTGGCCTTGAGTTCGAAGGTGACTACCGTGCCGCCGCCAGACATCTGGCTCTTGGCGAGGTCGTACTGCGAATGTGACTGGAGGAAGGGGTATTTCGTCCAGGCGACCGCGGGGTGCTGGGCCAGGAACTCCGCTACCCGCTGGGCCGAGTCGTTGGACTGGCGCACGCGCAGGGGCATGGTCTCCAGGCCCTTGAGGAGGGTCCAGGCGTTGAACGGGCTCAGGGCCGGACCCGTATGGCGCATCAGGTTTTTCACCGGACCGTCGATGTAGTCGCGCTCGCCCAGAATGGCTCCGCCGAGGACACGCCCCTGGCCGTCGATGTGCTTGGTGCCGGAGTAGACGAGCACATCCGCGCCGAGGTCGAAGCCGCGTTGCAGCAGCGGGGTGGCGAAGACGTTGTCCAGCACCACCTTCGCGCCAGCGGCGTGCGCCAGTTCGGTGACGCGGCGCACGTCGACCAGCGATTGCATGGGGTTGGACGGGGTTTCGAAGAACACGGCCTGAGTGGGCACCGACAGCGCCTGCTCCCACTGGTCGAGATCCTCGCCGTCGACGAAGACCGTCTCCACGCCCCAGCGCGGCAGAATCTCGTTGGCCACAACGAAACACGAGCCGAACAGGCTGCGGGCGGCGACCAGGCGGTCACCCGCGCCGAGCAGCGCGCCGAGCGCGGTGAAGACCGCCGACATACCGCTCGCGGTGGCGAAACACGCTTCGCCGCCGTCCATCAGGCGCAACCGCTCCTCGAACATGGAGACGGTGGGATTGCCGTAGCGCGAGTAGACGTAGTGCTCGATATCGCCGGTGAACGACGCCTCGGCGGCCTCGGCGCTGGCGTAGACGAAGCCCGAGTTCAGGAACAGCGCCTCGGAGGTCTCATCGAAACCACTGCGCCGCAAGCCACCTCGCACACCGATGGTGGCGGGGCCGACGCCCTCGGGAAGGGGCTTGTCGAACGAGCCTCCGGTGATCACGACTGCCTCCACGGAAGCCCCTCGGCGCGCCAGCCGGAGCCGCCGCGGTGTCCCTGCGCGTCGAGCGCGCCTTCGAAACCCTCGACCACATTGAACGACGGGGTGACGCCCAGCGCGGTCGCCGTCGTGGCCGCGCCGATGGAGCGCTGGCCGGAGCGACAGATGAAGATCACGGGCGCGTCCTCGTCCCGGTCGGCGAGCGCCTGCTTGAGCTGGTCCTCGAACCGGATATTGCGCGCGCCGGTGACATCCACCCATTCGATGAGCGCGGTGGGCCGTCCGATGGGACTGGTGTCGGGCACCCCGACGAACCGCCATTCGGCCTCGGTGCGCACATCCACCAGCACCGCGTTCGGATTGTCCCGCAATAGGTCCCACGCCTGCTTCGGCGTGATGTCACCCGCGTAGCTCACTTGTCTTCCTCCTGTGAATCCGCACTTGCCGCGCCGTGGCGCGTGGCCAGGTCGTCACCCGGAGCACCCCACCGCGGAGGAGGGTTGCCGACCAGCCAGCCGGGGCTTGACGCTGGTACTCATGACCTGGATCTGAGATTGCCCAACGCATGGCCGACCTGTCAAACCTGGATCCCCCGGTCAGCTGTCGCAGACCACCCAGCCGCTGTCGGCCTTGGTGAAATTCCAGGTGGAGGTCGTTTCCTTACCGTCGATCCGCACCGTCACGGCCGCCGCGCCGCGGTCCCCGTCCACCCGAGGGTCCGCGAGGCCGACGAACTCCAATGTCGGTGGCGTGTCGTCGTGTTCGGTCCTGAGGGGCGAGCGGGCATCGTCGAATCCGGCGCACACGATCCGGGTGTTCAGCGGATCGGCGGCGGTCTGCGCGCCGATGAAGTTGCGGGCGGCCACCGCCAGGCGATCGGAATCTGTGACATTCTTCTCAGCCGGGGAGACCACCGCCGCGATCACGATGCCGAGCACGACCAGCGCGATGATGCCCGCCGCCAGCAGGAACGGCAGCAGGGACCGCGTCTCGCCCTGATCGATCGGGACAGCCTTCTCGTCGTCATCGCTCATGGCTAGATCATGCCTGGTCGACGGGGGTGTATCGGGCTCGACACCGGGTAGTCGAGGCGGTGAGCATCCGCCCAGTTCACAACACCGCGAACGGGTGCGCTCCGCCTCACCGATAGAATCGTCTGAATTCTCCGCCCGCGCGGGGGGAATACGAGTACGGCGCGGCAACGCTGCAGCGTCGAGGGGTTCACAGAGGGCCCGATGGCGTGTCAACTTAGCCTAGGCTAAGAATGACAGCTGAGACTCACCGCAAGATTTTGTTTTCGACTCACAAGGGTGCGCGTAAAAGATGACCGAACAGAGTGCAGCGACCCGCCCGCTCCGCATTGCGATCGTGGGTGCCGGACCGGCCGGTATCTACGCGGCCGACGCGTTGATGAAATCCGATGCCCCCACCGGATTCGACGGGGTGAGCATCGATCTCTACGAGCGCATGCCCGCGCCCTTCGGCCTCATCCGCTACGGCGTGGCGCCCGACCACCCGCGCATCAAGGGCATCATCACCGCCCTGCACAAGGTGCTCGACAAGCCGCAGGTGCGACTGCTCGGCAATATCGACTACGGCACCGACATCACCCTCGAGGACCTGCAACGGTTCTACGACGCCACCATCTTCTCCACCGGCGCGAATGCCGACCGGGCGCTGGAGATTCCGGGCATCGGCCTGGACGGCTCCTACGGCGCGGCCGACTTCGTGTCCTGGTACGACGGGCACCCCGACGTGCCGCGCACCTGGCCGCTGGACGCCGAGAAGGTCGCCGTCCTCGGTGTCGGCAATGTCGCCCTCGACGTCGCCCGCGTACTCGCCAAGACCGGTGACGAGCTGCTGCCGACCGAGATCCCGCCGAACGTCTACGAGGGCCTCAAGGCCAACAAGGCCGTCGAGGTGCACGTCTTCGGCCGCCGCGGTCCCGCGCAGGCCAAGTTCACCCCGCTGGAGCTACGCGAGCTCGACCACTCGCCGACCATCGAGGTCATCGTCGATCCCGAGGACATCGACTACGACGAGGGCTCCGAGGCCGCGCGGCGGCACTCCAAGCAGGTCGACATGATCTGCAACACCTTGGAGCAGTGGGCCATTCGCGATGTGGGCAACCGCCCGCACAAGCTGTTCCTGCACTTCTTCGAATCCCCGGCCGAGATCGTCGGCGACGAGAACGGCAAGGTCGTGGGCCTGCGCACCGAGCGCACCCAGCTCGACGGCACCGGTAACTGCAAGGGCACCGGCGAGTTCAAGGACTGGGACATCCAGGCCGTGTACCGCGCGGTCGGCTACCTGTCGCAGAACATTCCGTCGCTGCCCTTCGACGACCAGGCGGGCACCGTGCCCAACGAGGCCGGTCGCGTGCTCATCGACGAGGACGCCGACGGCGCGGCGCGGTACAAGCCGCAGACCTACGTCACCGGCTGGATCAAGCGCGGCCCGGTCGGCCTCATCGGCCACACCAAGGGCGACGCCAACGAGACCATCGCCTGCCTGCTCGACGACGCGCCGAAGTTCACCCCGGCCGCCGAGCCCGAGCTGGACGCGGTGACCGCCTTCCTGGAGGGCAAGGGCGTCCCCTTCACCACCTGGGCGGGCTGGTACCGCCTGGACGCGCACGAGCGGGCCCTGGGCGAGCCGCAGGGTCGCGAGCGCGTGAAGGTCGTGGAGCGCGAGGACATGCTGCGCGCCAGCGAGCCGGACAAGGTTCCCAACGCCTGACCTGGCATTGAACCGCTAGGCGGGCAAGGTCTTCCGCACTTGTCACCATTCTGAGGCATGCTGATCACGTGTTCGATGCCCATGTCCACATCATCGATCCGCGGTTCCCGCTGATCGAGAACGAGGGCTACCTGCCCGACCCGTACACCATCGCCGATTACAAGCGGCGGATGTCGCGCTTCGACATCGACGGTGGTGCGGTGGTCAGCGGGTCCTTCCAGGGCACCGATCAGACGTGGCTGCGGGCGGCGCTGGCCGAGCTCGGCGAGGGCTGGGTCGGCGTCACCAACCTGAGCGTGGACGCCAGCGACGAGGAGATCGTGTCGCTGGACCGGGCCGGGGTGCGGGCGCTGCGGTTCAATCTCAAGCGCGCGGGCGGGGATATCGTCGGGCTGACCATGGCGGCGCTGCGCGCGTACGAACTGGTCGGCTGGCATGTCGAGCTCTACATCGACGGGTCCATGCTCGGTTCGCTGGAGCCGGTCATCACCAAACTGCCCAAGCTCTCCATCGACCACATGGGCATGTCCGACGACTGCCTGCCGTACCTGCTGAATCTGGTGGACCGCGGGGCCATGGTGAAGGCCTCCGGTTTCGGGCGCGTCGCCATGAACGTGCCCATGGCGCTGCGCAAGATCCACGCCGTCAACCCGGATGCCCTCATGTTCGGCTCCGATCTGCCTGGCACCCGCGCTGGACGGCCCTTCCTGGACAACGACATTCGGACCATCGCCGATGCGGTGGGCAACGACCTGCACCGTGTGCTCGAGGACAATGCCCGCGCCTTCTACCGGCTACCCGCCAAACAGCGGCCCATCGAGGATCCGACGCCGACGCTGCCGCTGTTCGGGCCGGAATCGCCGACGCTGCGGCTGCGGCGCACGGAGCTGCCGAAACCGCCTGCCGGAGATACGATTCCGTTCCCGGTCATCGAGCCCTGAGCGCCGTTCAGACCGCGAGGGCGGCGACCAGCCAGACGCCCGCCGCCAGCAGCGCGCCGAACAGCTCGATGAGTATCGACAGCCCAACGCCTTTCAGCGCGTGCTTGGTCGACACCCACGCGGTCTGCTGCGTCTGTAGTCGGTTCAGCTCCGAAAGATAAACCCCGAGAACGAATCCCACGAACAGTCCGATCACCGGGATGACGAAGAACCCGACGATTCCGAGGATCGCGCCGATCAACAGCGACCGATTCGGCACCCCGGCCTCTTTCAACTTCCGCCCCGGCCAGGCGTACTTGATCACCCCGCTGGCCACCAGAAGCGTTGCGCAGACCGCGAAAACGGTCCACGCGGTCGCCCCGCCGGTCACAAAGGCCCACACGCCGATCGCCGCCGCGATCAACAGCACGCCGGGCAACACCGGTAGCACCACACCCACCAGCCCGATCAGAATCGCAAGGCCGACCAGTACTTCACCCGACGCGCTCACACTCGGCTCCTTCAGATCGTGACGCCTCGATTCTCCCGGAACCGATGCATTTGGTCCGCGTGGCGCGAAAAGTTGGTGAGGGCGCGGCGCTGTCGGCGGGAATCCGCCGCGTCGCGGCCGCCGATCGAGGGGGAGAAATGAAGTCCGCGTATCTGATTCGAACAGCGGTGGCGGTGGCCGCGCTCGGCACGGTCAGCGCTGGAGTCGCCGCGGCCGTGCCACCGGCCTATCAGGACGGGTTCCAGTCGCCGAGCGGGAACATCACCTGCGTGCTCGCCGACAAGGGCGCCGTGTGCGAGATCGCGAACCACACCTACGCGACACCGGCCGAACCGGCCGATTGCCATCAGTCCTACGGCGACCGGATCACGCTGTTCCAAGGGGATCCGGCCCGATTCGCGTGCCACGGCGACACCATTCGGGAGACCGGTCTGCCGGTGCTGCGCTACGGCCACTCGCTGCGGTCCGGGGATGTGGAGTGCTTCAGCGAACGGTCGGGGATTCGGTGCGTGAACGACCGCTTCGGCCATTCGTTCCGGATTTCCAGCGAGTCCTACGAACTGGCCTGATCGAGCCGGGGTCTGGGGGACGCCGCGCGTACCCGTTATTGTCATACTGTCAACACCGGCGCGTGCCGGTGCGCACAGGATCGACGATGAACCGAGGTAGGGCGTGAGCACTCCATCCACCGCCAAGCAGGGCCCGCTCGCGGGCGTTCGGGTTGTTGAACTGGCCGGTATCGGCCCGGGTCCGCATGCGGCATTGCTGCTCGCGGATCTCGGTGCGGATGTGGTGCGGGTGCAGCGGCCGGGGCAGTTTCCGGGATTCATGGAGCGGCCGCAGTGGCGGGGGCGGACCATCGTCGAGGCCAATCTGAAGGATCCGGCCGATATCGAGAAGGTGCTCGGACTCGTCGAGAAGGCCGACGTGCTGATCGAGGGCTTCCGGCCCGGCGTCACCGAGCGCATGGGCCTCGGACCCGAGACCGCGCTCGAGCGCAATCCGCGCCTGGTCTACGGCCGCATGACCGGTTGGGGTCAGGACGGGCCGCTGGCCGATCGCGCGGGCCACGACATCAACTACATCTCGCTCACCGGCGTGCTCAATGCCATCGGCCGCAAGGGCGAGCGCCCGGTGCCGCCGCTGAACATGGTCGGCGACTTCGGCGGCGGCTCCATGTTCCTGGTCTTCGGCATTCTCGCCGCCCTGGTGGAGCGCCAGACCTCCGGCAAGGGCCAGGTCATCGACTCCGCCATGATCGACGGCGCGCTCGCGCTCTCGCACATGATCTGGGGTATGCGCGGAATGGGTCTGTGGTCCGACGAGCGCGGCACCAACCTGCTCGACACCGGTATGGCGTTCTACGACACCTACGAGACCGCCGACGGCAAGTACATGGCGGTCGGCTGCATCGAGCCGCAGTTCTACGCCGAATTCCTGAAGGGCCTCGAGATCGACCCGGAGGGCCTGCCGCACCAGATCGACCCCAATGGCCAGGACCAGCTGCGCAAGCTCTTCACCGAGAAGTTCAAGACCAAGACCCGCGACGAGTGGTGGGCCATCTTCGAACACACCGACGCCTGCACCACCCCGGTGCTGACCCTCAGCGAGGCCACCCAGAACCCGCACATCCAGGCCCGTAACGGCCTCATCGAGATCGACGGCGTGGTCCAGCACGCCCCGGCGCCGCGCTTCTCGCGCACCCCGGGCGGCACCCCGACCCCGCCGCCGAACGAGGGCACCCCGATCGACCAGGTCTGGGCCGACTGACGGCGACGGCGAGGTGGGCGGCACCGCCCCCACCTCGCCCTTTCTCGGCAAACGGTTTGTCCCACTTCGCAGATCGTTTGTCCTGCTCACAATGGGTCGGCGCACTACAGTTGGTGCATGGCTCGGAATTGGCCGATGGTCGAACGTGTCGGTGAGCTCGAATCCATTCGGGCCGCACTGCTGGGCGAGGACTTCGTCGGGGCGGTCCTGACGGGGGACGCGGGGGTTGGCAAGACCACGTTGGCGCGGCAGGCCACCGCCGCCGTCGGGGGAAATATTCGGTGGGTGGCGGGGACCGAGTCGGCGCGCAGCATTCCGTTGGGGGTCTTCGCGCACATGGTGGGGGTGTACACGGCGCACGATCCGGTGACCTTCATGGCGGCGGCGCGGGAAGCGCTGCTGGCCGACGGGCACACCATCATCGGCGTCGACGACGCGCATCTGCTGGATCAGCTGTCGGCGACGCTGCTGCTGCAGCTGGCCATCGACCGGGCCGCGCACATTGTCGCCACCGTGCGCAGCGGGGTGCAGGTGCCGGACGCGGTGACCTCGCTGTGGAAGGACGGGCATCTGCTGCGGGTGGATCTGCAGCCGTTCACCCAGCAGCAGAGTGTGGCGCTGGTGGAATCCATGCTCGGCGGGCAGCTGGAGGGGTTCACCGCCAATCTGATGTGGGAGTCCTCCGGCGGGAACGCGCTGTTCCTGCGGCATCTGGTGGAGGGGGCGCTGGAGGCGGGGACGCTGCGGCAGGTCAACGGGGTGTGGCAGTTGCGCGGGCGGGCCGCGGTGACCTCGGAATTGGCCGCGCTGCTGGAGGATCGGGTGGAGCAGCTACCCGAACCGGTGCTGCGGGTGTTGGAGCTGCTCACCTTCTGCGAGCCCATCGATCTGGATGTGCTCGCCGAACTCGCGGGCGAGGATGCCGTGGAGGCGGCCGAAACACGCGGTGTCATAAGGATTGTCGAGAACAGCCATCAGCTGTTGGTGCGGTACAACCATCCGCTGTTCGGCGAGGTGATTCGGCGGCGGCTCGGTATCGCGTCGGCGCGCAGGCTGCGCGGGCGGCTGTACTCGGCGCTGCGCGAGCGCACCATCAACTCCGCCTCCGATCGGATCCGGCTGGCCGAATTGGCTTTGGACAGTGACAAATCCGCCGATCTGGAGCTGTTCGAGGCGGCGGCGGCCGATGCCATCGGATTGGCGAATCTCCCACTGGGAGAACGGTTCGCGCGGGCGGCGGTGGAGCGGCGCGGCGGGGTGGAGTCGGCGGATCTGCTGGCGCGGGCGCTGCTGTGGCAGGGGCATCGCATCGAGGCCGAGCGCACCCTGGCCAGCTTCGATCCGGATCAGCTCAACGAGGTGCAGCTGGCGCGCTGGGGCAGTACGCGGGTGTCGAATCTGTTGTGGGCCATGGGTGATGCCGATCGCGCCGATGAGGTGCTGCAATCGGTGCGCAGCCGGGTGCAGCATCCGAAGATCGTGGCGACGCTGGACGGGCTGGCCTCGGCGTGCGCGGTGAACGAGAACAAGCTCGAGGAGGCGTTCGCGCTCGCCGAACCGGTGATCTGCAATGGTGACGCGCCGCCGTGGGCGGTGTGGTGGGCGGCGTTCGGGGGTGGGCTGGCGCTGGCGCTCATGGGGCGGGGGCAGGCGGCGCGCGAATTCGCCATGCGCGGGCACGAGGTCGAGGCGGAGATCGACGGGCTCAATCGGTTCATGTCGACGCACGCGGAGGTGCTGGCGCTCACCTTGACCGGGGATCTGGAGGCCGCACGGCGTTGCGCCGGAGGGTATTTCGGCTATTCGTCGCCGGGGCAGTATCTGGCGTGGGGTATGTCGAAGATTCTCCAGGGCACCGCGGATGTGGCGCAGGGCCGCTTTCCGGATGCCATCGACAATCTCGAACAGGCCCTCGCGGCATTGGCCACCGAGGGTGCGGCGGCGTGGATGTTCCCCGCGAGAATCCGTCTGGCCGAAGCGTATTCGGCCTTGGGGCGGGCCGGTGAGGCCGCGGAGAGTATCGAGGCCGCCACGGCTCGGGGTGGGCGGCACAGCGCCGTCTACCATCCGCAGCTCGAGATCGCGCGAGCCTGGCAGGCGGCGGCCGAAGGCACCGTGAGTCCCGCTGTGCGCCTTGCCATGAGCGCGGCCGATGCCGCCGCGCGCTCGCATCAGCACGCGATCGAGGCCATGGCGCTGCACACCGCCGCGCGGTTCGGCGATCACAGCGTCGCCGGGCGGCTGGCGGATCTCGCGGCGCGGGTGGACGGACGGCTGGTGCAGGCGCAGGCTCGGCACGCGGTGGCGGTGGCGGCCCACGACGGACCCGGATTGGACGCTGCCGCAGCGGAATTCGAGGCGATCGGGGCGCTGCTCTCGGCTGCGGACGCGGCGGCGCAGGCGGCGTCGGCGCACGAGCGCGCCGGGGACCGCAGGCGGTTGCTGGAATCCGCCGCGGCCGCCAACCGCTTGGCCGCGGCCTGCGGCGGAGCCAGCACCCCCGCCCTGAAGCAATCCGCGCAACCGCTACCCCTGACCTCCCGCGAACGCGAGATCGCCAATCTCGTCGTAGCGGGCCTGTCCAACCGCCAGATCGCCGACCGCCTCACGGTCTCGGTCCGCACGGTAGAAGGCCACCTCTACCGCGCCTGCATCAAACTCGACGTCACCGACCGCGAAGCCCTAGCCGAACTCATGCGCGGTGGGTCAACTTTCGGCAAATCCGACAACTGACCGGGCCGAATAGTTAATCCACCTTTCAACCAGCCGTTTTCCGGCCTCCCGCGCGCCCATTTTGTGAGCTGTGCAGCATGTCACAGCGAGTTGCTATTGATAGCTTCCCTTCCGCTAACATCCCAGGTCAGGTGACCAGCACGGTCCGGGGCCCCACAAAGGGTGCGAGACCCAACCACCGCGCGTCCCGGAGCCTCCCGGCTCCGAATCCATGATCACCAGGTACTGATGGCGGAGGCCTCTCGCGCTTCGCCGCCACCAGCGCCTGGTCGAGACAGTTTCAAATCCAGATGAAGGTGGTGTTCTCGACGTGGCTCGTCGGCATCGACAAATGAATTCCGGCGTGCGGCGACGCGCCCTCGTAGTGGGCGCTATTCCCCTGGCCTTGGCGGTCGGGTGCTCGGCGACCGAACAGAACGCCGCCATCCCGGAGGCCTCCGCGCCGACCAGCGCGCAGTCCCCCACTCCCCAGAACCCCGGCACCGCCACCACCCCCACCGAGCCCGCTCCCCAGCCCGGCCTCGCCCCCCACGGTGCCTACTCCCCCCAGCCCACCAGCCCGGTCCAACCAGGCGTGGCCACCCCCGCGGGCGTCCGCCCCACCCCCCAGCACCCCGGCCCCATCCAGCCCGGCGTCACCACCCCGCCGTCGCCGAGACCGGCCCCGGCCCCCAATTACGTAGTCCCCCAAAACTTCCGCCCCATCCCCAGCACCGAAGCCGCCCCGGCCATCGACCTGAGCACCCTCCACGCTCCAGTCCCCGTAGCCCCGGTAGCCCCCATCGCCCCACCACCCCGCACCCTCCGAATCGGCGCATTCACCACCCCGGTCCCCGACGACATCACCGATGACGTCCTCAACCCGGTGAACACCGGCGCCGCCGTAGTCGAAGCAGGCATCGCCACAGGCCTCAACTCCGTAGGCATCAACGCCAGCCGCTCCGACAAACTCGCCGCTGGCACCGTGGCGGGCACCGTAATCGGCGCTGCGGCCGGTGCTACCGCCTTGGGCGTTCCAGCCGCCGCGGTCGGCGCGGTACCCGGCGGCCTGATCGGCGCTGGTATCGGCGCGGGCGTTGGCGCGGTCGTCGGCGGTATCGCCACCGGACTTCCCACAGGCGGCGTCGCTTCAGGCGCTGGTGCCGTGACGGGCGCGCTGATCGGAGCAGGCGTCGGCGCGGCAGCGGGAGCGGCAGCCGGAGCCGCCGTGCTCGGCATCCCGGCAGCGGTTGCCGGTGGCGTTATCGGCGGAGCCGCAGGCTTCGCTGTCGGAAGTGGTTACGGCGCGGTCGTCTGACGCGACGCGTACACGGAGGAATGACATGAAGAACGCATTGCGCGGGATCACCGCCGTCGCGGCCCTGGCCGTGTGCGGCGCGCTGAGCACACAGACCTCGTCGGCGACGCCGCCGGTTCCCACACCCGAGCCGGGCGGAATCATCCGTATGGATATCGCGCCCGGCGAATGGTGGAACTGCAACGGCTACAGCCTGCAGCCACCGTTCTATTGGACAGGTCCGGGGATCTTCCAATATGCGCAGGGCCCGACCCCCATCTATCTACAGTTCGCTCCCGGGGCCGACGTGTGGGTTCTGTGTAATGGCAACAGCTGGCCGATCAATTACTACGGGCCGATCGTCAAGGCTGGTCAGTGAGATTCGGTTCGGTCGGCGAGGCCCGCAGGTAGTCGGGTCCGCTCGGAAGTGAAAGGCGTCCGCACCAATATCTTTGGTGCGGACGCCTTTGTTTTCCACTGTGGCTCGGGCTGATTCGTTGGGCGCGGTTAGAACAACGTTGGTTCGCCGAAGCCGGGGGTGCGTTCTATTTCCAGGAGGCGTTCTTTGGTGGTGAGGCCGCCGGGGGCGGAGAAGCCGTGTAGGGCGTGGTCGGCGGCTAGGACTCGGTGGCAGGGGATTATGAGGGGGATGGGGTTGCGGCCCATGGCTTGGCCTACTGCTTGGGAGCCGTTGGGGGCGCCTACTCGGTGGGCGATTTGGCCGTAGGTGAGGGTGTGGCCGGGGTCTATTGCTCGGGTGATTTTGTAGACGGCTTGGTGGAAATCGGGGATTGCGGTGGTGTCCAGGGGGATCCAGCGGAGGTCGTCGAGGTCGCCGGAGAGGTGGGCTTGGATTCGGGCTATCGCCTTGCCGATGTCGAAGGTGGGTTCGGCGGGGGTTACCTCGGTGCCGCGGTAGGGGCGGGTGATGCGGGCGAGGGTGGCCTCGGGATCGTGTTCGGGGAGTTGGAAGCGCAGGACGCCGGTGGCGCTCCAGGCGATGGCGCATTGGCCGATCGCGGTGTTGAAGAGCGCCGCGGCCAGCGGGCGTTCCGGGTAGGGCATAGAGCCAGTGTGCACGGGGATACTGACAAGTCCAGTTTTAAAGGTCCAGTTTTTCAGGACTGGACTGCTGGGCCGCCGCAGCCGACGCACTCAGCCTCCACAATGGGGCTGTCCGTGTCGACCACAACGCGCTTCGGGGCGACAGCGGCGCGCACCTCGGCGACGGCGGCACGTTCGCGGAGCGCTTCGGCATCGCGGTGGGCGCGGATGGCGGCCAGGTCGGCGTGCTGGCGCTGGCCGTCGTAATCGGCGAGGGACCACTCGGACATGGGGGAATGCGGGCGGTAGCGGGTGAGCATGCGATCCCAGTGCTCACCTGGCGCGGGGGCGAAGTGGTAGACCAGCCACCCGAACAGGGCGACCGTCAGCAGGGCGGCGAGGAACGAGATCATGATTCAACAGTGGAGCCAGTTGGGGTTGAATTAAATATCCACTGCCCGAATACTGGACTGTATGGCGACACGAGTGATCGGCGCGGCCAGCCTGGCGCGAGACCTGGGGCGGTGGCGGCAGGACGACGCCGCGGGACGCGGCGAGGCGGAGAACGGGAAATCCGCCGACGGCGATTCCGCGCGCCGGTCCGCCCGGCCCGCGTATCTGGCTCTCGCCGAAGGGATTCGGCTGTTGATCCACGACGGCCGCGCCCCGCTCGGCATCGCGCTGCCCAGTGAGCGCGACCTGTCGGCGACGCTCAATGTCAGCCGCACCACCGTCACCTCCGCGTACGCGCTGCTGCGCGAACACGGCTACCTGATCAGCCGTCAGGGCTCGCGCAGCACCGTGGCCCTGCCCCCGACCGTGGTGCACGACGGCACCAAACCGGCTCGCAGCCTGCTCGCCATGATGGCGCAACCGGAGCTGCCGACCATCGATATGACCTATGCCGCCATGTCCGCCCCGGCGGAGATGAGCGATGCGTATTCCTTTGCGCTGCAAAGCCTGCCGACCTATCTCGGCACGCACGGCATGGACCCGGTGGGCATGCTCATGCTGCGCGAGGCGCTGGCCCGCCGCTACACCGAACGCGGCCTGCCCACCGAACCGGAGCAAATTCTGGTCACCCTCGGCGCACAGCACGGGCTGCGGCTGCTGCTGAATGTGCTGACGGCACCGGCGGAACGGGTGCTGATCGAGCATCCGAGCTATCCCAATGCCATCGAGGCCATCCGCGATGTGGGTGCGCGTCCAGTGCCGGTACCGCTACTGCCCGATGGCTGGGATCTGGACGGAATCCGCAGTGCCGCAAGGCAGACCGCCGCCGGCGTCGCGTATCTCGTGCCGGACTTCAACAATCCGACCGGATTGCTGCTGGACGCGGCGGGCCGCACCGAACTGGCGGCCATCGCCCGCGAAACCCGCATGACGGTGATCGTCGACGAATCCATGGTGGACCTCGACCTCACCGGCAACACCCCCACACCGCCCGCCGCCTCCTTCGCCCGGGGCTCGGAGATCGTCACCATCGGCTCGGCCTCCAAATCCTTCTGGGGCGGCCTGCGGGTCGGCTGGGTGCGCGCCAACCAGTCGCTCATCACCAAACTGCTCGGCACCCGCTCCACCATGGACCTCGGCACCCCGGTCATGGACCAGCTGGCCACGGTCTACCTGCTCCGCAACGCGGAATCCATTCTGGCGCAACGCCGCGAGCAGCTCACCGCCCGCCGCGCGGCCCTGCTCGACGCACTGGCCGAGGAGCTACCGGACTGGCGGCCCTCCTCCGAGGGCGCGGGCGGCATGTCGCTGTGGGTCCAACTCCCCGCACCCGTCTCCACGGCGCTGGCGGCCACCGCCCCCAACCACGGCGTATTGCTCGCCGCCGGACCACGTTTCGGCGTCCAAGGCGCCTTCGAACGCTTCCTCCGCCTGCCCTACACCCACGAGGAGGCCGACATCCGGCTGGCGGTGAAATCCATTGCCGCCGCCTACGCCGCCCTGACACCACACGCCGCCGACCCTCTCGCTCCACTGGCCCCGCTGTACTGACCGGCAGCGGTCGGCGGGCTGGAGCTTCGAGCCCCCACCGAGGCCGGACATGCATCGGAGTCAGATAACCACTCCCCCAATGCAATTCGCCCCCGCTGCGGAAACGCAGCGGGGGCGAGAAGCTCTGTCGGCGGCCGTCAGCCGAGCACGTCGTGGCGCACGATGGTCTGATCGCGCCCCGGGCCGACACCGATGCACGACACCCGCGCGCCCGAAAGCTCTTCCAGGCGAAGCACATACGCCTGCGCGTTCGGCGGAAGCTCCTCGAAGGTGCGGCATCCCGAGATGTCCTCCCACCAGCCGGGCATCTCCTCGTAGATGGGCTTGGCGTGGTGGAAATCGGTTTGGGTGGTGGGCATCTCCTCGACGCGCTGGCCGTCGACCTCGTAGGCCACGCAGATCGGCACGGTGTCGAGGCTGGAGAGCACGTCCAGCTTGGTGAGGAAGTAGTCGGTGATGCCGTTGACGCGGGTGGCGTAGCGGGCGATCACGGCGTCGAACCAACCGGTGCGCCGGGCGCGGCCGGTGGTGACGCCGACCTCGCCGCCGGTCTTGGCCAGGTAGGCCCCGGACTCGTCGAACAGCTCGGTCGGGAAGGGGCCGGAGCCGACGCGGGTGGTGTAGGCCTTCAGAATGCCGAGCACCGCGCCGACCTTGTTGGGGCCGATGCCCGAACCCACGGCCGCGCCACCGGCGGTCGGGTTGGAGGAGGTCACGTACGGGTAGGTGCCGTGGTCGACATCCAGCAGGGTGCCCTGCGAACCCTCGAGCAGCACGGTCTCACCGGCCTCGAGAGCCTGGTTGAGCAGCAGCCGGGTGTCGGAGATGCGGTGCTTGAAGCCCTCGGCCTGCTCGAGCACCTCGTCCACCACCTGCTGCGGGTCGAGCGCGCGGCGGTTGTAGATCTTCACCAGCACCTGGTTCTTGAATTCCAGTGCGGCTTCGACCTTCTGGGTGAGGATCTTCTCGTCGAGCACATCGGCGACGCGGACGCCCACGCGCGCCACCTTGTCCTGGTAGCACGGGCCGATGCCGCGCCCGGTGGTGCCGATCTTCTTGTTGCCGAGGAAGCGTTCGGTCACCTTATCGATGGCCACGTGGTACGGCATGATCAGGTGCGCGTCGGCCGACAGCAGCAGGCGGTCGGTGTCCACGCCGCGCTGTTCCAGACCGGCCAGCTCGGCCAGCAGCACACCCGGGTCGACCACCACGCCATTGCCGATGACGTTGGTCACACCGGGGGTGAGGATGCCGGAGGGAATCAGGTGCAGGGCGAAATTGTCACCGTTCGGCAGCACCACGGTGTGACCCGCGTTGTTGCCGCCCTGGTAGCGAACAACCCATTGGACACGGCCGCCGAGCAGATCGGTTGCTTTGCCCTTGCCTTCGTCGCCCCACTGGGCGCCGATCAGCACGATTGCCGGCATGAGGTGTCTCCTACGGGTTCGACAAGCAGCGCCCGTGGCGCTGCAGCTACCCGCCGTCACAAGGCGGTGGCCGGGGGCACAGTCTAATGGATACGGGCATACCCCCAGGTTCCCGGGTTGCCGCTGCCCTGGTCATAACGGTCGAACACCGGCATGTCACAGCATGAGATCGGAGCGAAGCACGCGCTCACCAAGGGGACTATGGTGGGCAGCCGGAGGCGGACCGGGCAGTGGTTCCGCCGGAACGCGACGAGGCGATGCAGTTGGCAGGACCGAGGAGGGTGTACGGCGTTTGAGTACCCATGTTCTTCGCTGCAACGGTGCTCCCGTGCCGATCGCGCTGGCTTCGCTACCGACCTTGCAGACCGCCGCGATTCCGGATCCGACCGATCTGGACGAGCTGCTTCCGGTGCTGGCGGCCGACAGCCTGCCGCGTTTGATCGTGCTCGGTGAGGATGCCGGACTGGCCGCGGTGCTCACTCATCTGCTGCGCACCGAACGGCTGAATGTGGAGATCGGCTACGTGCCGGTCGATCGCACCTACGGGTCGCGCGCCTACCAGACCGGCACCGGCAATGCCGCGGCCAAGCGCGCGCTGGAGGGCAAGGCCCGCGAGACCCCGCTCATCCGCGACGACACCGGCAAGGTGTTGATCGGGCGCGCCACGCTGGTGGGTCCGCGCGGTGAGAAGCTGGAGGGCGAGGCCTACGTCGACGACACCCGGCTGTTCACCGGCAAGGTTGCGGCACTGCATATTTCACCCATGCTGGAGATGCCCGGACTGCGCGCGACCGTGCAGCGCGGGCTGCGCAAGCGGCGGTGGGTCGAGGGCCGGGCGGTGCAGTTGGGTACGCGCGGCGCGGTGGTGATCCGCGACGGCGTCAACAGCGAGAAGATCGTGCCGCGATCCACCTTCTACCGACACCACGAGCCGTGGCTGCTGGTCCGCTGATATCCGCCCCGCACCGGGTCGGAACGCCGAGGCGAGGAGTGCGATGAACTTTCCCCAATCGGTGGGCCGGAGGTCGGGTTCGGTGCGGCCGAGTCCGGTGTTCCTGGTGCTGGTGGCGGTCGCCGTGTTGGGCGGGGCGCTGGCCTGGGACGCGGATCTGTACTCGCGGCAGGCCAAGGTCGGGGTGTTTATCCTGGTGGTCGCCGGATGGATCGTCTCGGTGTGCTTGCACGAGTTCGCGCATGCGTATGTGGCGTTCCGGGCCGGGGATCGGGAAGTGGAATTGCGCGGGTACTTGACGCTGAATCCGTTGAAGTACAGCCATCCGCTGCTGTCGATCGGGTTGCCGCTGGTGTTCATCGCGCTCGGCGGGTTCGCGCTGCCGGGTGGGGCGGTGTACGTGCACTCGCACAATTTCAGTGCGCGGACGCAGCGGATTCTCAGTGGTGCGGGTCCGGCGGTGAATCTGCTGTGCGCGATCGTGCTGCTGGTGGTCGTCGCGGTGTTCGGTGAGGAGCGCGAACATGCGGCGTTCTGGTACGGGTTGAGCTTCCTGGCGTTCCTCCAGATCTTCGCGACCGTGCTGAATCTGCTGCCGGTGCCGGGGACCGACGGGTACGGGATCGTGGAGCCGTCGCTGAGCTACAAGACGCGGCGGTCGCTGGATCAGATCAAGCCGTACGGGATTCTGCTGCTGGTGGCGCTGCTGTTCGTACCCGAGATCAACGACGTGTTCTTCACGGCCATCAGGGCGCTGTTCGAGCTGTCGGGGGTGCCCGCGCGGTGGGAGCAGAACGGCAACTGGCTCACCAGATTCTGGCTCTGACCGGGTGGACCGCCCGGACGACCCGGTGAACCGGGCGGTCCCATTCGCGGTGACGGCTCCCCGCCCTCGCGGCCACCACACCACCTGGCCGCCTACCTTCGCCGTCGCCGCGAATTCGGGGCCGGACGACCCCTCGAAGTCCGGCCTTGATTGAACGGTAGAGAGGCGCAAGGGGATCCACGCGAGTAGCGCACTACCCGAAGATCAAGAGTGAGGGCCCGCAGGGGGTGCGGGGAGCTCGCAGGTATGGGCGGCGGATGCGCCGCGCGACCGGTGAGCGAACCGCCGGGGGCCAACGGATCCGCCGGAGGAAACCGTCAATCCACCGGCGTCACATAGGGATTCGGCACGGTGGGCGGCAGCAGGGCGATGGCGGAGAGACGCTTCATGCCGCACACCTCCATCAAATCGACCACGATGGAACGGATTTGGGCGAAGACCACGTGGGCGGAGATGCCGGAGCCCTCGACCATGTCCTTGGTCGCGGCCTTGGCCACGGTGCGCAGTACGCGGGTGGCCTCGGCGGCGTCGGGTTGTTCGCCAGGGTCGGCGAGGAGCATGCGGCGCACCACGTCGATGGCCTCGCCGAGCTTCTCCACCTCGGCGATGAGACGCGGGTCGAGGACCTCGTCGTCGCGAACCGAGCTCAGGGCGCGGCGCAGCAGGACGCGGGTGTTGCGGACGGCATTGTCGAGGGGGTCGGCGGCGGCGCGCAGTTTCTCCAGGCGGGGGCGGGCGTTCCAGTAGAGCGGGGAGATGCGGGCGATCTCCTCGCCGCCCTCCAGGGTGCTGCGCATGCCGTCGATCTGGGGTTGCGTGCCGCGGGCGGCCTGGAGTGCGGTCTTGATCTTCGCGGCATCGTGTTCGAGCAGGCCCGCGCCGCAGTCGGTGAGGCTCTTCTGTAGGACGCCGAGAATATCGGCGGCCTGCTGGCGGGCGCGGCGCACCGGATGCAGTGGCAGCGCCGCCACCACGACGATGCCCACGAAACCGCCGACCAGGGCGTCGACCATGCGCAGACCGCTGCCGCCGCTGTGCGGTGGGAGCAGGGTGGCCACGAGTACCGCGGAGCCCGCGGCCTGGGCGGTGATGATGGTGCCGCTGTCGAGGAAGACGGCCGTCACCATGGCGACGGCCACAACCAGGGCGATCTGCCAGACGCCGGTGCCCACCCAGGAGATGAACAGGTCGCCGATGCCGATGCCGACGGCCACGCCGACCATGAGCTCGACCGCGCGGCGCAGGCGCGCGCCGAAGGAGACGCCGGTCGAGATGATGGCGGCCATCGGGGCGAAGAACGGCTGTGGGTGGCCGATGAGGTTGTGCGAGATGAACCAGGCCAAGCCCGCGGCGACGGCGCACTGGACGATCGGCAGCGCCGAGCTGCGCACGCGTTTGGTGGCGGTGCGCAGGCGCGCGCGGCTCGAGTCGCGCGCGGTGGCTAGGCGGGCATCCAGTGCGCCGGGCAAATCGTGGGTCAGTCCAGGCCGAGTTCGGCGGCGGCGCGGGGGTCGCAGTCCTCGAGCAGGTCGAGGCAGCGGGCGTATTCGTCGGTTTCGCCGATGGCGCGGGCGGCGCGGGCCAGGGCGCCGACGGCGCGCAGGAAGCCCTGGTTGGGTTCGTGGCTCCACGGCACCGGGCCGAAGCCCTTCCAGCCGTTGCGGCGCAGCAGGTCCAGGCCGCGGTGGTAGCCGGTGCGGGCGAAGGCGTAGGCGGCGACGATATCGGCGTTGACGGTGTCGCCGTCGGGGTCGGTCACCGATTCGCCGCGGGTGAGGGCGTCCTCGGCGAGCTGGGCCCACGCGATGGAGGCGGTGGGATGCGCCGCCGCGACCCGCACCGGATCCGTGCCGTCGAGCAGGGCGTCCTCCGCGTCGGTTAGTTCCGGAAGCAGTACCGGCTGGGGTCCGAGCAGATCACCGAAGGAGGTCATGCGGATCATTGTGCACCGACCGCCGATTTGCTCAGTAGGCTGACCGGTTGAATCACCGTTCCGCCAAAGCGAGGGGTAGCGCGTGTCCGACCAGAACGCCGACAAGAAACCACAGGGCCCGGGTTCCGACCCACAACCGGACACCCCTGCCTCGGCCACCCCGGACCACGCCCCCGGCGACCCCGCCGCCACCGCCCCCATGCCCTCGGCCCCCGAACACACCCCCGCCCAAGGCAATTCACCCGACGCGGAAACCGAAGTCATGCGCCGCACGGACAAACCGTCCCCCGGCACCCCCTTCGCGACCATCCAGTACGAAGACCCCACCCCGAAGCCGCCGAGTGCCCCCAACGCGCCCCAAACCCCGGGCAAAACCCCTCCCCCAGCGGCCAAAAACATCCCGACCGCCCCGAACCCGACCGCCACCGACGGCCCCACCGCCCGCACGGAAGTAACCCCGGGCCCCGCCGACGAGGCAACCACCAAATTCCCCACCGTCCCACCGACCCCGCAGCAGGGTCCCAGCCAGCCGCCCAGCAACCAGGGCCGCCCCGGCCAGCCCAGCGTGGCCGCCGGTGCCGCCCAATCCGGCAGCGGCACAGGACAACCCGGTAGCGCTGGCGCTCCACCACGTGGAACCCAGGGCGGCCAGCCCACCCCTGCCGCAGGCCAGGGCGGCGAACCGGGCGCGCAGCGACCGAACCAGACCGGCGGTGAAGGGCGTACGAGTCAGGCGGGCGAAACAGTCGCTGGAGGTACGGGCCGTGGTCCGGTCAGCGGCGCATCCGCTGGTGCCACCGCGCAAACAGGAAGTGGCGCAGGACAACCCGGCGGCGCTGGCGCTGAACCGCGTGGCGGACAGGGCAGCGGCCAATCGAATGCCCCCGAGGACCGTGGCGGGCGGCCGAACCAGGCCGGTGGCGAAACGGCCGCTGGAGGACGCGAACAGGGCGCGAGCGTGCGCGGCAGTCAGCCTGAAGGCGGGCAGTTCAGTGGCAACCGCCCGAGCTCGGCACAACCCGATGGAGAGCAGGCTGGACGGTCGGGCGAAGACTCGAGCCGGGGCGCGGCCGCTGGTGCCGCAGCGCAATCAGCCAGCGGCGCACGGCAATCCGACGGTGGCACCGACAACGGCCCCCAGCCCAGCGGTGGACAGCCCGGTGGCGCGCAGCGCGTTGTCCCGCCCAGCGATCAACAGACGGACCAGTCCCGCGGCGCAGGCCGCATGGGTCAGCCGAGCGAAATGGCTGGCGGCCCGGAGCGTGCGGGTGGCCAGAGTGGTCAGCCTGACACTGCGGCGGCCAGTGGGGCGGCGCAATCGCATGGTGGCGCGGGGCAACCCGGTGGCGGCGCTGGCGCTCCGCCGCGTGGCGGTGGGCAATCGAACGCTGCCGAAAACCAGGGTGAGCGGCGGCCGAACCAAACCGGACGCGAAAGCGCCGGGCAGCCGAGCGAAATGGCGGTCGGTGGCCGCGAGCGGGCTGCGGGCGGACAGTCCGACAACGCAGCGGCCGGTGGCGCAGCGCAACTCGGCGGCGGTGCTGGAGCGCAGGCGCGCGGCGGACCCGGCGGCGACCAATCGAATGCCACCGCGCCCCGGGGCAGCCAGCGACCGAATCAGGTCGGTGGCGAAGGTCCCACCGGTCAGGCGAGCGAAACGTCGGCCGATGCTACGGCCCGAACACGTAGTGGCACAGGACAACCCGGTGGCGGCGGGCCGCAGCTGCGTGGCGGTCAGGGTGGTGGTGGCCGACCGGGCTCGGCGCAGTCCGGCGGAGAGCAGAGTGGACGACCCGCTGGAGGGTCGGGCCGTGGCGCGGCCGCCGCTGGGCAATCAGTTAGTGGCGCAGGGCAACCCGGCGGGAGTGCTGGCGCGCACGCGCCGGGCGGGGGACGACCGGGTGGCGGTCAGCAGGGTGGCCGTGAGGGCGGGGCGCCGTTGGCGGGGCTTGTGAAGCCGCCTTCGGGTGCGACCGGAGCGCCGGGAGCAGGGCGTGCGGAGGCGGGAACGACTGCTGCGCAAGGTGGTTCGGGGGCGGGAGAGCAAGAGGCCGACCGGCGTGGGGCTGCTGGTTCCGGCGATGCTGGACAAGGAGAGGGTGGTCCGGCTGGGGCCGGGCGTGGTGAGGCCCAGTCCGCGGGTGCCGACGCCCAGACGACTGCGCGGGGCGAGGGGGATGCGGGGGCGCAGGCGGGGGCCGCGGATGCGGAGACCGTTGCCATGCGGCAGGTTTCGGGGGCGGATGCGGATAAGACGGCGGTGTTTCCGAAGGTTTCTCGGGAGCAGGCGCCTACCGAGAAGATTCAGCGGGCGGGTGGGCCGTTGAGTAAGCCGAGTACGCCTCGGGTGAATGCGGGGCCTCGGAATGTGGGGCCTCGGGCCGGGGCGGTGGGGGCGCGGCCGCCGGGGGTGGAGGAGACTCGGCCTTCGCCGCCTCGGAAGGCCACGCCGCCCATGCCGCCTCGGTCGGCGTCCGCGCCGTCGCCCGCGGATATGCAGCCGACCATGCCCGCGCAGCCGTTGAACAGCCCCCGGGCGGTCGCGCCGGGTGTGCCGCGGCCGCCGCAGCAGCAGCCTCGGACCATCGCGCCGCCGCAGCGGGTGCCCGCCGCGAGCGAGCGCACCCCGGCCGAGACGCCGCCGCAGGGGCGTGGCAAGCGGTGGTGGCTGCTGGTCGGCGCGGCCGCGGTGGCGGTGCTGGTGCTGCTCGGCGTGGTGATCGGGCTGGTGCGCGGCGGGACGGACAATTCGCCGGAGGCGCAGGTGAAGGGGGCCATCTCGGTCTACACCGAGGCGCTGGCCGACGGTGACCTGGACCAGCTGCGCGGTATCACCTGCGGTTCGCAGCACGACTTCTACCAGAACATCTCCGCGGAACAGTTCGCCGGTGTGTATCGAACCTCCAAGGAGCAGAAGAGCATTCCGGTGATCGACCGGATCGACGCGGTGCGCATCACCGGCGATACCGCCATGGCGCAGGCCACCGTCCACACCGAGGCCGATCCGAGCAACCGCTCGCAGCGCACATTCGACCTCCAGCACACCGACGACGGCTGGAAGGTCTGCGACCCGCCGACCACCCCGCACTGAGGGCTTCGGCCGCAACACCATTCGCGACGCCGACGGATCTCCTTCCGTCGGCGTCGCGCCTTTTCCACCACCCCTTAAACCGCGACAAACGTCACAAACACCTGGTCACCGGTCCGACTGATCGGTAGCATGGCCCGGATTGTCTGGGCCAGCTTCGACGAAGATCGTCCGGCCCGGAAGCAGAATTCGGATACACAGGGAGTGGTAGAACATGCCGGAAACGGCAGCCGAGGCGGCCTCCGCCACCGCATTGGTCGGCAGGCACTTTCGGGTACGTGACCACTACGAGGTCGGCCGGGAGAAGGTCCGCGAATTCGCGCGCGCCGTCCGCAATACGCACCCCGCCCACCACAGCGAGGACGACGCCCTGCGCCTGGGCTACCCGGCGCTGATCGCGTCGCCGACCTTCGCCTCGGTGATCGGCGCGGCCACCACCCGCTCCCTGATCGGCACCGTCCTCACCGAGTACGACCTCTCCCAGGTGCTGCAGACCGATCAGATCTTCGAATTCCACCGCCCCATGCTGGCCGGTGACCTGCTCTCGGTGGATGTGGTCATCGAATCCATCCGCACCTTCGGCGACAACGACTTCATCACCATCAAGGTGACCCTCGCCGACGCCGACGCCCTGCCCGTACTGGTCTCCACCACCACGATCGTGGCCCGCCGCGGCGTCGAAATCGACCACGCCGCCGTGGAAACCATGTCCGGCGTGGTCATGCACGGCCATGTCGAGACCGCCGACTCCATCGACCCCAGCGGCCTGGTGCTGCTCGCGCCCGAAGAGGTCGCCGAGGAGCGCACCCCCGCGCCCGCCCTGCCGGTGCACACCATTCCCACCGTCGCCGAGCTCACCGCCGGTGCTGAACTGCCCGCCGCCAAGGTGCCCGTCACCCGGGGCGACCTGGTCAATTATGCGGGCGTCTCGGGCGACCCGAATCCGATTCACTTCAGCGACACCGCCGCCAAACTGGTCGGCCTGCCCACCGTGGTCGCGCACGGCATGCTCACCATGGGCCTGACCGCCAGCTACCTCATCTCGTGGCTGGGCGATCCGTCGGCGCTGGCCAAGTTCAGCGTGCGCTTCTCCGGCTATGTCGCGGTCGAGCCGACCGCGCCGACCATCATGGAACTCACCGGCAAGGTGAAGTCCGTCGATGCCGAGAGCGGCCGCGCCACCATCGTGCTGGGCGCGACCTCGGAGGGCAAGAAGCTCTTCGGCCGCGCAGTCGCCGAGGTCCGACTCAGCTGACGCGCGCTACCTCATGCTCGCGTGCATGAGGTACACGTTGTAGTCGTTCCACGTCGACAGCGTGAAATACAGGTCCTCGCCCGTGGACCACGGATGAATGAACCCGCCGTACAACTCGGGGTATTGCAGCGCCGACACCATCGGCGTACTCGGCGACCACACCCCCTGCGGTGAATCCGCTTCGCGCACAACGATCGCCGTCTTGGCGGTATCCAGATAGCTCATCTGCCACACCTGCCGCACGGCGTCGTAGCGCACCGACAGCTCACCGGCCGGTGCCTCGACAATCGATGTGGCGGAGGCGAATCCACCGACCGGCGTCCACGATCCGTCACGCCAGTACTGGTACGCGGTGGTGTTGAGCACCTGCTCCTTGGGCACCCGCGCCAGCCCGACCGACCCCAGCCGGGTATTCGGCGTGCCGAACATGTACACGTAGTCGCCCTGCGGCACCATGGACGTCACCTGGAAGTTGGAGAGCCCGAAGATATTGTCCCACTTGGCATGTGGGTCCTTGGTCCAGGTCTCGCCGTGATCGTCGGAGTAGGCGATGCCGCCGTAGTTGGTGTGGAAGGTGCCCGGCACCGTATTCCAGGTCCGAATCGACATGTAGCTCATGTACTGACGGTCACCGAGCGCGAATCCCGAGGTCGGAATGGTGGTGATCTCGATATTGTCGAGCTTCTTGCTGCTCAGCAATTCGGCCGCGTGACAGCGGGAGTCGGTGACCATGCGATCGAAGGTGACGCCGTCGTGCAGTTCGGCATCGGTGCTGAAGGCCAGCAGATTGCTGCGCCAATCCTCACCGAATCCGCCCGGCGGATGGAAGTCGCGTCCGACCGTATCGCCGAAGGCCACCGCGATCTCCCCCGGCGCGCTCTCCCACATGATGCCGAGATCGGTGCCGTTGACCTGCCAGCGCTTGTCGGTGCGGTTCACCGAATTGGCTCCGGTCAGCTTGGCCACCTCGCGCACCCCCGAGACCCTCGGCGCGGGCCGCGCCGGAGCCTGCGGAGCCACCTCGATGGTCGGCGTCACCGCTTCCGGCCCGGGCGGCAGCTGTGGCGGATCAGGGTTCGGGAAGGCGAAGTGGAAGGGTTGCGGCCGCAGGCGCACCTGTGGAATCCCCAACTGCTCCAGCAGATTCGGCAGCGGCGTCGACCCGTCGGTGAGGTCCGGGCACGGATTCACGCACGGATCGGTCGGCAGCGTCATGCGCACCCGCGTGGTGTTCTCCTGCGGCGGCCCGGGGTCGACGGTGACGACCGGATACGGAATCGGCACCTCGACGGTCTTGGCGAACAGCCCCTCGTGCGTCGGCTTCGGATCGCTCACGCACGGCCCGGCTCCCAGCGCCGCTTCGGTCGGCACCGCGTTGACCTCGGACCGGTCGGCGCACACCAGCACGCCCGCTCCGAACAACACCGCCCCCACGGCCGCCAGCATCCGCTTGGCCATGCATTCAACCTCTCGATATTCCGGCTTTTCGGACACATTCGGGCAGGACCATACCCGCCAGACGTGTCCGATTTCCGCTACCGGGGGCGCGACTCGCGCAACTCATGTTCGCGACTTCGCAATGCGTCCCAGCTCACGATTCGAAACCAACTGGGCAGCAGCGTAATACAGTCGGCATTCGTGTACATGGAGAAGATCACGGCCACCCGGGCGCTGACCGCCGAACTGGCCGAGGAGATCCTCGAGCACTGCGGGCGATACACCTCGCGCATCACCATCAGCTGCCACGACCACGTGGTGAACGCGCCGGTGCTGTCGGTGGCCTGGCCGGACCTGCGCATTCGGCCCGGCGACGCCGTGACGATCACCGCCGAGAGCGGACATCAGCCGCCGGATCTGGAGGACCGCCGCGCCCTCAGCGATATCGTCGGGCTGCTCACGGCCTGACTCGCCGCTCGAAAATCAGTGCGCGGCCTGGAAGACCAACACCGTCGAACCGATCCGAATGGCATCGCCGTCGGCCAGCACCGCCGCGCTCTCGATGGCCTCTTCGTTGATGTAGACCCCATTGGCCGAGTGCAGATCCTTGACCAGCAGCCCGGCCCGGCTCGGCGTGATGTGCGCGTGGTACCGACTGGCCTTCGGATCGTCGAGCACCAGATCGTTGTCGGTCATCCGGCCGATCTTCAGCCCGGTCCGAGCCACCGGAACAGTCCGACCGTCCGGTAGTCGCAACTGCCCGCTGCGCACCGCGCGCGGCATTTCGGTGACCGTCTCGGTCATGGCCTTGGCCATGCGTTCGACATCGGCCATCTCCACGGTATTGAGCGGCTCCTGCCGCAACACCCGCTGCTCCAGCGCCACCAGCGCCGGTCCGGGATCGATGCCGAGCTCATCGGCGAGCACCGTGCGCACCCGACGGCACGCGTCCAGGGCGTCGGCCTGCCGACCCGACAGATACAGCGCCGTGATGAGCTGCGCCCACAGCGGTTCCCGCAGCGGATGCGCATTGGTCATGGCGACCAGCTCGCCCACCACCGACGACGCTCGCCCACAGGCAATTTCGGCGTCGATGCGCGCGGCCGCGACCAGCAGCCGCTCCTCGTCCATGGCGGTGGCGAAGCTGTCGGCGAAGGACAGTCCGGTCAGATCGTCGAGGGCGCGCCCGCTCCACTGGTTCAGCGCGTCGCCGTAGAGCCGCGCGGCGGCCTCCGGATTACCCGCCGCCCCGGCCTCCATACCGGTGCGGCGAATACTCTCGAACCGTCCCAGATCGCACTGCTCGTCGGCGATTTCGAGCCGGTACCCGGACGATTCGGTGCGCAGCACCGCACCCGGATCGACCCCGGCATTGCGCAGTGTCTTGCGAATATTCGAGACGAACACCTGCAGGCTGGCCTGGTAGGAGTCCGGCGGCTCGTCGTTCCAGACGATATCGGCCAGGGCCTGCGACGACACCGCGCGCCGTCGGTTCACGGTCAGCGCGGCCAGCAGTGCGCGCGGCTTCGGTCCGCCGACGGGCAGCGCGTGGCCATCCACCAGCAGCTGCACAGGCCCCAGGACCCGCACTTCGAGACTCATGCCCAGCACCTCGACATACACCGAAGCGTCGAAAGCGGCCGCGGCGGCAGCACATCCAGCATTGCCGCCGCGGCACGCGCGTCGTTCACCTCGTTCGGAATTCCGCTCGAGGGCTACCTTACTTGGCGCTGATGGAGCGACCGGCCGACTTCAGGTCGTTGCAGGCCTCCACCACGCGCGCGGCCATATTGGTCTCGGCCTTCTTCAGGTACGAGCGCGGGTCGTAGACCTTCTTGTTGCCGACCTCGCCGTCCACCTTCAGCACACCGTCGTAGTTGCTGAACATGTGAGCGGCCACCGGACGGGTGAAGGCGTACTGGGTGTCGGTGTCGACGTTCATCTTGACCACGCCGTAGCGCAGCGAATCCTCGATCTCGGACTTGAGCGAGCCCGAACCGCCGTGGAAGACGAAGTCGAACGGCTGCGCGTCGGAGCCCAGCCCCAGCTTGGCGGCGGCCACGCGCTGGCCCTCGGCGAGCACCTCGGGCTTGAGCTTCACATTGCCCGGCTTGTAGACGCCGTGCACATTGCCGAAGGTGGCGGCCAGCAGGTACTTGCCGTTCTCGCCCGCGCCGAGCGCGTCGATGGTCTTCTCGAAGTCCTCGGGGGAGGTGTAGAGCTTGTCGTTGATGGCGTTCTCGACGCCGTCCTCTTCACCGCCGACGACGCCGATCTCGACCTCGAGGATGATGTTCGCGGCATGGGCCTGCTTGAGCAGTTCCTTGGCGATCTCGAGGTTCTCGTCGATCGGAATGGCCGAGCCGTCCCACATGTGCGACTGGAACAGCGGGTTCTGACCGTTCTTCACGCGCTCAGCCGACAGCGCCAGCAGCGGACGCACGAAGCCGTCCAGCTTGTCCTTGGGGCAGTGGTCGGTGTGCAGCGCGATGGTGATGTCGTACTTGGCGGCGACGACGTGCGCGAATTCCGCGAGCGCCACCGAGCCGGTGACCATGTCCTTCACACCCAGGCCGGAGCCGAATTCGGCGCCGCCGGTGGAGAACTGGATGATCCCGTCGCTGCCCGCATCGGCGAAGCCCTTGATGGCCGCGTTGATGGTCTCCGAGGACGTGCAGTTGATCGCCGGGAAAGCGAAGGAGTTCTCTTTGGCCCGACCGAGCATCTCGGCGTAGACCTCCGGAGTCGCGATGGGCACAGTGACCTCCGTGTGTGTGCTGCGTACAACAAATTTTGTCAGCCCACACGATAAGGCAACCCGGTTTCCGTCCGGGCAATGCCCTCACAACCATGACAACTCTGTGATGTCACTTCGACATTCGGTGTGATGTGGGAATCACCGGTAGGGTGGTGGCCGTGACCTTGCTGGCCGCTTCCGACGCTATGACGACCACTCTGGCGATGCCCCAATTTCTCGACCCCATGTACCTCCTCACGGAGTCATGGCTGAAGAACGCGGTGCTGCCCGCCATTCTGGTGATCGTCTTCATCGAGACCGGTCTGCTGTTCCCGCTACTGCCGGGCGACTCGCTGCTGTTCACCGGCGGCCTGCTCGCGGCGCAGCCGAATCCGCCGGTCTCCATCTGGATTCTCGCCCCCGCCGTGGCGGTCACCGCGTTCCTCGGCGACCAGTGCGCGTACTGGATCGGCCGCAAGGGGTTCGGGGCCGCGCTCTATCACCGGCCGGACGGGCGTTTCCTGAAGAAGAAGTACATCACCGAGGCGCACGAGTTCTTCGAGAAGTGGGGGCCGGTCGCGATCATCCTGGCCCGCTTCGTGCCGATCGCCCGCACCTTCGTGCCGGTGTTGGCGGGCGTCTCGGCCATGGATTACCGCAAGTACGTGTCCTTCGACATCGTCGGCGCCATCCTGTGGGGCGGCGGCGTGACCGTGCTCGGCTACTTCCTGGGCAATGTGGCGTTCATTCGCGACAACATCGAGGCCATCTTCCTGCTCATCGTGTTCGTCTCGGTCATTCCGATGATCGCGTCCGTAGCGAAGGCGTTGCTGAACCGTCGCTCCGAGGCCGCGACCACCGAAGCTCCCGCACGTACCAACGAACCCACCCACTGAGCCCTTGTCCGCCACCCCGCTGAACCTCGCGATGGGCGCGTTCTCCCCGCTCGAGACAGCCGGGCCGCTACTCGTGTGGACGGTGGTTCTCACCTTCGTCTTCCTGGAGTGCGCGCTCATCATCGGGCTGTTCCTGCCGGGCGACTCCATGCTCATCACCGCCGGTGTGGTGCTGGCCGCGCATGCCACCGGGGAAGCGCAGGTCTGGGCGCTGTCAGTGGGCGCGATGGTCGCGGCCATCGCCGGTAACCAGGTCGGTTACGTGATCGGGCATCGCACCGGACACCATCTGGTGGCGCGCAAGGACGGCAAGTACATCAACACCCGGAATCTGGCGCGGGTCTCCGAGCTGCTGCACAAGCACGGGTTCCTCGCGGTGCTGGTCGCGCGCTGGATTCCGTGGGTGCGCACGCTGTGCCCGGTGGTCGCGGGTGCGGCCGGAATGGATCACCGCAAGTACACGGTCGCCTCCACCATCGGCGCGATCATCTGGGCTCCGGTGCTGCTGCTCGTCGGCTACTACGCGGGCAGTTTCCTGGAGGACATGTCGTGGCTGATGCCGGTCGTCATCGGGACGCTGGTGGTCGGTCTGGTGCTGGGCACGATCGTGGGAATTCGGCAGTACCGGGTGGAAATGGCCCGCCCCATCGAGGATTTCGACGTGGACAGCGCCGAGGCCAGCGCGGGCGTCTCCGACCGCAAGAGCGCCTGAGGCCGGGGTGCTACAGCCCCGCCGCGGTCACCTGGTGCGCGGCCTCCATCAGCTTCCATCCCGAAAGCTGCACGGACAGATCGCGTTCCGGGGTGCGCGAGGCGGTCACCGAACCATTGGCGGTGAGGTATCCCGCGCCCGCGATGCCGGGTAGTCGTGCGGGTTTGCGCCAGTCCGGGCCGAACAGCGGTTCACCCTCGACCTCGAGCCGGTTCTCCCACGCGGCGAGCGCGGAAGTGCGGACGATCGCCGCGGCGGTGCGCCGGGCCTTGACGTGCACCTCGTCCTCCCCGGGCAGCATGATCGCTACCAGCGCCAGGTAGCGAATGAGAATGCCGTTGAACAGGCCGCCGTCACCGCCACCGCCGCCGTTGACCACGCCGCCGCTGGTCATATGCTCTTCGACCGCGTCGAGCAGATGCAGTACGCGTTCGGCGTGGCGCGGCGCGTCGGTGTGCACCGCCAATTCGGTCTCCAGGCCGAGGACCACGCCCTGGCAGTAGCTGTAGACGGGCCGTTCGATCTCCCCGGAGGGTAGGTGGACACCGTCGAGAATCAGCCCGGTCTCCTTGTCCCGCAAGGTCGCATCGATCCAGTCGGCCATATCCTGGGCGCGCTGGTAGCGACCCAAGCGGGCCATGGCGATACCGGCCGGACCGTTGGCGGGCGCGTTGTAGAAGTCCGAACCCTTGCGCCACGGAATACCGCCGCCGACCTCCGGGGCCCACGCGGTGTAGAGCTCCTTCTCCAAAGTGACCAGCGCCGTGCGCATTTCGTCGTCGAAGCCGAGGGTGCGCCGGGCGCGCTCCAAGGAGATGGCCAACCAGGCCATATCGTCGTAGTACCGGTTGGTCCAGCCGGTGATATTGCGGGTGCGCATACCGCGCGCGACGGCGGTGATGCGGCGACGCCGCGCGGGGGTGGGTTCGCGCATGGCGGCATCGGTGGTGCAGTCGATGAGATGGGCCTGCCACCAGTAGTGCCAGGAGGCGAAGGCGCGTTCGCGGCGGGTGGCGGGCCAGCCGACCACGCCGAGGGTGGTTCCCGGAATTGCCCACAGATTGCGCAGATGCCGTGACACGATGGCTGATTCGGCCATATCCGCGCGCTCGGACCACTGCGCGGCAGTCGGCTCCGCGTGGCGGCCGGTCCGGGAACTCATAGGACATATGGTGCCAGTCGGGCGCGCGATTTCGTGGAGGATTTCGTTATGGAACCGTGTCTCTATTGATCTTGGTACTGGTACGTACCACCTGATTCACCAGGCGGTGGTGAGATCCGCGTGCTGACGAATCCAGGCGTGCATGGCGATGCCCGCGGCGACGCCCGCGTTGATGCTTCGGGTGGAACCGAATTGGGCGATGGAGACGGTGAGCACCGCCGCGCCGCGCGCGGCCTCGGTGACGCCCGGACCCTCCTGCCCGAACAGCAACAGACAGTTGCGCGGCAGCTGCGCGGTCTCCAACGGCACCGACCCCGGGACATTGTCGACGGCCACCACGGTGAGCCCCTCCGCCGTCGCGAACGCCAACAGCGAATCGATATCCGAATGGTGGTGGATGTGCTGATAGCGGTCGGTGACCATGGCCCCGCGCCGATTCCAGCGCTTGCGCCCGACAATGTGCACGGCCGCGGCGGCGAAGGCATTGGCGGTGCGCACCACGGTGCCGATATTCGCGTCGTGCCCGAAATTCTCGATGGCCACGTGGAAGGGATGACGCCGGGCGTCGATATCGGCGACCACCGCCTCCCGGGTCCAGTACCGGTAGGCGTCCACCACATTGCGGCGGTCACCGTGTTCGAGCAGCTCCGGGTCCAGGCGCGGATCCGCCGGTGGCTCGGTGCCGAACTCCTCGCGCCACGGCCCGACGCCGTGCGGATGCTCGCCCCACTCGGTGGGTCCGGGCAGCGCGTCATCGGAGGTCGGAGCGGCATTCACTCCGGTCATCGTAGTGACGCGCGCTGGCGAGGAAGTCAGGAGCCGGACGCGGCGGCGACAACGCTGACGAGAATGACCCCGCCGTAGATGACCACGGCCAGGATGAGCAGGCAGCTCGCGATGATCCCGCACACCCACCCGGCGGTCACATTGCCCCGCCCGCCGATCGCACCCCCGGAGTGGTCGATCTCCTTGCGCGCCTTGCTGCCCATGATCCAGGCGACCGGCCCGAGGATCTGGCAGAACACCAGGCTGAGAATGCCGATCACCAGAATGGTGGTGGCCTGCGGGTGATCCTGCGGCGGCCCGTAGCCGTAGCCCGGATATCCCTGGTAGCCGTATGGGGGGTAGCTCACGCGCTCATCGTATTTCCCGTGTGGGTCGCGAGCGAGTCGGTTCCGGCCGCAACGGCGACCGCGCCCGCCTGTCGGCGTGTCATAGCGCATGGGCATGATGCTGGGTGGTGGTGCTGACCCCACCCTGGGTTCTCGGGTCAGCGCCATCGATTGCCGCAGCGCCGCCGACGACGATGAGATGTATGAGCGAGATGTCCGCTGAACCGACCCTGGTCCTCGAGCGACCCGAGACGACACCCGAGCGCGCCCGGCCGCCGCTCTGGCTGACCGTGCTGCGCGCGCCCTTCGAGAAGCGCACGTGGAAGGAGTTGGCCTATCTGCTGGTCGCGCTGGTGCTCGGGTGCGTGGCGGCGGTCTACCTGTTCGTGGGGATCGGTGGCGGACTCTATATTTCGATCTTCCTCATCGGGCTGCCGATTCTCGCGGGGATATTTCTCGGCGCTCGGGTGTGGGGTCGGGTGTACCGGGCGCTGATCGGGGGATTGCTCGATACGCCCGTACCCGCGCCGCCGCCGTTCGCGCCACGGCCCGGGCTCATCGGGTGGCTGCGCGGCGTGGCCACCGACCGGACGTCGTGGCGGGCGCTGGCCTTCCTGCTGACGCAGGTGGTGCTCGGGGTCGTGGTCGGCTATGTCGTGCTGATCGTGGGCGTGGTCTGCGCCTTCATCGTGGTCTCCCCGATCTTCTGGGTGATCGACCATCCGGTGAATGTCGACGAGAACGGCGTGGAGCACCATTCGCTGGCGCAGATCGGCGACTTCTATGTCGAAACCTGGCCTAGCGTCATCGCTTTCGCGCTGGCGGGCCTGATCGCCTGCTTCGTCATGGTGTGGGTGATGCGCGGGGTGTGCTGGCTGCACCGGCAACTGGCCCTCGCGCTGCTCACCCCGACCTCCCGGGACCGGCAGCTGACCGAGTTACAGGCCAGCCGCCATGCGGCGGTACAGGATTCGGCCGCGACACTGCGTCGCCTGGAGCGCGATCTGCACGACGGCACCCAGGCCCGGCTGGTGAGCATCGCCATGGCCCTGGCCCGCGCCGAGGAGCGGCTGGCCACCGGCGGCGACCCCTCCGATCTGATCGTCGACGCCCGCACCGGGGCCAAGGAGGCGCTCACCGAGCTGCGCGAGCTGGTGCGCGGAATCCATCCGCCCGCACTGGAACTCGGCCTCGAACCCGCGCTGGAGACCCTCGCCGCCCGCTGCGCGCTGCCGGTGGAGCTGCGGGTGCTGCTGCCCACCCGGCCCGATCCGGCCATCGAGGCGATCGCGTACTTCTCGGTGGCGGAGCTGCTCACCAATGTCGCCAAACACGCCAACGCCAGCCATATCTGGGTCTCGGTCCTGCCGGAGGGCTCCGGCGGCATCGCGGTGACGGTGCGCGACAACGGTATGGGCGGTGCGCTGCAACCGGCCGAGCCGAATGGCGAATCCGTGGTGGGCGGCGGGCTGTCGGGCCTGGCCTCGCGGGCCCGGACCGTGGACGGCCGCCTGGTGGTGGACAGTCCGCCCGGTGGGCCTACCGTCGTCACCATGCTGCTTCCCGTCGCGGTGCCGAAATGAGCGAGCCACTGCGGATCGTCATCGCCGAGGACAATGCCATCCTGCGCGACGGCCTCACCGGACTGCTCACCGAGCGCGGCCATCGGGTGGTGGCCACGGTCGGCGAGGCCAGCACCCTCGGCGAGGTGGTCGCCGAACACCGGCCCGATGTCGCGGTGGTGGATGTGCGCATGCCGCCCACCTTCACCGACGAGGGCCTCATCGCGGCCCTGGAACTGCGCCGCCGCACCCCCGAGACCGGGGTGCTGGTGTTCTCGCAGTGGATCGAAACCCGGTATGCCACCGAACTTCTCGCCGCCGGGGCCGGTGGCGTGGGCTATCTGCTCAAGGACCGCGTCGCGGATGTGCGCGAGTTCGTGGACGCCCTGCACCGCGTGGCCACCGGCGGTACCGCTCTCGACCCGGAAGTGGTGAGTCAGTTGATGGGCGCTACCCGCCAACAGGATTCGCTCGCCCGCCTCACCCCGCGCGAACGCGAAGTGCTCGAACTCATGGCCCAGGGGCTGTCCAACGGCGCGATCGCCGCCGCGCTGAGCGTCACCGAGCGCGCGGTGGAGAAGCACATCGGCAATATCTTCCTCAAGCTCGATCTGCCGCCCTCGGACCTGCATCACCGCCGGGTGCTCGCGGTGCTGCGGCTCAAGGGCTGACGGCCCGCGGTCCCGGGGAGAAACGATGCCGGGTGGTAGCGGGGCGTGGAAGACTGGACGTCATGCGGCGGTCGAGATCCGCGGAAGCGGTGAAAATGGTTGGGGCGTGGCCGGATCACCTATTGACCATGGCGGAGTGGTCGGCGCTGCGCGAGGACGGCGATCTGTTCTGCGAACTCGTCGACGGGGTACCGGTGGTCGCGCCGCAGCCGCCTCGGCACCAATTGGCGGTGTGGCGGCTGGCCGCGCAGTTGGAACCCTCGCTGCCCGCGCCGCTGGCGGCCCTGGCGCGTATCGAATTGGTGGTGGAGGCGGAGTTTCCGGCAACCGTTCGGATACCGGATGTGCTGGTGGTCGGGGGTGCGGCGGGGGCGGCGCACGCCTCGCGGGTGCAGCCGTCGGAGGTGTTGGCGGCCATCGAAATTCTCTCGCCCGGGTCGCGGCGGGTGGACCGGATCATGAAGCCCGCGGAGTACGCGGCGGTCGGTATCGAGCACTACTGGTTGTTGGATCCGGAGGGTACGGTGCGGCTCACCGCGTACCGGCTGAGCCACGGTCGATACGAACCGGTCGGTGAGTACCGCGACCGGGTGACCCTCGACCTCGCGGGCCATGCGCTGCCCCTGGACCTCAACGCCCTCACCGCCCTGCGCTCCCCCGGCTGACACCGCTCGGTCGGGTTCCTCAACCCGCCCGCATGCCCCGCCATCAGCGCTTATCCTGGAAGTCCAAGGCCCTGGTGGAGGTTGCCATGGACCATGCGCGGATATTTCGAACGGTGCTCGGCGTGACGGTCGTGTACATGCTCACCCTCGTGCTCTGGCTCGGCTGGTTCGTCCACCTCGCCCCGCCCGGAACGGTTCCCATGCAGCTCTGCATGCTGGTCGGCATGTACGGCAGCCTCCTCGGTATCGGCATGCTGCTGGCCCAACGGCCACGGCGCTGCGACCGCCGCCTGCTCCGTCACGGCCTGGAGGGCTGGGCCAATATCGAAGGCGTCCATCCCCTGATGCCCACCGACCACCACACCGAACTGGCCGAACTCGACCTGGAACTGGTCGTCCCCGGTTCGGAGACCTACCACGGCAGCATCGTCCTGGACGTCCAACCCGTGGACCGCCCGAAAATCGAAGTAGGCGAAACGGTTTCGATCCGAGTCGACCCCAAGAACCGTGACCGCATCATCCTCTGCCTCTGACCTCTACGAAGGTGACAACTGATCTCGTGAGGCGGGGGTAACTCATCGGGTACCCCCACAATTGTTTCGGCACCCGTCCGCTGGCACGCGTCGGGGAGTCGCTACGGCTCTCTGCCGCGCGCTGAAGGCTCGGGGAGGCGGATGGGCCTTAGGCTTCCTGGGGTGACGATTGCTGGAGCTTCACCCGAGGAGAAGCAGGAAGCGCCCCTGCTGCTCGACACCGCGCCGCCGCGCACCCTCGGGTTCACCGATCAGGCCGCGTTCTGGGCCAATATCGGCGTCAGTCTGATCGGGTTCAGCGGTGCCGCGTATGTGCTGTATCCGACCGGACATCCGCCGCTGCCGCTGGTCGGCGCATTGCTCGCGACCCTGCTCGGCACGCTCGTCGGCACCGCCATGGTGGCCGGGACGGGCGCGGTGGGCACCCGCACGGGCGCGCCCGCCATGGTGGTGCTGCGCGGGCTGTTCGGCACCAAACTGTCGTATCTGCCGACGCTGGCCAACATCATCCAGTGCGTCGGCTGGGGCGTGTACGAGCTGACCGTCATCGCCCTCGGCGTCTCCGCCATGACCGACGACCGGGTGCCGCACGCGCTGGTGATCGTGGCCGCCGGGGTGTTCTCCACCGTCATGGCCATCTGGCCGCTGCGGGTGGTGCATCTGCTGCGCAAGTACGTCACCGTCGCGGTGGGAATCGCCTTGGTGTACTTCACCGTTCAATTGCTGCGCAATCCGGTGCCGGAGCCCACCGACACCAGTTGGAGCGGATTCTTCCCCGCCGTGGACACCACTCTCGCGGTTTCGGTGTCGTTCGTGCCGCTGGCCGCCGACTACGCCCGGCACGCCCGCTCGGTCCGCTCCTCGGCCGGTGCCACCATCGTCGGGTACTCGGCGGCGCAGATCTGGTGCTACGTGCTCGGCACCATCGCCATCCTCCAGGCCGGGGGCGACGCCTCCAAGATCTTCGACACCTTCCTCGGCGTCACCGCCGGATGGGCGTTCTTCGCGGTCCTGGTGCTGCGCGAGACCGACCAGTCCTTCGCCAATGTGTACTCCACCGCCATGTCCCTGCAGAATCTGCTGCCCCGCGTGGACCGCCGCGTGCTCGCCAGCGCCGTCGGTTTGGCGGTCATCCTGCTCGCGCTGCCGGTGCGCGACTTCAGCAGCTACGCGAACTTCCTGTACCTGATCGGATCGGTGTTCGTCCCGCTGTCGGCCGTGCTGATCGTGGACTACTTCCTCGGGCGCGGACGGCGGCACTGGAACCTGGAACAGAACTCCCCGGCCCGCCCGCTCATGCTGCTGCCGTGGGCCTGCGGCTTCGTCACCTACCAGCTCTGCAATCCCGGCTCCATCAGCTGGTGGGCGCAGTTCTGGTCGAAAGTGCAGGACGCCACCGGAATTCACCCCGGCTGGTGGTCCTCGGCCTCGCTGTTCTCCTGGCTGGTCGCCGCGCTGGTGACGGCGGCGCTCCTGCTGATCGCCCGGCGGAGGGCGTGAGCGCATGACCGATGACCGCGTCTACGGCATGGGCGAAGAACCACTGGTCGAACCCGATTGGCCGCCGCTGACCGCCACGGAGGTGGCGGCGGTGACGGATGCGGACGCGGTCATCGAATGGCGCAGTCCCAGACCGCTTTCCGCGACGGCGCGGGTACGCACCGGCGCGGGGCGCGAGGTGATCGTCAAACGGCTGCCGCGGAGCCTGCGCACCGCCGAGGGCCTCGGCGAGGAGCACGGTTTCATGGCGTACCTGCGGGCGCGCGGCATTCCGATCCCGGAGGTGCTCGACACCCGGGAGACCGGTGAATTCACCTACGAGGTACAGGAATTGGGTGTCGGCGCGGATCGATACCAGGGGGCCTTCTCGTGGTCGCCCTATCTGACACTCGACGACGCCGCGGCGGCCGGTCACATGCTGGCCCAATTGCACATTGCCGCAGTGGGTTACGACGCACCGGCCCGCCCGCCGCATCCGCTGCAGGCCAGTTTCACCATCTTCTCCTCCGCCGATCCCATCGGCGCGCTGGAGCGTCAGGCGGCGGTCCGGCCCGCGCTGGGCATGTTCCTGTCGGAGCGCCCGTGGCGCGACGACCTCGACCGCGTCCACCAGCTCTTCCATCTGCGCATCATGTCGCTGCTGGCCGACCTGGAACCGCTGTGGACACACAATGATTGGCACGGCACGAATCTGCTCTGGCGCGACGGCGACGTCAGCTCGGTCATCGACTTCGGCCTCTGCGACCGCACCACCGCGATCCACGATATCGCCACCGCCATCGAACGCTCCGCCGTGGACTGGCTGGCCCTGCGCGGCGGCGGCCCGGCCACCGTGCGGTTCGACCAGGTGCACACCTTCCTGCACGCCTACCAGCGGGTGCGTCCGCTCACCGCCACCGAGCGCCGCGCCCTGCCCGATCTGCTGCCGCTGGTGCACTGCGAATACGAACTCTCCGAGATCGACTACTTCCTCGGCGTCGTCCCGGGCGGCAATCAGGCCAACGCCGAAATCGCCTACGACGACTACTTTCTCGGGCATACCGAGTGGTGGTCGGAGTCCAAGGAGGGGCAGGAGCTGCTCGAGGTCTTGCGCGGCGGCTGACTACCGGTGTGCGCGCGGATCGGTGAGCAGATACTGCGCGGCGGCGTACGTGCCGAGAATGACGCCCTCGGTGGCCCGGCGAGAAGCGTTGGTGCGAGCGAAGATTCGGCGCAGCACGATGAGGCCGTCGGAGAGTGTGAACAGCAGCGCGCCGAGACCCAGGCGGCTGCGCGGGTCGGCATTCGGGATGTTCAGGCCCGCGACGTTTTTCGCGTCCGACGCGAGTTCCGGATCCGACGCCAGGGTGGCGGCGGTGCCGAGCGTCGCGCCATAGGCGGTGAGCGGCAGCGCCACCGACGGCGCCTTGGCCCGCATGAGCGCGGCCGCGCCCAGCCAGGCCCCCACGCGCGGCCCGGCGATGGCGGCCCGCGCCCGCGCGCCCCGACGCCGCCACAGTGTGGCGTAGCCGGTCTGCATGAGCGCGAAAGACGATGCGCCAGCGATCAATCGACGGTCGTCGTCGGGATCGATGAGCAGGATGTCGCCGACCGTGGCCGCCGCCAGCGAGCCCAGCAGCAGCTTGCGGTCGGCGTCGGCCATCTCGGTATCGCGCGCCACATCAACCGCCAGCAGCGGCATCAGCAGCGGTTTGGCCACCCACTGCAACCGATCGCGGCCGGTGACGGCCCCGTAGACCGTCACCGCCGCCGCCGCGAGAAAACCGGCGCGAAAAGCACTCACCATCAGTGGATTTCGCTTCAGAAGCTGGGCTCGGCCGGAGCCGGGGGCAGCGTCACGACCTGGCCCGCGTAGGACAGGCCCGCGCCGAAGCCGAGCAGCAGCGCCAGCTGTCCGCCCTTGGCCTTGCCGGTCACCAGCATCTCCTCCATGGCCAGCGGAATCGAGGCCGCGGAGGTATTGCCGGTGTTCTCGATGTCATTGGCCATCGGAATGTCGTCTGCCAGACCGAGATTCTTCTTCATGAGCTCGTTGATGCGGGCATTGGCCTGATGCGGCACGAAGACCTCGATGTCCTCGGTGGCCACACCCGATACCTCGATGGCGCTGGCCAGCGCGCGCGGCAGGGTGACCGCCGCCCAGCGGAAGACCTTGGGACCCTCCATGCGCAGCGCCATGCGGCCGATGGGCTCGGCCTCGGGATCCTTGTGCTGGTACGCCTCCGCCTTGTCCATGTACTCCAGGAAATCGATGTCCTGCATGATGGCGGAGGCGTTCTCACCATCGCTGCCCCAGACGGTCGGCGAGATACCGTTCTCCTCCGACGGCCCGACCACGACCGCGCCCGCGCCGTCGCCGAAGATCATGGCGGTGCCCCGGTCCCGGGGGTCCAGGCCGACGGTCATGGTCTCCGCGCCGATCACCAGCACGTACTCCGAGGAGCCCGCGCGAATGAGGTCGGCGGCGACACCGAGGGCGTAGCCGAAACCACCGCAGCCCGAGGTGAGGTCGAAGGCCGCGACGCCGTTCATACCGAGATCGAAGGCGACCTGCGGGGCGCCGTGCGGGGTGAGCGTGAGCCAGCTGGAGGTGGCGAAGATCAGCGTGCCGATCTTGGACCGGTCGATACCGCTGTTCTTGACCGCCCGCTCACCGGCGGCGGCGGCCATGCTGCGCAGCGTCTCGTCCCCGCTGATCCAGCGGCGGTTCTTGATACCGGTGCGCTCGAAGATCCACTCGGGAGTGGAATCCAAGACCTCGCAGACCTCGGCGTTACTGACCACACGCTGGGGTCGGTAAGCACCGATGCCGAGCATCGCGACGTTCTTCCGCCCTGTATTCAGTGCAATGCTTGCCACGAGTGACTCACACGACCCTTCACCTTTGAAAGACATGAACAGCGTTCAGGCTAACCCAGCGATGTGAATCATCCCAGAGCCAGATCCTTGAGGCCGAGTATGGAGCGGTACTCCAGGCCCTCGGCGGCGATGACCTCGGCGGCTCCGGTCTCCCGGTCCACCACCGTCGCCACACCCACCACGATCGCGCCCGCGTCACGCAGCGCGCGCACGGCGGTGATCGGCGAATTGCCGGTCGTGGTGGTGTCCTCGACCACCAGCACCCGCTTGCCGACGATGTCGGGGCCCTCGATCTGACGCTGCATACCGTGGGTCTTGGCGGCCTTGCGCACCACGAACGCGTCGATGGGACGGCCCGGCGCGTGCATGACGGCCGCGGCCACCGGATCGGCGCCCATGGTCAGTCCGCCGACGGAGTCGAAGTCCCAGTCCGCGACGAGTTCGCGCAGCAGTTTGCCGATGAGCGGGGCCGCCTCGTGGTGCAGGGTGGCCCGGCGCAGGTCCACGTAGTAGTCGGCTTCCTTACCCGAGGACAGGGTCACCCGGCCGTGTACCACGGCGAGGTCGCGCACCAGGTTCGCGAGTCTGTCCCGGTCGGTCGTCGTTACCTGCATATCTGTGTCTATGTCCTTCCGCGTGCGTTGAACAGGCCCCGATTGATGCGGGCCGCGAGGGACCGCGGTATGAGTCCTGCCACCGCGGTGACGGCTTTGTACTGCACACCGGGCACGCTGATCACCCGGCCTTTTTCCAGATCGCTCAGCGAACCGGCCACCACCTCGTCCACGGACAGCCACACGGGCCGCGGCAACGAACCCAGCTCGATACCGGCTCGCTCATGAAATTCGGTGCGGACCAATCCGGGGCACAGTGCCTGCACCCGAACGCCGGTCCCGGCCAGCGCACCCGCCAGCCCTTCGGAAAAGGATACGACGTACGCCTTGGAGGCCGAGTAGGTCGAGCCCCTCCCGGGGACGAGCCCGGCCACGCTGGCCACATTCACCACCGAGCCCTTGGCCGCGGCGAGCATGGGCGGCAGAGCCGCCCGGGTCAATCGCATGACCGCGGTGACATTGACGTCCAGTTGCTCCTGCAACCGCTCGGGCTCGATGGTCCAGAACTCCCGTGACAGCCCGAATCCCGCGTTGTTGACCAGGAATTCGACGCCCGCGCCCACGCGCGCCTCGACCCGTTCCCGATCCTCGGCCCGCGCCAGATCGGCGGGCAGCACCTGCGCCCGCGCCCCGAAGCGCAGTTCGAGATCCCCGGCCAGCGCGGCGAGTCGCGACTCGTCCCGCGCCACCAGCACCAGGTCGTAGCCGAGCGCCGCCAGCCGGGTGGCGTAGGCCCGCCCGATACCGGAGGTGGGTCCCGTGACCAAGGCCACGGGACGAACAGCGCCGGGCAGGCGCGTGACGGGCGAACTCTCGGTCATCGAAATCGACTACCTCACACTCGGCCGAAATCCGGGGATGGGCCCAAGGGTATGAACGCCCGCGGCATTGCGGACAGGGCCCAAGGGCCCAACAGTTCCCGAACGTTCCACGCGGAGGCGGAAGTTCCGCGCTACGGCGGAAAGTTTTCAGCGGGGTGCGGGCCCCTGGTACGGCCGGAAGCCCGGATGGAACGGACCGCCGGGCGGATTGTCCCGATCGTCCTCGCGCCACTCGCCCTGTTCCTCGCGGTCGTCGCGAGTGTCGGGCTCGTCGTCTTCGCGCCAGTCGTCTTCTTCCCACTCCTCGTCGGAGTCTTCGGCGTAATCGCCCTCCGGGCGGGCTTGTTCGTCTTCGGCCCAGTCCTCTTCGGGCGCGGGCGGCCAGTTGCGGCGTACCCGTCCGCGCGGGTCGGGGACCACCTTCAGCGCGGGCCGCCAACCCTCCTCGGGCTCCGGTTCGCTTTCTCCCGCAATATCTTTCACGAGGGGCGCGTACTCCTCGTCGTCCTCGTCCTCGGGGAACGGCAGCGGGTCGCCCGCACGCGGCGGGAGACGGCGAGCCGGTGCCGGTTCGGGATCGCCGTAGTCGCCGTATTCGTCGTGGCCGTCGTAATCGTCCTCGTCGTCGACCACCGCGGTGCCGCCGCGCTGCGGCCGACCACCCTCGCGGGCCTCCGGGGCCGGGCCGCGGCCACCGCCGCGCGGTTCCGGTCCGCCGACCACGGGCGGCAGGACGTGCAGCAGCCCGGACAGGCGCAGTACCGCGTCGACGGCCATCTCCCAATCGCGGGAGGTGGAGCCCACGGGCAGCATGCCCAGGGTCCAATTGCCCTCGCTCCACAGCATTTGCACGGTATCGGGCAGCGATTCGATGAAGGCCACCATGCGCTGGTCGACGGCGTGCCGGGCGATATCGGGATTGGTGGCGAAGACCACGCGGCCGCCGATCGCGCCGAGCAGTTCGAGGTCGTGGTCCTTGGGCGGCGCGGCGGTCTTGAGGCGCAGGTCGATATCGATGTCGGAGCCGATCTGGCGGCGCACCGCGACCAGCGTGGCGGCGTCCTCGAGATCGAACAGCACGAACTTCTCGCCCTTGCGATTACCGGACACCACGTCCACCGCCGACAGGTACCCGAGCTTGGCCAGGGCGCCACGTCGCCAGGTGTTGGCCAGGGCCGGTTCCACCGAAACATAGGTGTAGCCCTGGGATTTCGCCCAGACCTGCCGAATGTGACCGGTGCGCTGTCGCTGCTGCCGATCGAAATAGAGCAGCACGATCGCGCCCACCAGCGCGATCGCCGCCAATCCGAACCATATCGCCGTCATCGCCGCCTACCCTATCCACACAATGTCTGAATCGCCTCGGGTGTTGGATGGTGTCCGCTCATCGAGGCCCGCTGGGCACAGCGGTACTGATGATGATCTTCGCGGTGACCGATCCGTCGGATGCCTTGTCGCCCTGGATCATGACGACCTCGCCCACCGGAAGATCCTTCACGGTGGTGCTGGCGAGCGAGATCACCTGGGTCTGATCGTTGGTGCGGACGGTGACGGTGCCACCCGACAACGTGCTGACGGTGAGCGTGGATCCGTCGTTGCTGGCAATGGTGCCCATGGTCGCGCCGAGCGCGTCGATATCGCCCAGCCCCGGAATGGTCGGAATGCCACTGGGCAGCGGCTGTTCGGCGGTCCCACTCGGGAAACTCGGAATCTGCACCTGAGCGCTCGACGTCGTGGAGGTCGCGGACGCGGTATCCGACGAATCCCGATCCGCCAGCAGCGATCCCACCAACACCCCCGCGACGGCGACGAGCGCCAGCGCGCCGAGCCCGAGCGCGATCCACACGCCCGTCTTGCGCTTGGGCCCCTGCGGACCGGGCTGCCCCTGATGCCCCGGCGGATATCCCCCGGGCGGAACCGGCCCACCGGGCCCGCTCTGATACCCCGGCGCTCCCTGATACCCCTGCGGAGCCTGATACCCCGAGGTGTAACTCGCCGTAGGCGGATACCCACCGGGCGCACCGCTCTCGTACCCGCCCCACTGCTCATCGTGCGGCGGCATCACCCGAGTGGCGTCCGGCCCCGGCTGCTGCGCGAAATAGTCGTACGCCGTGGTGGGCTCGTGCCCACCCGCCTGCCCGAACGACTCCGTCGGCCCGTACCCGCCCCCGAACTCCGGGTTGTCCCCAGCCCGGCCGGAGGATGGCGACACCTTCTCGGTCGGCCCATCCACCGATCCCGACTCGGGTCGTCGCGACCACGGATCGTTCGGATTCGTCATGGCCTCCAGGGTAGGCGGAAGGACGGCACCGGTCCCCGAAGACACATGTCTTCGGAGACCGGTAGTTTCCGCGCGGCGCTCAGCGGCCGACGACGAGGCCGTCGCCGTCGGGGCTGACATTGACCTTCACCGTGTCGCCGTCCTGGACCTCGCCTGCCAGCAGTTCCTTGGCGAGGGTGTCGCCGATGGCCTGTTGGATGAGGCGGCGCAGGGGGCGCGCGCCGTAGGCGGGGTCGTAGCCGCGGACCGCGAGCCAGAAGCGGGCGGAGTCGCTGACGTCGAGCTTCAGGCGGCGCTGGGCGAGGCGCTTCTGGAGTTGGTCGAGTTGGATGTCGACGATGTTCTCCAACTGCTCCTCGTCGAGCGGGTGGAACATGACCACGTCGTCGAGGCGGTTGAGGAATTCCGGCTTGAAGGCCGAGCGCACGGCCGCCATGACGAAGTCGCGCTCACCGCCCGCACCCAGATTCGAGGTCAGGATGAGGATGGCGTTGCGGAAATCGACGGTGCGGCCCTGGCTGTCGGTGAGGCGGCCCTCGTCGAGCACCTGCAACAGGATGTCGAAGACATCCGGATGCGCCTTCTCGATCTCGTCGAAGAGCACCACGGTGTAGGGCCGACGGCGCACCGCCTCGGTGAGCTGACCGCCCTGGTCGTAGCCGACGTAGCCGGGCGGGGCGCCGACGAGGCGAGCCACCGAATGCTTCTCGCTGTACTCGCTCATATCGATGCGCACCATGGCGCGCTCGTCGTCGAAGAGGAAGTCCGCCAACGCCTTCGCGAGTTCGGTCTTACCCACACCGGTCGGACCGACGAACATGAACGAACCCGTGGGTCGATTGGGATCGGCCACCCCGGCGCGCGCCCGGCGCACCGCGTCCGACACCGCCTGCACGGCCTCGGCCTGTCCGACCACGCGCTTGCCCAGCTCCTCCTCCATGCGGAGCAGCTTGTGGGTTTCGCCTTCGAGCATGCGACCCACCGGAATTCCGGTCCACGACGACACCACCTCGGCGATATCGTCCGGGCCGACCTCCTCCTTGAGCATGACGTCGCCGTCCGCGGCGACCTTGGCCTTCGCCTCGGCCTCGACGAGCTGCTTCTCCAGCTTCGGGATACGCCCGTGGATGAGCTCGGCCGCGCGGTTGTAGTCGCCATCGCGTTCGGCGCGTTCGGCCTCGCCGCGCAGCGAGTCCAACTCCTCCTTGATGCCGCGCACCGAATCGATGGCCTGCTTCTCGTTCTGCCAGCGCGTGGTCAGCTGGTTGAGCCGCTCGCGCAGATCCGCCAGTTCCGAGCGCAGCTTGTCGAGCCGCTGCTTGGAGGCCTCGTCGGTCTCCTTGGCGAGGGCGACCTCCTCGATCTCGAGGCGACGCACCTGCCGTTCCACCTCGTCGATCTCCACCGGGCGCGAATCGATCTCCATGCGCAGCCGCGAGGCCGACTCGTCCACCAGGTCGATGGCCTTGTCGGGCAGGAAGCGCGAGGTGATGTAGCGATCCGACAGCGCGGCGGCCGCCACCAACGCGGAGTCGGTGATGCGCACGCCGTGGTGCACCTCGTAGCGATCCTTGAGTCCGCGCAGAATGCCGACGGTGTCCTCGACCGAGGGCTCGCCGACCAGCACCTGCTGGAAGCGCCGCTCCAGCGCGGCGTCCTTCTCGATGTGCTGGCGGTACTCGTCCAGGGTGGTCGCGCCGACGAGCCGCAGCTCACCGCGCGCCAGCATGGGCTTGATCATATTGCCCGCGTCCATGGCGGATTCCCCGGTCGCGCCCGCGCCCACGATGGTGTGCAGCTCGTCGATGAAGGTGATGATCTGTCCCGCACTGGATTTGATCTCCTCGAGCACGGCCTTGAGCCGCTCCTCGAATTCGCCTCGGTACTTCGCCCCGGCGACCATGGCGCCGAGATCGAGCGCGACCAGCTTCTTGCCGCGCAGCGATTCGGGGACGTCACCGGCGACGATGCGCTGGGCCAGCCCCTCCACGATGGCGGTCTTGCCGACGCCGGGTTCGCCGATGAGCACCGGATTGTTCTTGGTGCGGCGGCTGAGCACCTGCACCACGCGCCGAATCTCGGTGTCGCGCCCGATGACCGGATCGAGCTTGCCCGCGCGGGCGGCGGCGGTGAGATCGGTGGAGTACTTCTCCAGAGCCTGGTAGCTGGATTCCGGATCCGGGGTGGTGACGCGGGTGTTGCCGCGCACCTGGGTGAAGGCCTCGCGCAGCGCGTCCGCGGTCGCGCCGTACTTCAGCAGCAGCTGCGAGACGTCGGAGTCGCCGCTGGCCAGCCCGACCATGAGGTGTTCGGTGGAGACGTACTCGTCGCCCATCTCGGTCGCCAGCCGCTGCGCGGCGTGCATGGCGGCGAGCGCTTCGCGTCCGAGCTGCGGGGTGGTGGTCGCGCCGGTGGCGCGGGGCAGCCGGTCGACGATGTCCTGGGCCTCGCGTCGAATCGTCGCCGAATCGGCTGCGACGGCCTTGAGCAGCGGGGCGGCGATGCCGTCGGTCTGATCCAGCAACGCCACCAGCAAGTGCGCCGGACGAATCTCCGGGTTTCCGGCGGCCGAGGCTGCCTGGAGGGCGGCGGTGAAGGCCGCCTGAGTCTTGGTGGTGGGATTGAACGAGTCCACGAGTCCCCTTTCCTACTGGTCGCTTTACCCACTCCAACGCGACAAGAGTTGAGTCTGTTCCGCTCAAGTCTGACGAATTTCGAGGCGTTTGCACCAGAGACTTAGGTCACACACAACGCTACGCGCCCGTGACAAAACCGACCGCCTCGAATCACAAGGGTGTCGAGGGTGACGTGCCTACGATGACCGAATCGTTCGCTCACGCGTCACCAGCTCGAATCCCCAGAGGACAGGAGTCTCATGCGCGCGATCGTCGTTCGAGAATTCGGTGGCAAGCCCGAGCCAGCCGAAATGCCCATACCGGAGCCGGGACCGGGCCAGCTGCGGATTCGCCTGGACGCCGCCGGGGTCAATCCCTTCGACAAGAAGATCATCGACGGAGCCCTGAACGGGCAACTGCCGCACGAGTTCCCACTGATCCCCGGCCTCGACGGGGCGGGCGTGGTGTCCGCGATCGGCGAGGGCGTCACCGATGTCGCCCTCGACGACCGGGTCGCGGGCAAGTGGTTGATCCCGCCGGTCGGGCACGGCACCTTCGCCGAGTACATCGTGGTGCCGCGCGACAGCGTCATGGCCCGGATACCCGATGCCGTCACCGCGCTCGCGGCCGCCGCCTTGCCGACCGCCGGACTCACCGCCGCCGACCTGCTCGCCGCCGCCGGGGTGAGCAATGGCCAGACGGTGCTGGTCATGGGCGCGGCCGGGGGCGTCGGCTCGTTCCTCGTCCAATTGGCCGCCGAGACCGGCGCGGATGTCATCGCCACCGCCCGCCCCGACGACGCCGATCGCATGATCCGGCTGGGCGCGGCCGAGGTGGTCGACTACAGCCGCACGGTGCCGGTCTCCGACTCCCCCGACCCCGCGCTGTACCAACCGACCGTCGCCGACGCGGTGCGCACGACGCACCCCGACGGCATCGACGCGGTGCTGGATCTGGTCAGCCCACCGGCGCAGCTGGCCGAACTCACGGCTTTGGTGCGCCCGGGCGGTGCGGTCTTCAGCACAATCGGCTCGGTCGACGAGGCGGACCTGCAAACCCGTGGCATCAAGGGCGGCAATATCAATTCCCAGGGCAGCGCGGCGGGATTGGAGCGCCTGCTGCGCCTCGCCGCCGACGGTGACCTCGTGGTACCGGTGGACAACGCGGTGCCGCTGGCCGACGCCGCGACGGTGATCGGAGCCTCCGGCGCGCGCGGTAAAACGGTGCTGGTCATCTGAGCCGCGGGCGGGGTCGCCGGGTACCGGTCGGGGCAGCCTTGGCCATATCCGTGCGACCTTGTCTTTTTCAGGGATACTTGACGCGGAGGACCACTGGAGAACCAGGCGTGTCCCGGGTAGTAGCTCAGGAAAGGAAAGTTCGACGTCGTGGATGCGCGTATGGCTGCGCTGGTCCGCGCAAACTTCCGGACAGTCACCGAGGTCCCCCACGGACCGGAGCGGCTGATCAGCGCGTTCTACGGTCACCTTTTCGCGGAGATTCCGGCTCTTCGCGAATTGTTCCCCTCCGCCATGGATATGCAGCCCAAGCGGCTGGTCACCGCCATCCAGTTCGTCCTGGATCATCTGGAGGACTGGGATCGGGCACAGCGGTTTCTGGAGCAGTTGGCCCGCGATCACCGCAAATTCGGGGTGGAGGCCGCCCATTACGACATCGCGGGGCGCGCGCTGCTGTCGGCCTTCCGCAGCTACAACGGGGCCGCGCACTGGAACCGCGGGCTGGAGGAGGGGTGGCGCGATATCACCATCCTCATTTCGGCCTCCATGGCCATCGGCGCGAATTCCGATAAATCGCAGCCGTATTGGGAGGCCACGGTGGTGGGGCACCGGCGGGTGGTGGACGATCTCGCCATTGTCCGGCTCCAGTCCGATACGCCCATTCCCTACCAGGCCGGACAATACGTGCCGGTGGCCATTCCGCAGCGGCCCAAGATGTGGCGCTATCTCTCGCCCGCGATTCCCACCAATCCGTACGGCGAGATCGAATTCCACGTCCGCAAGGTGCGCACCGGGTGGGTGAGCCCGGCCATCGTGAACGAGACCCAGGTCGGGGACCGCTGGATGATCGCGGCGCCGCTGGGCGGGTTGCACGTCGACTTGCAGAGCCAGAAGGACGTGCTCATGATCGGCTCCGGCACCGGTATCGCGCCGCTGCGGGCGCAGCTGATCGAAATGGGCAGGCGCGGAATCAATCCGAGGGTGCACCTGTTCATGGGCGGGCGCTATCCGTGTGATCTCTACGATGTGGAGAACATGTGGCAGCTCTCGCAATCCAATCCGTGGTTGACCGTTGTTCCGGTGTGCGAGAACGAATCCAATCCGTGGTGGCATCCGTACGCGCCCGCCGAGACGCCGTACGGGATGCATCGGCGGCTCATCGGCAATCTCGGTGCGGTGGTGGCGAGTTTCGGGGCTTGGTCGGACCGACAGATTCAGATCGCCGGGTCGGCGCGCATGATCGCCGATACGAAGCGCGCATTGCTGGCGGTCGGGACGCCCGAATACGTGATTGCCTCGGACCCGGTGTGAGGAAACAACTCTCGTGACTCTCAGGGGCTTCGCCCCTGAAACCTCGCCAACGACATTCGATTTACGTAGAAAGGCATGCCGTGACGATCGGTCCCGACGAGACCGGAGCAATCGCGCTGGAGAATTCCGAGTACGCGGCGACCGTGGTGGGTGCGCACCGGATTCGGGCCGATTGGACCGTGGTGCGGTTGATCGGTGAGTTCGTGCCGTTCGCGGCGGGACAGTCGGTGCGGGTACGGGTGCCGCAGCATCCGAATATGGTGCGGCGCTTGTACTCCGCGCTGCCGCCGTCGCTGGACGGGAAGCTGGAATTCCATGTGCGCACGGTGCCCGGCGGCTGGTGCAGCCCGTCGATCGTGACCGATACCCGGGTCGGCGACGAATGGCGCGTCAGCGCGCCCGAGGGCTGGCTGGCGGTGGAGCCCGACGCCACGGATGTGGTGATGCTCGCCGACGGTCCGGGTCTCGCGCCCATGCGCTCGCTGATCCTGGATCTGTCCCGCCGCGCCGAGCCGCCCACCACGCATCTGTTCGTCGGCGGGCGCTACCCGCGCGACCTCTACGCCGCCGATATGCTGCACCTGCTCTCCGGCGAATTGCCTTGGCTCACCGTGGTTCCGGTGGTCCAGTCCGAGGAGGACCCCGACTGGGTGGACGACTGGTACGAGGCGAGCCGCGTGGATATCGGCTTCCAGCCCGAGGAGATGATGCCCGGCACCCTCGCCGAGGTGATCGGCCGCTTCGGCCCGCTGGAGCATCACCAGGTGTTGGTGTGCGGCAACTCCGCGCCCGTGCAGAACGCCGTGCGCACCCTCGTGGACAACGGCACTCCGGTGGAAGCCATTCGCTACGAAGGGTTTTGATCGAACCGGCTCAGAACAGCGGGTCGTGCCGAATGTTCGCGGTGGACATCCCCGCGGCCATCAGTCGGAATTTGGTGGTCTGCACCATGGACGGCGAGCCGACGATCTGCACGTCGCGATCGGCCCACGACCCGTATCCCGCAACGATTTTGCCGATCTGCCCGACCTGGCGCGGCTGTAGCCCGGGGTACTGGCGCTCCTCGGCGTCGGCGTCGTCGAACACCCACCACGGATTCTCGTCGCTCTCGGTGACGGGAATGACGTTGAGCCACTTGTTCTCACAGGCGAGCTGGCTCAGCGTCTCCAGATCGTAGAGGTCGCACGGATAGTGGCCGCCGACGAACAGATCCACCTTCGGATTGGAGCGGCGCTGCGTCATGGCCATGAGTTGCGCACGCAGCGGCGCGATTCCGGTACCGCAGCCGATCATGAGCATTTTGCGCCGGGTGTTGCGGGGTACGCCGAGCCCGCCGAGCGCCGAACCGATGAGCCACTGCTCCCCCACCCGGGTGTGCCCGACCATGGCCGGACTCACCCAGCCGCCGGTGACGCCGCGGATATGGAATTCGATCTCCCCGTTGGGATTGGCCGGAACGGCCGGGGACAGATACCGCCACATGCGCGGCCGCGACGGGATCTGCACGCTCATGTACTGCCCCGCGGCGTACTGCATGGGCTGGTCCAGCCGCAGCCGCACCACGGCCAGATTGCGCAGCACCTCGCGGTGTTCGATCACGGTGCCGGTCCACACCGGCGGGGTGTCCTCCTGCTCGGCCGCGCCGATCATGGTGTCGGCGATGACGCCGAGCCCGGCGTCCCAGGCGCGCTCCACCTCATCGGTCCACAGCTCGGTTCCGGCATAGGACTTCATGGCGGTCTTCAGCGAGGAGGCCACCGCCGCATAGTGTTCGGCGACCACACCGTATTTGCGGTGGTCGCGGCCGAGCTGGGCGAGGAAGGGCAGCAACTTGTTCGGCTCCTCGAGCCGATCGACGGTGTAGGCGATGGCCTTGACGAGGCGGTCGCGCTGAGCGTCCAGGGCCGCCGGAAAGAAATCGCGAACTTGCGGATGTTCGGTGAACAGAATGGCGTAGAACGAACGGGCGAGTTTCTCGGGGCCACCCTCTTCCGCAGCAACCGCCTTGAACGTGGTTCTTATCAGTGCGACGGTCCGCGAATCCATATGTGTCACAACCCCTTTTGCACTCGAACGCAGGCGCACGGCCGAGTGCAGGTGCTGCGGGACACTCGACAGCAGCCGATGCCTATCGAGTGTAAGCGAGGGTTGCCAGCAACGGAACGGCTCGTTTCAACAACACGCCCAAAATTCCTCTAAAACCTGAGCCGACTACCCAATTCGCTTTGGAAACAGACCGTTTACCTGCGACACGCCGCGCGTGTCGGGATGCTGCTCGTCGATTTTGGCGGATACGTTTTGCAAGACTCAACAAAGGAGCGATCACTCCGCAACCACGATGGGCTCTCAATTATTCTGCGGCATACCGACTTATCACCCGAAACGGATATAAACAAAGCCGGGCGGTCTGCATCTTTCTCCGGGATTTCTAGATCGATTTCTAGATATGCACAGAGATGCCCCAGCACATCACCCGCAACATTCGCATCCCGGCGAACGCCGAAAGACGAAGGCAGCGCCCCGAAACCGGGACGCTGCCTGTCGGTACTCCAGTCGCCGGTGGCTAGCGCTGCCGCCGATTGCGCGGCTGCCACACCACCAGGGCCGTGCTGCGGGTCGGCGGGGTGAGCTGTTCGGGGCGGTAGCCCGCGCGCAGCCGCTCCACCTCCGCCGTCAGTTCGGCGACCCGCTGCTGCAGGTCCTCGACCTGATTGGTGAGTTCGATGATCCGTTTGATGCCAGCGAGATTGACGCCCTCGTCCTGGGACAGGCGCTGCACCTCGCGGAGCAGCTCCACATCCCGGTCGGAGTAGCGCCGCCCGCCGCCCGAAGTGCGTTGCGGCGACACCAGACCCAGGCGGTCATAGGTGCGCAGCGTCTGGGCGTGCATACCCGCCAGCTGTGCCGCCACCGAGATCAGAAAGTACTGGGTCTCGTTGCCCTTCTTCGGATCGGAACTCATTACGCACCTGCCCATCCAGCACGCGGATCGAATCCACCGGCCTTCTCCGCCTCCGCATAGCGCCGCAGCGCCTCGGCGGCATTGTCGTCCAGCTTCTGCGGTACCGCGACCTTCACGGTCACGAGAAGATCGCCCGCGCCGCCGCCGCGCTTGGGCACGCCGCGACCGCGCACCCGCAGGGTACGCCCGTCGGCCGTGCCCGGTGGCACCTTCACGCCCACCCGGCCGTCCAGGGTCGGCACCGAAACCGTTGTCCCGAGCACCAATTCGCTGTAGGTCACCGGCAGCACCAGGGTCAGGTCGTCGCCGTTGCGGCCGAAGACCTTGTCACCACTGACGTGCACGGTGACGAATAGGTCGCCCGGCGGTGCGCCGCGTAGGCCCGCCTCGCCCTGTCCGGCCAGCCGAATCCGCTGTCCGTCACGCACTCCCGGGGGAATGCGCACGGTGATGGTGCGGGTCCGGTTCTGGATGCCGGTGCCACGGCAGTCGGTGCACGGATCGTCGATGATCGATCCGGTGGCCCGGCATTCGTCGCACGGCTCGCTGAACCCGAACGCGCCCTGGTTGCGGCTGATGACGCCGGTGCCATTGCAGTGCGGGCACACTCGCGGGCTGGTGCCCGGCTTGGCGCCGCTGCCGTGACACGTGGTGCACGGCGAGGGGCTGGTCATCCGCAGCGGCACGGTGACGCCCTGGGCCGCCTCGCGGAAGCCGAGGGTGGTCTCGGTCTCCACATCGCTGCCGCGTCGCGGCCGCGAGGAGGTCCGGGTGCCACCCCGGTTGAACAGGCCGCCCAGGATATCCCCGAGGCCACCGTCCGCGGTTCCCTGTGCGGCGCCGAAGATGTCGCCCAGATTGAACTCCTGGCCGGTGAATCCCCCGGGGGCATAGCCGCTGCCGCCGGGCGAGAAGCCGCCCCGGCCGAAACCACCGCTGGCGAACAGCTTTCGCGCCTCGTCGTACTCCTTGCGCTTATCCGGATCCGACAGGACCGAATGCGCCTCGCTGACGGACTTGAACCGCTCTTCGGCCTTGGTGTCCCCCGGATTCTTGTCCGGGTGCAGGTCGCGGGCCAGTTTGCGATAGGCCTTCTTGACCTCGTCCTGGGTGGCGCTGGAGGAAATACCCAGCTCCTTGTAGAAGTCCTTTTCGAGCCACTCCCGATTCACCGGGCATCCCCTCCTTCCCTGGTCTTACCCGTTGTTACTGGCATCCGAGCCAGCGTTCGTCGAATCCTGCGGCGCGGCATCGCCGTCCGCAGGGCCATCGGTCACTCCGACCAGCGCGTGGCGCAGCACGCGGTCGCCGAAGCGGTACCCCTTGCGCATGACCATGCCGATCACCGGTTCGTGACCGGAGCCCTCGTGCTGCACGGCCTCGTGCAGGGTCGGGTCGAAAGGCTCACCCTCCGAACCGAACTCCTCGAGACCCTGCTTCTCCAGGGCGGTGACCAGTTTGTCCGCGACCGACTTGAGCGGTCCGGACTCCAGGTCGCCGTGGGCACGGGCCCGATCGAGATCGTCGAGCACACCGAGCAATTCGGAGACCACCGTGGCCTTGGCGGTGTCGATGGTGGCCTTGCGGTCACGCTCGACCCGACGCCGATAGTTGGCGTATTCGGCGGTCAGTCGCTGTAGGTCGGCGGTGCGCTCGGCCAGTTCGGCGGTGATCGCGTCGGCGAGCGATTCGGCGCTCACCCCGGCCGCCCCGTCAGGCCCAGGGGCCGCGGCGGATTCCTCCGCCGCGGCCTCACGAACCTCACCCGCGGCCGGATCTTCGACGATCGGCTCCTGTTCCGGGTTCTGGTTCGTCACTTGTTCTCCGGCTCCTCGACAACCTCGGCGTCCACGACGGTGTCATCGGACTGCTGCGCGGACGCGCCATTGCCCTGCGCGGCCTGCTCGGCACCGGCGGCCTCGTAGATGGCCTGGCCCAGCGCCTGCGACTCGGTGGCGAGCTTCTCCACCGCGGTCTTGATGGCCGCGATATCGGTGCCCTTGAGCGCCTCGTTCGCCTCGGCGATGGCCGCCTCGACCTTGGTCTTGACCTCGGCCGGGACCTTGTCCTCGTTGTCCTTGATGAACTTCTCGGTCTGGTGCACCAGCGATTCGGCCTGGTTGCGGGTCTCGGCCTCCTCGCGGCGGGCCTTGTCCTCGGCGGCGTGCGCCTCGGCGTCCTTCACCATCCGGTCGATCTCCTCCTTGGACAGGCCGGAGCCGTCCTGGATCTTGATCGTGTTCTCCTTGCCGGTGCCCTTGTCCTTGGCGGTCACGTGCACGATGCCGTTGGCGTCGATGTCGAAGGTGACCTCGATCTGCGGCACGCCACGCGGGGCCGGGGGAATGCCGGTCAGCTCGAAGGATCCGAGCAGCTTGTTGTGCGAGGCGATCTCGCGCTCACCCTGGAAGACCTGGATCTGCACGGACGGCTGGTTGTCGTCGGCCGTGGTGAAGGTCTCCGACCGCTTGGTCGGAATGGTGGTGTTGCGCTCGATGAGCTTGGTCATCACGCCGCCCTTGGTCTCGATACCCAGCGACAGCGGGGTGACATCGAGCAGCAGGACGTCCTTGACCTCACCCTTGAGCACACCGGCCTGCAGGGCGGCGCCGATGGCGACGACCTCGTCCGGGTTCACGCCCTTGTTGGGCTCCTTGCCACCGGTCAGCTCCTTGACGAGCTCGGACACGGCGGGCATACGGGTCGAACCACCAACCAGCACAACGTGATCGATATCGCCGACGGAGATACCGGCGTCCTTGATCACGGACTGGAACGGCTTGCGGGTGCGGTCCAGCAGATCGGAGGTGATCTTCTGGAACTCGGCGCGGGTCAGCTGCTCGTCGAGGAACAGCGGGTTCTTGTCCGCGTCGACGGTGATGTAGGGCAGGTTGATCGAGGTCGACTGCGAGGACGACAGTTCGATCTTGGCCTTCTCGGCGGCCTCGCGCAGGCGCTGCATGGCCATCTTGTCCTTGGTCAGGTCGATGCCCGAGCTGCCCTTGAACTTGTCGACCAGCCAGCCGACGACGCGCTCGTCCCAGTCGTCGCCACCGAGGTGGTTGTCACCGGAGGTGGCGCGGACCTCGACGACGCCCTCGCCGATCTCGAGCAGCGAGACGTCGAAGGTGCCGCCACCGAGGTCGAAGACCAGGATGGTCTGTTCCTTGTCGCCCTTGTCGAGGCCGTAGGCCAGCGCGGCCGCGGTGGGCTCGTTGACGATGCGCAGGACGTTCAGGCCCGCGATCTGTCCGGCCTCCTTGGTGGCCTGGCGCTGGGCGTCCTCGAAGTAGGCGGGGACGGTGATGACCGCGTCGGTGATCTCCTCACCGAGGTAGGCCTCGGCGTCGCGCTTCAGCTTCATGAGCGTGCGCGCGGAGATTTCCTGCGGGGTGTACTTCTTGCCGTCGATCTCCACGTTCCAGTCCTCGCCCATGTGGCGCTTGACCGAACGAATGGTGCGATCGACGTTGGTGACGGCCTGGTTCTTGGCGGGCTGACCGACAAGCACCTCACCGTTCTTCGCGAACGCGACAATCGAGGGAGTGGTACGCGATCCCTCCGAGTTGGCGACGACGACCGGCTCACCGCCTTCGAGAACAGCGATGACCGAGTTCGTGGTCCCGAGGTCGATACCGACCGCACGAGCCATTGTGGTTCCTCCTAGTTGACGTACCTGCTTGGCGCTGGAAGCGGAGCTCTCAGCAACACTGAGCGTGGTCGGCTCAATCCTGCACCCGCACCGCGCGGGACGCAACCTGAACTTGAGTCCGACTCGCTCAACCTTGTCGATGTGACCAACGAGGTCCCCAGGTCATCTATTCCGGGGGCGCGGAAAAAATTTTCAGAACGGTCCGTCAGTTCGCGGTGGGCGGGTGGACGGCGATGGGCTCGCCCGAGAGGGCCAGATCCACGAACCCGCTGCGGCCGCCGTCGCTCACGTGCACGGTGAGGACGGGCTCGGCGTCGGCGCTCGCGATCTCGCGCCGAACGAGAATGTGGGTGATCGCGCCGTCGGGAATCCGGACCGTGCGGGGCGCACCGGCGATCAGTCCGGCCACCCGGTCGATATCGAGGGCGCCGAGGTCGAAGGACGCGACATCGCGCCCGCGTGAGGTGGTCTCGACATCGAAACCGTCACTGTCGTAGCGAATGTCCTCGCCGCGGCCGGGTTCGCCGCCGGGGCGGTCCACGAGAACGTAGCCGGGGTACAGGCTCACCTCGTCGACCATGGCGTCGCCGAAACGCTCGCGGTAGGCGGTGAGGAAGCTGGCCAGACCGGGACCGGTGGTGGGGTCGGGCAGCGGCGGATTCGGCTCGGCGACGCGGGCCACGCAGCCGCCCAGCGCGCCGAGCAGCGCCGCCGCGGCGACGGTCGCCGCGGCCAGTTGCCAACGCCGCGAAGGGATTCGGCGATCCGTGCGCACCAGCGGCACATTCGCGAGGTTGCGCGGTATCTGGAGATCGCCCACCAGCGCGTCGAGATCGCCGAAGGTGACCGCGCGCATGGCGGCCACGGTGCGTTCGGTGTGCTCGGACTCGGTCAGTTCGCCCTCGGCGTGGGCGGCGTCGAGCAGGGTGCAGGCGTCCACCCGGTCGGAGTCGCGCACCCGGGTGCCGCTGTGGCGGTGGTCGCCGCGGTGTCGGACATCAGCCATCGGACGCGCCTATCCCTCGAACGGCGAGGTGCGCAGGACGGTCCCGGCCGGGGACACCTCGAGAAAACCGCGCTCGTCGACCTCGTTCTCGACATAGACCCGAATGCGCTGGACGGGTGCGCCGCCGCGCGAGGGCGTATCGACCCCGAACATCACGTGGCTGATCGCGCCCCGGTCGACGCGCAGCGTGGCGGGCGCGTCGGCGAGCAGGCGGCCGAAGGCGGCCAGGTCCACTGCCGCCAGGTCGAAGACCGGGGTATCCGGTTTGCGGGTGGTGATATCGCGATCGGCGTCGAATCCGCCGCGATAGGTGTAGTCGACGAGCCGATTGGGCTGACCGGGCACCATGCGCTTCAGCGACGCGTACTCGGGGAAGACCGTCAGGTCGTCCACGACGGTGTCGCCGAACTTCGCGCGGTAGACGGTGACGAAGTGGGTGAACCCTTCCGGCGTCAGCAGATTCGGCGTGGGCACCACGATCGGCTCGATCACGCCGAGTTCGGCGACGGGCGGTCCGGCCGGACGCGCGGCGGGGCGGTCCACGACCAGGAAGGCCGCGACGGCGGCGGCCACGGCGGTCGCGGCCAGGCCCAAGGCGAACCAGTGCCGCCGCCGGGTGGTCGGCGGGCGCGGTCCCCGCGGCGCGTCGGCGGGGCGTTGCAGATCGTCGGTCAGCTCCGCGAGCTCGCCCAGGGTCTTCGCGGTCCCGGCCAATTCGATCAGGGCGCGGTGGTCGTCCTCGGAGAGCTGTCCGTCGCCGAGCGCCGCGTCCAGGACGACGCAGGTCGCCGCCCGATCGCCGTCACGGGCGCGCACGTGCGCCGGATACCCGGCTCGGCGACCCTTGGAGGGTGTCGAATCTGGTTGCGGGAGAGCGAGATCCGATGTTCCCGGCGAAGCCTGGAGATCGGCGACCAGGCGGTGCAGCTGCGCCAGCGTCTGCGCCTTGGCCGCCCGGTCGGAGCGGTTGTGGTACTCGTCGGCGCCGAGCTGGCCCTCCTCATAGGCGGCGTCCAGCCGGGCGCGCGTATTCACCCGGTCGATATCCCGTGCCCGGAGTTGTCCGGACCCGGCCGACTGCCCCGGTTTTCCGGACGATCTCGATGCCACATCGGGATGGTAAGCCCTGGCAGGGCGATGTGTATCCCCATTGGCGACCGACTAGTCCGCGGTCGCCAGCACCTCTCGGGCGAGGTCACGGTCCAGGGTGACCCGCACCAGCGCCGCCGCCAGATCCGCGTCGTGGCCGGAGGCGAGATCGGCGAGGCTGTCGGCATCGGTAGGCAGATCGAGCTGTTTCGCGCCTTGGCGAGCCCGTTCGTCGAAGAACGGACGCACCCAGGTCCAGGTCTCCTGCACCTCGCGCAGGAAGATATCCGCGCCGACCGGTCCGATGCCTTGGAACTGTTGCAGCAGACGGAACAGGTGGGCGGGGTCGCGCTCCGCGGCGGCGGCCAGTTCGCGCAGGTCGCCGTGGTAGTTGTCGAGCAGGATGGCGGCATTCGCGCCGAGGCGGGTCGCGGTGGATTCGTCGTAGCGCTTGTAGTGCGCGCGCCCGAGGGCGTCGACCAGCTCCTGCCAGTCGGCATCGGCCACCCGCTGCGGCGTGCCGTAGCCGCTCGTCACGAGTTCCCGGGCGGCGGCCACCGCGATATCGGCGGAGATCCGCGTACTCAGCAGCTGCGCCAGGACGAGCAGCTGGAACAGGGGTGCGGGTTTGTCGGCCAGTCGGATACCGGCCTCCTCGGCATAGCTGGTTCCCGCGCGCTCCAGCAATGCCCGGACGACGTCTTGTCGCTTCATATCGGCACCTCCCCATCGGACATGGTGCGCGTACCCGGTGCGCGGCGCTTCACACACTCAGTCCAACAGCGGAAACGCGCCGGAGGCGAGGATCTCGCCGATCGCTCGCACGCGGGCGGAGGGGGCCGCGTAGTCGGGATGCGCGCCGAGTACGGCGGCGGCCTGATGCAGGCGCACCATCTGGTCCTCGGCCACCGCCACCTCGCGCGCGAGCGTCCGCGCGGCCTGTTCGACGCCGCGACCGCCCGCGGCGATCGGGTGCGTCGCGTAGGCCGGATGTCGCGGATCGATACGGCCGAGGCTCACGGCCTTGTCCACGCGGCGCGAGCACCGGCACGCGGCCCGCGGATCGGCGAGGCCGCAGTGCGCGGTGAGGAAGGCTCCGAGTCGTTTCCGGCCGCGCTCCAAGCGCTTTCGGTACGCGGCGGGCGTGGTGTCGGTGATCCAGGCGGCCTCGGTCGACCCGAGTTCGAAGACGTCGGAGAGGACGAAGGCGATGCGCTCCTCGCGCGCGAGGCATTGCAGCATGGCCTGGCTGCACATGAGTCGCATCTCGTGCGTGAGCACGGTGGCCTCCGGTCCGCGGTAGTCCTGCTCGGCCAGCCCGTCGCGCAGGCCCGCGCCGAATTCGTCGAGGCTCAGGCGCGCCGCCTCCTGCGGGGATTCGCGCCGCAGGTTCAGCAGGTGGTTGACGCCGATCCGGTAGGCCCAGGTGAGCAGCTTCGCCTCGCCGCGCCAGGTGGCGAGATTGCGCACCGCCCGCAGCAGGATCTCCTGGGTCGCGTCCTCGGCGTCGGCGGGGCGGCCGGTCATGCGCAAGGCCAGGCGGTACAGCGGATCCTGGAGCAGGCGAACGACTTCCGCCAATGCGGCCTGTTCGCCCGCGACGGCGCGGTCCACCAGGGCGCGTTCGGCCGCGGCCCGTTCCGCATCCGGTGTTTCGGCAGCCACCCTGTCAGCTTGAATGCGGCGCGGGCGGAACGCAATCGGCGGATGGGGGTGCGGGAAGTCGATGATGCGGCGGGCTGTGATGGGTGACACATAGAATTCGGGGTGGCCACCGTCCGCGACAGGAGTCCATCATGCGCGCAGCCGTCGTCACCAAGGGCGAATTCCAGGTTCAGGACCTGCCCACACCCGTGCCCGGCAAGGGGCAGGTGCTGATCGATGTGACCCGTTGCGGCATTTGCGGATCCGACCTGCACGCGCGCGTGCACTGCGACGAGCTCGCCGATCTGGCCGCCGCCACCGGTTACGGCCACTTCATGCGGTCGGAGCAGAGTGTGGTGCTGGGCCACGAATTCTCCGGCGAGATAGTCGAATACGGGCCCGGCTGCCGGAAGCGCTGGAAACCGGGCACCCCCGTGGTGGCGCTGCCCATTCTGCGGCACGGCCGCGACCCCCATCTGACGGGACTGTCCACCGCCGCGCCCGGCGGCTACGCGGAGCAGGTGGTGGTGCAGGAATCCATGACCTTCCCCATCCCCAACGGCCTGTCCGTCGAGCACGCGGCGCTGACCGAACCCATGGCCGTGGCCTGGCACGCGGTGCGCAAGGGTCGAATCGGCAAGGGGCGAACGGCTTTCGTCATCGGCTGTGGGCCGATCGGGCTCGCGGTCATCAGCATGTTGAAGGCGGCGGGAGTCCGCACGGTGGTGGCCAGTGATCCGTCACCGCGCCGCCGCGAGCTGGCCACGCGATGCGGCGCCGATGTGGTGGTCGATCCGGGCAGCGAATCCCCGTGGGACGCCGCACCGCGCAAATCCCGCATCACGGGTGCGACCGACATTCTCAATCTGGGATTCGATGCCATGGAACGGCTGCGGCGGATTCCGAATCTGCCGTGGTGGCTGTTGTTTCGGGCCGCGCACACGCTGAACCAGGGTCCGAACGCGCCGGTGATCTTCGAATGTGTCGGCGTACCGGGCATTCTCGACCAGATCCTCACCGCCGCACCGCCCATGTCGCGAGTGGTCGTGGTCGGGGTGTGCATGCAGCCCGACACCATTCATCCGGCCACCGCCATCAACAAGGAGATCGAACTACGCTTCGTGCTCGGCTACGATCCGGGCGAATTCCGCGACACCCTGCACATGCTCGCCGACGGCAAGGTGGATCCGACGCCGCTGATCACCGGCACCGTCGGCCTCGACGGCATCGACGCCGCGTTCGCCGCGCTGGCCTCGCCGGAGCGGCACGCGAAAATCCTGATAGATCCGCGCAGTTCGACGACCGTGCCCTGATCGGCCGTCACTCGCGCCGTCGAATGCGGGCGAACGGCGTGGTCGGGGGTTCCTGCAACAGGTCCAGGAGCCCTTCCGCGCTGCGCGCGGCGGTGAGACAGGCGGTGGTCGTGGCCTGATCGGCCAGCGGATGTCCCGCGCGGGCACGCCATTTCTTGACCGCGGCCAAGGCGTGCGCGTGCTGGGTGCCGCGATCGGCATCGGCGGGCAGGCCCAGGCGCAGATGCGGTGCGACGCCGGAACCGCCTATGAGGCGGTGCAATTCGGCGTGATCGTCGGCGGGCAGGGGGAGGTCCTCGGAGCGGAGGCGGCCGAGCAGGCGCAGTTCCGCGAAGCCGTGCACATCCGCGAGGAGGGTGCGCACCCTCGGGAGTACGGCGTCGGCGGAGGTGCCGGGATAGGCGGTGAGGACTCGGGCCAAGCCGGTGAGGGCCGAATGCGCCTTGAGTTCCTCCGCGCGCTGGGCGAATTGGATATCGAGGACGGCGCGGAGTTCGTCCAGGCCGCTGCGCTGGGTGAGTTCGGCCGCCAGCGAGGCGGAGTCGCGAACGCCGAGCCGAATCAGCGTGATGGACAGGCGGATTCCGAACAGCCCGAAGCGAGCCGCCAGATGGGCGCGCAGCTCGGGCGGGACCGGGAGGTCGAGGTCCGGGCGGGCGAAGCGGTCGGCGGAGAGCAGCGCGGCGGTGAGGTCGTCGGTGGGTACGGCGGCCAGCGCCTCGAACGCGGCGTATTCGCGCTGCCGCAGCGTGGCGGCGGCGAAGGCGAGCAGCCCGGCCACCGGAATCACGGACTGGCACAGGCCGGTGCGCTCGAGTTCGGTGGCGAATCGGGAGGCCACATCGCGTGCGGAGTGCAGGGCGTCGATGCGCCCCGCGCCGATTTCGTCGGCCCGTGACACCACTCCCACCGCGCCGAGCGGTGATCCCGACGAGAAACCCGGTGCCGCACCGGCGAATCCGCGTGCCGTACCGTGCTGCGACCCCGCGCCGATACTCTCCAGGAAGTCCACGTCGGCGGCATCGAGGCGGCGCAGCAGGTAGACCACCGCGTCGGCGCTCGGCAGTGCGACCCCGCCCGGATCGGCGCTCGGGGTGAGCAGGCGCGAGGTGCGGGCCGAGACCTCCTGTGACATCGAGGAGATGCCCGGGGTGTCGACGATCGTGGTCCGGGCCAGTTCCTCCGACGGCCACTGCACGTCCAGATGCTCCACCGCACGCGGGCCGGGCGCGTTCCAGCGCAGGGCCGACAGGTCGAAGTGCAGACCGTGCGCCCCCGGCAGGCCGTCGGCGCCCCGGTCGCGCCGCACCACCACATCGGCGCGCGCGCCGTCGCGCGCGAAGGCGGTCACCCTCGGTGTGGCGCCGTGCCGGTACCAGGTCACCAGGCGGGTGCACTCGGTCGCGTCGGTGGGCGCGATGTCCTGCCCGACCAGCGCGTTCAGCAGCGTCGACTTACCCGCTTTCAACTGTCCGGCCAAGGCCACCCGCAGCGGTTCGTCCAGTCGCCGAGCACAATCGGCCAGCAGCGCGCTCGGCCGCGCCTGCCCCGCATACGCCTGCCGCGCCGCACCGATCAATCGCCGCGCCTCGGGCACGATCCCGGCCACAGCACCCGGGGCATCGAAAACCATCCACTCACGGTAGCGGGACACCCGCCACCTCCCGACCGGTACCCACGTGGTTTACCGCCGCGCTCTCAACGGGCTCCCAGCGCGGGCTGTCCGGAGCTTCCCGGCGGCAGGCCGGTCGACCGCGCGTCCGCGGGCAGCAGGGCTTCGGCGTGGCGGCGCAGTTCGGCGACCACGCGCAGTTGGCGTTCGAGTTCGGCGCAGCGCTGGGTGCGCTGCGCCGTTTCGATGCCAGCGGCCTCCTGGGCGGCGCGCAGGGATTCGTCGATCGAGCGCAGGCTGCGATCGGCGATACCGGTGAAGTGATCGCGCAGCAGGCGGTGGATGCGGTGCAGGCGGTCCTTGGTCTCCTTGCCGGAGTGGAAGGCGATATCGTCGACGTAGCGGCGCACGGCGGTCTTGGCCTCGGCGCGGCGCTTGGCCAGGCGGGCCTGTTTGTCGTCGCGGAAAGCCTTGCCGCCCAGTATGACTCCCGCACCCAGGGAGAGCGGGTTGACCAGGGCCATACCCATGAGGGTGCCCGCCAGCCCGGCCATGACGACGCCGCCGTAGGAGCCGCGCACGCCGACCAGGATCTTGTGGGTGAGGCCGAGATCGGGTTCCAGATCGGCGAGTACACAGGAGCCGACGCGAGAACCGTTGGGGTCGAGGGTTTTCGCGACCTCGGGCAGATCGACCGCGCCGAGTTCGGTGAAGTGTCCGGCGACCCGCTCGGCCAGGTCGATGGCGCGGGTTCGGGTCCACAGCAGATTGTCGCCGACGGCGGTGCCGACCGTGCCGGTGAGCCACTCCTCGATGGCCTCCCAGTGGCGGCCGGGATCGTGGTCGTCGATCCACTCCTCGGCCTCGCGGGAGATGGTGCGCAGGCGATTGCGCAGATCGTGGTCGATATCGCCCGCCAGGTCGGTGACGCCGTCGCCGAGGGTCTGCTGCCAGGCGGCGGTCCGCCGTTGCAGCTTCTCGGCCTCGGCCTTCGCCAGGCGCAGTTCGCGAATGGCGGCGGCGCCGCGCTCGGGATCGCGCAGCGCCACCAGCTCGCTGCCCAGCGCCAGCGCCAAATGCTCTGCGGCCGAGCCGATATCGAGGGCGACCGCCTGCTTCACCGCGGCTTGGTCGCGGGCCACGACGTGCTCGCGCAGGAACTGGAAGACCTGGCCGAAGCCGGATTCGCGGCCGAGCTGTTCGTCGCGCAGGCGCATGGCGTGGGTGCGCAGCAGCGCGGAGACGGGGATCATCGGGATATCGAGACCGGCCGCGGTCAGGTGCTCGCGGTTGGCCTCGAAGACCTGACGCCAGTGCGGGTAGAGGTCGATCTTGCTGAGCAGCACCGCCACCGCCGGGCACAGCTCGCGCACCTGTCGGAGGAACTCCACCTCCGGCGCGGTGAGTTCGGTGGAAGCGTCGGTGAGGACCAACACGGCGTCGGCCGCGGGAAGCAGGCCGACGACGCCCACCGCACCGGCGTTTCCGTGCGCGCCGACACCGGGGGTGTCGATGAGCACGATGCCGTCGGCGAGCAGCGGATTGGGAGCCTGCGCCTCCACCCGGACGACCGGCCTCGCCCGCAGCGCGGGGCCGGTCGCGCCGAGTTCCTCGAAAGGAACCGGCATTCGGGAGGTTTCGGTGTCGCCGCCGTCCGCACCGGCGAGGACCGCTTCGGCGCGCGCCTGGGGGCCGTGCGTGAGGGTGACCGTGACATCGGTGGTCGTATCGTCGCCCACCGCACAGATATTCAGGTTGAGCAGCGCGTTCACGAACTGGCTCTTGCCCTGATTGCCCAATCCGGCCACCACGATGCGCCGTCGCGGATCGCGCACCCGGTGGGCGACCGTCTCCAATCGCCCGACCAGGTCCCCGCGTTCGGCCGCGCGTGCGACCGCGATGGTCTCCCCCAATATCGACAGCAGTGGATGCGCCATCACGGTCCCCGATACGGCAGTGCTCACCGGTCCTCGCTCACGAATGCAGAATGTCGCCGATGATGTCGCCGCCCAGGTAACTCCCGACCTCGACACCCGCACCGCCGTCGCCGAACAGCCCGGCGTCCGCCCCGCCCGACAGTCCGCCGTCCACACCAGCGCCGAAGGCCTGCGAAACGTCCACTCCCGCCCAGGGATTCGCGGCCACTCCGGCGTCCACGGCCCCGCCGCCGCTCACGCCGACATCGACGCCGCTCTCGGCTCCGAGACCGACCTCCAGGCCCGACTCCGCCCCCAGCGCGGTATCGGCCCCGGCCCCGATCTGCCCCACCGTCCCGATCGCGGAGTCCACACCGCCGGAGAGCCCACCGCCGACCTGGCCGCCAGCGCCCACCGCCGAATCGACAGCGCCGCCCAAGCCCGCGCCGAGATCGGCCCCGACCTGCGCACCGGAATCGAACGCGCCACCGAGACCGCCGGAAAGCCCTGTCTCCAAACCACTTCCGATCTGACCACCGGCCTCGAGCACACCGTCGATTCCCGCGTCCACACCCGCCCCGGCACCTACCGCGCCGTTCACGGCAGCGCCCAGGTCGGTCCCCAGCTGCCCGCCAGCGTTCACAGCGCCGTTCAAACCACCGGAAAGACCCGCGTCCACATCGCTCCCGAGCTGCGCGCCGACTCCGGTAGCGGTGTCGATCGCCCCGGACAGACCGGTCTCCAGACCACTACCGAGCTGAGCACCGACCCCCAACGCGCCGTCGAGCCCGGCGTTCACGCCCGCTCCGAGCCCCGCTCCCGCGCCGACCGCACCGTTCAGCGCAGCGCCCAGGTCGGTTCCCAACTGCCCGCCAGCGTTCACAGCGCCGTTCAGGCCACTCGAGAGTCCTGCGTCCACACCGCCTCCGAGCTGCGCACCGGCGTCCAGCGCACCGTCCAGTCCAGCGCCGACACCCGCGCCGAGCCCAGCGCCCGCACCGACAGCGCCCTCCACCGCGGCGCCGAGATCGGTGCCCACCTGCGCGCCCAGACCCAGTGCGCCCTCGATTCCGGTATTCACGCCCGCGCCGAGGTCCGTTCCGGCCTGCGCGCCCGCACCGATGAGGCCGCCGAGCGAGGTGTTCAGTCCCGCTTCGAGGTCGGCGGCGGTCTGGATGGCACCGCCCAGGCCCGCCGTCAGGCCCGCACCAGCGGCGGCCGCGGCGTCGACCGCGCCCTGTACGCCGGTGGTCAGGTCCGCGCCGAGCTGGAGTCCGCCGTTCAGAGCGCCCGACAGGTCGGCCGCGGCCTGGGCGCCGATCACTCCGGAGAGCCCGGTTTCGAGACCGGCGGCCGCGTCCGCGCCGACCGTGACCGCGCCGCCGATACCGGCCGCGAGTTGCGCGCCGAGGTCGGTGGCCGCGCCGACCACACCGCCCACTCCGGCGGCGAGGCCCAGCTCCAGGCCGGTGGCGGCCTCGCCGTCCAGGCAGACCTGGGTGGCGGTCGCGGTGGTGGCCGTGACGGCGACTCCGGTCGTCCCCGCCGCGACCGCACCCGCCGAACCGTTCACCCCGGCGTTGACCGCACCCGCGGCCGCGCCACCGGCGGCAATGATCCCGGCCAGCTGCGAACCGCCCGCCACCAGCGCGGACTCCGCGACCATGGGGGCCACGGCGGCGATATCCTCGGCCGTCACGGCCAATCCGGCCTCCGCCAACGCCTGTCCGGGATTGACGCAGTAGGCGGCTGCGGCCTCGTCGTCCCGCAGCAGGTTGAGGATGAACTCGAGAATCGCGTTGGGGCTCATGGGAAATCGTCTCCTTCGGCGGACCCCCTCGGCCCGCGCTCGTTGCACTTCCTTTCACGCTAGGAAGCGCGGGCGTTACTTCGAAACGGGGTGAACTCCCCTGTTGCCGGACCCCTCGGCATTGGGGGCGGGGCGGGCATTAGGGGAATTTCCCCCTACCTGCCCCCAAACAGGTAACGACGATCCCCCAGCAACCGACAGCTCCCATGGGTCCGCAAAGGCCCCACCAGCATTTTGAACTAATCCGACTGATCGACTTTCGAACGGCCACGCCGGGCAGGGCGTGTTTCGAATGACAGGGGTTCTCGAATGAGTCAGGGTCTGGCGCTCGGCATTACCGTCGGGTCGCTGAACACGGTCGCCGTGACGACTTCGGGGGGACAGCGCACGCTACACATCCGACCGAGCCTGTTGGGTTCGGCGGCCGAGGTGCCCGAGGGCATCCTGTCCCGGGTAGGGGATCCCGTGGACATTCGGATCTCGGACGGATCCGCTGTTCGCGCAGCGGATCTCGTGGCCGCGGCGGTCGGCCGGGCGGTGGACGACACCGGCCCCGCCGCGGCCATGGTCGCCTGTTATCCGGCCTGGTGGACCCAGCACACCGTGGAGGTGCAGCGCGGTGCGCTCACCGCGGCCGGACTGGAGGGCGTCGCCCTGGTGCCGGAGCCCACGGCCGCCCTGCGCTGGCTGCAGGAGGTGCGCGAATCCGCGCACGACGGCGCGATGGCCGTCTACGATCTCGGGGCGACCGGGTTGACCATTTCGGTGGTTCGTACCGGACAGTTCTCCGGTTTGCTGGGCGAGCCGGTGCACTCCAGGCTGGTGTCGGGAGCCGAATTCGATCTGCTGGCCATGCGCTACGTATTGGCGAATGCGGTGGGCGATAACGATTTCGATCCGTTCGATCCGGTGGTCGAACGAGAATTGGCCGCACTGCGCGTTCGCTGCGGAATTGCGAAGGAAGAGCTTTCCAAAAAGACGGCCGCGGTAGTTCCGGTGCGCCTGCCCGCTTTCGGGTTGGATGTCCGATTCGTCCGCGATGAGCTCGAGGAGCTGTTGCGCGGGCCGCTGCTGAGCTCCATGGATCTGCTGCGCGAGGCGGTGCGCCGCGCGGGCATCCACGTCACCGATCTCGACTGTGTGCTGCTGACCGGAGGCGGAGCGGCGATTCCGCTGGTCACCGAATTGCTCTCCACCGAATTCGGGATTCCGGTGGCGGCCGCCGCCGATCCGGCGCACATCAGCGCCCACGGCGCGGCGCTGCTCGCGGCCGATCTGCTCGATTCGACCACCGCGACGGAGCCGCACCCGGCACTGGCCGCCGCGCCGACCACGCCGATCCGCAGTGCCGAAACACCTCGCGATGCCGAACAGCCCCGCGCTGCCGAAAAGCCCTCGGCGACCGAGAAATCCGAGCCCGCACCCGAGCCCGAGGCCCGGGCGCTGCCCGCGCTACCGGTCGAACCCCCGTCGCCGGGCAAACGCAACCGGCGGCGCGCGGTGGTGATCGGCGCGGCCGCCGTGGCGGTCGCGGCACTGACCACCGGCACCCTCGCCATCGGCACCGCCGTGCAGTCCGCGCCACCGGAATCGACCGCGCCACAAGGGACCTCGGCGGTCGTCACGGCCTCCGACAACCCCGGCGCGCCGCAGCAGACGGGCACACCGGCGGTGGTCCATCCGGTGGGTTCGAGCGGACAGCCGACGCTCACCCAGGCACCGGGCGCGGTCCCGACCGTGGCCGGACAGGCCCCGGCAGCGGACCAGACCGCCGCGCGCGAGCAATCGCCCACCGAGGCAGCGCCCCCTCCCGCGCCCGCCCATAATTCGTCGGATCCCGCGGCGCCGCCGCAGATTCCGCCTGCGCAGCAGCCCGTGCCGCAGCAGCCGTCGGCGCCGACCATGCCCGAGCTGCCGACCGGCGTGGTGCCCGAGGTGCTCGACCGGGTCGGCGGCACCGTCAGCACGGCGCTGGAGGCGCCACGACAACTCGTTCCGAATTCGGGCGGCTAGGGGTTGGTTTCGGTGGTAGGTAGTACCCCTGTCGCGCTCGACTCCCTTCCCTACGCGCGAGAGATTCTGCGGGAGTTGGATTCCGAGGATTCCGTTCCCCTGCTGTACCTGATTCGGGGCCGCTCCGGCACCGGTAAATCCACACTGCTGGCGGCCATCCGCGCCCGCCTGCGCGCCCGAGGCGTCCAGCTCTCGGACAATCCCGCCGCTATCGCGCCGGATGGCAGTCCCGCGCCCGGTCGGCCGGGCGGGCACCGCACGGCCGTCACGGTCGACGATGCGCACACCCTGTCCGAGCCGGACCTCGAGAGTTTGTGCGCCGCGGCGGAATCCGGCCGACACATCGTGGTGATCGCCACCAGGCCCCGGCCGCACGTCCACCGCCTGCGCGCCCTCACCGATCTGGTGTCGCGGCGCGGGCGCGTGATCGATCTGCGCGCACTCGGGCTCACCGAGATAGCCCCGTTCGCACGGGAACTCGGCATGATGGTGCCGCGCGGGCTGGCCCAGCACATTCACCGGCAGACCGACGGTATCCACGGCGGCGTGGTGGCGGCACTGGCCGCCGCCTGCGCCGCGCGCATGGACGCGGGGATCGGTGCGGTCGACACGGCGGTCACCGCGTGGGCGCGCGCCCGCCTCGACGATGCCGACCCGGATCTGCTCGACACCCTGGTGGTGGCGGCCGTCGGTGCGGGCCTGGATGCCAGCGAACTCGTCGAGGTGCTCGACGTGACCGGCTCGGCCGCACAGGATCTGGTGGACCGCGCCCGCGCCAGCGCGCTCGTCACCGACGCCGACCTGCTGCTGACCCCCGCCATCACCCCCTTGCGCACCCTGGTCGGCGACCGACGCTTCCTCGCCGTGCAACGCCGCCTGCTCCAGGCCCGCCTGGACGCCGGACTGCTGCGCGACCACACCGCCCTGCTGCTCGCCGAATCCGGTGTCCGCGATCCGCGCCTGGCCGAATTCCTCTGCACCGCGGCCGAAAAGGCGGGTGACGAGGCGGTCCGCTACTACGCCGCCGCCACCCGCGCCGGTGCCGATCCCGACACCATCGCGGTGCGCTGGGCCGATGCCGCCGCCCGCATCGGCGACGGCGAGACGGCGCTGCGACTGGCCGAACCCGCCCTCGCCCGCGACCAGGTGCCAGCCACCGATCTCGCCGCGGCGGTGCGCATCTGCGCCGGAGTCTGGACGCGCCGGGGCCTCATCACCCGCGCCGCCCAGCTCTACACCTGGCTCGGCCCGCATCGCATAGGCCCGGATTGGGCCGTCGGCGCGACGGTGCTCTACCTCGCCGGTGACGCGGATACCGCACGGGCCCTGTCCACCTCGGCGGACCAGTGGCCGCCCACCGAGGCCACCGCCCGCGCCGGATCCATCGCCACGGCACTGGCCCAATCGGTCAGCTCGCCGACCCGAACACGCACGCCGTCCGAGGGCGCGAATCGGCCGACCAGCGCGGTGTCTCCACCGCTCGGCGCGGTTCCGCACGACGTAGCGCGCGGTAGCCAATCCTTGCCTGCCGCAACGCTTCCCGTCCCTTCACGCGGAATGCACACCACCGCACACGGTTTCGCGTCGCGGCCCGACACGGCAGCACACACTCGCGATTCCGCCGGAATCGACACCGCCGCAATGGGTTTCCCCATGCTGCGCGCCGACGACCGGCGCGGTTCCGCCGCGCTGGCCGCGTCCGCGCTGATCCACGCCGCGCATACCGGCCTCGCGCCGGGCGATACGGGCGGCGACCGATTCCTGCCCTGCTCTGCGGTCGCCATCGCGACCCTGCTGTGCCTGAGCATGGGTGAACCCCGCCGCGCCGCCGACGCCCTGCGGGGCGGCTCGACCACCGACCCGCAGGTGCGGGTGCTCGCCGCCTGGGTGGCCATGCTCGGCGGTGACGAACGGGGAGCCGCCGCCGTGGTCGATCAGCTCGACCTCGCCGCGCTCGACCCCCGGGATCGCCTGCTCGCCCATGCCGTCCTCGTCGGCCTGGCCCGGCGCGGCGGCGACCACACCGCCCTCGCCCTGGCCTGGCAGGCCGCCAGCCCGCTCTTCGACGAGGTCGGCGCGGATCTGCTGACCCTGCTGCCCATCGGCGAATTATGGCTCGCCGGAATACGTTTGCGCGACGAGGGCCGAGTGACGGCCTTGGTCGACGCGGCCCGCCAGCTGTTGCGCGGACTGGGGGATCCGCCCGCCTGGGCCAATGCGTTCCACTGGTACGCCATTCAGGCGGCCATCGCGCACGAGAGCCCGGACGAGCTGCTGCCGCACGCGCATCGCCTGAAGGCGGCGGCGCAGGCCGGAGATCCGCAGGCGGCCGCCCTGGCCGACGCCGGTCGCACCTGGGTACTCGTCCTGCGCGGTCAGGTCCGGCAGCAGCCCGTCGAGGCGGCGGTCCGGCGACTGGCCGGGCTGGGTCTCATCTGGGACGCCGCCCGACTGGCCAGCGAGGCGGCGCTCGCGGCCGAGGATTCCGCCACGGCCACGGCCCTGCTGAAACTGGCCCGCACCGTGCGCGTCCAGTCCCGACCGTCCGAGCACCCGGTCCGGCCCCGGCCCGCGACCCCCGCTCCACGCCCGGAACCGCTGCCCGACGCCGTGCTCAGCGAGCGCGAACGGGAGGTCGCCGAACTGGTCCTGCTGGGTCTCACCTACCGTGAGATAGGAGCGCGCCTCTATATCTCCGCCAAAACGGTCGAACATCACGTGGCGCGGATACGACGTCGGATCGGTGCCGGGTCGCGTTCGGAGTTATTGTCAATGCTCCGCGCCATGGGCCATGGATCACTACTCGTGTGACACTCGTGCGTGCGGACGCCAGACCCGCACGCACCGAGTGAGGTAACGAGGATGGCCACTGGGGTGGGCCTGCGGATCGCCGACGACGAATGCGTCGCGGCGATCGTGACCGGGGACGATGCCACCCTCCCGGTGCACTACATCGTCCGTGAGTCAACGCTGCACATGTCCGACGACGGCGATGCCGTCCTCGGCGACGAACAACCCGACGACCATTCGCACTCCATCTCCGGATTCGTCGCGAAGGTCGGCGATCCGGCGGGCATCCCGGTGGACGACGGCGAGGCGTACCGCGCCGAAGACCTGTGGGCCACGGCCGCCTTCTGCCTCATCAACCTGGCCGCCGACCACCTGAACGGCCCGGCCGAGTTCTACGCCACCCACCCGACCGGCTGGCAGGACGAGCAGATTCGCGCCGTCCGCGACGCCCTCGACTACCTGGGTCTGAAATCGGTGGTGCTGGTCAGCGAGCGCGACCTGAGCGTGGAGACCGATACCGGCAAGGCCCTGGCCTACCAGGCCGCCCGCACCGCGCTCGCCGCCGTGCTCGCCACCCCGGCCGGACTCACCCCGCCCGATCCGACGGTCACCGAGAACAGCGCCGAAGTGACCGAGGTGCTGCCCGCCATCAAGGTGCCCGAGCCGCCCGCGCAGGCGTACTCGGTCGCGATTCCGGTGCCGCTGGCCGAAACCACCGCCGAACCCGCGGTGGCCCCGTCGGACGAACCGGCGCACGCTCCCCCACGCAACCGCGGCCCGATACTGATCGCCATCGCCGCCGCCGTCGTGGGATTGCTACTCGGTGGCCTCGGTGTCGCCGCCGTATTGCGGACCGACGACACCGGCACCGGCACACCGCGCGGGGACGTGCTCACCGAACCCGACGCGACCGCCGGTGCGGTGCCGCCGCCCGTCCCGTCCGAGAGCGAAACCCCCACGGCCGCAGCGCCTCCGCCACCGGAGGAGGCGCCCCCGGCCAGCACCGAGGCGCCGCCGCCCGCCACCGAGGCGCCCACCACCACACCGGAACCCTCGCCGACGCCCTCGTCGACCCGCCCGACCCCCACGTCGCCGACGCGGACCCCGCCCTACATCTATCGTCCGCCGCAGCTGCCGACGCTCGAGATACCGCCGCCGCCGATTTTCCAGGATCCGTGGCTGCGAGATTCGAATTGATACAAGTAGAGATCTTCTGTGACGCATGCCTTAAAGTGATGCGCTGACCGGTGTAACCCACGCGCTGCCCAAGAGGTGCGCACGGGATTCGGTCTGCTGGTGCACTACGAAGGGACTCCATGCGCAAGTCTTTGGCGCGCCGCGCCGCGGTTCGAGCAGCTACCGTCGCATTCGCCTCGACCGTTTTAGTAGGTCCCTTGTTCACCGCGGCCCCGGCCCTCGCCGACGAGGCCGCGCCCGCGCAGCTGGCCGCCGATCAGCTGCCGCCCGAACTCGTCCAGGCCATCGCCCGCGATCTGAAGATGACGGCGGCCGAATACCTGGACCGCTCGGCGCGCGCGCAGGAATTGCGCGACTACGCACACGATTTCCGCTCCGAGCGGCCCGAGGAGTTCGCGGGCGCGTGGCTGGGCGAGGACGGCAAGCCGATCGTCGCGGTCACCTCGCTCGACGCCGCGCGCATCGCCTCCGAGGACGGCTACCAGACCCGACTGGCCCCGGTGAGCGCCAACAATCTGGAAATCGCGCTGACCCAGGTGAATTCGTGGATCGCGGAGCTGCCGGTCGATCTGTCGCAGGCGATCAACAATGTCGCCATCGACTTCCTCAACAGCCAGCTGGTGCTCTCGGTGGCCAATACCCCGGCCGGACATCTGCTGAATCTGCCCACGCTCATCGCCAATATCAAGGTGATCCTCTCGCCCGGCGGCGGTGGCCCGGTGGAGCGGCGGCCGATGGGCGGCGACACCTACATCAGCGCCCCCACCTCGCTGGCGGACTCCTCGCTGCAGAACGTCGACGTGTGCTCCTTCGGCTTCAATGCCGTGGACGCCAATGACAATGCCCTGAATATCAGTGCCGGACACTGCAATCCGAATCTCGGCAAGGGTGACGAGCAGGCCGGGGTCTATCTGCCGAACGTGCGCGATCTGGCGGGCAGCCCGCAGGTCGGCACCTTCGTGAACTCGCAGCTGGGCGGCCGCAGCGGTCTGGACTACTCGATCATCAAGCTGAACGAGGCCGCGGTGCGCGGCGGTATGGATCAGCCGTCGGTGCGCGCCTCCAACGGCACCACCCTCACGGTGACCGGCGTGGCGGACCCGATCATCGGCGCGCCGGTCTGCAAGTCGGGCCAATCCTCCACCTTCACTTGCGGTTTCGTGGTGGCCGACCGGGTGGAGACCCAGCTCTACACCGCCGAGGGCCAGTCCAAGACGGTGCGCGGCTTCGCCAGCAGCGCCTGCACCCTGGGCGGTGACTCGGGCGGCGCGATCGTGAGCGGCACCCTCGCCCTGGGTATCACCAGTGGTTCGAACGCCGCCGACGCGCCGAACTGCAACGAGGCCAATTCCGCGCTCGCGCAGTACGGTGGAACCGCCTCGCTGGGAATTCCGATTCGGGCCATCCTGTCCGATATCGACGCGAATTCCGGTGGCGGTCTGGGCAGTGGAATTCAGGTGCGCAGCCGTCCGAATGTGGGATGAGTGGCACTCGCACGCCACCGAGGGTGATGTCGCACGTGGATGCGTGCGACACGCTGATCTTGCACTCGACACGCCGTCCGTTAGCCTGCTGAATACCGAAACGTCACTCGGCAATAAGTAGGCATAACGGGCCCGACACCATATAGTCGGCTCATGCTCCTGCCACGTATGCGTTTTTCGCCTGCGGTCGGACGACCGCGCGCCCTTGTCCGCACCGCAGCGATCGCGGCCGCAGCGCTGCTCGCCGTCGGACCGATGGCAGCGACTTCGCAGGCACAGCCCGCCCCCGATCTGCCGCAGGAACTGATCAACGCCATCCAGCGCGATCTGAAGATCTCCCCGCAGGACTACCTGAACCGCGCCGACCTGGCTCAGCAGATCGCGGCCTTCGCCACCACCGCCCAGCGGCAGTACCCGCAGGTCTTCGCGGGCTCCTGGCTGAACGAGGCCGGTAAGGGCGTGGTCGCGCTGGCCAAGGGCGAGGGTTTCGACGCCGCCCGCCAGGCCGCCCAGGACGCGGGCTTCGAGGTCAAGGACGTGGCCAAGAGCGAGGCCGTGCTGCGCGGTGAGAAGAACGCCTTCCAGCGCTGGTTGGACGAGCAGCCGGAATCGGTCTCGAAGTTCGTGCGCGGCGTGGTCATCGACACGGTCAACAATTCGATCGCGGTGCGTGCGGACAAGTCCGATCTGCCGATGCCCAGCTTCGTCGATCCGGCCCGCGTCATCGTGATGACCCCGCCCGCCGGTGGCGAGCAGGCCGATATCCAGCGCGCGGGCGAGATCGCCGGTGCCAATGGCGGTCCGCTGGCCGCGGGCGACGGCTACGCCTCGGTGGCGGGCCGGATGTCGCTGCGCTGCTCGCTCGGCTTCAACGGCGTCGACCACGCGGGCAACACCGTGAATATCACCGCGGGACACTGCAATCCGAACATTCCGGCCACCGGCGGCGCGAATTCACCCGGCGTGTACGAGATGATCGGCGAGAAGGTCGGCACCCAGCTGGGTTCGTTCCAGAAGTCGGTGCTGGGCAACCAGGACTACTCCATCGTGTCGATCAACGACAATGTGCGGGATCGCTTCCAGAACAACCTGGTTCGCGTGCCGAACGCGGCTCCGGTCGCCATCACCGGCGTGGCCACCCCGGTGGTCGGCGCCCCGGTCTGCAAGTCCGGTTCGCGGACCGGCTTCAGCTGCGGCGTGGTGAACGCGGTCGATCAGGTCGTGCAGGTCGGCGAGCGCCAGCTCACCCAGTCGTTCTCGGCGAACATCTGCGCCCTGCCCGGTGATTCCGGCGGCCCGATCATCACCGGCACCCAGGCCCTGGGCATCTCCAGCGCCTCGTCGGTCGCCGACTACCCGATCTGCGAGATCCCCAACCTCATCGGCCTGCTGACGGGCAACACCCCGCAGCTGTTCGCCCAGCCGGTCAGCGTGGTGCTCTCCGACAACCCGGGTCTGCGCGTCAACGGCAACTGATTCAAGGTCGTTCGGAAAGGCCGGTAGCGCTGTCGCTACCGGCCTTTCGGCGTCTCCGGGTACCTTCGGGCACCCCTGGCGCGGGTTTCGGCGGGTGCGGCCCGGAATCCGCCAGCCCGGTCGGCCTTGTGGCAGCGATCTGGCGGCGGGCGGACACCGATGGGGTCATCGGAGTCGTATGCCGGAAATGCGCGGGTGCGGCATTCTGGGGGTATGTGTTTGGTGCTGGTCGGGTGGCGGGCTCATCCGGAATATCGGCTCATCGTGGCGGCCAATCGGGATGAGTTGTACACGCGGCCAACCGAATCGCTGCGCGAATGGCCGGAGGTGCCCGGCCTGTTGGCGGGCCGCGATCTGGGGGCCGGAAACGCCATACCGGGCACCTGGCTCGGATTCGCCCACCCGGCACACCGATTCGCCACGGTGACCAATGTCCGCGGGCCCGGTGAGGATCGCGCCGATGCCCGCTCCCGCGGCGCGCTCATGATGGACTATCTGCGCGGCGAGGCGGAGCCGGAGAAATTCGTCCGCAAGACCGCCGCCGAGCCCGACGACTACAACGGCTTCAATATCGTGGTCTCCGATCTGGAAACCCTGTGGTGGCACAGCAATCGCAGCGCGCTGGCTCCGCGCGAGCTCGCCCCGGGCTTCCACGGCGTCTCCAATGGCGCGGTGGTGGGCTCCGCCGAACCGGGCAGCCGCGAGATCCGCACCGGCACCGAACACCCGGCGTGGCCGAAGGTGCGCGGCGGCGTCCTGGACCTGCGCGCGGTGGTCGAGTCCGCGCCCGGCGATATCGAGCGCTATTTCGCGGTCCTCGCCGACCGCACCCGCGCCGCCGACGCCGAACTGCCCAGCACCGGGCTGGCCACCCGTCACGAGCGCACCGCCTCGGCTCGTTTCATCCCCAGCTATATCCACGGCACCCGGTGCAGCACGGTTTTGTTGGTGCGTGCGGACGGCTCGTTCGAGATGGCCGAGCGCACCTTCGGCCGCCTCGGCCGCCGCAAGGGCACCGAACGCTTCCGCGGTCATGTGGAGCTCCCGGCCTGAGTGTCGCAAAACACAGTCGGCGCAAGCGTTTTCGGGCGTGTCGGCCGAGGCGAACGGGCATACCCACCCCTAAACCACGAGCGGCCCGCCCCCAATGTCAGGGCGGGCCGCTACGAGGCTGCGGAAATCAGTTGCCTTGCTGCTGCTGCGCCTTGATGGCCTCATCGGTCCACTTGGTGGTGCCGGGAGCGGCCTGCAGCGTGTTCACCAGGTCGATACCGGCCGCCAGCAGCACGGGGCTGCCGAAGGCGATGGTGCCCAGGATGCCGCCGATGGCGGCGCCGGTGGGCAGGCCGACGATGCAGCCCGCGAGCACGGCGAGCAGGCCGAGCCCGCAGCCGACGATCGCGCCGATGGCGGTACCGACGAAGGTGCCGATACCGACCGCCAGGCCGAACTGGGTGGAGAAGTCGCTCATGGCCCGCTGGTTCTCCTGGGGAGAAGCGATGGGCTTGACGGCGAGTTCGGCATTGGTCGGCTGGAAGCCCTCGGGCTTCTCCGGGGTGATCTCGAGGACCTTGCCGTCCTCCTTCACCACCGGCTTGACCGGCACGTCGACGTCGGTGACGGTGTACTCCAGCGGGAAGGTGTAGAGCGTGCCGCCGGAGATGTCCTTGACGTTGACCAGGGTCTGCTTCGGCTCCTCGGGAGTCGCGCCCTCCTGCTCGGTCAGCTCGAACGTGCCGTTCTTGAGCGAGGCCACCACGGTCTTGTCGACCAGTTTGATGGAGTAGTTGATGCCCTCGTCGGCGTTGACGGGGGCGGCCGGATCCGGATTGGCGTGCGAGACAGTCGTGCCGACCGTCATCGCGCCGATCGCCAGGGCAGCCACCGCAATGGTGCCGCGAAACTTCATTCGGTTATCCAATCGATCATCAGGTATCCGCTGCCGCATCTTCCACGCGAGCTAGCTCACGCTTCCCTCGTGACACTCCGCGCCGAAGGCGAGTGTCAGCGAGAACCTCCCCGAGCAGTGTGAAGATGCGCACAGCATGCAGGACAGCGTGAGCTTAGTCGAACGCCCGGTGATATGCGAGATCCGTTTCATCCGGCCGCACTTGATGATTCGGAGTTAGCCAACCCTTGGTTGGGCTTCTGATTTGCCGGGATTTACAGTGCGGGAAAGCTCTGGACAGTTAAGTTACCGGCGGGTAACTTACTGTTCGTTAAGATACGTGCATCTCGGGGTTGATAACAGCCCATCCCCGCGCAAGGCCGTAGCCCGAAGAAAGGTCACGACATGAATGCCCTGACAGTGACGCTGGGCGCGATTGGGGCGACGCTCAGTCTTTTATGTTGGGCGTCGTTCGTCGGCGGCGTGGCGTACATCGCCCGCACCGTCATGGTCGGACAGTCCGCGCCGGATCGGTGGCGACCGTTCTTCCCGCGCTTCAATACGATGCTCGTCGAGTTCCTCGCGCACACGCGGATGAACAAATTCCGCACGGTCGGCTGGGCGCACTGGCTGGTCATGATCGGCTTCCTCGGCGGCATGATCTTGTTCTTCGAGGCGTACGGCCAGACCTTCAACCCCGAATTCCATTGGCCCATCTTCGGAGACTGGGCGATCTACCACCTGTGGGACGAGATCCTCGGCATCGGCACCGTGGTCGGCATCGTCACGCTGATCATCATTCGCCAGCTGAACCACCCGCGAATTCCGGAGCGCCTGTCGCGCTTCAGCGGTTCGAAGTTCGGTCCGGCGTACACGATCGAGGCCATCGTCCTCGTCGAGGGCCTGGGCATGATCCTCGTCAAGGCGGGCAAGATCGCCACCTACGGGCACTCCAACCCGGCCACCGACTTCTTCACCATGCGGGTCGCCGAACTGCTGCCCTCCAGCGCGGTGCTGATCTCCATCTTCGCGTTCGTGAAGCTGATGTCCGGCAGCCTGTTCCTGCTGCTGGTCGGCCGCAATCTGACGTGGGGTGTGGCGTGGCACCGGTTCGCCGCGTTCCCCAACATCTACTTCAAGCGTGAGAACGACGGCGGCGTCGCGCTGGGCGCGCTCAAGCCGATGATGTCGCAGGGCAAGCCGATCGATATGGAGACGGCCGACCCGGACAACGACACCTTCGGCGTCGGCAAATTCGAGGACCTGTCCTGGAAGGACATTCTCGACGTCACCACCTGTACCGAATGCGGCCGCTGCCAGTCGCAGTGCCCCGCCTGGAACACCGGTAAGCCGCTGTCGCCGAAGCTGCTGATCATGTCGCTGCGCGACCACGGCTACGCCAAGGCCCCGTACCTGCTGGCCGGTGGCCGCAAGGATATGGGCGGCGACGAGATCGGCCTGGTGGATGCCGAGGGCAAGCCGAACGAGGCCGCGCTGGCGAAGATCCCCGACGCCGCGAAGGCCGAGGCGGAGCGTCCGCTGGTCGGCGGCGAGGACGTCAACGGCATCATCGACCCCGAGGTGCTGTGGTCGTGCACCACCTGTGGCGCGTGCGTCGAGCAGTGCCCGGTGGATATCGAGCACGTCGACCACATCATCGATATGCGCCGCTACCAGGTGCTCATCGAATCGGAGTTCCCCTCCGAGCTGGCCGGTCTGTTCAAGAACCTGGAGAACAAGGGCAACCCCTGGGGCCAGAACGCCAAGGACCGTCTCAACTGGATCAACGAGATGGACTTCGACATTCCGGTCTTCGGCCAGGATGCCGAGAGCTTCGACGGCTACGAGTACCTGTTCTGGGTCGGCTGCGCCGGTGCCTACGAGGACCGAGCCAAGAAGACCACCAAGGCCGTGGCGGAGCTGCTCGCCACCGCGGGCGTGAAGTTCATGGTGCTCGGCCAGGAGGAGACCTGCACCGGCGACTCGGCGCGCCGCGCGGGCAACGAATTCCTGTTCCAGCAGCTGGCCATGCAGAACATCGAGGTGCTGAACTCGGTGTTCGAGGGCGTCGAGCAGTCCAAGAAGAAGATCGTCGTCACCTGCGCGCACTGCTTCAACGCGCTCAACAACGAGTACCCGCAGGTGGGTGGCACCTACGAGGTCGTGCACCACACGCAGCTGCTCAACCGCCTGGTGCGGTCCAAGCAGCTCATCCCGGTGTCGCCGGTCGCGCAGAACGTGACCTACCACGACCCCTGCTACCTGGGCCGCCACAACAAGATCTACAACGCGCCGCGTGAACTCATGGAGGCCTCGGGCTCGACCCTGGTCGAAATGCCGCGCCACGGTGAGCGTTCCATGTGCTGTGGCGCCGGTGGTGCCCGCATGTGGATGGAGGAGCAGCTCGGCAAGCGCATCAATATCGATCGCGTGGACGAGGCGCTCGACACGCTCTCCGGCGGCAACGAGCCGTCCATGATCGCCACCGGCTGCCCGTTCTGCCGCGTCATGCTCACCGACGGCGTGACCGCCCGCAAGGACGGCGGCGAGGTCGGCCAGGGCGTCGAGGTGGTGGATGTCGCGCAGCTGATGCTGCAGGCCATCGACCGCGTCGAGCCCGCCACGCTCAGTGCGAACCTGAAGGTGGTGCAGGAGCCGAAGAAGGCCGCGCCGGAACCGGTTTCGGAGCCCGAGCCCGCCGCCGCCGCGACGGCCGAGCCCGAGGCACCGGCCGCGCCGAAGGCCGCTCCGGCCGCTGGCAAGGGCCTGGGAATGAAGGGTCCGGCGAAGGCTCCGGGTGGCAAGGGCCTCGCCATGAAGGGCGGGCTCAAGGCTCCCGGTGCGAAGGCCGAGACCGCCGCTCCGGCAGCGGCTTCGGCCGCCGAGGAGGCCGCGGCTCCGGCACCCGCCAAGGGCCTCGCCATGAAGGGCCCGGCCAAGGCTCCCGGCGGCAAGGGTCTCGCCATGAAGGGCGCCGCCAAGGCTCCCGGCGCGAAGGCTCCGGCCGAGTCCGCCGCTCCCGCCGAGGCTTCCGCCGCCGCGGAGACCACCGAGGCGTCGTCGGCTCCGGCCAAGCCCGTCAAGGGTCTGGCCATGAAGGGTCCAGCGAAGGCTCCCGGTAAGGGTTTGGCCATGAAGGGCGCCGCCAAGGCCCCGGGTGCCAAGCCCGCCGCACCGGCCGCGGAGTCCGCTCCGGCGACCGACACCGCCTCGACCGAAACCGCCGCCGCACAGCCCGCTTCGGCGGCACCGGCGGAGGCCACCGAGGTCAAGCCGTCCGTCGCGCCCAAGGGTCTGGCCATGAAGTCCGGCCTCAAGCGGCCCGGCCCGAAGGCTCCGGGCGCCAAGCCCGCGGCGGCTCCGGCCGCCGAAGCGCCTGCGGCACCGGCTGATTCGGCCCCGGCCGAAGCTCGGGCCGAGAAGGCTCCGGCCGAATCGGCTCCGGCGTCCGAGCCCACCTCGGCCCCCGCCGAACCGGCGGCGACCGAGGGCAACGGCACCCCGAAGCCCCCGACCGCCAAGCCCGGCGGACTCGGCTTCAAGGGCGGCGCGAAGGCCCCCGGCCGCAAGAGCTGACCGCTCGCTGACAGTGAGCCCGGACCCCCCGAGGGGTCCGGGCTCATTGCTTTTCCTGTCCGAAATTTGCTGGCCAGCAAACATTTTCGGCCCACAGCGGACCCTTGACTGAACTGTTGCTGAGTCATATCTTTTAGAGCACGATTTTGCTTCAAAGTGGTCTAGATCAACATTCCGGATCGGTCACGGACAGCAGGCGGGCCCCCCGCTGCCCATTCGTTCTCTCACAAGGAGTTTCGCGTGTTCGGTAGCAGAGTGCTGTCCACAATCGGTGTCGCGGTGGGGATTTCGCCCATCGTGATGGTGACCGTGCCCGCCGGTACGGCCAACGCACACGGGTATGTCTCGTCCCCCGCGAGCAGACAGGCACAGTGCGCACAGGGCGTGATCGACTGCGGGGACATCGAATACGAGCCGCAGAGCGTGGAGGGACCCAAGGGCCTACGCAGCTGTAGCGCGAATATCTCGCGGTTCGCGGAGCTGGACGATGACGCCAAGCCATGGCAGGTGCATTCGGTCGGGCGCACGGTCTCGTTCTCCTGGAAGCTGACCGCCCAGCATCGAACCGCCAACTGGGAGTACTACATCGGCGGCACCCGGGTCGGCTTGGTGGAGGGCGGCAACGAGATTCCGCCGCAATCCTTCTCGCACTCCGTCGATCTCGGCGACTTCACCGGACGGCAGAAACTGCTGGCCGTCTGGAATATCGGCGATACCGCCATGGCCTTCTATTCCTGTATCGACCTGGACATCGGCGGCGGCTCGCCCACCACGAAACCCCCTGCCCCGACCACCACTAATCCACCCGGCACTACGCGGCCGCCGGTCACCACCGCACCGACAACCACCCCCTCGCACTCCCATCCCCCCACGTCCACCCACCGGCCGGACAACGGCAGCTGGCAACAGGGCGCGACCTACTCCGTCGGAGATGTTGTCTCCCACAACGGAACTCGCTATCGGTGCCTGCAAGCCCACACCGTGCACGACCCGAACTGGACGCCCCCGAATACTCCGGCGCTCTGGCAGCGCCTGTAACCGCCGCGACAGGCGACGCGGAAGCGCCGGGAGAGGTGGTGCCGTCATCCGGCGGCGCCACCGCGGGCGCGTCGTAACGCCGCCGACCAAGCGAGCGCTAACGGTGTAGCCACTCCCCAGACCTCCGGGACATGTGATGACCACTGTGTACTCCGCACCGCGAGTGACCGATGACCACCGCCGCGAACTGCTCTACCACGGCGCGGTCTGCGTCTACCCCGCCACTGACGCCTCGCTCGCGCTGACCGAGTTCGCGCGGGAACTCATCGCCGAGGCATTCGGACCGCTCGACCCGCAGACCGCCCAACACGAACTGCCGGTGCGGCGCATGGTCGAGATCCTCGCCGCGCTGAAACCGCGCTTCATCCATCACGAGCGTTCCAAGCAGCTCGTCGCGGCGGTCATGAAATCCCATGGCTGCGACGAGAATACGTACTTCGACGTGCCGCGCCTGCGCACCTCGACCTCGGACGGCTACTTGACCACCGGTATCGCCTACGCCTTCCACGCCCACCGCGACACCTGGTACTCGGCACCGTTCTGCCAGATCAACTGGTGGCTACCCATCTTCCCGGTGACCGAGCGCAATGCCATGTGCTTCCACCCGCGCTATGTCGATCGGCCGGTGCGCAACTCCTCCGACCGCTACGACTACGACGAGTGGAATCGCACCTCCCGCTTCGAGGCCGCCAGCCATATCGGCACCGATACCCGGGTGCAGCCGCGCATCGTGGACGAGGCGGCCGATCTCGAGCCGACCGTGACCGTCCTGCCCGAGCAGGGCGGCCTGATGATGTTCTCCGGCAATCAATTGCACTCGTCGCTGCCCAACGACTCCGGCGTCACCCGTTTCTCCATCGACTTCCGCACCGTGCACCTGGGTGATGTGACCGCGGTGCGCGGCGCGCGCAATCTGGATTCCGCGTGCACGGGTACCAATCTGCGCGACTTCCTGCACCCGTCCACGCTCGCGCCGATCCCCGACGACGTGGCGTCGAACTACCAGCGCGCCGTCGGCGCAGTGCCTCCGACCAGCGAACACGCGGTCCGCTAACTGGCAGCAAGCGAACCTGTCCGGGCTGGTCAATACTGGTAGACATGGCGCAGGCGCAAGCGGTTCGGGTCGAGATCGGTGTCGAGACGCTCGGGGGCGTCGGGATCGCGGACGCCGCCGGGGCCGATCGCATCGAATTGTGTACCGGACTGCTGCTGGGCGGACTCACCCCGAGCACGGCGCTGGTGGCCCAGTCGCTGGAGCTCGCGTCGCGGACCAAGGTGCAGGTCCTGATCCGCCCGCGCCCGGGCGACTTTCGCTACTCCCCCGCCGAAGTGGCGCTCATGCGCGCCGATATCGGCCAAGTCCGCAGGCTCGGCGCGGCGGGTGTGGTGTTCGGCGTGCTGGACGAGGAGGGTCAGGTCGATACCGCCGCCATGGCCACACTCATGGAGGCCGCGGGCGATATGGAGGTCACCTTCCACCGCGCCTTCGACGTCTGCGCCGAGCCGTACCGCGCCTTCGAACAGATCATGGAATTGGGCTGTGCCCGCCTGCTCACCTCCGGTCGCCAGCCCTCGGTCATCGACGGCGCGGCGCTGATCGGGAAGTTGGTGACGCGCGCCGGGGGCGCCATCGACGTGATGGCGTGCGGCGGCCTGCGCGCCGACAACGCCGCGGAGATTCTGGAGCGCACGGGTGTGCTCGATGTGCACGCGGCGCCCCGGATCGCGGTGCCCGGGTTGATCGTCGAGGGCTCGGAGGTGTCCTTCGCCGAACCCGGCGTGCCCCAGGACTTCGATCACTTCGAAGCCGATGCCGCGGGTATCACGGCTCTGTGCGAGGCGGTGGCCCGCCAGGGCTGACCATGTTGCCGAATGTCCGCTGAGCGGGCTGACGCATACGAGACAGGCTGTCCCGCAACGGCCTAGCGTCCAGGTATCTCCCGGTCAAAGCCCTCTTCGAGGCATCCAGCAACCGTTTACTCGTAGATTCGCACTATTGACCCACCCATATTTCACACTTATGGTCTGGAACACACTTTTATCGAAAAGTGACCTAGTTGGTATTGCGGATCCGAAGCGGGACAGCACGTCGACCTCTGTTCGTCCCCGAACACGCAAGGGAGAACACGTGGTACGCAGAAGTCTGTCCGTCCTCGGCGCCGCGGCGGGTATCAGCCCGTTGCTCATCGCCATCCTGCCCGCGGCCACCGCCAGCGCACACGGCTACGTCGACAGTCCGGCCAGCCGCCAGGCCCAGTGCGCCCAGGGCACCGTGTCCTGCGGCTCCATTTCCTATGAGCCGCAGAGCGTGGAAGGAGCCAAGGGGCAGCGCAACTGCCACGGAGGCAACAGCGATTACGCCGAGCTGAGCGACGACTCCAAGCCGTGGCAGGTCCAGAATGTCGGCAGCACAGCGTCTTTCACCTGGAAGTTCACCGCCAACCACCGTACCGAGAACTGGGAGTACTACATCGGTGACACCCGGGTGGGTCTGGTGGAGGGCAACAACGAGCAGCCCGCCCAATCCGTCACGCACACCATCGATCTGAGCAAGTTCAGTGGGAAGCAGAAACTGCTCGCCATCTGGAATATCGGCGACACCACCAATGCCTTCTACTCGTGCGTGGACCTGAATATCGGTGGCGGTGGCGAAACGCCCACCACCACACCGGCTCCCACGACAACGGCTCCGCCGACGACCACGGCACCGCCCACGACCACTCAGCCGCCGAGCACGTCGCAGCCCCCGGCCACCACCACCGCGCCGACCACGACGCACGAGCATCCCACCACCACCGCGCCGCCGACCTCCGGCGCACCGGCCAGCGACACCTGGCAGGTGAACGCGGAGTACGAGATCGGCGACGTGGTGACCTACGAGGGCGCGCGCTACCGCTGCCTGCAGGCCCACCAGGTGCACGATCCGAACTGGACCCCGGACGCGACTCCGGCACTGTGGCAACGCCTCTGAGCTGACCGGCCGCGGACCGGACGAAACGGCCCCATCGGAACATTTGGACAATCGACCCGATCTCCATTTAGATCAGGCTCGAAACATCGTGTCTTTCAAGGGAGAACCACATGTCCCGGTGGGGCAGGGCCGCCTTCGGCCTGCTGGCATTGATCGCGACGGTTTCGTCGCTCATGGGGGCGGGGGTCGCCAGCGCCCAACCGGACGCCGACGGATCGCTCTACGGCGCACTCGCTATTTCGGTCGACGGTAGCGGCGCGGATATCGGATCCGGTTTCAATTACCCGGATTTCGACAGCGCGGATGCGCGCGCACTCGCGGAATGCGCCACCTCGGGCAAATCGAATTGCGCGATCATCGTGCGATTCGCCAACGGCTGTGGCGCCATCGCCGAAAAGGACGGCCGCTATGTCGGGCGCGCGGGAGCCACCCGACACGAGGCGGAACAGGCCGCCATCGCCGCCTTCGGCGCGGTGTCCCCGCTCGCCTTCGGCAGCTCGCAGCCCGAGCAGGCCACCCTGGTCACCTCGGAGTGCACCGAAAACGCTTCCTGAACAACACCATCCGGGTCCGCCCCGTCGACTGCCAGAAAGGGGCGGACCCGAACAGGTCGCGAGGTCGGCTGCGTTAATCCTCGCTTCCCGTCCCCACCGCCAGAGCTGTCGTGATGATCATCGACAGGGGTGGGAGTTTGGTGTCGCGACTCGGCGGCGCCACCCAGTGACAGCCCTCGCGCGTCCACTGCCCCAACCCCGTGGGCAACATGACGGCGGAACCTATGGGCGGAATGCCTATATCGAGACGATTGAGAACTTCGAGTATTTGATCCCCTGGGCGGGAATCGGGTTCGACCAGAAAACTCCACCGAATCTGCCGTGCCAGCATGGGCCCGGCCTGGCCGTCCTGTTCCAATGCGGCACGGACCTTTTCGGCACGCCGCACCGGCAGATGCACCACACCCACCTTTCCGGTGACGGGAAGCATGACGAACCCGCCGCGTTCGCTGACGGGGAGCCCGAACTCGTGGCGGTAGAACGCCACCCAGTCCCCGACGGTCCTCAGCCTGTCCGCATTCACCCCGAACTCCTTGCCTCCGCCTCCAGGGTGGCTCCCGCGCGGGCGCTGTGAATACGCCCGCACGCCCTCCTTACGCTGCCTTTCCGCCGCCACTGCTCGCGGTGCGGAGAACGGCTGGTACCAGGTCGGTTTCGCTTGTGGCCGATGTCACCTCCGCACTCGTACCCTGGACAATGGAGTTCGTTCGGAAGGGATGGACGTCGTGGTCCGGCAGTGGTCAGGAAAAGAGGCCCGCGCCCTCCGCGATGCCAAGCGGATGAGTATCCGAGAGTTCGCGGCGCATCTCGGTGTCCACGAACGCTTGGTCTCGAAGTGGGAGGCCGGGGGGCATCGGGTACATCCGCGCCCGATCAATCAAGCTGCCCTCGATACCTCCCTGGCCAGGTCCGACGACGTTGTGCGGGCGCGGTTCGCGGCATTGATCGACCAACCTCTGATCGACCGTCCCGCGCCCGGTTTCGATGCGCGCCCGCTCAATTCGGCGCAATCAATCAATTTCAGCGACGCGGAACTACTGACACTCGTGGACACGGGTGCGATGAGGGGCGATGCGTTAGCGGCGATTTCGGAGAGGGATCTGATCATGGCGGCTGCCCATGAAGCAAGTGAGCACGCCGGGCGGGCCGAGAGCACCAATGTGGGTGCCACCACCCTGGAACAGCTCGACGCCGATGTCACGCGCATCGCGAACGATTACGTGCACGTACCGCCCGTCCCCATGATGGTGGAGATGCTACGGGTGCGCCGCCGGGTGTACCGCCTGCTCGAGGGCCATCAGCGACCCTCCGACACCTCACATCTGTATCTGCTCGCGGGCACCCTGTCCGGACTGCTCGCCAATGCCAGCACCGACCTCGGCTACTACGACGCCGCGGGCGAACAGGCCCGGGCCTCGTGGGCCTACGCGGAGCTGTGCGCCCACAACGGCCTGCGCTCCTGGACCCGCGGCATGCAGGCGCTGATCGAGTACAAATCCGAGCGGCCCCGCCGCGCGGTCCAGCTGGCGCAGGCCGGACAGCGCTACGCGGATTCGGTCACCTCCAAGGTGCGACTGTTCAATATCGAGGCGCGCATCTGGTCCAAGCTCGGCAGCACCTCCGATACCGAACGCTGCATCCACGCCGCCGACGGCGCGCGCGGCGGGGACAGCAGCGACACCCTGCACGACGAGGTGGGCGGGGTCTTCGGCTTCAACGAGCCCAAGAGCCAGTACTACGCGGGCGCGACCTACATCCATCTCGGCCAGGCCGAACCGGCGTTGGAGGCGACCCGCCGGGCCATCGAGCTCTATGCCAGCGGTCCGACCGAACAACGCTCCTACGGGGCGGAGGCCCTGGCCAGGGTGGACAGCGCCGCCGCGCATCTGATCAACGGCAGTCTCGACGGCGCGGCCGAAGCCCTGCAACCGGTGCTGCAACTGGACGAGGACAAGCGCATCGCCCAGCTGGAGGACCGGTTGACCGGCCTACGGCAGCGGCTGGCCGGACCCAGGTACCGCGATGCGGTGGCGGCGCGGAACCTGGACGAGCGAATCGAGGAATTCTGCGGGGCGACGGCCGCGAAAGGCATTCCCCCCGGTAATCAGGCGGGGTGAGGCGGGCCACCCTGCGGCATTGCGCACAGCGCGAAAAGTCGATTGCGGGCGAATGGCACCATTGGACGGGTGAGCCACCATCCCTATCGCCCGCCGCGCACGCTGGAGCAGTCCACCAAACTCCAGAACGTCCTCTATGAAATCCGGGGACCGGTGCACGAACACGCGGCACGGTTGGAGGCCGAGGGGCATCGCATCCTCAAACTCAATATCGGCAATCCCGCGCCGTTCGGGTTCGACGCGCCCGATGTGATCATGCGCGACATGATCGCGGCGCTGCCCTACGCGCAGGGGTATTCGGAGTCCAAGGGCATCATGTCCGCGCGCCGGGCCATTGTCACCCGGTACGAGTTGGAGCCGGGCTTCCCGGAGTTCGACGTCGACGACGTGTATCTGGGCAATGGCGTCTCCGAGCTCATCACCATGACCATGCAGGCGCTGCTGAACAATGGCGACGAGGTGCTCATCCCCGCGCCGGACTATCCGCTGTGGACGGCCATGACGTCGCTGTCGGGCGGGACGCCGGTGCACTACCTGTGCGATGAGGCCAATGGGTGGCAGCCCGATATCGCCGATATCGAATCCAAGATCACCGACAAGACCAAGGCGCTGCTGGTCATCAATCCGAACAATCCGACGGGTGCGGTGTACTCGGCGGAGGTGTTGCAGCAGATCGTGGATCTGGCCCGCAAGCATCAGCTGTTGCTGCTGGCCGACGAGATCTACGACCGGATCCTCTACGACGATGTGAAGCACACCTCGCTGGCCACGCTCGCCCCGGATCTGTTGTGTCTGACCTTCAACGGGCTGTCCAAGACCTACCGGGTGGCGGGTTATCGGGCCGGGTGGCTGGTGATCACCGGGCCGAAGGAGCACGCGGCCGGATTCCTGGAGGGCATCGATCTGCTCGCCTCCACCCGCCTGTGTCCGAATGTGCCCGCGCAACATGCCATTCAGGTGGCGCTGGGCGGGCATCAGAGCATCGAGGACCTGATCCTGCCCGGCGGGCGGCTGCTGGAGCAGCGCGATGTGGCGTGGGAGAAGCTGAACTCGATTCCGGGTGTGTCGTGTGTGAAGCCCAAGGGCGCGCTGTACGCGTTCCCGAGGCTGGACCCGGAAGTCCATGAGATCCACGATGATTCGAAGCTGGTGCTGGATCTGCTGTTGCAGGAGAAGATCCTCATGGTGCAGGGCACCGGCTTCAACTGGCCGCACCACGATCACCTGCGGATCGTGACGCTGCCGTGGGCGCGTGACCTGGCCGTGGCCATCGAGCGCTTCGGCAACTTCCTCGCCGGATACCGGCAGTAGTTCCAAACGAAACAGACCATGAGTACAAAAAAGCCGGGTTTTTAGAGACTTAGCTAGCGCAAAGAACTGCGTTTTGTGTACAGTGGTTTTCGGCACTTCGAGTGCCCGGCCGGACCACCTACCCCCCCTGGGTCGTCCGGCCCTGGTTCGGCAGGCCTACCCCCCCTGGGCCGCCGACCCCGGGCGGCGGAGACATCCCCCTGCTCTCCGCCGCCCTCTCCCGCCTCCCCGAAAATTCAGCGCACGGCTTGGAGCCGTCGACCGTCGTGAACGCGTGCCGCCGGTTGAGAGCCGAAACCATTCTGGGCGTACCCGGTGAGTTACCCCGAACGTCGCGAAATCAGTCGTCACCTTTGTGATCGGTGGTCGGCGTTGTGTGGGCGCGGGACGCAAGGCGGAATCGTTTTCGTTAGGCTCGCCCGGGTGAGCGACCACCACCATCATCATCACGACCATTCCGGGCCTATCGCCATTGGCGCTACGGCTGCTCGGGTGGTGATCGGATTGCTGACCGTGATCGGGGTTGCCACGCTCGCGGGGGTGTTGTGGCTGTGGCCGAGTAGTCAGTCGGTCGATATTCCGCTGCCCATGCAGAGTGCGGCGGGTGGGGCGGTGACGACCGAGGCCGGGACCGTCGTGATGCAGGATGTGGGGCCCTGTGGGAGTCCGTCGTTGGGGCGGGTGTTTCCGGACAGTCCCGCGCCGCCGCGCACGAATGCCTATGAGTGCCAACGCAGCATCATCAGCATCGACTCCGGGCCGCACGCGGGCAACAAGACCCTGTTCGAGATCGCGCCCGGACCGGGGCAGCCCGATCTGCGCGCCGGGGACGAGATCCGCATCGTGCGGCAGTCCGATCCCAGTGGCTCGCCGATGTACTCGTTCGAGGACTACGCGCGCGGGCTGCCGCTGGCGCTGATCTTCGCCGTCTTCGTCATCGTGATCGTGGTGGTGGCGCGGTGGCGCGGGCTGCGGGCCATCCTCGGGCTCGGCTTCGCCTTCGGCGTGCTGGTGGTGTTCCTGCTGCCCGCGCTGCTGGACGGCAAACCGGCCATTCCGGTGGCGCTGGTCTCGGGCTCGCTGATTCTCTACGCGGTGCTGTACCTGGCGCACGGGGTGAATCTGCGCACCAGTTCGGCGCTGCTGGGCACGCTCACCTCCATGCTGGTGGCGGCGGCGCTGTCCTGGGTGGTCATCGAACTGACCCATCTGACCGGATTGTCGGAAGAGCAGAACACCAATGTCGCCACCTACATCCAGCACGTCAGCATTACCGGATTGTTGTTGGCGGGCTTCATCATCGGCTCCCTCGGCGTACTCAACGACGTGACCATCACCCAGGCGTCGGCCGCCTTCGAATTGGCGGCGCTGGACGAGAAGTCCTCGCGCCGTGAGATTTTCGCCGCCGCCATGCGCGTCGGCCGCGACCACATCGCCAGTACCGTCTACACCCTGGTGCTCGCCTACGCCGGTGGCGCGCTGCCCCTGCTGCTGCTGTTCAGCGTGGCGGGACGGTCGATCCGCGACGTGCTGACCGGGGACGCGGTGGCCATCGAGATCACGCGCTCGGCGGTGGGCGGTATCTGTCTGGCGCTGTCGGTGCCGTTGACCACGGGTATCGCGGTGCTGCTGGCACGGCCGTTCCGCGCCGCAGCGGCGACGCCGCCCGCCCGCAAGCGGCCGGTGCGCAGCGCGAACAAGGAGGCCGCGCTGCGGCGCACCGGGGCTCTCGGGGAACAGGATTCGGCCGTGCAGCGGTCGGCCGGACAGGCCGGGGAGCAGCAGCGGGCCTCCGGCGAGCAATCCGCGACACGGCGCGGCGACTCCGGGCTGAGCGGTGAGCAACCCGCAGCGCGGCGCGGCGCTGCCGGACAGAGCGGCGAGCAACCCGCCGTTCGGCGGACCTATTCACTGCTCGGCGACGACCAGCCAGCCGTTGCGCCACAGGATGATTCGGTACCGGGCGACGACTACCCCACCGATCCGCAGCTGAAGTTGTGGCCGCAGACCGGGGAGCAGGCGTCGGTCTCCTGGCCGACGCCGCAGCCTCGCCGTGACGACGGGGACGACGAGGATCCGCCGCGCCGGGCTCGGCACGCGCGGGACTGAGACGACAACGCGCCCTTCGGATTTCCGAAGGGCGCGTTTCCTGTCATGGGGCCGGGAACAGCGGCGGGATCGTCGGCACCACGATCGGGGGCAGCCCCGGAATGACCGTGATGGTGTTCGCGCCGGGCGGCGGCGGCGCTTCGGTGGTGGTGGCGGGCGCCCAGCGCGGCGGCGGCGCGGCCACCGACTCGTTGGTCGCCTCGGTGGTGGGCGGCGTGGAGGTCGTGGTGCTCGGGCGGGCCGCGGTGGTCTCGACGGTGGTGCTGGCATCGCGACTCTGCGAATCGTGTTCCAGCGCAGGCGGACGCCAGCCCAGCGTGATGCCGATGGCGGCGACGACCACGAGCGCGCCCACCGCCACCCCGGCGACACTGACCTCGCGGCGACGACGGAACCGGTCGGCCACATCACCGCCGACCTTGCCGACCTTGCCGACCCGGCCGCCGCGCCGCGCCGGTGCGGGCTGCGCCGGTGCGGGCTGCGGCTCGTGCCGCTGGAACTGTCGGGTAGCGCCGTCGTCGAAGCGCGGCGGCTGCGCCACCGGCTGGTGGTAGGGCATGGGCCGCGCCAGCATGGTCGCGCCGCGCACCGTGACGGTATCGGGGTCCTCCGCCACCACCACCGGAACGCCCAGCCAGCGGCGCAAGACCTTCGCCACCAAGGGAATCCGGGCACAGCCGCCGATCACGGCGACGGCCTGCACCGGCTGCTCCGAGCGCTGGATGACATCGCGCGCCATGCGCGCCGACGACTCCACCGCCAGCATGATCAGCGCCTCGAAATTCTCCTGCGACAGCAGCACCAGCCCTTCGGGCGAGGGCAGCGCCACCGCGGTGCTGGTGGACAGCTGCTCCTTGGCCTGGCGGCACAGCTCGTCCATGGCGGCGAGTCCGGCCGCGTCCGGCGGGTGCGCGATCCGGCCCGAGGCGATCTGCTGTTCGCGAATGAGCGAATCCAGATAGTCGCCGCTGATATCGCTGGTGCGTTCGGTGTGGTGGATCTGGCGGCTGGCGGTATCGACCACCGTGATGGACAAACCGGACGCGCCCAGGTCGTAGACGGCGACGGTGCCGAAACCCTGGATATCGCCGGTGTATTCGAGCAATTCCAGCGCGGCGACGACATCGGGAATGAGTTCGTAATTGATGACCTGGCGGCGGGCCAGCTCGGCGCGAATGGCGCGGGCGTGTTGTTCGTCGCGGAAGGCGATGGCGGTGGCCATGGTCTGCGGGTCGGCGGCCAGCACCGCGCTCACCGCATCGGCGACCAGCACCTCGACCCTCTTGTCGCCGACGGGGATGGCCTGCACGTCGAAGGCGTCGGGCGCTTCGGGTCCGGCGGAATGCTCGGCAGCGGGCCGTGCGACGCGAACCGCGCCCGCCCCCACCGACACTCCCAGTACCGAACTCATCTGCAGCCCATCTCGTTTCACACTCCACGACGTGCGAGCGGGTACCGCCGCCTGCGGATGGTCAGCGTCGCTTCACACTTGCGGTGGGGTCACTGTACCTGTCGGTGTCACCCTACGGGCTGCCGAGTCCCACGTACACCGGCTGCGGGCAGCGAATTCGGCGTATTCGCGACAGTCCCGCGGGCGCGGATGCCCGGCCGCGCCACGGGCCGTCGTTAGCATCGGCGAATGCCGTGGAGCCGCCGTACTCGAGCAGCCGTCGTGCTGCTGTGCGCCGCAGCGGTCTTCGTCGCCGCGCTGTGGCCGGTCTATGTCCGCCCTCGGCTCGATTCGCCCCGGCCCGCGGATGCCATTCTGGTCCTCGGCGGGGCGCACGACGGCCGCGAGGAGCTCGGCCTGCGCCTGGCGCGCGAGGGCTTCGCGCCGAGGGTGATCTTCTCCGATCCGTACGAGCACAGCCCGCTGGTGAACCGCATCTGCCACGGCGGCTACAGCTTCGCGGTGGAATGCTTCGACCCCGATCCGCGCACCACCCGGGGTGAGGGCCGGTACCTGGCCGAGCGCGCGCGGTCGCAGGGGTGGCGGCGGGTGATCGTGGTGACCTTCACCCCACACGTCTCCCGTGCCCGCTACATTCTCGGAAAGTGTTGGGACGGCGAGATTCTCGTGGTCGACGCGCGCCCGCACATCGGCCCGCCGCGCTGGATCTACCAGTACGCCTATCAGACCGCGGGCTACGTGCGCGCCTTCGCCGAGGACTGCTGACGGCCCCCGACATCGCGGGCATGCGGGCGCGGTCGCGGCCGACTACCGTCGTAGGCGGTGCCAGTAGGGCGAAACACCTGCGGCACAAGCCGATTCATCCACGCGAAAAGCACCCGTCCTCCGGGGCCGGAAGGTGGAATCGTGTCCGACATCCCGCTGACGGTGCGATTGGCCGCCGCAGGCATCGCCGTCCACGCCGTCAATCACATCGTCGTGCTGCTCATCCCGCCCGTCGGGTGGAATGTCGGCACCGTCTACCACCTGATCGGCGCGCCGCTGTATGCCGTGCTGGCGCTTCAGGTCTGGCGCGGGCGCGAGTGGGCGCGCATCGTCATCACGGTGCTGCTCGGCTGCCAGTTCGCGGGCCGCTTCGTGGTGTGGGCCATCTGGCCGGAGGCGGGGGTGCACGCCATGCTGATCGCGGGCTGGACGCTGTCGCTGTGCGTGCTGGCGCTGCTGTGGATTCCGCGAGCCACCCGCGAATACTTCCGGCGGCCAGGGGTTTCCGCCCGGACCAGCTAGTCGATCGCGCTCTGGAAGTTCAGGTAGGCGCGCGACGGGGTTGGGCCGCGCTGGCCCTGGTACTTCGAGCCCGCGGCCGCCGTGCCGTACGGGTTCTCCGCCGGGCTGGTGAGGCGGAACAGGCACAGCTGGCCGATCTTCATGCCGGGCCAGAGGGTGATGGGCAGGTTGGCCACGTTCGAGAGCTCCAGGGTGATGTGCCCGTTGAAGCCCGGATCGATGAAGCCCGCCGTGGAGTGGGTGAGCAGGCCGAGGCGGCCGAGGCTGGATTTGCCCTCGAGGCGTCCGGCCAGATCGTCGGGGAGGCTGCACACCTCGAGGGTGGAGCCGAGCACGAATTCGCCCGGGTGCAGCACGAAGGGCTCCCCGGCGGTGGGCTCGACCAGGGAGGTCAGCTCGTCCTGGCGCTGGGCGGGATCGATATGGGTGTAGCGGGTGTTGTTGAACACCCGGAACAGACTGTCCAGCCGCACGTCGATACTCGACGGCTGGACGAGTTTGTCGTCGAACGGGTCGAGCCCGAGACGCCCAGCGGCGATCTCCTTGCGGATGTCGCGATCGGAAAGCAGCACGCGCAAGAGCGTAGTTGCCGCTCACCTCCGAGTTTCGCCGGGTTGGGTCGGGGGCGCGAAAGCCGCCTCAGTGCTCGGTGGCGGGTGGGTCCGGATCGTCGGCGCGCTTGGTGAGGCTCGGCGCGGTGGCGGTCGCCTCCTGGTGCACGACGCGGGGCTGTCGGCGACCGAAGGAGACGTGGGCCTCGGCCCGCATGCGCGGCACCATGTGTGGATAGTGCAGTTCGAAGGCCGGGCGTTCGGAGCGGATGCGCGGCAGGTCGAAGAAATTGTGTCGCGGCGGCGGGCAGGTGGTCGCCCACTCGAGCGAATTGCCGTAGCCCCACGGATCGTCCACGGTCACCACTTCGCCGTAGCGGTAGCTCTTGAAGACATTCCACACGAAGGTGATCATCGACGCCCCGAGCAGGAACGAGCCCACCGTCGAGATGGTGTTCAACGTCGTGAACCCGTCACTGGGCAGGTAGTCCACATACCGGCGCGGCATGCCCTCGTTGCCCAGCCAGTGCTGCACCAGGAAGGTGGCGTGGAAGCCCAGGAAGGTGCTCCAGAAGTGGATCTTGCCGATCCGCTCGTCGAGCAGGCGGCCGGTCATCTTGGGGAACCAGAAGTAGATGCCCGCGAAGGTCGCGAACACGATGGTGCCGAACAGCACGTAGTGGAAGTGCGCCACCACGAAATACGAGTCGGTGACGTGGAAGTCGAGCGGCGGGCTGGCCAGGATGATGCCGGACAGGCCGCCGAACAGGAACGTCACCAGGAAGCCGACCGACCACAGCATGGGTGTCTCGAAGGTCAGCTGGCCGCGCCACATGGTGCCGACCCAGTTGAAGAACTTCACGCCGGTGGGTACGGCGATGAGGAAGGTCATGATCGAGAAGAACGGCAGCAGCACGGCTCCGGTGGCGTACATGTGGTGCGCCCACACCGCCACCGACAGCGCGCCGATCGACAACGTGGCGTACACCAGCGTCGAATAGCCGAACAGCGGCTTGCGGCTGAACACCGGGAAGATCTCGGTCACGATGCCGAAGAACGGCAGCGCGACGATGTACACCTCGGGATGGCCGAAGAACCAGAACAGGTGCTGCCAGAGCAGGACGCCGCCATTGGACGGGTCGTAGATGTGCCCGCCCAGGTGTCGGTCCACCGCCAAGGCCATGAGCGCCGCGGTGAGAATCGGGAAGGCAAGCAGCACAAGGACACTCGTCACCAGGATGTTCCAGGTGAACAGGGGCATGCGGAACAGGGTCATACCCGGGCAGCGCAGGCAGATGACCGTGGTGATCATATTGACGCCGCCGAGAATGGTGCCCAGACCGGAGACCGCCAGGCCCATGATCCACAGGTCCGCGCCGACACCGGGCGAGTGCGTGGCGGCGCTGAGCGAGGTGTAGGCCGTCCAGCCGAAGTCGGCCGCGCCGCCCGGGGTGATGAATCCGGCGGTGGCCATGGTGGCACCGAACAGATACAGCCAGTAGCTGAGCGCGTTCAGGCGCGGGAACGCCACATCGGGCGCCCCGATCTGGAGTGGCAGCACAGCATTGGCAAATCCGAAAACAATGGGAGTCGCATAGAACAGCAACATGATGGTGCCGTGCATGGTGAACAGCTGGTTGTACTGTTCCGGCGACAGGAACTGCATCCCCGGCCGCGCCAGCTCGGCCCGCATCAACAGCGCCATGACGCCCGCGATCAGGAAGAACGACATGGCGGTGAACAGATACATGATCCCGAGCACCTTGGGATCGGTGGTCGTGATCATCTTCCAGAGGTAGGAGCCCTTGGGCCCCATGCGGCGCGGATACGGCCGCGCTGGCTCCAGCTGCGGCACTTCGCGTGCGGGCGTCGCGGTCATGCGTCCTCCTCGAGGAAGCGCGCCACGTGCGCTAGCAAACGTTCAGCGCATCCCAAAGTTCCTGTGGTGGACGGGTTTTCGACCCAGCGCACAGTCTACGACCGCCCGTAGACGATCACCCCGGGTTCAGCGAAACCTGCCGCGATCTCCCCCGCGCGCCCCCACGAACACGCTGCGAACTTGCGTCCATCAGGACCGCTTCTGATAGAGTCTCGATCGCTCGTACATACCTGGTATGCACGATCAGCCGGTGTAGTTTAGTGGTAGAACATCAGCTTCCCAAGCTGAGAGTGCGGGTTCGATTCCCGTCACCGGCTCTCTTCTCTCCCGCCCGCTAGTCGGGCTTCTTCCATTCCAGGGTGTATCTCCAGAGCAATCTGCGGCGGATTGTCGCGCCCGGGACGATCGCGGCGGCCGCCGCTCTGATCTGGCTCAGGTCTTCGTCGGGGTCGCGCATCGGTGCGCCCGGGCCGCCCTTGCCGTGCAGCAGGTCCATGGTGCGGATGATGGGCAGCAGGGGGAGGTACACGTATTCGGTGCGGACGCTCATTTTCCACAGGCCGACCACGGCCAGCGTGCCGCCGGGGGCGACGAGCCGTTGGAGGGCCTTCAGTCCGTCGTCGATTGGGACGTGGTGCAGGCTCGCCACGGCGGTCACGAGATCGAAAGTGCCTGTGAGGTCACGGAAGTCGGCCTGGTCGTAGCGCAGGTTCGCGGCCGGGGCGGCCTGCGCCAGGATCGCGGCATCCTTGTCGACCCCGAGGACGTCGGGCACGCGCGTGGCGAGCTTGCGGGCCAGCAGGCCGTCACCGCAACCGATATCGAGCGCGGTGCGCGCTCCGGCCGGGATCTGATCGAGTACCCAGCGGTGGTAGTGGGTGTTGTGATTCCAGTACGGATCGCGACTCACCCGCCCCACCCTACGTCCGGTAACACCCGGCTACCGCCCGCCGATCCATTCGGCATTGGTCCGCTTTTTCGCTTCGCAATTACCAAATCGACTATCCGGTCTCCATTTTGGGTCTTACCGACCCCTACTTCTTGCTGCCATTCGGGCGGCGCGCACGAGGAACAATGAACGCTTCACGACATCCGCACATTTCCAGAAACGCGGCCTTGATCGCCGCCGCCGCTTTCGGCGTCCTGGCCTTGTCCTTCCAAGCCTGCGACGTGGAACCGCCGCAACCACGCGGCCTGGCGACCACCCTCACACCGCCGACCGCGGACCCCGTCACCACCGCGTCCGCCCCGACGGCCACCACCCTCACCCCGCCCACGACCGCACCGATCGCGGCCCCCGCGCAATCCTCGGTCTACTACGCCAACTGCACCGCCGCCCGCGCCGCCGGAGCCGCCCCCCTCCACCGCGGCGACCCCGGCTACCGACCGCCCCTGGACCGCGACAACGACGGAATCGCCTGCGAATAACGCGGTCTCACCCCGTGTCGGACCCACCCGATACGGTCCCCACATGCCAACGCCGCACTACCGCTTCTCCGCCGAACTCTGGGAGTACGAGGGAACCGCATCCTGGCATTTCGTCAGCCTCCCCGAACCCATCGCCGACGAAATAGAGGAGCGCTACGCCGCCACAGCCGGTGGCTTCGGCTCCGTCCGAGTAGAGGTAACGGTAGGCACCACCCGTTGGTCCACTTCCCTGTTCCCCGACAAGAAGCGCGGCACCTACATCCTCCCCGTGAAGAAACCGGTCCGCCTCGCCGAAGACCTCACCCCCGGCGACCCGGTCACCGTCGCCCTGACCATCCTCTGACCGCACCGCCGACAGGCACGAAATGTCACCCGGCCGACGACGAATGTCACCGGTGGCCAACAGTTAGCTCACCTAGAGTTGCTCGGTGTCGGCCCTACAAACGCCCCTGTAACCGACAGCGTCGATGCCCCCGCTCACCCGGGGGCGTCCACGCGCACAGGAACGGCCGCCGTCAGATCGCTACTTCAGGCATTCGGTGACGATGCGGTTGGTGGCGGTGACGGCTTTGTCCTGGTCTTCCTTGGACATGCCGGATTGTTCGGGGTCGAGGGCCTGGTTGGTGGTTACTTCCTTGTCGATCATGACGCGCAGGCCGTCTTGGGAGATGCCTTCGGCTACATAGATTTTGGCGGCGCAGTCGGCTACGGCGGGGTCTTGCAGGGTGGTTTGCAGCGACTTGGCGAGGTCGGCCTCGGTGACGGGGGGTTTGCTGTCTTCGCTGCTGCCGCAGGCGGCCAGCAGCGGCAGCGCGAGCAGGGCGGCGGCGAACAGGGAAATCCTCACGGGTACCTCGAATCTCACGGGTGGGATGCCGGAGGAACTTTCTCACAGATCCATGGCGGCGCGCAGGGCCGTGTCGATTCGCTCGGCGATGTCGGTGTCCACCACGTCGATTCGCTCCGCCAACCAGTGGCGGTAGATGCGGCCGAGGTTTCCGGCGTGGATCCAGCCGTGGCCGGGAATGGAGACGGCGAGAATGTCCTGCGGATCCGATTCGAGGATCTCCGCGGCGATCAGCCAGGGGCGCGGCGACTCGTTGATGCCGTCGCTGCTGATGAGAATGATGTTGCGTCGTCGGAAGGAGCCGTGCGGGTTGTAGACCCAGACTTCACCCTTGCGCACGCATTGCCTCCTCCGCGGCGGCTAGCTCCGCCTCGTCCGCCGTAGCGAGTTCTACCGGTTCCGGGACCGGACCGCATCCCATACGCACCGCTTCCCGACGGGCCGCCCGGGAAATCCAGGCGGAGGGAGACATTCCGGCGCGGGCGGCGGCTTGTTCGGCATATGACCAGGCTGCCGCGTCGAGCGACAGCGTCACCTTACGAGTTGCCATACCTTTTATCCTACCGTGAGTTGCCCAACTCTCGGGGGCTCTCAGCGGCTTCGCCCCTGAAACCCCAACGTGGGTTGGTTTCTCGCGTACCCGGTTCGGGTCGGCCGAAAAGCTCAATTGGGGTTGGGTTCTGGGGGTTAGGGTCGGGGCAGGGTGGATCGGTTTCTTAGGAGTGGCGGCGATGATGTTGAACCACTATCGGGTGGGGCAGGGGGAACCGCTGGTTCTGGTGCACGGCGTGGGGAGCCGGTGGCAGGTGTGGGAGCCGGTCATCGAGCGGCTGTCGCAGTCGTTCGACGTGATCGCCGTCGACCTGCCCGGATTCGGGGGGAGCGCACCGCTGCCGGAGAACACCGTCGCGAATCTCGTGGACGCCCTGGCCGAGTTCCTCACCGAGCAGGGGATCGAGCGTCCGCATCTGGCGGGGAATTCGATGGGCGGGTACATCGTCCTCGAACTGGCGGCGCGGGGGCTCGCGCGCAGCGTTACGGCCTACTCCCCCATCGCTTTCTGGAATACGCCGGGGCGCGTCTGGTGTCAGCAGGCGCTGGCGCGGGCGAAGAATCTCGCGACCCTGCTGCACCCGGTCGTCCGCCCGCTCCTCGGAAATGTGGTGGGCCGCAGCGCATTCATGGGCCTGGTTCTCGGAAAGCCCTGGGCCGTCAGCGCGCAAGTGGCCGTCGACACCACCGAGGGTCTGCTCGGCGCGGCCGGATTCGACCGCGCCCTCGCCTCGTTCACCCAGGTGCGGCTGCCCGACCCCAAGCCGCTGGCCGACCTCCCGGTCACCATCGCCTGGGGCAATCGTGACATTCTGCTGACCTACGCCACGCAGAGCCGCCGCGCCCGCGACTTCCTTCCCGGGGCGCGACACGAGACGCTGCGCGGCAGCGGCCACACGCCCTTCTACGACGATCCGGAAGGCTGCGCACGGCTGCTGCTCGACCAGCTGGAACAGGAAAGACGCCGATGAGCAACAATGTCACGCTGACCGTCGAGGGCAATCGCGCCTACGTCACGCTGGACCGCCCCGACAAGCACAACGGCCTCACCATCGAGATGCTCAACGAGCTGGTGCGGGTGGCCGGAGAGATCAAGGGCCGCGACGATATTCGCGCCGTCATCCTCTCCGGCAACGGCCCGAGCTTCTCCAGCGGCCTGGATATCGCCAAGGCCATGAGCAACCCGCTCGCCATCGCGGGCAATTTCCTGCCGCTGCCGTGGCGCGGCACCAATACCTTCCAGGAGGCCTGCTGGGCCTGGCGGCGTTTGCCGCAGCCGGTGATCGCGGTGGTGCACGGACGTTGCTACGGGGGTGCGCTGCAACTCGCGCTGGCCGCCGACTTCCGTTTCGTCACACCGGATTCCGAATTCGCGGTGATGGAGGCCAAGCACGGCCTCATCCCGGATATGTCGGGCGCGGCCACGCTCTCGCGGCTCGTCGGCATCGATCAGGCGCTGCTGCTCACCATGACCGCCGACCCGGTGGACGCCAGCTACGCGCAGCGCATCGGTCTGGTCACCGAGGTGTGCGCCGATCCGCGCGCCGAGGCCGAGAAGCTGGTGGACCGCATCGCGGCGCGCTCCCCGCATGCCGTGGCCAGCGCCAAGAAGCTGTTCGATCGCTCCTGGGAGGCGGGCCTGCGCCGCACCTTCGGAATCGAGCGCGCGACGCAGTTGCCGCTCATCCTGCGACAGGCCCTGGGCCGTGATAGGAAAGACAACAAGTAAGTCAATTCACAGCAAACAAGTTGGTTTGCGCGCCCACCACCCCTGGTTCCGCTGTTAGCATCGGCACACTTTGCCAGCGAGCCGAATGACAGTGTGGCCGGTCACCGCTACCGTGTGGCACCGCATGTGTTCGGCGAGAACCGGAGGATTCACCGCGTTGACGAAGAAAACCAGAGCCTCTCTGCTGTTGTCGGCGGTCGCGGGCTCCACGGCGGTACTCCTCGCCGTCACCTCACCCGCCGCCGCCAACCCCAACGCCATCAATCCGATTCCGGTGCTCAACGGCACCAATGGCCTACCCAATCTGCCCGGCCGCACCAAGGCCGTCTTCCAGGTGACCGGTATGGCCAGCCCCAACAACACGCAGAGCTACAACGTGCTCGGCACCGACCTGGGCATCATGTGGGACAACGGGCACGGGGAAATGCTCACGGCCTTCGGCGACACCGCCGGGGTGGGCTTCCCGAATCTGCTGGTGGGCAGCACCTGGGCGTGGCGGTCCAATATTCTGGTGCGCTCGCACACCCAGGATCCTTCGCGCGGCATCTACTTCGACAGCGTGGTGCGCGACTGGTTCGGCCAGGCGCGCGATCTCATTCCCAGCCCCAAGATCCCGTTCATCGAGATCAGCCGCATTCCGACGGCGGGCATCTCGGCGGCGGGCGCGCAGTACATGAGTTTGATGTCGGTGCACAGCTGGGACGAGCCCGGCGAGTGGACCACCAACTTCTCCGGGCTCGCCGTCTCCGGCGACAACGGGGAGAACTGGGTGGAGTTGCCCGGCACCCGCAGGCCCGACGAGGGCGGCAACGGGAACTTCCAGATGAACGCCTTCCTCAAGAACGACGGCTTCGTCTACGAGTACGGGACGGCGTCCGGGCGCAACAACCCGGCGTTCCTGGCGCGCGTGCCGGAACCGGCCATCGGTGATCTGGGTGCGTACGAGTACTGGGCCGGGGACAAGTGGGTGCGCGGTGATGTGAACGCGGCGACGCCGATCATCGGCGGCGGCGTGTCCGAGATGTCGGTGATGTGGAACGACTACCTCGGGCAATACATCATGCTCACCACGGATCCGTGGAATTCGGTGGTCATGTACCGGGCTCCCAGTCCGGAGGGGCCGTGGAGCGGGCCCGAGGTGCTGATCGACACGCGCGAGCTGCCGACGGCCTACGCGCCGTCGATCTTCCCGTATCAGACCGGGCGGGATCTCTACTTCCTGACCACGGTGCACAGCCAGTACAACGTGATCCTCATGAAGACCACGCTCTAGAACTCTCGAGGGGGTCAGGGGCGGAGCCCTTGACCCCCTGCACATCAACCCCCGGTGTCGACGGTCATTGCTCCAGCTCGGCCGGTTCCTCTGGTTCGGGTGCGGGTCGGGTGGCGACTACCAAGGCGTCGATGGCGTCGCGGTCCTCGGTGGGTCGCCGAACGTGCTCGGCCGTCCGTACGCGAACGGCGTCCCCGGCGGCTGCCAGGTCCGCCACGATGTCCTCCGGGGTGAACAGGAGGCCCGGATCCTGTTCACCCCCATAGCCTTCGGTGAGATTGCGGGGGTCGTGGCCGAGCACGAGCAGGACCCCTTCCTCGGTCAGCATGTCCGCGGCGCGCAGTAGTAGTTTCCGCCGCTGCCGCGCGGGCAGCTGCACGAAGGCCATGAGCACGAGTTCGTACGGCCCGGTCAATCCGGCGGCGTCGAGATCGGTGACATCCGCGCAGAACCACCGAATCCGATTCCGCACCGACCGTGACAGCCGCGACGCCACCGTCCGCCCCTTGTCGATCGCCACCTGAGCGAAGTCGACCGCGTCTACCTGCCAGCCGTGCGTGGCCAGCCACATGGCGTTGGCCCCCTCCCCGCACCCGAGGTCGAGCACCCTCGGCAACTCCGGCTTCCCCTCCCCGCCCGGAAACCGCCGCTCCAACCCGAAGACCTGCTCCACCACCGTGCTGTTCGGCGGTGCGCCCCACACCAATTCAGTGCGGGCGTACAGCTCGTCCCAGGCGGTCGCATCCATGCCCCGAGTCTAGGAGCGCGAACGAGCCAGCCGCGAACGCCGACCTACTGATCCGCCTTCCTACTGATCCGCCTTCCGCGCGAGCCCGACCAGGAATTCACCCGCGGGCGGGGCCAGCAGGTCGATCTTGGGGTTGTGGCTGAGCTTCGCGACCTCCACATGCTTGGCGGTGGGCAGCACCTCCGCGATGGCCCGCGCGCCATTGCGCAGCAATCGCCCGCTGCTACCACCCGCCAACACCAGCGTCGGCACCGTGACACCCGCCCAATCCGCCGGGCGCAGCGACTCGCCGCGCATGAAATCCTTCATGACGGCCCAGTCGTGCGGCGTCGAGTTCGCGGTGGCCTTCAGTTCCTTCCAGAACGGCGTCAGTCGCATGACGGCGACGAAGGCCCTCGGCACACCCATGGCCTTGGTCATGTAGAAGCTCACCGTCTTGCCGCGATTCCCGGAGGCGACGAGCTGGTGCAGCTTCACCTCCAAATCCTTTGCGGGAACGAACTCTTGGCGATTCACCACGAACGGCGGCTCGAAGGCGACCACCCCGGTGATACCCGGAATCCGGCCGGAGTTGGCGGCGCGCAACGCGAGTCCCGCACCCGACGACCACCCGAACAGCGCGGCCGAGCCACCGGCGGCCGCCACCAGGGCGGCGATATCCTCGATCTCGTTCTCGACGTCGTAGACGCCCGGCGAATCGGTGCTGTCACCGCGCCCGCGACGGTCGTAGTTGATCACGGTGAGCTTGTACTCGTCGGCCAGCTTCTCGGCCAGTTCGACCATTTTCGGGAACTTGCGGTAACCGAAGGCCCCGCCGATGAGGATGACCGTTCCGGCGGCACCGCCCACAAACCGATCGAACGCGAGCGTGACTCCGGAGGGGGTGGTGATGGTCTCCATGCTGTTCCTTTCGTACCGTTCGACGCGCCCCGCCAGCGCGGTGCGCACCTTCGTTGGACGATGGGCGGCACCGGAATTCATCGCTGCCCCCGAAAATACCCGCTCGGCCTGCGGCGTCAGCGTTTGCGGACCGTGCTCCACCGCTTCAGCCAGGGCGCGACGGTATCGGCGATCTCGTCGAAACCGGAGCGGTAGGAGTGCGCCTGCCCGGCGATCACCCGCACCTCGGCGGCGTCGGCGGCATCCGGAATGCCGAAGGGATCGCGCGCACCGTTGATCACGACCACCTTGATGCGTCCGGGCGCGCGCAATTCGTCGCGCCGCGACTTCTCCGGCTTGCCCGGCGGGTGCAGCGGAAACGACAGCGCCACCACACCGCGCGCCCCGACCTCCTTGGCGGTGCGGCAGGCCACCCGGGCACCGTTGCTGCGCCCGCCCTGAACCAACGGGATCTCGCCGAACTGCCGCCGCAGCGCGGCGATCACCTCGACCCAGGCGGCATCCTGGGTGACGGCGTTGCCGGGCGCGCGGCGTCCCGCCACCCGGTACGGCTGCGTCACCAAAGCGACCGCGCCGCCCAGCGCGAGCGCCCGATCACGCACGGCGAGAAGGTCTTTCGCATCCGTGCCGCCACCCGAACCGTGCGTCAGCACCAGCAGGAACTTCGGATCCCCCGACGGCTGGGAGATCTCCAGCTCGGCCGGTCCGGCCGTCGTGTCGATGCGCATGACATGCACGGTATCCAGCACCGCCGCGCCGCCCGCGCACGCCACACCAGGGGCGCGCCCGGCCCTGCCATATCGCGGGTCTGTTCGCCAGTCGGTTACGGGCCGCGCGACGGCGCGACGCCCTCACCGCGCGCCGCCCGCCGCTGTGCGCGATTCCGCCGCCGCAACCACCAAATCCCGCCCTAGCTGGGGTAATGGGATTCCCACGGCGACAAGGGGTCTCCCCGGTCACAGCAACCCGCGTGCTTCTGGTCACATTGCGTCCAGATCATCTTGGCGGCGGCCCTACCCGTGGGTAACATGGCGCTTAAGTTACCCGCTAGTAGCCTGCCTTTACGCTGTCTAGCCGGAGGACCTGACGGGCGGGAACGGCACACACCGAACCGCACCCATCTCAATGGAGAGTGAGTACGACCATGGGTCACTACAAGAGCAATGTGCGCGACCTCGAGTTCAACCTCTTCGAGGTGCTCGGCCTGGGCAGTCTGCTGGACAGCGGCGCTTACGGCGATCTGGACGCCGACACCGTCAAGGAGATGCTGAAGGAGGTCAAGCGCCTCGCCGAGGGCCCGCTGGCCGACTCCTTCGTCGACGGTGACCGCAACCCGCCGACCTTCGACCCGGAGACCCACACCGTCACTCTCCCCGAGTCGTTCAAGAAGTCCTACCGCGCGCTCGAAGAGGGCGGCTGGTCCAAGGTGCCCGTGCGCGAGGAGCTGGGTGGCCTCGGCGCCCCGAGCGTCGTCGGCTGGGCGCTGGGCGAGATGATCCTGGGCTCGAACCCGCCCGCGCAGATGTACGCCGCGGGCGCTGGCTTCGCGCAGGTCTTCTACAACAACGGCACCGATGAGCAGAAGAAGTGGGCTCAGATCATCGCCGACCGCAACTGGGGCGCCACCATGGTGCTGACCGAGCCCGACGCGGGTTCGGATGTCGGCGCGGGCCGCACCAAGGCCGTCAAGCAGGAGGACGGCTCCTGGCACATCGAGGGCGTCAAGCGCTTCATCACCTCGGGTGACTCCGACGACCTGTTCGAGAACATCATGCACCTGGTGCTGGCCCGCCCCGAGGGCGCTGGCCCCGGCACCAAGGGTCTGTCGCTGTTCTACGTGCCGAAGTACCACTTCGACTTCGAGACCCAGACCCTCGGCGAGCGCAACGGCGTCTTCGTGACCAACGTCGAGCACAAGATGGGCATCAAGGTCTCGGCCACCTGTGAGGTCACCTTCGGCGGCCACGGCGTGCCCGCCAAGGGCTGGCTGGTCGGCGAGGTGCACAACGGCATCGCGCAGATGTTCGACGTCATCGAGAACGCTCGAATGATGGTGGGCACCAAGGCCATCGCCACCCTGTCGACCGGTTACCTGAATGCCCTCGAGTACGCCAAGACTCGTGTGCAGGGCGCCGACCTGACCCAGATGACCGACAAGACCGCGCCGCGCGTCACCATCACCCACCACCCCGACGTGCGTCGTTCGCTGGCCATGCAGAAGGCCTACGCCGAGGGCCTGCGCGCCGTGTACCTGTACACCGCCGCGCACCAGAACGAGGATGTCGCCCAGCTGGTTTCGGGTGCGGACAAGGATCTGGCCTTCCGCGTCAACGACCTGCTGCTGCCCATCGTCAAGGGTGTCGGCTCCGAGCGCGCCTACCAGTACCTGACCGATTCGCTGCAGACCTTCGGTGGCTCCGGCTTCCTGCAGGACTACCCGATCGAGCAGTACATCCGCGACGCCAAGATCGACTCGCTGTACGAGGGCACCACCGCCATCCAGGCGCAGGACTTCTTCTTCCGCAAGATCGCCCGCGACCGCGGTGTGGCGCTGGCCCACGTGGCCGGTCAGGTGCAGAAGTTCATCGAGCGTGAGGGCGGCAACGGTCGCCTCAAGGCCGAGCGCAAGCTGCTCGCCACCGCGCTGGAGGACGTTCAGGGCATGGCCGCGACCCTGACCGGGCACCTGATGGGCGCCCAGCAGGATCCGAAGGAGCTCTACAAGGTCGGCCTGGGTTCGGTGCGCTTCCTGATGGCGGTCGGTGACCTGCTCATCGGCTGGCTGCTGCTGCAGCAGGCCGAGGTCGCGATCAAGGCCCTGGACAACGGCTCGGACGAGGCGTTCTACCACGGCAAGATCGCCACCGCGCAGTTCTTCGCCCGCAACGTGCTGCCCGAGCTGACCGCCACCCGCACCATCCTGTCGAACCTCGACAACGACATCATGGAGCTGGACGAAGCGGCGTTCTGAGCCTGACGCTTCCATACCGGAAGACACACACTGCGGCCCGGCGATCCCGGGCCGCAGTGCTATGTGCGGGGGTGCTTTTTCGCGTTGTGGCGGACCGGTGGTCCAACGGCACATGACCATTCGGGGGCTGTCCGGTTACTACTCACACCGGTGATCCACAGCCCCCCAACAAGTTATCCACCGTCTGTGGATAACCAACCGAGAGCGGCTGGGGAAATCCTCACTCGCACTTGACGACCGGGATGGGGTCGTACTTGACGGTGCGGGTGTGGCGGGAGATCTCCTTGCCCGTCTTGTAATCACGGATGACGCGGGTGTCGGAGGTGGTGAAACCGGGAGCGCCCTCGGTGGCGATGCACTCCTTGCCCTTGGGTAGGGTGATGGTCTCGGGCTCGGTTTCCTTGGTGCGCGGGCCCGCGATGGACTCCACGTCAACGGTTTTGGTGCTCCACAGCCGCACCGTGATGGTCGAATCGTCGGCGATGGTCTCGATGTAGACGCCGTGCTGGGTGTTGTTGCGGAACTTCAGGTCGATCGCGCCGTCGAAGACCGTGGCCTCGCGCGCGGCCGGATAGCGCGAGATGTAGTAGCTGTGCTCGGTGTGCCCGGCGTCTTCCATGCCCGCGAAGTACGAGGCGTTGTAGAGCGTGGTGGCGAACTGGCTGATACCGCCGCCGACCGCCGTACTCGGCCGCCCCTTGTCGATGATGCCGGATTCGACGTAGCCCTGCTCCGCGGTGCGCGGGCCGGTGAAATCGTTGAGCGAGAACGTATCTCCGGGCCGCACGATCGCCCCGTCCACCTTCTTGGCGACGGTGCGGATATTCACCCCGGACGGCCCGCTGAATCCGCTGGTGGTGAAGGAGCCGACCACCTCGGTGACGCCGAGCTTTCCGGCATCCTCGGTGGTGAGCTTGGGCGCGACGGGCTCGTAGACCACCGCGACGCTGCGAGCGCCGGTGGCGCGCAACAGGTTCGGCAGCTCCGCGAGCGTCTTCTCCCAGGAGATCTTGTCGCCGACCACGGCGGGCACCAGGGTCATCCGACCGCCGCCCGGCGTGAAGGTGGCGTCCTTGGGCTCCACCTCGGTGGTCGCCAATTGCGGTGCGAGCGCGGCGATCGCGGCCGCGTTGTCGATGCCGAGCGTGAGCCCGCCGCTGCCGTCGGGGCTGAACCTCAGCACGGTCGCGATCTGCGCGGGCTCGAGAGTTCCATTGCCCCCCTTGCCGGTGAAGGTCACCGGCGTCTGCACCGCGGGCTGGGCGATGGTCCGCACCGCGGTGTCCACACCCTGCTGGGTCACGGTGGCGGGCGTCGCCACCACCGGCAGGTCCAGTACCGTGCCGTCGGCCCAGTGTTCGAGCAGAACCGTGCGGGCTCCCGGCGCGTCCAGCACCCGACCGGGTACCGGATACACCGGCACGGGTCTGGCCTCGTCGAAACGCACGGTGCCCTCTACGGGTTGGCGGTCGTAGGCGCGCAGGGCCTGCAACTGCTGATCCAGGGCCGTCTCGTCGACGGCGGCCACCGGGGTCACCGGCCGGTCCGCGAACAGCGACCACAGCCGGGTGAGGGGATTGAGCGGCTGATCGCCGATGCGGTCCCAGGTGGCGTACCAGTCCACCCCCAGTCCGGCGGCGTTCGGCACGAAGCTGGCGTTCTGATCGCCCACCCGCACGGTCACCGGCTGCGCGGCGCGGCGGTTCAGCTCGGCCTCGAGCTTGTCCTGCGCGGCGGTGCGGTCCATACCGCCGATGGCGATGCCCGCCACCTCGACGCCGCGCGGCACGGTGCCCGAGGACATGCTCCAGTCCACCGCGTAGGCGATACCGGCGGCCGCCAACAGCACACCCGCGGCGATTCCCGCGCGGCGCGCCGCCGGTGAGTTCGTGAACCGTGGCCCCGGTGGGGGCTCCGGATTGGCATGCTGCGCCCGTGTATGGCGACCGGTGCTGGATCCGCTGGTCACGAACCACCCTCCCGTTGCTGGGAAAAATAGTCACCCGCGCATGGCGAGTTCACCGCACACCATAATGGGAGACACCGACGTACGACGATTCCCTGGCCGACAGCAAACCCTGTGCAACGGGTCACCCGAAAATGAAAGAGCCCCGTGCGGTTGCCGGGTCGGGGGTCTGGCAACAGCACGGAGCCACCCCGTCTATCGAACCGCGTCGGCGGGCGTTACACACCCGCGCACAGATCCCGGAAAATTTTCCCGGCACCCGAAGGCGGACAATCGAGACGGAACACCGGGCACCGCACGCAGACGACTCGAGGAGACGAGTATGCAGCTGGGAATGATCGGGTTGGGCCGGATGGGCGCGAACATCGTGCGCCGCATAGTCCGCGACGGGCATACGGCGGTGGGATTCGAACGCCACAGCCCGCATATCGACGAACTCACCGCCGAACTCGGCGACAGCTTCGCGGGCACCACCGAACTGCCCAAATTCGTGGCCATGCTCGACACTCCGCGCGTGGTGTGGGTCATGATTCCGGCCGGTGCCACCGGCGCGGTCGTCGACCAGCTCGCCGAACACCTCGAACCCGGCGACATCGTCATCGACGGCGGCAACAGCCGCTACCACGAGGACATCGCGCGCGCGAAGGCGCTGCGGCCCAAAGGCATTCACTACCTCGACATCGGCACCTCGGGCGGGGTGTTCGGACTGGAGCGCGGCTTCTGCCTGATGATCGGCGGCGAGGCCGAGCAGGTGTCCTATATCGAACCGCTGCTGAAATCCATCGCCCCCGGCGTTGACGCCGCCCCCCGCACACCTGGCCGCACGGGTGAACCGTCCACCGCCGAACAGGGCTATCTGCACTGCGGTCCGGCCGGTGCCGGGCACTTCGTGAAGATGGTGCACAACGGCATCGAGTACGGGGCCATGGCCGCCTACGCCGAGGGCATGAACATCCTGCACAAGGCGAATATCGGCAAGCATCAGGACGGCGAGCACTCGGCCGAGGTGACACCGCTCGACAATCCCGAGTACTACCAGTACGACATCGATGTGCCCGAGGTCACCGAGGTCTGGCGGCGCGGCTCGGTGGTCGCCTCCTGGTTGCTCGATCTCACCGCCGCCGCGCTGTACGCCGATCCGGGTCTGGACTCCTTCGGCGGTCGGGTCTCCGATTCCGGTGAGGGCCGGTGGACCCTCGATGCCGCCATCGACGAGGGCGTCCCGGCGCCCGTACTGTCGTCGGCGCTGTTCCAGCGCTTCTCCTCGCGCGGTGAATCGCTCTACGCGGACAAGGTGCTCTCGGCCATGCGCCAGGCCTTCGGCGGCCACCACGAGCTACCCGGGAAGTAGACGCCGGTGGCTCCCGACCGTGAGGTCGGGAGCCACCGAATCGTCACCGGCTCAGTCGAATTGCGCGGCCATCCAGTCGATGGTCTGCATACCGAACAGGTCGGTGCCCCAGCCGTAGAGGTCGGTGAGCATCTTGACCATGCCGCAGTCGGTCGGCTGATAGGTCACCTCGGTGCCCTGGGCGCGGTAGGTGTCGGCCAGTTCGCGCGCGTCACGGGCGGGGACCAGCGACATGAAGGAATCGTCGGCCGCGCAGGAGGCGATGAGGACCTTGGATTTCGGCGTTCCGGAACGGCCCAGGCGGTTGTCCTCGAAGACGTGCTGGAACGCGGGTTCGTCGGCCGGGTTCACCCCGGAGTTGAACAGCGCTCGCAGCGGGAGGAACGGCGTCCCGAAATAAGCGGTCTGGCACTGGGTTCGGAAAGTATCGGCGATCCCACGACCGACCGGATTGAGCTTGGCGTCGAGATTCATCTCCGGATAGGCGGGTTCCAGGCCGAGCAGCGTCGCGAAGGCGAAGCCGGAGCCGACCCCGCCGTCGGCCACCCGCATGAAGTTGCGCTGATCGACGACCATGCCTTCCAGCACGGTCGACTTCACATTCAGTTCGGGTGCGTACTCGTCCTGCAACTCCGCCGAGAAGGCCGCCCCCACACCGCCTCCCGCGATACCGAACAGCGCGATCTGAGCCTGCGGGTCGAGTCCGGAGGGTGCGTGGCGCAGTGCCGCGCGCGCCCCGTCGAGTTGGGTGTGCGCCGCGTACTTGCCCGCGAACACCCCGTGCGGGCGTCGATCGGCGTCGTTACCCACATCGGAGATCATCACCGCGTAGCCCTTGCCGAACATGAGGGCCAGCGGCCCCAGCGCCGACCAGGAGGAACCGTCGGTCGGCGCGCCGCCGGTCCACTGCGTACTGGGGTGGCAGCCCCAGCCGACGCTGTCGTTGGCCTCCTGGTAGGAGATGAGCTTGCGCTCCGAGTTCGGCGTGCCGTCACGCGGAACCATGAGGATGCCGGTGCTGATCACCGGGGTGACGCCGTCGAGTCCGGTGGTCACGTACATGAGCTTCCAGGCATCGAGGTTCGCGGGCTTCATGCCGGTGAACAGCACATCCACCCGCTTCGCCTTCAGAATGTCGCCCGGCTGCTCCGATCCGGTGAGCGGCGGCTCCTGATAGAACGGGTCGTTGGCGAGCAGGCCCTCGAAGATCTCCTGCGGCGAGGCGAGGGCGCCCTCGCGCAATGTGCCCACCACGTAACCGTTGAACACCTCGTCCAAGGCCGGTGTGTGCGGCGGAACCGGTTCCGCCGCAGCGGTTCCCGCGACCGCGGCGGAGAGGGCCAGGGCCAGCGCGGTCACCGCGGCCAGGGTGCGCGTGCGCATCTCAGTTTCCTCCGTCGGCGGGCGTGATGGTGAATTCCTGGGCGGCCGAGGCGACCAGCTGCGGCAGGTTGAGCAGCGGGCGCTTGGACTCGAGCTGGATCTCGTAGGGGGTGCGCATGACGGCTTCCAGTGCGGGCCAGTTGTTCTCGACCTGGAAGCGGTACTTGGGCAGCAGTTCGGTGGTGATGTAGTCCCAGCGCGCGTCGAGCACCGACCAATTCCAGTCCGGCAGCGGCAGTGTCATCACCATGGCGCGGCCGTCGCTGCCGGTGAACGGGATTCGCACCGGATGGAATTCGCGCGGTGGCCGCACCCCGGCCACCGAGGGCGACCCCGCGGCGCCGCTGAGATAGGTGATGGCCTCGCCGACACTGCCCTTGTACGAACGGGTTTCGTCCCACTGCTGACCGATGGCCCACTGCTGTTCGCGGCGCAGCAGGGCGGCATTGCCCGCGGCGATCCGCGCTCCGTCACCGGAGGCGACATCGCGCCAGGCGTTCATGATGTCCGCGCCGAAGAGCCCCGCGGCCTGGAATTCCTCGAGCGCGGGCAGGCCGCCGGTGACGTAGGCGTCGTGCATGGGCATCAGATCCGAGAAGATGTTCTTCTGCATCACCAGGATCATCCCGATGATGTAGCGCAGATCCTCGGGGGTGATGTGCGGCCCCGCCTCGGCGATGGCGCGCAATCCGCTGGGCAGCAGGGCCACCGCCTGCGGCCCCGCCACCTGTTCCACCGTCCCGATCACCGTGTGCGCGGCCTCGGCCAGACCCGGAGCGCCGTAGACGTTTCCGGCCATTTCGAAGTCGATCAGGCCGCCGCCGAAGTCCGCGCCGACCTGGCCGCCCATTCCGGCCCACTGCAATTCGCGGTGGGCGAGCTGGAGGTCCTCGTAATAGCGGTAGGAGCGAATCAGGTTGTCCCGGTTGGCCTGTACCCCGGCGCGCGGATCCCAGGAGCGCAGGTCGATACCCGCCTGCCGGGTGGCGTCGACCAGCCAGTACTGGTACAGCAGCGCCGCGTAGCGGGTCGGTGCCACACCGCGAGCGCGGGCCTGGTCGAGCAGCCGCCCGAGTTCGGCTTGGTCATAAGGCATTTCGGGGTGCACGCCACCCGGGCCCTGTGCCGCGTTCCGATTGACCAGCGGCAGATCGAGGTAGCGGTCCACCTCGTCGGTGGCGAGGGCCGGAGCCGTCGCCACCAGGCCGAGTCCGAACAGGGCCGCGAGCGCCAGGCTCACGCCGCGCGTCAGTCTGCTGAGTCGCATGGGTTTGTGGGGGCCTTCCGCAGGGGTGATCGAGCACATGAGAATGGGCAGAGCAATTAGCTATCAGATAGCTATTTGTCCGCAACTGTCAAATTCGACGGCTCGAAACGTGTTGAAGAGGAACTTTTCAGATTGCCGCTCGATTGCCCGATATCGAATGGATGCGCCCGTCACCGTGTGAAACCGCTCGCGGACGGCACGTCGAGCACCGTGGGGCGAGTGTCGAGTAGGCGCGGCGGAAGGCGGCGGCTACCGTCGATGACCATGCGCATCGTGCCTGGGATCGTGCTCGCCGTGACCGCCGTCGTGCTGACCGCCTGCTCCGGCGGCGGTGGCGAGACCACGGCCGAGAAGACGTCCACCACCACGGGTTCCGGCGACACGTCGACGCCCGCGACCACCACGCCGGGGCAACAGGACTGCGCCGCTGGCTATCTCGCGCAGTTCACCACCCGGCAGAAGCTGGCGCAGTTGCTGACCGTGGGCGTCACCGGCGCGGCCGACGCCGAGAACGTGGTGCGCACCGAACAGGTGGGCGGCATCTTCGTGGGCGGGTGGACCGACAAGGCGCTGTTGGGGCAGCACCAGATCGACAAGGTGACCGCTGCCGCGCGCACACCGCTCATGGTCACCATCGACGAAGAGGGCGGGCGGGTTTCGCGCATCAAGGATCTCGTCGGGGTGGCCCCCTCCGCGCGGGTGATCGCGCAGACCATGAGCGCCGACGAGTACTACCGCTTCAGCCTGGAGCGCGGACAGAAGATGAAGGCCCTCGGCATCACGGTGGATTTCGCGCCCGATGTGGATGTGAGCAGCCAGCCTGATGATTCGGTGATCGGCGACCGCTCCTACTCCGACGATCCGGCCGTGGTGACCGAGTACGCGAGCGCCTTCATTCGGGCGATGCAGGAGGCGGGCGTCGGCACCGTCATGAAGCATTTCCCGGGCCACGGCTCCGGCTCGGGCGATTCGCACACCGGCGCGGTGCACACGCCGCCGCTGGACCAGCTGCGCGAGAGCGATCTGCTGCCCTACCGCGACCTCATCGGGTCGGGGGCCGCGGTCATGGTCGGACACCTCGACGTGCCGGGCCTGACCACCCCGGATGTGCCCGCCAGTATCAGCCCGGAGGTCATGACGCTCTTGCGCCAGGGCACCGGCTACGGTGCGGCACCCTTCGACGGTGTGATCTTCACCGACGATCTGAGCGGCATGGCCGCCATCACCGCGCGCATGAGCATCGCCGAAGCCGTGGAATCCGCCCTGGTCGCCGGGGCCGACAATGCCCTGTGGATCAGCACCGACGCCGTCACCGAGGTGCTCGATCGGCTCGAGCAGGCGGTCACCGCGGGCCGCCTGCCGGGTAGCCAGGTGGATGCCTCGGTACTGCGCATGGCAAAGTTCAAGGGCACCGCACCGCGCTGCTGAGTCCCACTCACCAGGATGTCGAACCCTTCCGTGAGCGAATCACCGGCAATTTGAGTTCGCGGAACTTACCATGGAGTAAGATAAGGGTTTCGACATGTCCTAGGAGAGTGGATGGCAGGCGGAACGAAACGGCTACCCAGGGCGGTTCGTGAGCAGCAGATGCTGGACGCCGCCGTAATCGTGTTCTCGCACAAGGGGTATCACGACACGTCCATGGACGCGATCGCCGCCGAGGCGAGTATCTCCAAGCCCATGCTGTACCTGTACTACGGCTCCAAGGACGAGCTCTTCCGGGCCTGTATTCACCGGGAGAGTTTACGGTTCATCGAGGCCGTGGCGGTGGCGGGCAACCCGAAACTCACGCCGCACGAACAGCTGCGGGCCGGGCTCGAGGCGTTCCTCTCCTACGTCGACAACAATCGGCGGTCCTGGCAGGTGCTCTACCGGCAGGCGCTGAACCAGCAGCCGTTCGCGCCCGATATCGCCAACAGCCGCGACCGGATCATCGAGCTCACCGCCAAACTGTTGGAATCCAGCGCCAAGTACGCCGAGCCGGGCACCAATTTCGAGATCGTGTCGGTGGCCGTGATCGGCGCGGGCGAGGCCATCGCCGACCGGGTCGCCAGCGGTGAGATCGAGGTGGCCCAGGCCGTGGACCTGCTCGACAATCTCGCCTGGCGCGGTCTGGCCGGTCGCAAACCGGAGTAGGCCCTCGGGGTTGCCACCCGCGTCAACGCCTGCCACAGTCGCGTGGATTGTGTTGTAGGACCAGCCTGCTCGGAGCGCGGCTGGGGGACGGGGAACTGGGTTGTTCGGATTGCTGAAGCCGTGTGCGCACGGCGCGGCGAAGTACGGGATCGACGCTTCGGCCTGGCAGACGCAGATGTGCGGGCTGTGCCTGGGCCTGCGCGACGGGCACGGGCAGCTGGCGCGGGCCGCCACGAACACCGACGCGATTCTGCTCGGGGTGCTCACCGAAGCCCAACAGCCGCGGGCGGCGACACGCACCGACGCGGGCCCGTGCCCGCTGCGCGGGATGCGGCGGGCGTCGGTCGCCGCCGCCGACTCCCCCGGCGTTCGGCTCGCCGCGACCGCCTCACTGTTGTTGGGAGCGGCCAAGATTCGCGACCACATCGACGACGGTGACACCGGGCCGGTGTCGCGACGGCCGATGGGGCGCGTCTCGAACCGCTGGCACAGCCGCGCCCGGGCGGCGGCGGATGAGATCGGGCTCGACATCGAACCCCTTGTCGCCGCGATCGAATCGCAGGCGCGCGTCGAGCAGGCGGTGCTCGCCGCCGCGGCGGGCGAAGCGGATGGCCTGGACTCGCTCGCGCGGCTGACCGCACCCACCCAACTGTGCGCCGCGGATCTGTTCGCACACACCGCGGTCCTGGCCGGGCGGCCCGAAAACATCGACGCGCTACGGGAAGTCGGCTGGCATTTCGGGCGGATCGCCCATCTCGCCGATGCCATCGAGGACCTCGAATCCGATGCGGCGCGCGGCAAGTTCAATCCGCTGACCGCCACCGGCACTTCGGTGGGACAGGCCGAGGCGCTGCTGCGTGAATCGCACGGACAGCTGCGCGCCGCGCTGGTGCGGGTCGGTTTGGCCAAGGTCGCGACCGTGCGCTGGATGCTGTTGGATCCGCTGCACGGCGTCGTGCGGCGGATCGGGCGGGCCACGGGCGCGGCGCGGGTGTGCGCGACCGACCACGCGACGCGTCGTCGTCCCGCAGCCGGTTCTGCCGCCGAATCCTCCGGATCGACGCTGGTGAAACCGGTTTCACACTTCGAGGTGCGCGGCGATCTGGGCGTTCGGCCGCCGCGCACCCCGCATCGGCGGCCGAGTATCTGGGAGGGGCTCGGCATCATCGGGGCGGTCTACTGCACCGGCTACGCCTGCTGCGCGGAGCACACCAATCCGTGTACGGGCCAACGACAACAGCCTTGGTACAAGCATTGTGCGGATTGCTGCGACTGCGCCGAATGCTGCTCGTCGTGCGGCGAGTGCTGTAGCTGCGACGGCTGCTGCTGCTGCTGCGACTGCTGAGCGGCCCGGAAAAGCCCCGGAAAAGCACAGAGCCGCACACCTGTTCGCGATTCGGATGTCGATACCCCTGCGAGCCGACATACGGTCGTGAACTGGTGCGCGGCTCCGGTCCCCCTGGTCCGGGGTCGAGCTTCGCATCGGGCGCTCGGCGTGAACCGAGTGCCCGACAACTCAACGCAGCGTAGCGGTCAGGTGTGGATAGCCCTTCTTCGGGTTGCGCAAGGACAGGTCCCAGCCACCGGCCACCTGGTCGGCGTAGACGTTCACCGTGGAGGGCAGGAAGATCGGCTTGCCGAACTTCACGTCGTAGGTGACCTTCTCGGGAACGCGTCCCTCGATATTGCTGAGGATATTCGCAGCCGACCACATTCCGTGGGCGATCGGCTTCGGGAATCCGAAAGCCTTGGCCCCCAGCGCCGAGGTGTGGATGGGATTGTGGTCACCCGACGCCGCGGCGTACCGGTTGATCATCTTCTGGTCCACGCGGGTGGTGCGCAGCGGCGGCGGCGGAACCTCGTCGGGCTTGGGCTCGGGCTTCGGACCACCCGACAGCGAGGTGCGCTGCTGGTGCAGGAAGGTGGTGACCTGTCGCCACACCAGTTCCCGGCCCACATTGACCTCGGTGATGGCGTCCACCAGCAGGCCCTTGGGGTGCTCGCGCAGGTTCTCGATATGGGTTTCGAAATCCAGCGGTTCGGAGACCGAGATCTCGCGGGTGCGCTCGATGAGGTTCTGCGCGTGCACCGCGCCGACCGCGACGAACGGGAAGTCGCGGGCCACCACCAGCTGCATCGCCAGCGGGAAGCTGAGGATGAACGGGTAGGTGAGCGGCAGGGCGTCGTTGAAGCGCAGTCCGGTCGCGCGGCAGTACGCCGACAGGTGATCGGGATCGACCTTCAGGCCCTGGAGCTTGACCACCCGGTCGGGCAGCGTGGAGGGGCGCGACGAAAGTCCCGGCACCGGAAGCGCACCCAGCGCCGCCTTCACGAAAAGGCTGCTGTTCTTGGGCGTTTCGGTGAGCGTGATGGTCTCGGTCATCATGCTCCGATCAGGGCCTGGCCGCAGACGCGAACGATATTGCCGCTGACGGCATTCGAGGCCGGGGAGGCGAAGTAGGCGATGGTCTCGGCGACATCCACGGTCTGACCGCCCTGCAGCAGCGAGGAGAGCAGGCGACCGGCCTCGCGGGTGCCGACCGGAATGGCGGCGGTCATGGCGGTCTCGATGAAGCCGGGGGCCACCGCGTTGATGGTGATGCCCTTCTCGGCCAGCTTCGGGGCCTCGGCGTTCACCATGCCGATGACACCGGCCTTGGACGCGCCGTAGTTGGTCTGGCCGCGGTTACCGGCGATACCGGCGATGGAGGACACGTCGATGACGCGGCCGCCCTCCTTCAGCGCGCCCTTGGCGACCAGTCCCTCGGTAATGCGGTGCGGGGCGGCCAGATTCACGTTGATGACCGAGTTCCAGCGGCCGTCGTCCATATTGGCGAGCAGCTTGTCGCGGGTGATACCGGCGTTGTGCACGATGATGTCGACGCCGCCGAAGCGCTCGGTGGCGAATTCGGCGATCTTCTCGGCGGCATCGGGCGCGGTGACGTCGAGGGCCAGCGCGGTGCCGCCGACCTTGTTGGCGGTCTCGGCGAGCGCCTCACCGGCGGCCGGGATGTCGGCGACGATGACGGTCGCGCCGTCGCGGGCGAAGACCTCGGCGATGGTCGCGCCGATACCGCGGGCGGCGCCGGTGACCACGGCGACCTTGCCCTCGAGGGGCTTGTCCCAGGAGGCCGGGGCGGTGGAGTCGTCCTTGCCGACGCGGAAGACCTGGCCGTCGACGAAGGCCGACTTGGCCGAGAGGATGAAGCGCAGGGTGGACTCCAGGCCGGTGGCGGCGGCAGCGGCCTCCGGGTGCAGGTAGACCAGGTTGGCGGTGGCGCCGCGCAGCAGTTCCTTGCCAACCGAGCGGGAGAAGCCCTCGAGCGCGCGCTGGGCGATCTGCTCGTCGACCGAGGCGGCCAGCTCGGGGGTGGTGCCGATGACCAGCACGCGGCCCGAGGGGGCGATGCTGCGCATGGCGGGCTGGAAGAACTCGAACAGCTGCTCCAGCTCCTCGATGGTCCGGATGCCGGTGGCGTCGAAGACGAGCGCGCCGAACTTCACGCCGGGGGTGACCGATTCCACGAAGGTGTAGTCCGACAGCAGGTTCCGAACGGCGTCGGCCACGCGACCCTTGCCGCCGACCAGCACCGGGCCGGGGAGGGCGGGCTCACCGGCCTTGTAGCGGCGCAGGTTCTCGGGCTGCGGGAGGCCGAGCTTGCTCGCCAGGAACGCGCCGGGAGCGGAGTGGATGAACGATCCGTACAGGTTGGGAGCGCCCTTGCTCTTGCTGGCAGCCACTGGTTCCTACCTTCTCTTCTCGTCTGTGCCCGGAAGCGATGTCGCGCACATGGGCGGGGTACGGTGTCGACAAAGAACTTACTCCAGAGTAAGTTTAATGTAAACCAGGCCCGGTTGGTCCGACCGGGCATGCCGGAACCCGACGAGACACTGGAGACTCGAGTGACCACCAAAGCCCGTTCGGCGAAGGCCGCGGCCAAGAACACCAAGCAGGCTCGTCCTGTCGCCATTCTGGGCGGCAATCGAATCCCGTTCGCCCGTTCCGACGGCAAGTACGCGCACGCCTCGAACCAGGACATGTTCACCGCCGCGCTGAACGGTCTGGTCGCCCGCTACGGCCTGCAGGGTGAGCGGCTGGGCATGGTCGTCGGCGGCGCGGTGCTCAAGCGCGTCGGCGAGCACGGCATGATTCGCGAGAGCGTGCTGGGCAGCACCCTGTCGCCGTACACCCCGGCCCACGACCTGCAGCTCGCCTGCGGCACCGGCCTGCAGTCCATCGTGACCGTCGGTGACGCGATCGCGCTGGGCCGCATCGAATCCGGTATCGGCGGCGGCACCGACACCACCTCCGACGCGCCGATCGGCGTGAGCGAGGGCATGCGCGAGTGGATGCTCGACGCCAACCGCGCCAAGAAGAACTCCGACTACGTGAAGCTCGTCGGCCGCCTGCGTCCGTCCATGGTGGGCATCGAGATCCCGCGCAATGCCGAGCCGCGCACCGGGCTGTCCATGGGTGAGCACGCCGCCATCACCGCCAAGGAATTCGGTATCGCCCGCGAGGCGCAGGACGAGCTGGCCTACCTGTCGCACAAGAACATGGCCGCCGCCTACGACCGCGGTTTCTTCGACGATCTGGTCACCCCGTTCCTGGGCCTGACCCGCGACGACAACCTGCGTCCCGGCTCGACCATCGAGAAGCTGTCGACGCTGAAGCCGGTCTTCGGCACCAAGCTCGGCGACGCCACCATGACCGCGGGCAACTCCACCCCGCTGACCGACGGTGCCTCCACCGTGCTGCTCGGCTCCGAGGAGTGGGCGGCAGCGCGCAACCTCAAGCCGCTGGCCTACCTGGTGGACTCCGAGGTCGCCGCCGTGGACTACATCCACGGTCCGGACGGCCTGCTCATGGCCCCCACCTACGCGGTGCCGCGCATGCTGGCCCGCAACGGCCTGAAGCTGCAGGACTTCGACTACTACGAGATCCACGAGGCCTTCGCCTCCGTGGTGCTCGCGACGCTGCAGGCGTGGGAGTCGGACCAGTACTGCAAGGAGCGGCTGGGACTGGACGGCGCGCTGGGCGCGATCGACCGCTCCAAGCTGAACGTGAACGGCTCCTCGCTGGCGGCGGGTCACCCGTTCGCCGCGACCGGCGGCCGCATCATCGCCCAGACCGCCAAGCTACTGGAGGAGAAGGGCGGCGGTCGTGCGCTGGTCTCCATCTGTGCCGCCGGTGGCCAGGGTGTTGTCGCGATCGTGGAGCGCTAGCAGCTCGGTCGACGTGAGCGCCGATAGGTCGGCGCGATGACAGGGGCGGTGCCCGGTTCCCGGACCAGGCACCGCCCTTGGCTCCCCCGCCTCCCCGAACCTTCAGCGCCCGGCTGAGAGCCGTCGACCGACATGCACGCGTGCCGACGGTCGAGTGCCGAGCAAATTTTGGGCGTACCCGACGAGTTACCCTCTCCTTGCGAGATCAGCCGTCCCGATATCGACCAGGCGGAGCGTACGAATAGCCAGGTTCGAGATGCGGGTGCCGTCGTAACCCGTTACGGCACTGTGCAATCGGTCCCGCAGCGGCTCCGTCCAGTGCGACGGAATGGCCGCGGCTCCGGTGAGGATTCCGGCGACCGACCCCGCGGTGGCCCCATTCGAGTCGGTGTCGCAGCCGCCCTGCACGGTGAGTGTGACGGTGCGGGTGAAATCGGCCTCGCCCCAGAGCAATCCGGCGGTGATGAGGCAGACGTTCGGAATGGCGTGCACCCAGTTGTAGTCGGCGTGACGGGAGTGGATGGCGATCACGGCCTGCTCCCAGGTCAGGGCGGCGCGGTAGTCGTCGAGGACCTGCCCGATCGCGACCGCCAGCCGGGAGCGTTCGGGGACAACGCTGTTCGCCGTGGCGATCAGATCCTCGGGGTGGGACGCCGTGAAGGCGGCCGCGATCAGCGCCGCCGACCACATGGCCGCCCAGAGGCCGTTGCCGACATGGGAGACCGCGGCGTCACGGGCCACCAGCGCGGCGGCGCGGTGTGGATCCCCGGGGCTGACGTAGCCGTGGATATCGGCGCGGATGAGCGCGCCTATCCACTCGCGGTAGGGGTTTCGATGCGTGGCGGTGTCGGGTGGGGTGAAACCGTCGATGAGATTGCGGTAGGCGACGCGTTCGGCGGTGTAGGTCTGCAAGAACGGCAGTCGCTCGAGCCACAGCGCCGCCACATCGTCGGTGGTGAAGTCGGTGCCGTGCTGTTCGAGCAGGTGCAGGCCGAGCACGGTGTAGTCGAGATCGTCGTCGCGGGGACTGCCGTCGATGTGGCCGAGGGCGGATTCGCGCCAGGTCCAATGCAATTCGAAGTCCTCGGGCATGGGGTCGCGCACCGGCACGTAGTCGCCGAGCGGGTAGCGGCCGATCGGCTCCAGATAGTCGCGAATGCGCCGGGGCGTCCACACGAACCCGTTCTCCAGGGGCTTGCCGAGGGTGCAGCCGACGCAGCGGCCCAACCAGCCGCCGTGGATCCGATCCAGCAGGTCACCCTCGGCGGCGTCGACATGCGTTGGGGCTACCGGTTTCTCCGGCTCCGAGGATGTGCCGTCCGCCCACTCCGCGTAGGGCCAGTCGGGTACGCGCTCGGCGGATTCGACCCGGTCCAGCAGCCGCCAGCACGCCGCCGGGACGGGCCGATCGGTGTGCGTCAATTCGCGCACCTCCTCCTCGAAATCCCCTACTTCCCAGCCGGATTCGCGGCGCTGCGTCCATTCGAAATACAGCAGGGCGCGCGGGTCGGCCTCGTGGTGACCGAAGAACACGGTATGGATCGGATTCACCGGAAAACAGCCCTCACCTGCGGTGATATCGACTCACAGCACCGCTTTGGCGGCGGCGACGACCTCGGACAACAGCGGCAACGACTCGTCGCGCTGAGGTGCGCGGGCCCACCAGCGGCCCTCGTGGGTATGTCGACCGAAGCCCGTCGGCAGGATGACATTGCTGCGGTGCGGTCCGATATCCACGCTGTTGCGCTCCAGAAGTTCGATGCATTCGGGGCCGGGGTAGCCGTCGAACACCGCGAGGAAGGTTCGGCGCGGCGGCTTGTCGCGGACCAGCACCGGGCCGGGGATGCCGCGACCGGTGAGTTCGCCGAGTATCAACGCGCCCAAGGGTTCCGGGGTGTTGAGGGCGCAGACGGTATCGATCAGCGGTAGCACCACGAAGCCCGGGGTGGTCACGTGGACATGCGGCAACCCGAACAGGGATCGGTACACATGTGCCCAATCCTGCGGGGTGGTCAGCTCCTCCAACCGCACAATCCACACACCTAGCTCTGGTCCGAAAAACGGCACTGCGACGGCGTTGTCGATCGTCGGCGGCAGCCGACTCATCCAGTGAAGGCGGTCCCACGCCCACCCACCACCGGTTTGGGTGAATCGTTCGCAAACAGTGTTTGATTTGCCGCTGGTTCGTACCGAGCGGTGCGGAAATGGCAACGCGTAGGTGTTGTGCGGCACCGCCCTTACGGGTAGATCGGCGTGTCGCGGGGTAATCTCTGGGTGAGACCGACGCTCCTACCAGGAGGTTCGTCATGCCGTGCGACCTGATGCTCATTGCCTACGACGGCTCCGAGAATGCCCGCCGGGCCGTCGAATACGCGGGGCGGTTCCTCACCGCCAACCGGGCCGTCGTGCTGACCGCCTGGGAGCCCATGGTGCGGCAGGCGGCGCGGCTGTCGGGCATATCGGGGGTCATGCAGCCCGAATGGGTGACCGATGACGAGATCGAGGATGTGGCCTTCGCGGATGCCAAGGCCATCAATGCCGAGGGCGTGAAACTGGCCGGGCTGGCCGGATTGAATCCCGAGGCGCGGACGGTGGAGTGCACCACCACCATCTGGAACGCCATTGTCGATGTGGCCGACGAGTTGAATGTGGACATCGTGGTCGCGGGGACGCGCGGAGCCACGGGGATACGCGCGCTGCTGCACTCCAGCGTCGCGGACGCGGTGCTCAAACACTGCCATCGACCGGTGCTGCTGGTGCCGCCGGGACGAGATCCCAAGGACGAGCGCTGACCGGTAGACCACGCTGACCCGGCGGCTCGAGACCTTCGTCGCTCCGCCGCCGCGACGCGCCGTGCGCGGACTATCGTCGGGAAGACCATGAACGGATTCCTGCTCGCCACTCCCGGTGGAGTCGTACGGACCACCGGCACCCGCGCGTCCTTCGACGAGGCCGACGCCGCCGCGGCGGCCCTGCGGGGCGGTGCCGAGATCGTGGTCGGGGCGCTGGCCTTCGATCCGGCGCGACCGGCCGCGCTGACCGTGCCCGAACAGGCCGCGCACACCGCCGGGCCGTGGCGGCCCGCCGCGCTGCCGGAGCTGCCCGGGGTCCGGGTGATCGGCGAGATGCCCAGTGCGGCAGAGCATGTGGCTCGGGTGACCAAGTTGGTGGAGCTGTTGAACGATCCCGGGCAGCCACTGCGCAAAGTGGTGGCGGCGCGGTCGCTGCTGGCCGCGGCCGATGCTCCCCTCGAGGCGGAAGTCGTTGCCGCGCACTTGATTACCCGTCATCCACAGGCGAATGTCTTCGCCGTGGACCTGACTCCGGCCGGGCGGCCCGGCGACACCCTGCTGGGCGCGACACCCGAAGTGCTGGTCACCCGGCACGGCCGGACGGTCACGCTGCGGCCACTAGCGGGGACGCTGCCCCGGCTGGCCGACCCCGAGGCAGATGCCGCGCAGGCGCGAGAACTGCTGTCCAGCACCAAGAATCGCGATGAGCACGCCTTCGTCATCGACTGGATTCGGGAGCGGCTCGCCCCGGTCTGCGCCGAACTCGCCATCCCCGACGGCCCGGAGATCATCAATACCCACGAGGTCTGGCATCTGGCCACACCCATCACCGGCCGCCTGCGCGATCCCGGCACCACCGCGCTCGACCTCGCGATCCTGCTGCATCCGACCCCGGCGGTGTGCGGCACCCCGACCGCCCTGGCCCTCGAGACGATCAGCGATCTGGAGGGTGACCGCGGGTTCTACAGCGGCGCGGTGGGCTGGTGCGACGACCGCGGCGACGGCGAATGGGTGGTGGCGATTCGCTGCGCGGAGCTCTCCGCCGACGGTCTGGCCCTGCGCGCGTTCGGCGGCGGCGGCATCGTGGCGGCCTCCGACCCCCGGGCGGAGCTGGACGAGACCAGCACCAAGCTGCGCACCTTCCTCGGCGGACTGCATTGCGAACTGCCTGCTCAGGGCTAGTGCGCGAGGCGTTCGTCCGATACCGCGCACCCGCTTTCGGCGGCGTCGGGCCGAGGCTGAGAACCGCATAACCAGGTAACCGGTACGGACGTGTCGGCCTCCGGGCCATCGACCTGCTAGGTTGGCTCGAGTTACGCATGCGTCGATGTATGGGAGTACCGCGATGAAGTTTGCCGTCCCTGGTGTAGCGAGTGCTGCTGGCGGAGCCCTGCTCGGACTGGTCGCCGTGCTGCTCGTGACGATGGCGGTGAGCCAGAACTCGCGTCCGGATATCGACCGCAGCGGCGATGCCTCGTCCTCGCTGCTCAACAACGTCGAGTACGGCGCACGCTGACCTGGCCTCCGCTGATTCCGCCGAGGCCGGTCTATCGGACCGGTCCTCGGCCACCGCACCGCTGGGTCGCCGCTGGCTGATCGGCACCGTCGTCGCGGCGTTCCTGCTGACCTTTCTGCAGGCGCCCGGCCGCACCGTCGCCGACACCAAATACGACCTCGCGCAGAACCCGCTCGGCTTTCTCGCGCGCGCCTCCCATCTGTGGAGTTCGCAAGCGCCCATGGGGCAGGTGCAGAACCAGGCCTACGGGTACTTCTTTCCGCACGGCGCGTTCTTCTCCCTCGGCCATATCCTCGGCCTGCCCGCCTGGGTGACCCAGCGCATCTGGTGGGCGCTGCTGCTGCTCGCCGGATTCTGGGGGATCATCCGACTCTGCGAAATCCTCGGCATCGGCAGCCGGGGGTCGCGGATCATCGCGGCGACCGCCTTCGCGCTGTCGCCGCGCGTGCTGACCACGCTGGGCTCCATTTCGTCGGAGACGCTGCCGATGATGCTCGCGCCGTGGGTGCTGCTGGCACCGGCGGCGCTGGGGGTGGCGGCGCAACGGCGCAGTCGTGCGACCACACCTGCCGCGAGCGCGCTGGCGCTGGCGCTCATGGGGTCGGTGAACGCCGTCGCGACGGCCGCGGCGTTCCTGCCCGCCGCACTCTGGTGGATGTCGTATCGGCCGAATCGGCGGTGGTGGCGGTTCACGCGGGCCTGGATTCCGCTGTTGGTGCTGGCCACGTTCTGGTGGGTGGTGCCGCTGCTGCTGCTCGGCAAGGTGAGCCCACCGTTCCTGGACTTCATCGAATCGTCGGGCGTGACGACGCAGTGGGCCTCGCTCGGGGAGGTGCTGCGCGGAACCGACAGTTGGACGCCGTTCGTCTCGCCGGAGCGCATCGCCGGGGCGGTGCTGGTGACGCAGCCCGCAGCGGTGCTGGCGACCGGCATGCTGGCGGCGGCCGGAATGGCCGGGCTGGCCATGCGCGCCATGCCGGGGCGCGGGCGGTTCGTCCTGATTCTCTGCGTCGGGCTGGTGGGGATCTGCGCCGGATACGTCGGCACGCTGGGTGGGCCGTTCGCGGAACAGGTGCGGATCTTCCTGGACTCGGCGGGTGCGCCGCTACGCAATGTGCACAAGCTGGAGCCGCTCATTCGGCTGCCGCTCGTGGTGGGGCTGGCGCATCTGCTGAGCCGAGTGCCGCTGCCCGCCTCGGTGCCGATGCCGGTGTGGCGCAAGGCCTTCGCCCATCCGGAACGCAATCGCATGGTGGCGGTGACCGCGCTCATCCTCACCGCGCTGGCGCTGTCCACCTCGCTGGCGTGGACCGGAAAGCTCGCGCCGCGTGGGGATTACGACCGCGTACCCCACTACTGGCAGCAGACCGCGGACTGGCTGTCGGACAACGCCTCCGATACCCGAGCGCTGGTGGTGCCGGGTGCGCCCTTCGCCAGCCAGGTGTGGGGGCTGACCCGCGACGAACCCTTGCAGGCGCTGGCGAGTACGCCCTGGGCGGTGCGAGACGCGGTGCCGCTCAACCCACCCGGTGCGATTCGAGCCATGGATTCGGTGCAGCGGCTCATTGCCGACGGGCGGCCGTCGGCGGGGCTGGCGGCGACGCTGGCCGAGCAGGGCATCGGCGTCCTGGTGCTGCGCAATGATCTCGACCCGGAGACCTCGCGGTCGACGCGGCCGATGTTGGCCCACCAGGCGATCGAGGGTTCGCCGGGGCTGACCAAGGTGGCCGAATTCGGGGAGCCGGTGGAGACCGGGAAGGCCGAGGGGCTGGTCGCGGATGCGGATCTGCGGCCGGAGTATCCGGCGGTGGAGATCTACCGGGTGGGGTCGTACCCGATCGGCGAGCCCGCGGAACTCCGCGGCGGGGTCGGCGCGCCGACGTCTTTCCCCGGCGCGTACACGGTGCCGCTGGACGGGGTGCCCGTGGTGCAGGGTGGGCCCGAAGTGCTGGAGCGATTGCAGCGCGATCCCGAAACACCCTATGGCCCAACGCTGCTCGCCGCCGACGCGGCGACCACCGGGCTGCCCGTCGAGTCCGCCACGGTCACCGATACGCCTATGGACCGGGAGACCGATTTCGGGCGGGTGGACAATCACAACTCCGCGGTACGCGCGCCGGACGATCCGCGCCGCACGCACAATCTGGTGCCCGACTACCCGGTGCCGGGTGCGGAGCTGGTCCGGGGTGAGTGGTCCGGTGCCACTGTCACCGTCTCCAGCGCGGCGGGTGATGCCACGCAGCTCGGCGGCGCGGCACCGGGGAGTTCGACCGCAGCGGTCGTGGACGGCGATCCGGCCACCTCGTGGCTCAGCAACGGCACGCAGCACGCCATCGGGCAGTGGCTGCGCCTGGATCTGGATCGGCCTATCACCACCGGGGCGCTGCGCTTGACGACCAGCGCCGCCGCCATCGGGGTGCCGGTGAAGTGGCTGGCGGTGGCGACGGCCAAGGGCACGGTCTCGGTGCGCATTCCCGAACCCGGTGTGCCGGTGAATATTTCGCTGCCACCGGGTAAGACACAGTGGATCAAGATCACCGCCGCGCAGACCGAGGACGGTAGCAAGGGCGGCCAGTTCGGTATCAGCGAGCTGACGCTCACCGATTTCGCCGATCGCGACAATCCCGCACCCGTCGATATCCGGCATCGCACGGTGCTACCGCCCACTCCGGCTGGCGCGCAGGTGCGGGGCTGGCGGCTCGGGCAGGAATTCCCCGGGCGCAGTGCGTGTTTCGATGCGCCCGACCGTATTCGGTGCAGTAAGGCCCTCGCGCTGTCGGCAGAGGAGCCGGGGCTGTTCGAACGCACCCTCTCGGTGCCCGAATCCCTGTCCGTGACACCGGATCTCATTGTCCGTACACGGCCCGGACCGGCGCTGGAGAACCTGCTCACCGACCCGGAACGCCCCATTGCCCGCGGCCGCGCCGATGTCGCCGATCCGCGCGGCTCCGCGCTCGCCGCCACCGACGGCGATCCGCGCACGGCCTGGATCGCGCCCGAGACCTCGGTCCGCAATCAGACCGGGGCCAAGCCCACGCTGACCATCGAACTGCCCGAGCCCACCCTGGTGACAGGTCTCGACCTCACCCACGCGCTCGGGGACCTACCCGCCCATCCCACCTCGGTGTCGGTGAATCTCGGCGACGGCCCCCAGGTGCGTGAGGTGGACCCCGATTCCGACGCTCCCACCCGCATCGAGCTACACCCGCGCGTCACCGACCGCATCGAACTCAGCATCCAGAGCTGGGAGACCGTACTCGACCGCACCGCACTGGGTTTCGCGCAGGAACAGCCCGCCGGTCTGGCCGAGATCGACGTTCTCGGGCCGGAGTACCCGGCGCCCGCGCCGACCGACCGGACCATCACCATCGGCTGCCTCGACGGGCCGACCATCGCCTTCGCCGGGCGCACACTGCACACCACGGTCACCGGCACCGCCGCCGAATTGCGTTCCGGTGCACCGGTTCCCGCGCGGATCTGCACCGCCGACGAGGTGGCTGCGGCGCAGGCCGAGACCGGAACACCCGCAACCGAGCCGGATACCGGTGGCGACGCCGTACCGCTGCCGACCGGCCGAGTGGATGTAACCGTCGCTCCGACAGATCTTTTCACCGTCGACGAACTGCGTTTGAACGCTACCGAGTCCAGCGACGGCCCGGCGGTTCGGGCGGCGCCGGGGACCCGCCTGCTGGTGCTGCCGCTGAGCACCAATGTCGGCTGGGAAGCGCACACCGCCGACGGCACCGCACTGAAACCGGTGGTCATCGACGGCTGGCAACAAGCCTGGCTGGTACCGGCGAATACCAAGGGCCCCATAACGATCGAGTTCCCCGCCGACCGCTGGTACCGCGCGGCCATCTTCGGCGGATTGCTCCTGCTGATCCCCCTCGTGGCACTCGCCCTGTGGGGTCCGCGCCGACGGCGCGGTGGTGACGACCCGGCGGCCGATCTCGCGACCGCACAGCAGGATGCCGAGGTCCGCGCGGACAACGACGCGCCCCCACGCGCACGACACAGCCGCGTCTTCGGCGCGCTCGGATTGGCGGTGGCGGCGGGGCTGATCTCCGGCCCCACCGGAATCGCGCTCACCGCGGCGGTTCTCGTCGCTGATCACTTCCGCCCCCGCCACTGGGACCGCATCCTGGTCGCTCTCGCCACCGGCGGCACCGCCATCTCGGCGGCCGCCCTCTCCACCGGCCCGTGGCGCTTCCCCGAGGGCTATATGGGCGGTTCTCTCTGGGTACAGCTTCCCGCCCTGATCGCTGTCGTGGCCGTGGGCGTCGCCGCGCTGCCGGTTCGGGTCAGCCGAAGCGGCGGCGAGTCCAGTGGCGGACCGGCTCCTCGATGAGGGCGTAGCTCGCCGCGGCCAGCGGGAGGGTGAAGACGACGGTCAGGATCAGAACCACGGGGAAGTTGCCGCGGAACGGGACGATGCCGAATACCGGGAAGACGATGGACAGTACGGCCAGGTGCCAGAGGAAGGCCCCGTAGGACCAGCGGCCCAGCGTCGCGGCGGTGCGGCTCTCCAACCAGCGGTGGCGAATATCGGGGCGCAGCACCAGCGGGGCCAGCAGGGCGAAGCCGAGGATCATGCCGAAGGTCATCTTCAGGGCGTACTGCCAGGGCTGGCCGTGGGTGAGGCCGGGCAGTCCGGCAAGCCGCGTGGTGGAGAGTCCGAAGGCGATGAGCGCCACCGTCCACAGCGGCCACGGGTTGCGGGCCAGGCGGCGCAGGCGCGGCACCTCGAGGTCGATGAGTTCGGCCAGCAGCATGCCCGCGGCGAACCAGGGCAGATACGCGGGCAGCCAATTGTCGGAGTGAATGGCCTCCGGGGTCGGCACCGGCAGGAAGTTCCAGCCCAGGCAGACGAGCCCCAACGCCGTGATGGCCGGTACCCGCCAGCGCGCGCGATCGCCGCGCAGCCAGGCGAAGGCGAAGGCCAACAGCGGCAACAAAAGATAGAAGGCCACCTCCACCGAGAGGCTCCACATCTGCGTGAGGCCATCGGTCAGGGTGAGCGGTACGAAAACCTGCAACAGCGCGAGATTCGACAGCCAGACGCGGAATCCGGCCGAATGCGCGGCACTCGGCAACAGGATCAACACCGCGATGACGACCGCCCAGTAGGCGGGCAGAATGCGCGCCGCGCGATGCAGCAGGTACCGCCCGGCCTTCGGCGCGGTCTCGAGCCCACGCGCGGCAGCGGCATGCGGTCGCCACAACAGGAATCCCGACAGCGCGAAGAACACCGCGACCGCCATGTCGAAGCGCTCCCACACCCGCCCGAGGACCGGCATACCGGTCGCCCCGGTCTGGAATGCCACGTGCGTGACGACGACTCCCAGCGCGGCCATACCGCGCATGCCCTCGAGCGCGGGGACGAATCCGGCGCGAGCCTTCTTAGAGGCTGCGGCTATTACCGACTCGGGTGGACGGCTGGACTCGGACTCCCCGGCGAGCGCCACCACGCCGCTGCTCGCATCGGCCGGGCCCGTGGAGGCGTCGGCGGCGTCCGCCGCGCGGCCATCGCCCGCACCGGATTCACGCGTCTGGACGGCTGCCGAACGCCCGTCGACCCGGACCGGTCGGGCCGGTTCGGAGGGCGGGTCGAGAGTCGCGGTCATCGGGTTCCAGTCTGCCTTCCCGCCCCGCATGTGAGCACTACATGTTTGACTTAGGGCCGTTTCGGGGTTTTTTGCGGACTCGGCGCAGCCTAGAGGCCCCATGGGCTGTTAGTGTCGGGGCTCACGCGTGCTGCGCGGCGACCGCAGTACCGCCGGAACGACCTGTTCTACGACGAGGAGAACCTGCATGGCACTGAGTGCCGGTACCAGAAGGACAGTAGCCTGCCTACTCGTGGGGTTGGGCGCGATGCTGCTCGTCGCCGCGGTGATGATCCCCACCTACACGGTCAAACAGCTCGCCAAGACGCCGCTCGACCTGGAGATCACCACTGTCGCGACCAGTGCCCCGGGTAGCAAATCCGAAGTGCTCGACGCCAAGTCGTTGACCGCTCCGGAGGGCGCGGCCAAGGTTGACACCAATGTCCCGCTGTTCTCGCAGCGCTTCCTGACCATCGAGGATCCCGTCAGCGCCTCGGAGCTGACCATCCAGGCCGGTCAGACCCTGCGCCGCACCGACAAGCAGGGTGACACCGGCCTGCTGACCGCCTCCATCGACCGCGTCACCGTGGACCGCAAGACCGGTATGCCCGTGGACGAAGTGGATGGCGGCCCCAACGGCGCGATCGGCGCGACCGTCGACAAGAACGGTCAGACGGTCATGGATCCGGTGCAGCACACCGGTCTCCAGTACCGCTTCCCGATCGGCACCGAGAAGCAGACCTACCCCTACTTCGACATCAACGCGCGGCAGACCTACGACATCAATTTCGTGGAAGAGACCGAAATCAACAGCATGAAGGTCTACCACTTCCAGCAGACGGTCCCGCCCGTCGATCTGTCGACCGTGGTGAACTCGCCGACCAACAAGCTGAGCCTGCCCGCCGCCAAGTGGGGCGTGGAGGGCGACGGCCCGGTGACCATGTCGCGCTGGTACACCAACGTCCGCGACGTGTGGGTGGAGCCGCAGACCGGCACCGTCATCAAGGGCAGCGAGAATGTGCACCAGTACTACTCGCGCACCGCGGACAAGGTCGAGGTGAACGTTCTCGAGGGCACCCTCGTCTTCGACGAGAACACCATCGAGTCGCAGATCGCGGTGGCCAAGGAGAACATCGACAAGCTGGCGCTCTACGGCCGCGTCATGCCGATCGCGCTGGGCATCATCGGCGCTATCGCGCTGATCGCGGGCCTGGTGCTGGGCCTGCTCGGCAACAAGGCGGCTCCGGTGCGCACCACCCGGTCGCGCCCGACCCCGCCTCCGGCTCCGGCCCCCAGCCAGGGTCAGTCGTTCACGGACGCACCGACCCAGCAGATCGACACCACTCAGATCGACATCAACAAGAAACCTTGATCTGAGCTGAACCGACCAGCGGCTCCCCACCTGTGAAAGGTGGGGAGCCGCTTCGTTTTCGGTCTGGGAACGCTTCCGGCCTAGGTACGCACGGCGCGAGCGCCGCCGAGCGCGATGGCCGCGATGACGGCCGTGGTGAGGGCCGCCGTGACGGTGGCGACGGTGATCAGGCCGAGGACCGAATCGGCGAGGGTCAACATGGCCGTGATGCCCGCCGCCAGCCCGAGCCAGGTGAGGGCCGCCGGGGCGGTGCGATCCGCGGCGATGGCGGACAGCAGAGCGCCTTGCAGTACGGCGAGCAGCGCGCCGTCGAGGGCGAACAGCCACAGCAGCCCTTGGATCGGCGCGTAGTCCTGTCCCGCGAACAAGGGCGCGAGCGGGGCCGCGACCGCCGCGCCGAGCACCGCGAGCACCCCGATCCCGGAGAGAACGGCCAATGCGGACCGCACGGCCTGCGCCGAATGCTGCGGCTGGGCCATCCGTGGATAGAGGACCACCCCCACCGCCTGCGGCAGCCAGAACGCGATCTTGGTGGCGACCGCACCGAGCGCGTATCGACCGGCGTCGTCGGAGTCGAGCACGATCCGCGACACGATCAGATCCGCCGACGACAACGCCATGAGCGCGGCCTGCAACTGCGCCGCGCGCAGCACGGGGACAACGCCCCAGGCGGCATCACCCGTCCGCTGCCGGACACCCTCGGCGGGTGAGCGCGAATCAGTCTCGGGCCGGGTCGTTTTCACGCGATCGTGGTGAGGTTCCGGCGAATCGGGCGGCGCGCCAATGTCGGAGTCCGGGGCCGGGCTCTGCCCCGCCGCGAACCGGGCACCCGTGGCGGCGACAGCGATACCCGCCGCGGCCGCCCATAGCGCGGCGGCCGTGCCCCCGCCCGCGGCCAGGACGACGATCGCCGGAGTCACCCGCGCGACGCCCGCCCCACCCAGAACGGTGGCCAATTCCCGAAACCGCCGCTGCCCCTGCAGAACCCCCTGTTCGCCGGATAGCAGCACCAACACCGGCGCGGCGCCCAAGGCCGCCGCCGAGGCCCCCACGCTCACGTTCAACACCGTGGCGACGACCGGAACCAACACCGCCGCGGCCGCCGCCACCAGCCCGGCGCACCGCCAAGCCAACCCCCGCGCGGCCCCTACCGTGGCCCCCCGCACCACTTCCCGCGCGACGACATTTTGCAGAGCCAACGCGGGAACAGCACACAACAACTGCACCGCGAGCAGACTCGCGAACGGGCTGTACCCGCCCACCCCCAACCACCGACTGGCCAACAATTGCAGCAGGTACCCGGCCACATTCGCGGTCATGGCCCCCACCGTCACCAACGTCAGATCCGCCACAACGGGTAGACGGCGTACAGCGGACATCCGGCAATGCTCCCACCCGACTTCTCCCGCCCGATCCTTGGGTAGCCCGAGCACGCACCGCACCGACTGCCGCACAACATCGCCCAGGAATGCGGGTCGAAGACGGCGGCACACCCCGGTCGTGGCGCGGTGGAGCGCCCGATTGTGCGTGTGCTCTCGCGATACCCCTGCGCTATTGCCGACGGGCGCAATCCGAATCCAGGGTCGGGTCCCTTGCGTCACCCAGCAGCAGGGCCTTCGATGAGGGCAGCGCCCCGTGGCGCAGTTCGCACGCCGTGCGCGAGCTGTTGCCACATGATTTCCGTACCGGCGGGTTGCTGGGATGGCGGAGCGGTCGGTTCGGGTGGGGTGAACGTAGGGTGCTGGGCGTGACTGTGGACGGTGGCAGGCGGGCGCGGGCTTGGGTGCCCGCGGGGTACAGCCTGGTGCTCGCGCTGATTGTGGTGGGGCCGCTGTTGGGGTCGGGCTATTTGTTGTTGCGGGATGCGGTCAGTACGCCTCGGTCGTATCTGACGGATGCGGCGCTGGGCGTCGGGGACGCCGCGCCGCGGGCGGTACCGCAGGACGCGCTCGTGGCGACGCTGTCGACGGTGATCGACGGCGGAATCGTCGTGAAGGCGATTCTGGTGGCAGCGCTGTGGCTGGCTGGCTGGGGCGCGGCGGCGCTGGCACGGGAGTTCGTTCGCGCTGGCGTCGCGGCACAACTGGTCGCCGCCACGATCGCCATCTGGAACCCGTACGTGGCCGAGCGCCTGCTGCAAGGGCACTGGAGCCTGCTGACCGGTTACGCGGCGCTGCCATGGATCGCGCTGCTCGCCAACCGGATTCGCACGATGTCGGACATGGCCGCCGGTCGAACGCTCCGGGTTCATGGATTGGCTGCCGACGGTCGGACAGCGGGGAGCCGCGGGGCTGCGCACGCCACCACCGACCCGACGCCCCCGAACCACCGGACTCCACACGGCACCACCGTCCCAACAGACCCGGATCACCGTACTGCGCACACCGCCGCCGAACAGGCATCCCGGGCTCATAGGACTTCAGGTGCTTCCGACGGTGAGGCAGCCCAGCCCCAGGAGACCTCGGACACCGCCGACGATCAGACAGCCCGGAAGTGGGGGACCTCGCGCGTCGCGGGGGACCGGGTGAGTCGGGCTCGGGCGTGGTGCTTGCTCGCGGGGTTCATGGGTGCCGCGGGATTGACGCCTACCGGTTCGCTGTTGGCTGGACTGGTGGCACTGCTCCTGGTGGGTCGGCGCAATCTCCTTGGGACAGTGGCGCTGTGGGTGGCCAGCGCCGCGCCGTGGCTCATGGCTACGGCTTTGTCGGGTGCGGGTGCGGAGCCGTCGGATCCTGCGGGGGTGGCGGCGTTCGCGGCGCGTGCGGAGCCCGGGTTGGGGACGCTCGGCAGTTTGGCTGGGTTGGGGGGCATCTGGAACAGCACGGCGGTACCGGGTTCGCGCACAACCTATTTCGCGTTGTTCGCCACACTGATTCTGCTCGTCATCGTCGCCTTCGGCGTACGGCGGGTGGTAACCGGCAGCGACGAATTTCGTCGTCCCCGTCGAATCCTCGTGGCACTGGCGGTGTTCGCCATCGTCCTTCCGGCGTTGGGCGCGACCGGATGGGGTATCGCCGTCGGAGAATTCCTGGTCGCCCACATCCCCGGCACCGGGTTGCTACGCGACACCCAGAAGTACGTAGCCCTCGCCATGCCCGCCTTCGCGTTGTGCGCCGCCGCCAGCTGCCGCACCGTTGGCGAAAAACTCACCCGTGCAACCACTTCCGGTCGGGCCGCCCCGACTGATGCGGCCGATGCTCCCGCACCGTCGACCGCCACAACAGGTCTCAGCGCGACAAAGACAACCGAGACAGGCGCAGCCCCTCAGCCTGATCGCCGAACGCCCTACATCGCAGCGCTTTTCATAGCGCTCCTCATCGCCACCCTGCCGGATCTGGCATGGGGCGTCGGCGGCACGCTTCGCCCAGTCCACTATCCGCCCGCTTGGCAACGAGTCGCCGAATTGGTGGAACCCCCCGGCGATGTGGCGGTACTCCCCGGTGGAATGTTCCGCAAATTCCCCTATTCAGGTTCAGCTCCGGTCCTCGACCCGGCCCCGCGCATGCTCACCCGCGACGTGTTGCAAACCGGCGAACTCCCGGTCCGCTGGGCCACCGTCAGCGGCGAGGGCACCCGCGCCCGCGAGGTCGAACGCCTCCTCCTGCGCGGCGGATCGGCCGCCGAACTGGCCCACCTCGGCGTCGGCTGGGTCCTGGTGGAAGGCGGCACACCCGGCCCCCTCGGCGAGTCGAAAACCACACTGGCCCAACTGGAACCGGCCTTCACGGATCCGGATCTCCAGCTATACAGCGTCCCCGGCCCAATCGCCGACCACGACGCATCCCCCACCTCCCGCCGACTGGCTGGAGCCGCCCATCTACTCTGGGCGGTCCTCTTGGCGGGATTTCTCGTCACGATGACACCGAACAGGCGTACGCGCGGAACATCGAGCGCCAGAACATAACCGCGAAACAGCCAAACGTGCCACAAAGGCGAAGTCCGGATCTTCACTCCACGGCAACACCACGGGAGCTGCTGCCGCCGTGACGAATTGCGTGCACACCCGCGCGACCGACTACTGCACCGCGAACAGCGAGCTCGTCTGGATGCCACTCCGCAGAGGGCGGCGGTTCGGCCAATTGGTCCACCTTCGCACCACCAGAACGCGTATCGACGAGTGTCTCCAAGCCGCGACATCGTTGTCGAAGGCGCCGCACACAGGGACCCGCTGTGTCGAAAAGCCAACGGCGGGCGGAGGTTCCGGCCGGGGGGTTATGAGTGGTTCATCGGCGAGCTGTTGTCGCCGCCGCGACGGATTGCGTTCGCCGTCGCGACGATCGACCTCCCTAGCGCCGGGCTGACATCACGCGCGAAAATGCCTCGGGCGGCCTCTGTACTGATCCAGGAGAAGCGGGGTGAGTGGCCGCCGACCTACGGCGCTGCCGCCAGCTTCACCGGTACGACCCGGGGCGCGGGCGCTGACGCGGGGCGAACCCTCGTCTTCGGCAGGCGGAATGGCGGTTCGCTGGGCTATACGCCCACCAACAGGTGCGTTGTGCGTGCGACAAGCTGCGGCGAGAAGCCAACGACAGCAGGGGAGTCCGGCTGACGGGTTACGGGCGAGCCGCCGGGGTCGGGGTGACCAGGCCGGAGACGCGGTCGCCTCGGGAGACGGCGGCGAGGACCTCGTAGACTCCGTTTCCTGTTTGCTCCCAGGAGAATTCGCGGGAGCGGGTGCGGGCCTTTTCGCCGAGCATGGTGCGGGTTTCGGGTTCGGTGAGGAGTTCGCCCAGGGCCTCGGTCAGTTGGGTGGGGTCGTCGACGAGTAGGCCGGTGACGCCGTCGACTATCGAGTCGGTGAGGCCTCGGGAGCTGCGGTAGCCGACCGTGGGGACGCCGTGTTGGGCGGCTTCGATGACGGCCAGGCCCCAGCCCTCCTTGCGGGACGGGAGGGCGTGCACCCAGGCGCGGGAGAGCAGTTCGTGTTTGCGCTGTTCGTCGACGTGGCCGTGGAAGGTGACCGCGTCGGAGATGCCGAGGGCGGCGGCGTGGGCCTTCAGGTTGTCGGCCCACCAGCCGTCGCCGATGACATCCAGGTGCACGGCGGGAATGCTGGGTCGCAGGCTGGCGACCGCGGTCAGCGCGTCCTCGATCTGCTTGTGCGGCACCAGGCGCGAGAGCACCACGATGCTCGGATGCGCGGTCCGGGTGGCGTCGGAGCCGGGGGTGACCAGCGCGGGGACGGGTTCGGCGCCATTGCGCACCACGGCGACCCGGGACTGCTCCACGCCGAGCGCGGCCAATTCCTCCGCCGAGGGCAGCGACACCGTCAAATACTGGTTGCCGCGATGTACGCGCGGCGAGAGCCGGGACTCGATCCACCACCCGATCCGCCCGACCACTCTGCCCGCCACCGGCCACTGCTCCCGATGTCCGTGGTGCACCAGCACCACGGTCGGCGCGGCCGCGGCGGCCCGCGCGAAGAAGGGGATCCCGTTCTGGGTGTCGATCACCGCGTCGGGGCGCAGCCCCTTCAGCGGACCCACCCCGATGCGCCCGAGGGCGATGGCGGCCAGCGCCCTGGGATAGACCGTGAACCGGCCCCCACCTCGGCTGATGTCGATCCCGTCGACCTGTTCCCGCTTGGGAGCCCCGGGGTATCCGGCGGTCCGCAGGGTGACTTTCACACCTCGCGCGGCCAGGTGCGCCCCCACCTGTTCCAGGTACCGCTCGCTGCCGCCGCCCTGTGGATGCCCGGTGTCGCGCCAGCACAGCAGCAGCACTTCACGCACGGGGTTCTCCAGGTAGGTCTCACGGGGATGGGTGAACAACGGGGTCCACCATAACTGGCGGGCGGGTTTCAGGGGGTGGCAGTGGTCGGGTGACCAGGGTTGGGTGGATTTGGCCTGAACGGTCGCGGATCGCATCGACAGGGCAGAATTCCACGTCTTGACGCGAATTTCGACCGGTCAGGCCAAGCCAGCCGCCACCCACCCGTTATGCAAAACTGACCGCCATGCTCCAACCAACCCTCCACCCCGGAACCCCCCGCTTCGCCCGCCGGGCCACGCTGCGGCGGTCCCTCCGGCTGCTGGGGAGTTTCAAATTCGAGCAGACAGACCCCGCCGTGTTCTACGGCGGCGTAGCCGTGGACACGGCTGAACTGGTCGAAGACTTCTACAAGGATCTGACCGGACGGTCTTTGCAGGGCACCACGGTCCTCGATGTCGGTGGCGGACCCGGCTATTTCGCCGAGGAATTCGCCAAACAGGATTCGCGCTACATCCCGGTCGAACCCGATCCGTCGGAAATGCACGCCGCCGGATTGTCCGTCCCCGGGGCCGTGCGCGGCTCGGGCATGGCCCTGCCCTTCCGCGACAATGCCGTCGATATCTGTATTTCGTCGAATGTGGCCGAACATGTGCCGCACCCGTGGGTGATGGCCGACGAAATGCTGCGGGTGACCAAACCGGGCGGCCTGGTGGTGTTGTCGTACACCGTGTGGTCCGGCCCTTTCGGTGGGCACGAGACGGGCCCGTGGCATTACCTCGGCGGCGAATACGCGGCGCGGCGGTACCTGCGCAAACACGGGAAGGAACCGAAGAACCGGTTCGGGAAGTCGCTGTTCGCGGTGCGGGCGGCCGATGGACTGAATTGGGCGAAGGCCACTCCGGACGAGGTGGAGATCGTGGCGGTCTTCCCGCGCTATCACCCGCGCTGGGCCTGGTGGCTGGTCCGCGTGCCCGTCCTGCGTGAGCTCTTGGTCAGCAATCTCGTCGTGGTTGCCACCAAGCGGTCGGCCGCAACCGACCAGAATGCCACTTCCGGGACGAAACAGTCAGCGCCCGAACGGGATTCGCGCGCCAGCTAGCGTTCGAGCACTCCGCGCCGCCAGATGCGGCGCAATCCGCCGGTGCATTCCGGTTCGCTCCACGGTGACTCCTGGGTTGCGAGCCCAACGGTTTCCATGGCGGTGAGCCCGACTTGTCCGGCCAATGCTCGCACGGTGGCTACCGCTTCGGCGGCTTGCAATGCCGCGGTCGCCTGTTCGGTGGTGAGAGTCCGCCCGGGCAGAAAGGACACCACCCAGCCCCCGGCCCCGACGCTCTTCGCCTGATGCGGCGTGAGATCGCTGGTCATCAACGATCTGTCGATCACTTGCACCGCCATGACTCGGACTCCCCTGTGCGGTAACGGTTCATATTCAGAACGAGCTATCCACGGTAGCTATAAGCATGCTCGCCGTTATCGCAGAATGCAATAGTGCGTTTGACGAAAAGCGAACCAACAGGTCGGAATTCGCTATTCGCAATGCGAGGAGTTAGCCAAGAATGCGCGGAAGCGATTGCGCACCTTGAACTCTCGCGGCACTACTGATCCGACACCACCACCCGCAGCACCGGCTGCCCCGCCTGGCCGTTACGACGCGGACCCTCGACCACCTCCACTCGCCAGCCCGGCGGCAGCGCCCGCTGCAACTTGCCCGCAGCCCGATGCATGGGCGTACTGGCCGATACCGGGGAAATTCCGGTTATCGCCGGGAGAACGAAAGCGTCGAAGTCGAGATCCGTCATGCATCGCCTGCCTTTCGCGAGTCGGTTGCGCACCCGCCCGGCTGAACACGCATACCGAAGACGAGCGGCGACAACCTCAGTTGAAACGAACAGCTAGCCTCTAGCAACTGGGCCGACGGCCCGCGAGATCAGAAACACAGTGAGCATAAGCCACCGCTAGGCAAACCGAATCCAGAACCGCGCAGACGACCCGGCACCGGGCTGAACGAAAACCGAACTCGCAGTTGGATTTCGCGTTGTTCACATACTTCGGGACAGCAGTCCGGACCATGATCCGGACAATGGTCGGCCCGAAACTGTAACGTGTTCTCATGGAATACCAGAGTCTGTTCATCGGCGGTCGGTGGACCACGCCTGCCACCTCCGGCAGCGTCCCGGTCGTCTCCCCCGCCACCCTGGAAACCGTCGGCAGCGTGCCCGTGGTGAGTCGCGCCGACGTCGACGCGGCGGTCGCCTCCGCGCGGCGGGCCTTCGACAGCGGGCCCTGGCCCGCGACCCCGCCCGAGCAGCGCGCCGAGGTGCTCGCGCGTGTTTCACAACTGCTGGATCAGCGGGTGGGAGACCTGGTCAACGCCCTCAGCGCCGAAATGGGCGCGCCCGCCGTGACGGCCAATACGCTCAATTACTTTCCGGCCAAGGCGGCGCTCGACTTCTATGCCGGACTCGGAAAGTCGTTCCCGTGGACCGAGACTCGCACTGGCGTGTTCGGCACCAGCCGGGTATCGCGCGAGCCGGTCGGCGTGGTCGCGGCGGTCACCGCGTGGAATGTGCCGCTGTTCCTCGCCGTCAACAAACTGGCCCCCGCGCTGCTGGCCGGATGCACCGTGGTGCTCAAGCCCGCACCGCTCACACCGCTCACCGCGAACCTGCTCGCCGACCTCTTCGCGGAGGCGGGTCTGCCGGAGGGCGTGCTGTCGGTCCTGCCCGCCGAGGCCGAGGTCTCCGAGTACCTGATCGCGCATCCCGATGTGGACAAGGTGACGTTCACAGGCAGTACTGCGGTGGGCCGCAAGATCGCGGCGATCGCGGGAAGTCAGCTCAAGCGCTGTTCACTGGAGCTGGGTGGCAAATCTGCCGCTATCTTGCTGCCGGATCTGGATATCGCCGAGAGCATGCCGAAACTCGCCTTCTCCGGGCTGATGAACAGCGGCCAGGCCTGCGTGGCCCAGAGCCGCATTCTCGCGCCGCGCAGTCGCTACGACGAGATCGTGGAGGCGCTGGCCGAATCGGTGCGCGCCATGAAGACCGGCGAACCGTCCGATCCCGAGGCCACGCTCGGCCCGCTCATCTCCGAACAACAGCGTGGCCGCGTGGAGGGCTATATCGCCAAGGGCAAGGAAGAAGGGGCGCGCCTGATCCTCGGCGGCGACCGCCCCGAAGGCCTGCGCGGTTGGTTCGTGCGGCCAACGGTCTTCGCAGACGTCGCGAACAGCATGGCCATCGCCCGCGAGGAGATCTTCGGCCCGGTGCTGTCGGTACTCCCCTACGACACCGAGGAGGAGGCCATCGCCATAGCCAACGACAGCGACTACGGACTGGCCGGTTCCGTCTGGACCACCGATATCGACCACGGCGCGCAGGTCGCCGCCAAGGTCCGCACCGGCACCTACGCCATCAACTGGTACGCCTTCGACCCGTGCGCCCCGTTCGGCGGCTACAAGAACTCCGGTATCGGCCGCGAGAACGGCCCCGAGGGCCTCGACGCCTACTGCGAACAGAAATCGCTGCTCATGCCCATGGGCTACGCGGGCGAATAGGACGCGGCCGTGGCGGGTGTCAGCGGAACGTACGCCGATAGGTGTGCGGGCTGACGCCCGTCGTGCGCTTGAAACGGTCGCGAAAGGCCGTCGCGGAGCCGAAACCCGCTCGGGCGGCAATGGTTTCGACGGTGTGATCGGTCGACTCGAGCAGCTGTTGCGCGTACCGGATGCGCGCGGTGTGTAGCCAGCGCAGCGGGGTCGTGCCTGTCTGATCGCGAAAATGCCGAATCAGGGTGCGGGGACTCGTTCCAGCTCGCGCGGCGATATCGGTGAGCGTCAGCTCGCGAGACAGGTTCTTCAACAACCACTCCAGCACCGGCTCCAGCGTCGCGCCCCGCGGTGCGGGCGGATGCGGTCGCGCGATGAACTGCGCCTGTCCGCCTTCGCGCTCCAGCGGCATGACCGACAGCCGCGCCGCCTCGGCCGCCACCGCCGAGCCGTGGTCGCGGCGAATCATGTGCAGGCACAGGTCCAATCCCGCCGCGGCCCCCGCGGAGGTGAGCACCCCACCGTTGTCGACATAGAGGACATTGGGATCGACCTCGATATCGGGATGTCTGGTCGCGAGTAGTTCTGCGGCCGCCCAATGCGTGGTCGCCCGCTTGCCAGCGAGCAAGCCCATGGCGGCCAAGGGAAATGCCCCGGAGCAGATGGACGCGATGCGCGCCCCGGCCGCCGCGGCGGCGCATACCGCCTCCCGCACCGCCGCCGAGGGCACAGCCAACGGATTCGCGACGCCGGGAACGATGATCGTGTCCGCGTCCGCGAGCCCGTCCAATCCCCATGGCGCGCACAGCCGGAACGCGCCCGCGTCGACCTCCCGCGTCTCGGCACAGATCCGAACCTCGTAGCCGGGGCCGCCATCCGCCAGCCGGGTGCGCTCGAACACCTCGATCGGCGTCGCCAGATCGAAGGGAATCACCCCATCCAGGGCGAGTACCGCAACGGTGTGCACCTCCGCACCCTACCTGTCACTTTTCCGGTGCAGTATGGCGAAAATGCCACTGGGGCCGCGACAGTGCCGTGCCTAGCGTCGAGGCATGATCTATATCGCGCCGATTCTGATCGGAATCGCCTACGTTCTGCTGAATTCGGCCATCCCGCAGGAGCATCGCCGCCCCTTCAACGCCATCTTCGTCGCGGGTGCGGGAGCCGCGTATCTCAGCAGCGGCGCGGTGGGTCCGTGGGAACTGCTCATCACGGCCGCGATCACCTACTGCGCGTACCGGGGCCTGAAGTCGTGGCGGTTCATCGGGATCGCGTGGCTGCTGCACACCGCCGCCGACGTCCTGCACCACGTGAAGGGCAGTCCGATTCTCCCCTTCGCCCACGATTCATCGCTCGGATGCGCGATCTGCGACCCGGTGATCGCCCTGTGGTGCCTCACCGGCGGTCCGGACGTGATTCGCCTGGCCCGCGACCGCATTCGGCCCGCCACTATCGAAACAGCCCATCCCCCAGCGCAAATGTAGGAGTGCGCACGTAAAACGGCTGGCCCGCACCGGATTCGGTGCGGGCCAGCCGTGGTGTGACTCTGCGTATCAGCCCAGGCGCTGCTTGAGGGCCTCGAACTCGTCGCGAATGCCCGAGGGCAGCTTGTCGCCGACGAACTCGAACCACTCCTCGATCATCGGGATCTCCTTGCGCCACTCCTCGACGTTCACCGTGAGCGCCTCGTCGACATCGGCCGGGTTCACGTCCAGGCCCTCGAGGTCGAGGTTGGCGGCGTGCGGCACGGTGCCGATGGGGGTGGCCTCGCCCTCGGCGGAGCCCTCGATGCGGCCGACGATCCACTCCAGCACGCGCGAGTTCTCGCCGAATCCGGGCCACAGGAAGCGGCCGTCCGCGCCGCGCCGGAACCAGTTGACGTAGAAGATCTTCGGCAGCTTGTCCGCGTCGGCGTTCTTGCCCAGGGTGATCCAGTGGTTCATGTAGTCACCGACGTGGTAGCCCATGAACGGCAGCATGGCCATCGGGTCGCGGCGCACGGTGCCGACCTTGCCCTCGGCGGCGGCGGTCTGCTCCGAGGACATGGTGGCGCCCATGAACACGCCGTGCTGCCAGTCGAAGGACTCGGTCACCAGCGGGATGGTGGTCTTGCGGCGGCCGCCGAACAGGATCGCCGAGATCGGCACGCCCTGCGGGTCGTCCCATTCGGGAGCCAGCGTGGGGCACTGCGACATCGGCGTGCAGTAGCGCGAGTTCGGGTGCGCGGCAAGCGTTTCCGACTCCCGCTCGTACCAGTCGTTGCCCTTCCAGTCGATCAGGTGATCGGGCTGGCCCTCCAGGCCCTCCCACCACACGTCGCCGTCGTCGGTCAGCGCGACATTGGTGTAGACGGTGTTGCCCGCGTCGATGGTGGCCATCGCGTTCGGGTTGGAGGAGTGGTTGGTGCCGGGCGCGACGCCGAAGAAGCCGAACTCCGGGTTCACCGCGTACAGGCGGCCGTCCTTGCCGAAGCGCATCCAGGCGATGTCGTCGCCCAGGGTCTCCGCGCGCCAGCCGGGAACCGTCGGCTGGAGCATGGCGAGGTTGGTCTTGCCGCAGGCCGACGGGAACGCGGCGGCGATGTAGTACGCCTTGTTCTCGGGCGAGATGAGCTTGAGGATGAGCATGTGCTCGGCCAGCCAGCCCTCGTCGTGCGCCATGGCCGAGGCGATGCGCAGCGAGTAGCACTTCTTGCCCAGCAGCGCGTTGCCGCCGTAACCCGAACCGTAGGACCAGATTTCGCGGTCCTCGGGGAAGTGGGTGATGTACTTGGTGTCATTGCACGGCCACGGCACATCGGCCTGGCCCTCGGCCAGCGGCGCGCCCACGGAGTGCAGGGCCTTCACGAACGGCTTGTCGGTGCCCATCTTCTCCAGCGCGGCCTTGCCCATGCGGGTCATGACGCGCATGGAGACGACCACGTACTCGGAGTCGGTGAGCTCCACGCCCAGCTTCGGGTCCTCGGCGCCCAGCGGGCCCATGCAGAAGGGCACCACGTACATGGTGCGGCCCTTCATACAGCCGCGGTACAGCTCGGTCATGGTGGCGCGCATCTCGGTCGGGTCGACCCAGTTGTTGGTCGGACCGGCGTCGGCCTCGGTCTTCGAGCAGATGTAGGTGCGGGATTCGACGCGGGCGACGTCGGAGGGGTCGGAGAGAGCCAGGAACGAGTTCGGCTTCTTCTGCTCGTTCAGCTTCTTGAAGGTGCCCGCGGCGACCAGCTGCGCGGTGAGCCGATCCCACTCTTCGTCGGACCCATCAGCCCAGACCACGCGGTCCGGCTGGGTGAGTTCTGCGACCTCCTGTACCCAGGCAAGCAGTTCCTTGTGCTCGGTGGGCGCGGTGCCATCGTGAAGACCAGGAATGGTCGCTGAGGTCATGAAAACTCTCCTGAGATGGGTGGCTCCGGGCGGGTCGAGTGGGCGTGAGTCCCGCTCGCTACACCAGGTGCTACCAAGTGCGGTCGGGCACCCGCCCGCTGGATTGCCGATAGCGCGTCCCGGCTGGACGGCGTACAAGGACGAAGCGGACGCCCAGGTTCCTGCTATAGAGGTTAACGCCATATATCCCCAGGGCAGGAATCGGGTTGTCCAGTCGGTATCGGGTCGAGACCGCCGACCTGCGGCTATTCGAATTCGAGTGTGTCAAGGTCACGTTCGCAGGCCGCTAATTGCGCCGGTCGGCGGGCTGCGGAGGCCTTGAGAAGGGCCTCGATTTCACCGACTCGGCGGTCTGCTTCGACCACGCGACGCGTCGCCGAGCGGACCACCTGGTCGGTTAGTTGGTCTTCGGCGTCCACCAACACCGCGGCCACCCGCTGTTCCAATTGCGCCTTCACATTCACCAGGGCGTCGGCGATCCATTGGCGCAAATGCGCCCGATCCGCGAGTTGGCCACGCGCCCGCGCCAGCCACGCCGCGACGGCCGCGCCGAGTAGCAGAGTCAGCGGGACGCTGGCGTAGTCCAGCGCGGGGACGAGCGCGAAGGGGGAGACGATCAAGCGGCCGAGGCCGAACCCGGCCGACGCGCCGACCACGATCATCAGCCGGTCCTCGACGCCGGGGCGGCGGGGCTCGGGATCGGGACCGACACGCGGTGTGACGGGGCGCTGCGCGGCGCGGGAGAGGGGGCGCGGTGCGTCCCGATGGCCGTCGCCACTGTCCGGGTAGGACGAATCACGCCTGGTCACACGAGCGTCGGGCACGTCCCGCAGGCGATGGTCGAAAGCCGAGTCATGCTCCGGGTCAGGGTCGTTCGGGCGTGCGGGATCGCGGGCATCGGTCCGCGGGCGGGCAGCGGACTCGTCGCGCGCTGAGGCGGCGAGCCGGTACTCGGGAGGCAGCTGTTCGGATGATGCGGCGGCCCGCGCGGTTTCGGCGCGGGCGGAGCGGACCACCTGGTCGAACGGTTCCATGCACTGTTCGATCACCTCCGCGAGCTCGACAAGGCGGTGCAGGAACTCGGTGTCGATATCGGCGGTGAGCTGGTTGACCGAGCGTTGCAGGATCTTCGGGTAGTCGCGTTGTTCGGTGCGGCCCAGGCGCTCCACCTCCGCGCGGGCGGCGATATTGAGCGAGCGAATGCGTGCGCCGATCTCGTGCACCAGGTCCACGCGCGCCAGTTGCAGGCGGTTGTGCAGGGTGGACATGGCGATGGAGCGGCCGCCGTCGCTGACCGAGAGCAGGGTGACGCGCTCCTCGCGCAGGGCCGCCACCTCCGCGCCGGAGCGCAGGGCGGCGATCTGGGCGTGAATGCGGTGGCGGGTGTCGGCCAGCACCCGCTTCAGGACGGCGTTGGCCTGGTCGGCGGCGGTCAGCGCGCCCGTCGCGGCGGCGAGGCGGGCGTGCAGCAGTCCGATTCCGGCACGGTCGCAGAGTGCGGCATCGGCGCTGGTTCGGGCGGCGATGGCCAATTGCGGTGCTACGGGGATGATGTCGACCTCGGCATGCTGGGGGCACAGCGCGTTCAGGAGTTCGAGGTCGCGATCGCGCACCGCCTGCCAATCGGGGTGCGCGTGAATGCCATTGATCGCGAAGACCATTCGCGCACCGTCCGCCCACAGGCGAGACGCGACCCGCATGGTGTGCGTGCCCAACGGACTACCCGCGTCCAGCAGCACCAGCGCCACGCCCACCGGCCGCGTGGGCTCGACCACGGGGTCCGACAACTCGATTCGAGGTGCGAAGCGCGCCAGCTCCGCCCGCAGCAGTGCGGTATTGGCGTCGTCGACGCCGATCAGCAGCACGCGCTGCCCCACCCCGTCGTCCGCGCGAGCGGCCTCCAGAAGCGCCATACCCTGCGGATTCCAGCGCGCCACAACGGTTTCCGCCGCCTCGGGCAGACGAATCGGCACCGTGACCTCGCGCACCCCGGCCGCCGAAGGCGCGGCTCCCAGGCTCAACGGCTCATCCTCGGGCATCGCCGGGCTGACGGCGGGCGGCGACCCGGCGGCGCATTCCGGATGCGGGGCGGGCGCGGCGATGGCCGGGCGCTCCGGCTCAGGCATGAACCCACCCATCCCGCGTCCCGCGGTGGTCAGAGTCGAGCATCGGTCATCCGTTCCCAGAGCCGAACATAGCCGTCGTGCACCCGCAGCGCGGCCCGCCGCGCATCCGGCGGTAGGTCGTCCGACGCCGCCCGCCAATGCGTGGCGTGAGCCAAAGCCGCTGCGGCATCGGCGGGTTCGCCGCACGCCGGAGGTGGTAGGCCCAGGCTGGACAACCCGGCGCGCAAACCGAGTGCCCGTGCCTCATCGCTCTCCAGGTACCGAGCGATCAGCTCGCGGTCACTGGCATCGGCATCCCCGCGCGCACGCATGCCACCCGCCGCACCCGCGCCGCGGTCACGCGAGTTGGCCGTATAGGGCGGCCACTCCTCATCGGCCGCCGCCAATCGAACGAGCTCATCGAGGAATTCGCCGCCGCGCGTAGCGGTGATCCGCTCGTAGCGCCGTTGCAGTTCCCGATGCAGCGGATCTATTCCACTGGCCGCGTGGAGAATCTGCGACAGCTGCCGCGAGGTGAGGTCGCGGTCGTGCCGCAGCGCCGCGAGGGCGCACGCCACCCCGGGCAGCGTCCAATGCTCGAGAACCGCGCGCCGCTCGGGTGCGTCGGAGGCGATGGCGGGCGAGGTGAACCGTTCCGGCACAAGGCCGAACGCCGGATCGGCCTGTCCGAGGTGACGGCGCAGCGTCGCCAGATCCTCCTCCGTGACAATCCCACTGCGAGTCCGCGCGGCCAGTGACGCGACAACCGGAAAGGTCGCCACCCCGAGCTCGGACGCCCACCGTTGCGCCGCCTCCACGGCATCCGCCCACCCCGTCCCCATCGCGTCCGCTTTGTTCAGCACCAAGAGGATTCGGCCCGACGGCGACATTGGACCGGCCGCGATCGCGTCGTCGGCTACTGCGCCGCTGTCTTCCTCGTGTGGCGAGATCCCCGCCAGGGCAATGCGGTCGGCTGGGTGCAGAGTGCCGCTCAGGACGTAGAGGACTATGTCCGCGTCGAGGACCGGCGCAGGGGTGTCGGGGGCGTCTATGGGCGCGGTTTCCTCGGCCGAGATGAGCGCCAAAGCTCGTTGCAGGGTGGTCTTTCCGGCGCGGGCGCGGCCGGTGACCTGGATGTGGACCGGTTGGCGCAGCCGCTCGAAGGCGGCGGTCAGGGGATGGATGAAGGGGGACTCTCGGGCGCGGAGGATCGCCAGCAGGCGGTCCAGTTCGGTTCGACCTTCATCCATCGCGTATCTCGCTGTCGCTCAACGCAATCGCGCTACGTACGGTAAGTCGGCCGATAAGCCGTCGAACACAGCGGCATACTAGCCACGCGATCGCCGTCGCGGCGCGGGAATGGCGGCAGCCGATACCGTCCTGGAATGGAGTTCGCCGTCGGTCCCGCTCAGTGGGATAGCGAATCCCTACCGAAACCGGTTCCAGCTGTGCCACAGAACAATTCGGTGAAACCACCCTTCCCAGACATCCGCGAGTCACTTACTGTGGCGAACAAGTCGGCCGCATCGCCGATGCGCGGCGTCGACACTGCGACCTCCGGGTCCGGGCAGCCGCCCTGGACTCGATCGGGAGGTTGCGATGACCATCGTCATCGACAGTGTCGACACCACCGGGGGCCTACCGCTGCCGCCGAGCCAGGATCCGTTCTTCCGCGCACCCGCGGGCTTCGCCGCTCACTCCCCCGGCACGATTCTGCGCGGTCGCCCCGTGGAATTGGCGCTGTTCGGCCTGGTCCCGCAGCGCGTCACGGCCTGGCAACTGCTGTACCGCAGCAGCGATCTGCACGGCGATCCCGAGGTGGCCATCACCACCGTGCTGCTGCCGGAGGGCGCCGCACCCGACGACGACCGTCCGCTGCTCGCCTTCCAATCGGCGGTGGACGCCATCACCGATCGCTGCGCTCCCTCCTATGTACTGCGCCGCGGCGCGCTCGCCCCCGGCTCGGTCACCCAGCTCGAATGGCTGTTGGTCGCCAACGCGCTGCGCCGAGGCTGGGCCGTGAGCATCGCCGACCACGAGGGGCCGGGCGGCAACTTCGGCGCGGCGCGCGAACCCGGCTACCGCGCCCTCGACGGCGTCCGCGCCGCCCTGCGCTTCGCCCCGCTCGGTCTGCGCCCCGACACCAAGGTCGTGGCCTGGGGCTACTCCGGCGGCGGGATGGCCAGCTCCTGGTTGATCGAGATGGCCCCCGCCTACGCCCCGGAACTGCGCATTGTCGGCGCGGTGCTGGGCGCGCCCGTCGGCGATCCGAAGCAGGTCTTCCTCAGCTTGAACGGCGGCCTGTGGGCGGGCTTCCCCACCCTCGTCATCGCCGCTCTCCAGCGGGTCTATCCCGCGCTCGCCGACGTGGTCGGCAAGGAGATGACCCCCGAAGGCCGCCGCCTGCTCGGCCTCGCCGAGCGGCTCGGACCGATCGCGGTGCTGCCACTGCTGGTCGGCCGCGATATCGAGGATTACCTGCGCCGCCCGCTCGCCGAGATACTTCCGGATCTCGACGGCGTGTTCGACGACATCCGTCTCGGCAACACCGCCCCGGCCTGCCCGGTTCTGGTCATTCAGCCGGTCAACGACCAATGCATCGACGTGCGGGGGGTAGATGGCCAGGTCGAGCGCTACCGCGAGGCCGGTGCCGCGGTCTGGTACGTCCGCGATCGGCTGAGCGAGCACTTCTCGATGCTGCCGCTCTCCACGCCGATGAGCCTGGATTGGCTGGCCGACCGGCTGGCCGGAGTCCCGCTGGCAGCCCCCTCGACAGAGACCGTTTGGTCCGTAATCGCGGTCCCCGCCCGTTGGCGCGGTCTCCTGGAAATGGCAAGTACCGCACTGCGAGTCGCGTTCGGACGCCCCTTGACCCCGCAGACGCCACCCCAGGTCGCGGACGTGACGGAACTGGCGGCCTGAAAACCGCTCGGGATGCAAACGCGTGGTCGATTGCTGCGCTAATCATCGAATACTGGACAATGGACGCCGTGAACGACGCCGCGAACCACACTGCCGAGTCAGTTCCCGGGCCGCGGTCCGCATCAGCTCCGACCTCCGGCAACCGCCTCTACCCCCGGGTCACCAGCTTCCGGTCCCGCCGGGGCGCGCTGACGCCCTCCCAGCAGGAATCCTGGGAGCGGATGTGGCCGAAGATCGGCCGGGAAGTCTCCGACGAGCTGCTCGACGCCGACGCCTGGTTCGGCCGCAGCGCACCGCTCATCGTCGAGATCGGCTGCGGCACCGGCACCGCCACCGCGGCCATGGCGCAGGACGAGCCGGAGTACAACCTCATCGGCATCGAGGTCTACAAGCCGGGTCTGGCCATGCTGGTGAAGAACATCGAGCGCGAGGGCATCGAGAACATTCGACTGCTGCGCGGCGATGCCGTCGATGTGCTGGAGAACATGATTGCCGAGGAGTCGCTCACGGGCGTTCGGGTGTTCTTCCCGGACCCGTGGCCCAAGGCCCGGCATCACAAGCGGCGGCTGTTGCAGCCCGCCACCATGTCGCTCATCGCGTCGCGGCTGAAGCCGGGCGGTGTGTTGCATGTCGCGACCGACCATGCCGATTACGCCGAATGGATCGCGGCAGTGGGTGCGGGAGAACCGCAGCTCATCGGCCTCAATGAGGCCACGGGGGGCAATTCGGACGACTGGCGCAAAACCGCACCAATCGGTTTCGAACGTCCGATTACCAAGTTCGAAAGCAAAGGACTCCGCGCGGGTAGCGCTATCAACGAGTTCATCTGGGGGAAGATCGAATCATGAGTGTCAGCGAGATGACCCCGGAGGTCACGGATGTTGCCGAAATAATGCACGGCACCCCCTCCGCGGAAGTGCCCGGCACCCCAGCACTAGGCGTCAGCACGCCGGATGTGCGTCGTGTACTGCTCGTGTGGGACGCACCGAATCTCGATATGGGTCTCGGTGCGATCCTCGGTGGCCGTCCCACGGCCGCGTACCGGCCGCGCTTCGACGCGCTGGGCCGCTGGCTGCTGGCCCGCACCGCCGAACTGTCGGTGGGCAGTCCGCGCCGGGTCGAACCCGAGGCCACCGTCTTCACCAATATCGCGCCCGGCACCGCCGATGTGGTGCGGCCGTGGGTGGAGGCGCTGCGCAATGTGGGTTACGCGGTTTTCGCAAAACCCAAGATCGACGAGGATTCCGACGTCGACAGCGATATGCTCGCCCACATCGAGCTACGCCGACGTGGCGCGGGCCTGGCGGGCATCATGGTCGCCTCCGCGGACGGTCAAGCGTTCCGCGCGCCGCTCGAGGAGATCGCCGCGACCGGCGTCCCGGTTCAGGTGCTCGGATTCCGTGAGCACGCGAGTTGGGCGGTCACGTCCGATATCCTCGAGTTCATCGACCTGGAGGACATCCCGGGCGTGTTCCGTGAACCGCTGCCCAGGGTTAGCCTCGACTCGCTGCCCGACGAGGGAGCGTGGCTGCAGCCGTTCCGGCCGCTCACCGCCCTGCTCACCTCCCGCCCCGCTCAAGGAGTCGCTTAGTGTTCACCCGCTGGGGCGACCTGGTCTATCGGTTCCGCTTCGCCGTTCTCGGCATCGTCGGCGCTGCCATGCTCGCGCTCGGAGGTTTCGGGTTCGGGCTGGAAAACCATCTCAGCTCCAGCGGGTGGTTCGACCCCACCTCCGAGTCGGTGCAAGCCGCCGAACTCAAGGACTCCGTCTACGGCCGCGACCACAGCGCCGACATCCTGCTGCTGTTCACCGCGCCCGACGGCAAGACCATCGACGACCCGGAATTCAGCCAGACGGTCATCGACAAGCTCAACAGCCTGCCCAAGGAATATCCGGAGATCACCAAGGTCAACGGCTCGTACTGGCCGACCGAGACCGGTGAGCTGATTCCGGCCATCGCGGGCAGCAAGGACAAGAAGTACGCCTTCGCGGCGCTGTCGCTCGAGGGCAACAACGACACCGAGATGCTGCGGAACTACAAGAAGGTGGAGAACGCCTTCGAGATTCCCGGCGTCAAGGTGGAGGTCGCCGGGTTGCAGCCGATCGGCTTCACCCTCAACGACACCATCGCCAGCGACGTGAAACGCATGGAGCTGCTGGCCATTCCGGCCGTCGCGGTGCTGCTGTTCTTCATTTTCGGCGGTGTGGTGGCCGCGGCGCTGCCGCTGATCATCGGCGGTCTGACCATTCTCGCCTCCAACGGCATCATCATGGGGCTGACCAAGTTCACCGAGGTGAACTCGTTCGTCTCCGCCGTGGTGTCGATGATCGGGCTGGGTCTGGCCATCGACTACGGCCTGTTCATCGTGAGTCGCTTCCGTGAGGAATTGGCCGAGGGGTACGACACCAAGGCCGCGGTGCGACGATCCGTGATGACGGCGGGTCGGACGGTGACCTCCTCGGCGACCATGATCATCGCGGCCAGCGCGGGCATGCTGCTGTTCCCGCAGGGCTTCCTGAAGTCGGTCGCCTACGGCTGTATCGCCGCGGTGCTGCTGGCCATGATCTCCTCGCTCACCGTGCTGCCCGCACTGCTGAGCATTCTCGGTCCGCGCGTGGATATGTTGGGCCTCAAGTGGTTCCGCAAGACCAAGACCGCCGAAGAGGTGGAGAACGGCTTCTGGGGCAAGCTCACCGCGTGGGTGATGAAGCATCCGCTCAAGGTCGCGATTCCGCTGACCATTCTGTTGCTGCTGCTCATCATCCCGGTGAAGAACCTGCAGTTCGGCGGGATCAGCGAATCGTATCTGCCGCCGGACAATCCGACGCGACTGGCGCAGGAGCACTTCGACGAGATCTTCCCGCTGCGCAAGTCCGATCCGGTGCAGTTGATCATCGTCACCGACAATTCGCGCGATATCGGCGCCATTCGCGCACAGGCGAATCAGGCTCCCGGACTGGTGGAGAACTCCCAGTTCGGCATTCCCGCCAAACCGCCGAACGGATCCAATGTGTGGGTCAGCGAGGCCACCGTGGTGGACAGCGCGCACCCCGAGGAGACCGTCGACTATCTGCGGTCGATGGAGGTGCCCGAGGGCGTCGAGGTCATGGTGACCGGTCAGCCGGTCATGATGATGGACAGTATCGACGCGCTGCTCGACCTCATGCCGTTGATGATCGCGCTGGTGCTGCTCGTCACCACGATCCTCATGTTCCTGACGTTCGGTTCGCTGGTGCTGCCGCTCAAGGCGGCGCTCATGAGCGCGCTCGGACTCGGGTCCACGCTGGGCATTCTGACCTGGATCTTCATCGACGGCCACGGTGCGGATCTGTTGAACTTCACGCCGCAGCCGATCATGTCGCCGGTGCTGGTGTTGATCATCGCGATCATCTACGGCCTCTCCATCGACTACGAGGTCTTCCTGCTCTCGCGCATGGTCGAGGCGCGCACCCAGGGGGCGAGTACGACCGAGGCGGTGCGCGCCGGTACCGCGCAGACCGGGCGCATCATCACCGCCGCCGCGCTGATCTTGTTGGTGGTGACGGGCGCGTTCGCCTTCTCCGATCTGGTGATGATGCAGTACATCGCCTACGGCATGGTGGCGGCGCTGTTCATCGACGCCACGGTGCTGCGCATGCTGTTGGTGCCCGCCACCATGAAGCTGCTCGGCGATGACTGCTGGTGGGCTCCGGCCTGGATGAAGCGGATTCAGGAGAAGATCGGGCTGGGCGAGCCGATCCTGGACGACGAGCGTCCCGGTGGCGGCGAGATGGTGGACCTGGTCAAGACCACCCCGGTCACCGATCCGGTCACCTTGCAGATGCCGATCGTCACCGAGGGCTCGGAGGCCACCAAGCCGCGCTCGTTCCGTAAACCCAAGCCCGCCAGGCTCGTCGACGTCGACAGCGAAGCGCCGACCCAGCGCCTGGACGATGCCACCACGGTGCTGCCGGTGATCAAGCCGTCGGGCGCGGTGGCGCATACGAATGTGCCGTCGGCCGCGACGGGTGAGCAGCCGCGCCTGACCAAATCCGGTTCCGGCAAGGCCGACAGCTCCTCCGCCCCAACGGGTTCCGACGCCGGTTCCGCACCGCAGCCCGGCGTCGGCGTGCAGCCCAGGTCGCTGACCAACCTCGGAAGCCTGGGCGGCGACTCCGCCCCCGCCGCGACCACCCCGGTGGTTCCCCAGATCTCCCAGCCGAATTCCCCCACCGGCCAGGCTGATTCGTCCCCGGCCCCCGTCGCGGGCGCCGAACGCGTGCTCCCGCCCCCCGGCGTGGAGAAGATCCCACCCCACCCGGCCACCCGCGCCCAGCTCTACCAGCCGCACCCCGACGGCGAAACCCCCGCCGGCACACAGCCTCCGGCCCCCACCCACCGGCAGGTCCCGCCCCCGGTGCAGCCTCCGGCCCAGCAGCCGTCCGCCCCCGCGCAGCCTCCCGCCCAGCGCCCGGCCCCGGTTCGGTCCCCGGCCGACGACGCCACCGTCGAATCCCCCGCCACCCCCACCGACCAGCCCGACCCCACCCCCCAACCGACCCACCACTCCACCGAAGACCGCCCCCAGGGCGGCCGAGGCAGCATCGAACAGTGGATGTCGGACCTACGCTCCGCCCGCCGCCGCCCCAAGGAAGACCCCAAGGACGACGACGAAGGCCGCCACCGCGGCACCGAAGGCCGCACCGTCAGCGTCAACGAACTCCTCCGCCGCCAAAACCGCGACTGACCCGCGAGCCGCATCAGTGCCTCGGTGACCGCCCGACGGATGGAGTGTCGGGCGGGTTCAGGCCCGGGTGTGGGTCCGGGTGGTGGCGGTGCGGATTTCGGTTGTGAGGAGGGTGGGGGCCTCGAGCATGGGGGTGTGGCCTACGGCGGGGAGGGGGCGGACTTCGAGGGTGGGGTGGTTGGTGAAGGCGGTGGGGGAATAGAGGTGGGGTGGGATTATGCGGTCGTGTTCGGGGAGCAGGACCGTGATGGGGATGTCCAGGGTGGGGAGGTGGGCGAAACCTGTTGGGATGGCAGGGTCTTCGGCGAGATCTCGGATGATGGTGCAGTGGGCGGGGGCGGCGGCCATGGCGGTGGCGAGGCGGTTGGGGACGGCGGCGGGGTTGTGCACCAGGAGGGGGAGCAGGAGGCTGCGGAGCATGGAGGGGATGACGGGGCGATTGTCGGGGGTGCCGAGGCCGACCAGGGGGCCGAAGGCGCGGAACTTGCGGACCAGGGCGGCGGCCGCGCGGGCGTCGGGCCAGAAACCGGCGGGCGCGATGCCGGTGACCGTCCTGGCGCGGCCGCGGGCGGCGAGTTCGAAGGCCAGCCAGCCGCCGAGTGAATTGCCGACCAGATGCGCTGTGGGCCAACCGGCTTCGTCCATGCGCGCCTCGACGTAGTCGGCCAGGGCGGGAATGGTGGCCGGGTGGTCGGCGGGTGGTCCGCCGAAGTGGCCGGGCAGGGTGAGGGCGAGCACCTCGTGGTCGCGGGCCAAGCCCTCGATGACCGGTTCCCAGGACTGCCAGGTCAGCACGAAGCCGTGCAGCAGCACCACGGGCTCACCGCGCCCGGTGCGCAGGCTCGACGCGGGTGCCGGAATCGCTTCGACCGAGCCGTGTTCCACCATGAGCGTGACGATACCGGCCGGTAGAGACCGGCACCGGGTCGAGATTCGTCGCGCGAATCACATCCCGGACATCATCTTCTTCCAATGCGCCGCGAACGGGTGCTTGGCGGTGATCGAGCCGAAGCGAATGCGCCCGTGCACCACCAGGTGCAGCGGGCCGATGGGCGGTCCGGTACGAACCTTGTTGTTGATGCTGGAGCCGACCAGGTCGAGACCGTTCATGTCGACGGTCGCCTCGGGTGGCACGATCAGGGTGAGCGAGCTGAACTTGTCCTGCATGCGAATCTCCACCACCTGGGTGGACATGATCGCCTGGGTGAAGTCCAGCGTCACCCCGGAGAACAGATTGTCCAGCAGCAGCGTCGGCGGCACGTGCCAGCGCCCCTTGCGGGTCATTCCGGAGATGCGGGTGCGAATGACATTGCTGTGCCCGGAGGGCACCGGCGGCCCGGCGAAGGTCGGCGCGGCCTGCGGTTTCAGGAACCGCTGCGCCGGTGCGGGCTGCCCGACCAGCCGAATGCCGGGCAGGTCGATGAGCACGGCATTGAGCTCACCGCGCGTCTTGGCGGCCAGCGCCGTATCCATGCGTTCGGTGAACTCACCCAGCGAGAGCATGCCGAGCCCGACCGCCCGCTGCAGCAGCCGACCGACATGTTCCCGTTCGGAGTCGGACACCCGCAGGTCCCGGTCGCCCACCACATGTTCGGTACCCAGCCTGGAAACCGTTTCAGGACCACCCATGACATCGAGGCTAGCGACGAATCGGGCATCGGCGCATCAGGGCAATCCCTGAATCACCGGGTGAATTCCCTACTCCAGCCCCTGCTCGATGGCATAGCGGGTCAGCTCCACCCGATTGCCGAGTTGCAGTTTGCGCAGCGTGGACTGCACGTGGTTCTCCACGGTGCGGTGGCTGAGGCCGAGCCGGGTGGCAATCTGTTTGGCGGACAGTCCCTTCGCCACCATCCGCAACACCTCGGTCTCGCGTTCGGTGAGTGCGGGCCGATGCGGCGCGTCACTGTCCGGCGGGGTACTGGCGATCCGGCGGTATTCGCCGAGCACCAATCCCGCCAGGCCGGGGGTGAACACGGCCTGGCCGGAGGCGGTCGCCCGCACGGCGTCGATGAGTTCGGCGGCCGAGGCGCTCTTGACCAGATAGCCGGTGGCCCCGGCCTTGATGGCCTCGAGCACATCGTCGCGTTCGGCGGAGGCGGACAGGACGAGCACCCGGGTCCGGGGCGAGACGCCGAGAATCTCGGCGGTGGCGGTGGCCCCGTTGCCGTCGGGCAGATTCATATCCATGAGCACGACACTCGGCTGCACGGCGGCGGCCCGCCGGGTGGCGGTCCCGACGCCGTCGGCGGTGGCGACCACCTCGAATCCGGCTTCGGCGAGATCGCGGGCGACCCCGTCGCGCCACATCGGGTGATCGTCGACCACCATCACCGTGATCGACTGCTGCGCGGTGGTTTCCGGCATGGCTGCTCCCCTCACTTCCTATTGTGGCGCGGCACCCGGAATTCCCATTCCGTTCCGGTCTCGTCGTCGGTGAGCAGCTCGGCCCGCCCGCCGAGCGCGGCGATCCGGCCGATGATCGAGCGGGAAACCCCCATGCGCCCTTCGGCTTCGGCGGCGGCCAGTCGCCCGACCGGAATCCCCGGCCCGTCGTCGCGCACGCTCACGATCACGGCGTCGCCGGTATCCTCCACCAGCACATAGGCTTTCGCGCCGGATCCGGCGTGCTGGACGACATTCGACAGCGCCGCGCCCACGGCGGCCGCGATCTCACGCGCCGTCCACCGCCCCAGCATGACCGGATCGCCGGGCGTCGACACGAAGACCGAGGGCGTCGCCTGCGCGGTGAGCAGCGGTCGCAGATCCTCCTCCGCTCCCCCGGTGTCGGGCCGCACCACCTGCTCGGAGATGAGCACCCGCAGCGCCACCTCCTGCTCCCCCGCCCGCTGCGCCAATTCCGCTGTGGCCCCGCCGATCTCGCTGCCGCGCCGCTTGATGTAGCTGAGCACCTGCAACACCCCGTCGTGCACTTCCCGCGACAGCCGCTCGCGCTCCTGCATGGCGGCGTTCAACCGCACCGCCTCCTGCAATTGCTGCTGCGCGCGCCGCGCGGTGTTGGCGGCCAGGCCGATCGCCAATCCCACGGAGATGAGGACGGGCGTGGTGGCGTCCTTCCACACCTCCACATCCCATTGGGCGCGAACGGTTGTCGCCACCACGGAGATGAGCAGCCCCGACCCGATACCGCCGAGCGGACCCCACAGAATCGCCGCCGACATGACCGCATTGCTCGCCCACAGCGTGGTCGGCAGCGTCTGATGCCCGTGGTACCAGTCGAAGTCGGCGACCAGCCGGGTGGCGCACATGAGCGCGATGACGACCACCTGATCGCCGATCACCACCGCCGTCCGGATTCGCGGCGTGTTCCGAATCAGCCACTGCGACAACAGCGTCGACGACACGATCGACCACAGCACCATGACCCCGATGAGCGCCCAGCTCAGGCCCTCGCGGGTGTAGTACTGCACCGAGGCGACCTGCTGGCCGATGGCGTAGAGCAGGGTGATCAGCCGAAATACCTGCGCCGCCCGCCACAGCGGCGCGGCGGCGGCGAAGTCGGGGTCGAGCTCAGTCCGCGACGACGGGGTCACGGCCGGGTTCTTCGGGCTCGTCGGGCTCCGCGCTGAACATGGGTTTGTGCGGATCGCCGGTGTGCAGTTCCTGGTAGATCTCCTCCGGCGTATCGGCCAGCAGCGACCGAATGGCCGTATTCAGCACCGCCACGAAGGGAACCGCGAGCAGGCCGCCCGCGATTCCGGCCAACACCACACCCGCGGTGATCGCCAGCACCACGGCCAGCGGGTGGATCCGCACCGCCCGTCCGAGCAGCAGTGGTTGCAGCACATGGCCTTCCAACTGCATGATCGCCACGGTGATGCCCAGCACGATGAGGGCCGTCACCAGCCCCTTGGTCATGAGCGCGATGAACACCGCCACCGATCCGGCGATGAACGATCCGATGATCGGGATGAACGCGCCGATGAACACCAACGACGCGAGCGGAAGCGCCAGCGGCACACTGAGAATCGCGAGCCCCGCGCCGATGCCGATGGCATCCACCGCCGCCACCAGCACGGTCGCGCGCACGAAGCCGGTGAGGGTGCCGAAGCCGAGTCGCCCGGCATTGCGCACCCGTTCGCGCTGCACGGTCGGAATGATCCGGGTGATGAACTCCCAGATCTGGTCTCCGCCGTAGAGGAAGAAGATGAGGATGAACAGGGTGAGGAAGGTGCCGGTGACGAATTCCCCGATCACCGTGGCCGTGGTGAGCGCGCCGCTGGTGAGCGTGTCCTGATTCGCCTCGATGGTCTTGACGATGGTGTCGCCCGCATTGCGGATCTGCTCGTTGCTCAGATGCAGCGGCCCGTTGATGAGCCAGTCCTGAATCTCGGTGACGCTGTTCTTGAATTGGTCCGACAGCTGTGGCACACCGATGACGAACTGTTCCACGACGAAAGTCATGACCCCGGCCATCAGCCCGAGCGATCCGGCCAGCGCCACGAACACCCCGAGCGAGCGCGGCACCCCGAACCGCTGCATCACATCCACCAGCGGCGCCAGCAGCGCCGCCCCCAACAGCGCGATGGCCAGCGGGATCGTGACGGTCGAGAGCCGATGCGCGAGCCACGCCACCGAGAGCACCGCCGCGAAGATGAGCAACAGCCGCCACGACCACTCCGCGGCCTCGCGCACCACCGGGTGCACCGCCTCGGCATCGCGCCGCCGCCCCCGTTTCCGAGTTCCGGATAGTGCCGCCCTTGACTGCCCCTCGCTCACGTTGCCACCCTAACGGCCCGACCTGCCGCAGGTAGGGCACGGATGATCGAAACGCTAGATTGGTGGGCGTGTCAGCGCCTCTGGAAGCGGTCAAACAGACCATGCGAACCCGCTGGCCGCTGTACCTCGCATCCATGCTGGCGGCCAATGGGTTCGGCGCTGTGTTGGTGTGGGCTTTCATTCAGTACGGGCTGCCGGTGCCGGAGGGGTCCACGGCGGCGACCCGGCAGACCGGTCTGTTGATTCCGGCGACGGTGCTCGTCGTCGGCGGCATTCTGAGCCTGATCGCCTCGGCCCTCATGCTGCGCCCGGTCATGCGCTGGCAGGTGCGCGGCGGGCCGCCGAGCCGACAGGAACAGATGGCCGCGCTGCACGCGCCGCTGCGCCAGGCCATCGTGCACCTGGCGCTGTGGCTGCTCTGCGGCGGCGTACTGGCCTCGCTGATCATCGTGCGCGCACCCGAGCTGGCGGCCGCGGTGATCGTCACCGAATGTATGGCCGCCACCATTGTTTTCGGCTTCACCTACATGCTGGGCGAACGCATTCTGCGGCCCGTCGCCGCGGAGGCGCTGTCGGTCGGCGCGTTCGACCACACGCTGACCCCGGGTGTCGGCACCCGCATGGCCATGACCTGGGGAATGGGCACCTTCGCCCCCGTGATCGCCATTGTGCTGCTGTGCGTCACGCAGATCTCCTCGCGCGTGCAGTTCTCCGCGCAGTCGCTGGCGGTGTCGATCCTGTTGCTGTGCGGTGTGGTCATCATGCAGGCGCTGGCCTTGTCCATGTTGACCGCCTCTAGTATTTCCGATCCGATTCGCCAACTCAGCCAGGCCATCAACCGTGTCCAGGAGGGTGCGCGCGATGTACAGGTGGAGGTTTTCGACGGTTCGGAGATCGGTCTGCTCCAGGTCGGTTTCAACCGCATGATGGACGAGGCCGCCAAACGCCGCGAACTCCAGGAATTGTTCGGTCAGCACGTCGGTGAGGACGTGGCCCGCCGGGCTCTGGAGTACGGCACCGAACTCGGTGGTGAAACGCGATTCGTGGCGGTGCTGTTCGTGGATATGGTCGGTTCCACCGCGACCGCCGCGGAACGCCCGCCGACCGAGGTCGTCAGTCTGCTCAACGAGTTCTTCCGCATCGTGGTGGATGTGATCGACCGCCACCACGGCTTGATCAACAAATTCGTCGGCGATGCCGCATTGGCGATTTTCGGTGCGCCGCTGGATCGTCCGGACGCACCCACCGCCGCCCTGGCCGCCGCCCGTGAGCTGCGCGAAGCCCTGCGCGAGGTGCCCGGATTGGATATCGGCATCGGCGTTTCCGCCGGGCTCGCGGTCGCCGGGAATATCGGCGCGGCGAATCGCTTCGAGTACACGGTGATCGGCGATCCGGTGAACGAGGCGGCGCGTTTGACCGAATTGGCGAAGGATCGCTCCGAACGCGTGCTCACCTCGTCGAGCGCCCTGTATTTCGCCGATGAACCCGAACAGCGCCATTGGGAGACCGGGGAGGAGGTGCAGCTGCGTGGCCGTCGCCGGAAAACCCGCTTGGCCTGGCCGAAGGCCAGTGCCGCCCAGACCGACGCAGACGCGGCTGCCATCAGTTCGTTAGGCTGACCCCGTGACGGCCCAGGGTGAAACGCGCCGCCGATTCTGGTGGGTGAAATGGGTGCTGGGCGTCGCGCTGTGCGCATTGCTGATATCCGAGGGCTATTACCTATGGCCGCGTCTGCACGAATCGTGGAAGAACCTCACCGAAATTCATTGGGGATGGGTCGTCGCCTGCATCTGGATGCAGGCGATTTCCATGAGCGGGTACGGACGAATCCAGAAACAGCTGTTGAATGCCGGTGGCGTCCGGGTGAGTCAGCGCAAATCGGTATCGGTCGTCTACGGCTCCACCGGAATGGCGTTGACGCTGCCCGCCGGACAGGTGTTCTCGACGGCCTTCACCTACCGGCAGACGCGGCGCTGGGGCGCGAGTCCGATCGTGGCCTCCTGGCAGCTGGTCATGTCCGGCGTGGTGGCGACCGCGGGCCTGACACTGCTGGGTGTGCTCGGCGCGCTGCTGGTCGGTTCCCGGGTCGGCCCGGTGAAGCTGATCGTGTCGCTGGGCGCGGTGGTGCTGCTGGTGTGGGCGGGCAATTACGTCGCCAAGCATCCCGGCACCATCGAGGCGGTGGTGCGCCGAATCCTGCACCTGGTCAACCGCATTCGCCATCGCGCCGGTGACCGGGGCGAGGACAAGCTGGCCGAGATCGTGGGCCAGCTGGAGTTGGTCGATCTGGGCCGCCGCGACGGCGCGTGGGTGGCCGCCTGGGCGGTGGTGCACCGCGTCGCCGATGTCGCCTGTCTCGGCGCGGCCTGTTACGCGGTCGGCGCGGACCCCAGGATCGCGGGCCTGCTACTCGCCTTCGCCGCCGGAAAGGCCGTGGGCACCATCCCCTTCGCGCCGGGCGGCATCGTCTACGTGGACGCCACCCTCATCTACGGCCTGACCGCCTTCGCCGGGCTGCCCGCCGCCCAGGCCGTCGCCGCCGCCTTCGTCTACCGCCTGGTCAGCTTCATTCTGGTGGCCATTGTCGGCTGGATCGTCTTCGCCTTCCTGTTCCGCAAGCCGCAGGCCGACGACGCGGAGTACGAGAAGGAGTTCGAACAGCAGCGCCGCGCTCGACTGCTCGACGAGGGGCTGCTCGACGAACGCCCCAAGCCCGACCCCGAGCCCGGCCCGGCCTGACGGGCGGGTGTCGCGCGGGGGCCTCGGGAGCTGGCCCATTACCCTGTGGCCCGTGAAGAAACTGCTGCCGTTCGTCGTCGATGCCGTGCTGGTGGTCGTGTTCTGTGCGATCGGGCGGAGCAGTCACGACGAGTCGATTCTGAGCGGATTGGCGCGCACCGCCTGGCCCTTCGAGGTCGGTCTGCTGCTGGGCTGGGTGATCGCCTTCGCCGTCACCGCCTGGCAGGCCGAGCGCGATGTCGATTCGGCGGTACGGCGTTTCGACGGCTGGCTGCTGTGGCCCACCGGCGTGATCATCTGGCTGAGCACGCTGATCTTCGGCATGCTGTTGCGCGTGATCAGCGGCCAGGGCACCGCCTTCAGCTTCGTGCTGGTGGCGGCGACGGCTCTGGCGCTGTTCCTGCTCGGCCCCCGCGCGGCGCGGAAAGCCTTGAGCGGGAGCTGAATTCGAGCCGCTAGGCGCTGTCCGGGCTGGCCAGCGACTGCAGCATGCGCGCCGCCATGCGGGCGGTGGCGTCGGCGCTGTCCACATCGTCGATATGCACGGCGAAGGCCAGATCGCGCATGGTGGCGATGAGCCAGCCGCTGGATCCGGCGGTGGCGCCGAAGGCGTTGACATCCTGGTAGCGGTGCAGACTCGCGAGTTCCGGCGCGCCGGAGGAGTCGCGCAGCAGGGTGCGCAGCCTGTCGGTGACCTCGCCGGGCAGGGGTGCGAGTTCGGCCTCGACGGTGGCCGGATTGCCGACCTCGATCATGGGCTTGGGCGTCTGACCGCGCGCGATGGCGGCGGCGGCGATCGCCAGTCCCCAGGGGCTGGCCAGAATCTGGTCACCGGCCCCACCCTGTTTGACCTGTTCGCCGCGGGCGGCATTGGGTAGCCGACCGCTCACCTCGTCGAGTCCGGGCACGGTGAAATCGATGCCGACGCCCAGCATGGCCGCCGCCTCGGAGACCTCGCCGACCGAAACATCCTGCGGTGATTTGCCTTTCGCGATCGCGGCGGCCTGCTTGAACACCTCGGACACCCCGCCCACCGGGTACAGCCCGGTGAAGGCCACCGCGCCCTGGGCACTGGCCTGACTGTTCTGCGCGACCGCGACCAGCGCGCCGGTGGAGGGCTGGATGGCGACGATGGAGGCGGGCGTCCCATAGCTCACCACCGCGTCCTCGGCGGCACGCTGCAACCGCTGATCCATGGTGGCCGCGATATCCGGTCCCGGCGGACCCTGTTCCCCAGCCAGCTGCGTCACGAACTTGCCGTCCGGTTCGAACAGCTGCACGCCCCAGCCGGAGTGGTTCTCCCGGTTGGTGTCCCACACCTTGCGCAGCGCGTCCAGCATCGGCGACCACACTCGCCGGTCGGCGGAGATCAGCCGCTGCTGCTTCTCCATCACCACGCCCGGAATCGCGGCCATGCGCGGTTCGAGGATCTCGAAGTCGGGATCGCGCAGGTTGACGGCGACGATGGGTTTGCCCTGCGAGGCCGAGAGCTGTTGCAGCAGTGCCGGTCCGGTAATGAGCGGGGCGACCGGTTCGATCGCGTCGGCGAGGGCGTTGGACGATCCGACCGGATCACCGGTCTTGGTCGGATCGAGTTTGATCACATTGATGGTCTGCTCGGTCATGAGCGGAGCGCCGACGATGTCGTTGACCTTGGGCGCGGGCGTGGCGTAGGTGCGCACGAGTTTCACCGAGCGCTTGCTGTCGAGCTGCGGCATGACGATGGTGGGCTCCCAGGAAATGCGCCAGCCCAGACTGAGCTTGCGAATGGTGCCCTCGAGGTCGTACTTCCAGGTCTTGTTGTCGCCGAAGTTCCAGGTGGCGGTGAGGCTGAACAGGCCGGTGTCGCCGTCGAGATTGACGAACTGGGTCAATTCGTAGTCGGGTGTGCCCGGTTCGAGTCCGCTGAAGACTTGCTTCAGGGTTGCCGAAGCTCCGCTCGGGTAGGACGTCAGCCGCGCCGCGGCGTCGTAGTCCTTGTCATCGAGAAGTCCGGTGAACTTCTCGACCACGGCCTCGGGGCCGTTGGCCCGCTCGCGCACCGCGCACGACCCCATCCCAATCGCGAGGGCGGCGACCCCCGCGAGAGCGATCGCGGCCCGTACCCGGAAGCGGCGGGATCCCCACACATCCATATCGCCCACTCTTCACTCTTGCCACTTCAGCAACAAGACCACGGTACCGCGAAGCGGTTGCCCGCGGTGCCACCTTCACACCTGGCGTGCCACGCCGAGCACCACCACCATAGTGCCGGAAACGGTCATTCGGTAACGATTACCGGATCGCCGGTCCGTCAACGACTTCCGGCCTCGAGCCCATGCGTCCGGCCGATCGGATTACTCACCCGGGGTACCCGCCGAGGAAGATCACCAACCCTTCGCCCCAGTTCTATCACGTTCTCCGAGAGCGGAATCCAGGCGCGCGAAACAGTTGTAACGTTGTAATCAGCATTACAACTCCATGCAGCAAGAGAGTGTGACGGTCATGAAATACGGACACCGCGGCCGCGGATTCGGACGACCCGGAGGGTGGCAGCAGGCCGATCTCCCCGACCCCGCGGACGCCGCCGACTGGTTTGCCGGGCGATTGCCATCCGACTGGTTCGAGGGTCCGGCAACCCTCGAGATCGATCGCGACGAAATTGTCGTGCTCGGTGAACTCCCCCTCCCGTCAACCGAAGCCGAGCGTCCCGCCGCCGAGGCGGGCGATGACGCCGACCCCGCCGAGGTCCCCCAGGCCACCCGCGAAGGCCGCATCGCCCGCTTCCGGGAATCCACCCGCCCCGCCCGCATGCAGATCGCGGCCGAGGCCCAACACCGCTACGGCCGCAGCGTGGCCTGGGGCGTGACGGTCAATGGTGAACGAATCATGTTCACTCACCTGGCGGTTCCGGTGATGACGCGGCTGCGCCAGCCCGAACGCAAGGTTCTCGACACCCTCGTCGACGCGGGTGTCGCCCGCTCCCGCTCCGACGCGTTGGCCTGGACGGTGAAACTCGCTGGCCAGCACGCCGAGTCCTGGCTCGAGGAACTGCGCGACGCCATGCGCAAGGTCGACGAGCTGCGCGCGGAGGGCCCGCGCGACCTGTGAGGGATTCCGCTCGCACCCCGGGGCGACACCACCGGCGCGCGGACCGCGCTCAGAACTGACCGCTCAGCACTGACCGCTCAGAACTGACGCAGTGCCGCTCCGGTTTTCGACTCGGGGTGCTCGGCCAGATCCTCGGGCGTGCCCTCGTACACGATCCGACCACCGTGGCGGCCCGGGCCGGGGCCCAGGTCGATGACCCAGTCGGCCTGGCGAACGACATCCAGGTTGTGCTCGATGACGACCATGGTGTTGCCCTTGTCGACCAAGGTGCCGAGCACGCCGAGGAGGGTGTCGATATCGGAGAGGTGCAGTCCGGTGGTCGGCTCGTCGAGTACGTACAACGTGTGGTCGGAGCGGTTGGCGAGCTCCTTGGCGATCTTCAAGCGCTGGCACTCGCCGCCGGAGAGCGTGGTCAGCGATTGCCCCAGCCGCAGATAGCCGAGGCCGACCTCGGAGATATGGCGCAGCGGCCGCACGATGCCCGGTTCGCGCAGGCGAGCGGCCGCGTCGTCGATGGTGAGGTCGTCGATATCGGCGATGGTGAGCCCGTCGACGGTATAGGCGAGGACCTCGGGGGTGAACCGGCGACCGCCGCAGGTCTCGCAGACCGTTTCGTGACCGTCCATGAAGGCCAGGTCGGTGTAGATGACGCCGAGGCCCTTGCAGGTCGGGCAGGCCCCCTCGGAATTGGCGCTGAAGAGCTTGGCGCTCACGCCGTTTCGCTTGGCGAAGAGTCGACGGATGGCGGGCGCGATGCCCGTGTAGGTGATGGGCGTGGACCGGCGATTGGTGGTGACGGCGCGTTGATCGACCACGGTGGCGGGATGGCGGTCCACCAATTCGCCTACCAGACTGGACTTTCCGGATCCGGCCACGCCGGTGAGCACGGTCAGCACGCCGGTCGGGATATCCACGCTCACCTCGCGCAGATTGTTGCGGGTCGCGTTCTCGATGCGCAGCTTGCCGGTGGGTGCGCGATGCCGTCGCGGCGCGCGGCGTTCCCGTAGCCCGTGGCCGGTCGGGGTGTCCGCGGTGAGCAGCCGCTCGAACGGGCCGTCGAACACCACGGTGCCGCCCGCGGTGCCCGCGCCCGGGCCGATTTCGATGATCCGGTCGGCCAGGCGCATGACATCCGGATCGTGCTCCACCACCAGCACCGTATTTCCCTTGTCCCGCAATTGTTTCAACAGCCCGGTCAGGGCCGTCACATCGTAGGGGTGCAGGCCGACGGTGGGTTCGTCGAAGACGTAGAGCATTTCGGTGAGGCTGCTGCCGAGATGGCGCACGGCCTTGATGCGCTGGGATTCGCCGCCGGAGAGCGTGGTGGTCGGTCGCGCCAGGGACAGATAGCCCAGCCCGATGGTGTCGAGCGCGATGAGCCGCTCGCGCAGGGCCGCCACCAGCGGCGCGACACTCGGCTCCCGCACCTCCCCGACGAGTTCGGCCAGTTCGGCGATCTCCATGCGGCTCATCTCCACGATGGTGCGGTCGAGCACGCGCGCCGAGCGCGCCGCCTTGTTCAACCGTTCGCCCTGGCAGTCGGGGCAGGGCTGTGTATGGGTGAAGCGTTGCAGCACAGACTGTTTGCGCTCCGACATGTCATCGGAGGTGTGCAGGTAGATGCGTTCGAACCGCTCGACCACGCCCTCGTAGTCCTGTGGTGGCCGGGTGCCCAGCCGCGCCGCGGCCTCGCCGCCGAACAGCAGCGCCTCGCGCTCGACCTCGGTCCACTCCCGCAACGGCGTCGTGGCGTCGAAGGACCCGATATCGGCGTACTGCCGATACCAGTACTGCCCGCTACCGAAGCCGGGGAGCAGAACCGCGCCCTGCTCCAGCGATTTGTCCAGGTCCAGTATTCGGTCGACGGCCGTCGCGAGGGTCTCGCCCAACCCGGAGCAGGTGGGGCACATTCCGGCCGGGTCGTTGAACGAGAAGTGATTCGATTCGCCCACGAACGGCTCGCTCACCCGGGAGAACAACAGCCGCAGATAGCTGTAGGCGTCGGTGATGGTGCCCACCGTGGAGCGGGCATTGCCGCCCAGCCGCCGCTGGTCGATGACCACCACCGGCGACAGGCCCTCGATGAGATCCACCTCGGGTCGGCGCCAGCGCGGCAGCCGATTGCGCACGAACGGCGGGTAGGTCTCGTTCACCTCGTACCCGGCCTCGGCGGCAATGGTGTCGAAGACCAGCGACGACTTCCCCGAGCCCGAGACCCCGGCGAACACGACCAGGCTGTTGCGCGGGACATCGAGGTCGAGGCGGCGCAGGTTGTTGGTGCGCGCACCCCGGATTCGAATGACTCGGTGCTGCTCGAATGTGGTCATAACCCGACCGTACGAGCAGATGCGGTCGGATTCTGACCGCATTTGCCATGATGATGGAGTCATGGCCGATGTCACGTACCGCATGCTGGAGCTGCTGGCGCAGCTGCAGACCGGGCGGCGCTTCAGCGGGCAGGAGCTCGCCACGCGGCTCGGCGTGAGCCCGCGCACCCTGCGCCGCGATGTGGAGCGGCTGCGCGAGTACGGCTACCCGGTCTCGACCCAGCCGGGGCCGAGCGGGTTCTATCAGCTGGCGGCCGGGCGCACGCTGCCGCCCTTGGTGCTCGACGACGACGAAGCGGTGGCGACCCTGGTGGGTCTCGCGCTGCTCGGCGCGACCGAGGCTCGAGATACCGTGCGCGACAACGGCTTCGACACCGATCCGGCGGACGAGAGCATGAGCGGCCGTGCCGAGCGCGGCGACGGCATCGGCTCCGCCGCCGACCGCGCCTTCGGCAAGATCGACCAGTTTCTGCCGAAACGCTTGCGCCCCAGGGTTTCCGCGCTGCGTGAGACCGTGGAGACCGCGCCGCAGACGGCACCGCCCATCAATGCCGAGGCCCTCGCCACCCTGGGCGCGGCCGCGGCGCGACACGAACACCTCGTCTTCACCTACACCAGCCGCGACGGCACCGACTCCCGTCGCCGCGTCGAGCCGTATCGCGAAGTGCATCTGCGGCAGCGCTGGTATCTGCTCGCCTGGGATGTGGAGCGGACCGACTGGCGCGTGTTCCGCCTCGACAGAATGACCGAGATCGCGACTACAGCAACATATTTCGAGCCGCGCGCCCTACCCGCCCGCTCGGCCGCGGACTTCGTGCGCGAAGGTATGCGCACGCCTCGCTACCGAGCCGTCCTCACGGTGGCCGCACCCGCCGCGGTCCTCGGCGATGCCCTGAAATCCCTGGACTGCGATATCGCGCCGGTGGACGCGCGGCGCAGCCGCGTCACCACCCTGGTCGACTCGTTCGACTGGCTCGTCCTGCGGGTCGGCCTGCTCGGCGTGGACTTCACCATCGAGGAGCCCGCCGAATTCCGTGAGCGCGCCGTCGAACTCGCCGACCTCCTGCGTCGAGCCGCGACCGATACGGGCGGCCCCGGCCGATACAGTGTCGAGCATGGCTGAATCCGGCGGCCCGATCCTGGTACTCAACGGCCCGAACCTCAATATGCTCGGCACCCGCCAGCCCGAGGTGTACGGCGCGGCCACCCTCGACGATGTGGTGGAGCTGTGCCGCGAGACCGCGGCGCGCTTCGATCGCGAGGTCGTCGCCTTCCAGTCCAATCACGAAGGCGCGCTCATCGACCGGGTGCACGCGGCGCGCGGGGTGGAATCGGGCATCGTGATCAATCCCGGCGGGCTCACCCACACCTCGGTGGCGCTGCGCGACGCCCTGGTCATTCCGGAGGTACCGATCGTCGAGGTGCACATCAGCAATGTGCACGCCCGCGAGGAGTTCCGGCACCACTCCTTCATCTCGCCCATCGCCACCGCCGTCATCGCGGGCATGGGCGTGCGGGGCTACGCCGCCGCGATCGAATTCCTCTGCGCGCGCTGACCCCGAATCCCTCCGACAGCGGGCAAATTAAATACCTTCCATGCCTCGGTATGTAGTAGATATGCTACATACCATCGAAGAGGGACTACGGAGGGGCGACATGACTGTCGGCGACGGCGTCGTACTCGATGTCGAGAATTTACGTATGCGCTACGGCGACCGGGATGTGCTGCGCGACGTCACGTTCCAGGCCCATCAGGGCGAGGTCCTGGTGCTGCTCGGCCCGAACGGGGCAGGCAAGACCACCACCATCGAGATCCTGGAAGGGTTTCGCATGCGGTCGGCCGGACGCGTCGACGTGCTCTGGGTGGATCCGGCGCACGGTGACGAGGCCTGGCGGGCCCGGGTCGGCGTGGTGTTGCAGTCCTGGCGCGACCACGGCAAGTGGCGGGTGCGGGAACTGCTCGAGTATCTGGGCATGTTCTACGCGCCGTACTCGACCGACACGTTGCGACGACCCTGGGACACCGACGAACTCCTCGCGGCGGTCGGCCTCGCCGAACGCGCCGACGCCAAGGTGATGACGCTCTCGGGCGGCCAGCGGCGGCGCCTCGATGTCGCCATCGGCATTGTCGGCCGCCCCGAACTGCTGTTCCTGGACGAGCCGACCGCGGGATTCGACCCGCAGGCCCGCCGCGAATTCCACGATCTCGTGCACCGGCTCGCCGACGACGAGCAGACCACCATCATGCTCACCACCCACGATCTCGACGAGGCGGAGAAACTAGCCGACCGGATTCTGATTCTGGCCGGTGGGCGCATCATCGCAGACGGCTCGGCCGATCAGCTCTCCCGGCGCATCGCCGGTGAGGCCGAGGTCAAATGGACGCGCGAGGATCAGCGGTTCGTGCACACCACCACCGAGTCGACCAAATTCGTCCACGAGCTGTTCCAGCAGTACGGCGAGGCCATCGAGGAGCTCGAGGTGCGCCGGGCCTCGCTGGAGGACACCTATATGACCCTGGTGCGGCGCTTCGAATCCGGTCGGGGCGAAGCCGATGTGTTCAGCCTGGAGGAGGTCAACCGATGAACCCGATGACCATGGCGGTGCGCGCCGGACTGCTCCGCGGCTTGATCGAACTGCGGCAGGCCTTCACCAACGGCATGGATCTGTTCTCCCAGTTCTTCTGGCCGATCGCCACCCTGGTCGCGCTGTTCTTCATGCGCGACAACACCTTCCAGGGCAGCGGGGTGAGTCTGGGAGCGCTGGGGCTGCCCAGTGTGCTCGGCATGCTGGTCGCGTTCACCGGCATGTTCGGCGTCGCCCAGGGCCTCGCGCTGGACCGCGAGGACGGCACCCTGTTGCGCGCCAAGGCGACGCCCAACGGCATGGTGGGCTACCTGATCGGGAAAATCACCTCGGTCTCCGGGCTGGCGCTCACGCAGGCCGCCATCGTGCTGGCCGTCGGCATGCTCCTCATCGGCGGCGTTCACCTCGACACCGTCGGCGCGTGGCTGACCCTGGCTTGGGTACTGCTGCTGGGCCTGCTCGCGACGCTGCCGCTGGGCGCGATCATCGGCTCGCTGTTCGAGAGCCCGCGCAGTATCGGGTTCATATCGTTCCCCATCATGGGTCTCGTGGCGATCTCCGGAGTCTTCTACCCGATCACCGGCCTGCCCGGCTGGTTGCAGGCCGTCGGCCAGGTGTTCCCGATCTATTGGATCGGTCTGGGCATGCGCTCGGCCCTGCTGCCCGGTGACGCCGTGGCGGTGGAGCTCGGCCAGTCGTGGCGGCACCTGGAGACCTTCCTGGTGCTCGGCGCGTGGACGGTCGTCGGCCTGCTGCTCGCTCCGATCGTGTTGCGCCGCATGGCCCGTCGCGAATCGGGCTCCAGTGTGGCGGCGCGCCGCGAGAAGGCCATGCAGCGTGCCTACTGAGGTCATCTACAACCGGATTGCCATGCTCCGCGCGGAGCGTGGCATTTCCCGTCGGCAGCTGGCCGAGGCGCTGGGCGTGCACTACCAGACGATCGGCTATCTGGAGCGCGGCGAGTACAGCCCGAGTCTGCATCTGGCCCTGCGGATTTCGCGGTATTTCGAGGTGCCGGTGGAGGTCGTCTTCTCCACCGACCCGTTTCCCCGCCTCGGCGCGGTCTCCGAATAGCGGAACCGGTCGGCGCGGCTAGTCGGCACCGCGAATGAGGCGGTAGGTCGAGACCGGCGCTCCCGCCTGCTCGGTGGCGGCGAGCGCCTTGCGCCACAACGCCTGTGCGGCGGCGACCAGCGTGGCGTCCACGCCGACATCCGTACTGGCCTCGACGGCGTGCTGGGTGCTGGCGTCCATCATGCGCATGGTCGCGATATCGCCCCAGCCACCGGATTTCGCGAGCTCGGCGAAGGCCGTGAACGAGGTCTTCATGCTGTCGAGGAAGCGCACCGCGTACGGCACGAAATCGTCCACGGCCTGACCGGAGCGTTCGATCGTCGCCATGGCCTGCTCGTAGGCGAGGATCAGCGGGTGCATGAGGATGAGCAGGCCCTGGTAGTACAGCTGGGACAGGCCGGGGTCCGCGCCCAGGTACTCGGGCGCGCACAGTTCCCGCAGCAGCTCGGCGTGCGCCTCGAAGACCTCACGCGGACCGCTGTAGAAGATGTAGGACTCCGCGTTGTCGATGGTGTCGCCATCGGAGATCACGCCGCCGGAGAGGTACTGCGCGCCATGCTCTTCCGCCCAGATCGCGCCCTTGCGGGCATTCTCCGGTGAGTCCGAGGAGAGGTTCACGATCACCGTGCCGGGCAGTTGGCCCGCGGCCTGACCCAAGACGTCGTACATGGCGGCGTAGTGGGTCAGGCTGAGCACGGTCACCGGGGTGGCCGCGAGCGCCTCGGCGACCGTGGCGGCCCGCTTCGCGCCCAATTCGACCAGGGCATCGGCCTTTTCGGGGGTGCGGTTCCACACCGTCACCTCGATACCGGCGGCCAGAAACCGCCGCACCATGGCCTGGCCCATCGGACCCAGTCCGATCACGGTGACCGCTCGCTGAGACATACTGTGCTCCTTCGTATTTCAGCGCTGCTCGTTGCGGATGATCTCGAAGGTCGAGACCGGCTTGCCCGCCTGCTCGCTGGCGGCGATCGCCTTGCGCCAGTACGACTGCGCGAGATGGGAGATCGACGCGTCCACGCCCACCTCTTCGCTGGCGTCGATGATGTGCTGCGCACCGGCGTCCATCATCTTCAAGCTGGCCAGGTCGGCCCAGCCGCCCGCCTGGTTGGCGACCGAGAACTCCTGCATGAAATACGGGAAGGCCTCACTCGAGCGCACCGCGAACGGAACGAACTGCGCGATATCGCTGCCCGAGCGCGCGATCATCGCCGTGGCCTGGTCGAAGGCCAGCAGCCAGGGGTGGAAGATGGTGAGCAGGGCCTGGTAGAACACCTGCGCCAAGCCGTCGTCCTCGCCCAGGTACTCCTGCGGGCTCAACGGCCGCAGCAGTTCGGCGTGCGCGTCGAAGACCTCGCGCGGGCCGCTGTAGAAGATGTAGGAAGCGGGGTGCTCGATATTGTCGCCCGCCGACATGACGCCGCCCGAAATGAACTGCGCCCCATGCGATCGCACCCACTTCGCGCCCTCGCGGGCCTTCTCCGGGGAATCGGAGGAGAGGTTGGCGATGACCTTGCCGGGCAGCTGGTCGAGGGCCTGGCCGAGCACGTCGTACATGGCCGCGTAGTGGGTGAGGCTGAGCACGACGACCTCGTTGGCCGCGAGCGCCTCGGCGACGGTCGCCGCGCGCTTGGCCCCGAGCTCGACCATGGCGTCGACCTTCGGCTGGCTGCGGTTCCACACGGTCACCTCGACACCCGCCTTCAGGAAGGCGCGGACCATGGACTGACCCATCGGGCCCAGGCCGATGACGGATACGGAACGCTGCTGCTGAGACATGGTTTTCCCCTTCGGAATTCGTGCTGTCGTTTCGGTCTCGTCACCGATGGTGCTCCCGCCGACTAGGCTCGGGAAGACCGCACGTTCGAGTGGGGTTGCTTACCTCGAGGTTCGAAATCTGGTCAGGAGGACGCGGTGCGATCCAATGGTGACGCGGATCACGACATCTGCGGCATGTCGGTGGCCATCGACGTGGTCGGCGGCAAATGGAAGCTGCATCTGATGTGGGTGCTCGGCGAGGGCCCCGTGCGGTTCGGCCAGATCCGCCGCCTGCTGGACGGGGTGAGCGAGAAGGTGCTGGCCGAGAACCTCCGGCAGCTGGAGGCCGTCGGCATCGTGCACCGCGAGATCTTCCCGGAGGTGCCGCCGCGCGTGGAGTACTCGCTCACGCCGCTCGGGCAGACCCTCAACGAGGCGCTGCGCCCGCTCGAGGAGTGGGGCGACCGCCACCGTAACGAACTGCTCTGCGATCCTCGTACGCTGACCGCCGCGTCCTGACCCGCCCTTCAGGGACGGCGAAGACCGTCCGCGCCGATGCGTTCGCCGACCCGGCGCAGCAGATCGGCGGCATTGGCGATACAGCGCTCCGGATTGGGCTCCAGATCCGAAAGCGCTTGTGCGGCGGCGAAACCGGCGGCGCGCACCTGCGCCGCGGAGAGTTGGATGCGGCCCGCCACGGCCAAGACCGGAATACCGGCCGCCCGGGCGGCGGCGCAGACGCCCATGGGAGCCTTGCCGTGCAGGCTCTGGGTGTCGAGTGAACCCTCGCCGGTGACCACCAGATCGGCCGCCGCCAGATGGGCGGGGAAATCGATGAGTTCGAGCACCACCTCGATGCCCGGACGCGGGGTCGCGCCGAGCACGGCCATCGCACCGAAACCGGTGCCCCCGGCGGCCCCGGCCCCGGGTCTGTCGGCCTGTTCGGGCGCGATCAGGCGCGCCCAGTTCTCCAGTGCCGCTTCGAGAATCACCTGATCGTCCGCGCTCGCCCCCTTCTGCGGGGCATAGACGGCCACCGCGCCGTTCGGCCCGAGCAGTGGATTGGTCACATCGGAAGCGAGGGTGATGCGCGCGTGCTCCAAGGCCGGGTGCAGACCCGATCTGTCGACCTGGGCCGCGTACAGCAGTGCCGCGCCACCGCGCGGCGACGCGTCGCCGCGTACGCCCCGCGCCCGGCCCCGGCTCACACCCGCGCGATGCGCGACCTCGCGCCGTCCGGCACGGTCCTCGGATTCCCTTCCGCCGCTGGGCAATTCCACCCCGGCGTCGTCGAGAATGCGCAGGCCGAGGGCTTGCAGCATGCCCGCGCCGCCGTCGGTGGAGGCACTGCCCCCGACGCCGAGCACGATATCGCGGGCGCCTCGGTCCAGGGCGTGCGCGATGACCACGCCCAGGCCGTAGGTGCTGGCGTGCAGCGGATCCCATTGCCCGCCCAGCAGTTTCGACAGCCCGACCACGGCGGCCAGTTCGATGACGGCGGTATCGCCGCGACGGGCGTAGACGGTGGGGGTGGCGCGGCCGGTCGGGCCGGGAGCCTCGAGGGAGATGCGGTCCCAGCCCGCGGCGAGGAAGGCGTCGACGGTGCCGTCACCGCCGTCGGCCACCGGCAGCCGCACCACCTGCGTCCGGGGCGCCGAGCGGGCGATGCCCTCGGCGAGCGCGGCCGCCACTTCGGCGGCCGTGAGCGAACCCTTGAACTTGTCGGGGGCGAGTACCACCCGGCGGGGACCCTGCTGCGTCACCACCCCAGTCTGCTGCAAGCGGCGGCCGAGAGCGCGCTCGCGGTCCGAGCCGACGCGGACAATCCACACAACAGCGACACGCCCGACGAACCCCTCTGGGCGATCCGGGCAAAGCGAGCACCCCGCACCCGATAGCGTCGCAGCATGTCGAGTGAGTCGAATGAGCCGATCGAAGTCCGCAAGAACGCCGCGCTGGATCGCTTCGAACTGCTGGTCGACGGACAGGTGGCCGGACTCGCCGCCTACCAGGACACCGCCAACGAGCGCGCGTTCGTCCACACCGAGATCTATCCCCAATTCGAAGGGCAGGGCTACGGCCGCAAACTCGTGCAGGCGGCGCTCGACGCCACCCGCGACGAGGGCTACGGCATCATGCCGTTGTGCCCGATGGTCCGCCACTTCGTCGAATCCCGCCCGGCGTACCTGGCGCTGGTTCCGCTCTGGTCCCGGGAAAGACTGGGCCTACCGCAGAACTGACCTGCCGGGCACCGCCTCAGTACGCGGCGACCGCTCCGTTCAAGGCGAGCTGCAGGTCGTCCTTGACCAGGCGCGCGATCTCCGCGGGCCGAGCCGGAAGCTCCGGAATCGGGACGCCGAAGTAGAAACTGGCCGCCTTGGCCTCTTCCTTGGTGGGCTCCACCGTGGGATCCGGGCGCGGCCCGTAGCTCAGGCCCAGCGAGACCAGCGCGGGCTTCGCCCCCGATTTCATGGCGCGGAAGGCGATATGGCCGATGCCGCTGCCCACCGACTGCACCTGGGTCGGGTCCACCGTGTTGCAGGTGCCCTCCGGGAACACCGCCACGCCGTCACCGCGCCGCAGCCGCTCGGCGCAGATGTCGATCATGCGCTGCCCGGCGGCGTTCACCGCGCGCAGACCGTGGTCCTTGCCTCGGAAGACCGGGATACCGCCCATCATGTCGATGCGGCGGCGCTGCTTGGGCTCGACGAACAGCTCATCCTTGGCCAACACCCGGGTCCGCCCGATCACCGGCCGCAGCGCGCTGTTCCAGGCCGCCGAGGCCACGGTGTAGGGATCCGATTGCGAGAGATGGTTGATCGAGATGAGCAGCGGAACCCGCCGGGAGATCAATTCCCGAAGGCTTTCCCGCGCCCCTGGCGCATATGTGACGCGCGCCTGGTAGCGCCGCGCGAGCAGTGCGTACGCCGCCCAGGCCTGCCACCGATTCTGCTGATGTTCGAGGTAGAAGTCGTACACCGCGTCGCTGTTCTCGAGGACCACCTCGGGACGTTCCATGAAGTCACCCTATCCACCCCCGCAATACCGGCGCGACCGGTGAACATCAACCGCTCGGCAACCCCTGTGGCACAAACAAACAGAGCCAATTCCGGCCCGCCGGTGCGATGATGGCTCAGTGGCACGCGCAGATGAACACGGCGACCGTTCTCGACGCGAATCCCGGCACGAGGAACAGGTGGTACGGCCGGGCACGTTGTTGGTGTCCGCGACCGACCTGGTGGAACCGTCGTTCCGGCGCACCGTCGTGTACATCATCGAGCACAACGACGCGGGCAGTCTGGGCGTGGTGTTGAACCGCCCGAGCGATACCGCCGTGGTGGATGTGCTGCCGAATTGGGCCGAAGCGGCCGCGCCGCCCCAGGCGCTCTACATCGGCGGCCCGGTGAAACGCGATGCCGCACTGTGTCTGGCGTTGGTGAAGGTCGGCGTCTCCTTCGACGAGGTGGCGGGGCTGCGCCGCGTGGACGGGCGCGTGGCGCTGGTGGATCTGGATGCCGATGCCGAGCGGATCACGCCGCTGGTGGAGGGTCTGCGCGTCTTCGCGGGGTACGCGGGCTGGACCTTCGGGCAGCTGGAGGGGGAATTGGAACGCGGCGACTGGATCGTGTTGTCGGCATTGCCGTCGGACCCGATCGCGGGGCGCGGGGACCTGTGGGCGCAGGTGCTGCGCCGTCAGCCGCTGCCGCTGTCACTGCTGGCGACCCACCCCATCGAGGTGGAGCGCAACTGATCTGAACCTCGGCACGGCCTGTGTCGTGGAGGGTGCGGGAGGTGAATCCGATGCCCGATGACCAGGCCGACCTGCTGAAGGTTCTCGTCGACGAGCACGCGACGGCACTGTGGCGCTACACCTACGGCCTGGTCGGTGATCCGGGCCGAGCCGAGGACATCGTGCAGGAGACGCTGCTGCGCGCCTGGCAGCGACCCGCGGTGCTGGACCAGTCCGCCCATTCGGCACGGGCCTGGCTGTTCACGGTGGCCAGACATCTCGCGGTGGACGATCACCGCAGCGCCCGCAATCGCCGCGAATTCCGCACCGACCACCCACCCGAACAACCGGTCGCCGATCAGACCGACCGCGCCCTGGACGGCTGGCTGGTGGCCGATGCCCTGGCGCGGCTGAGCGGTGACCACCGTGCTGTCATCGTGCGCGCCTACTACCGGGGGCTGTCGACCCATCAGATCGCCGCGGAGCTCGATATCCCGGAGGGCACGGTGAAATCCCGTATGCACTACGGCATGCGGGCCCTACGGCTGGCGCTACAGGAGATGGGGGTGACCAAGTGACGGAGACGACGGCGGGGCGGGAACACTGCGCCGCCTACGACACCTGGGACGGCCCGTACGTCCTCGGCGCACTCACCCGCGAACAGCGCCGCGAGTACGAGGAGCATCTGGCCGAGTGCGCGCGCTGCCGCGCGGCGGTGACGGAGCTGGCGGGGCTGCCCGGACTGCTCGCCCTGGTGGATGCCGAGACCGCGGAATCGATCGCGCGGGAAGCGTCGTCGGAGGGGGTGCCGCCGCCGCCCGAGCGGCTGCTGTCGCGGGTCGCGGAGCGCACCGTTCGGCAGCGACGGCGCTCGCGAGGCTATGCGATCGCCGCGGCGGTGGCGGCGGCCGCGGCGGCGGTGGCGATCGCGGTGCCCGTGACAGCCGCTGTCGCACACCGTGATCCGGTGGCCGTAACGCAGGTCGTCGCCGAGGGACCGCTGCAACCGCGCACCGCCACCCCGATCGTCGCGACCTTCGAACTGCTCGCGGTGAATGGTGAATCCCGGGTGGATATGTGGTGTAGCTACCCGCCGAGCGAGTACGTCTACTCCTGGGAGCTGTCGCTGTGGGTGGTGCGCGCCGACGGCACCCAGTCGAAGCTGGCGGACTGGACCGCGGAGCCGGGGTACGAATTCACCCCGGACGGCACCACCTCGGTGCCGCCGGATCAGTTGCGCGCCATCGAGGTTCGCAACGCGGCCGGTCAGGTGCTGCTCTCCGCGACGCTGTAGCGGCACTTCTCGACCACACGACAACGGTGCGCCCCTGTCGGACGCACCGCTTCGCGCACGATTCAGCCGTTGACCTTGCGCTTGAAAGTCGTAGCGGCCCACAGGTATCCGCCCAGACCGATGACCAGGATCCAGCCCAGGGCCAGCCAGCCGTTGTTGCCGATCTCGGTGCCCATGAGCAGGCCGCGAATGGTCTCGGCGATGGGGCTGAAGGGCTGGTACTCGGCGAATTGCTTCACACCGGTGGGCATGGTGTCGGTGGGCACCAGGCCACTGCCCAGGAAGGGCAGCATGATGATCGGCATGGGCAGATTGGAGGCGCTCTCCGGATTCTGCGCGACCAGGCCGAAGGCCGCGCCCAGCCAGTTCAGGGCGAGCACCGTCACGCCGATGAGGCCGAAGGCGGCCAGCCACTCCAGCACGGTGGCGTCGTGCGAACGGAAGCCGATGAGCACCGCCACCAGCGTCATGACCGAGACGCCGAGCATGCCTTGCACCCAGGTGCCGGAGACCTGGCCGGTCAGCATGGAGGTCTGCGAAATGTGCATGGTGCGAAAGCGATTGACGATGCCCTGGGTCATATCCATGGCCACCGACACCGAGATGCCCGCGACCAGGTAGGCCGGAATCATCAACATCATGCCCGGGGTGAGGTAGTTGATGTACTTCTCACCGCCGGTGGCGGATTCGAGCGCACCGCCGAAGATGTAGTTGAACAACAGCAGCAGGCCGACCGGCATGACCAGCATGCTGATGGTCAGGGCCGGATAGCGCTTGGCGCGCAGCATATTCCGGCGGAACATGGTCGCCGAATCGGCGAATGCGGTGGACATTACACGTTCTCCTTCGCGTAGCCGCCGGTGAGGGCGAGGAAGACATCGTCGAGATCGGGGGTGTGCACGGAGAGCCCTTCGGCCTCCACGCCGATCTCGTCGAGGCGGTCGAGCACCTCGCGCACGGACTTGACCGCCCCGTCGCTGGGGATGGCCAGGGTCAGGTCGCCGTCGATCTGCGCGGCGGACCCGAATGCCCGTGCGGCGGCGTCGAAGTGGTCGCGTTCGGCGAAATCGAGCTTGATGTAGCCGCCGGGGACCAGGCGCTTGAGTTGCGCGGCGGTGCCCTGGGCCACGATGCGGCCCTGGTAGAGCACGGCGATCTGGTCGGCCAGCTGATCGGCCTCCTCCAGGTACTGCGTGGTGAGGAAGATGGTGACGCCGCCCGCCACCAGATCGCGGATGATGTCCCACATGACCCGGCGGCTGCGCGGGTCGAGGCCGACGGTGGGCTCGTCGAGGAAGATGATGCGCGGGTCGCCGACCAGGGTCATGGCCAGATCCAGGCGGCGGGTCATACCGCCGGAGAAGGTGTTGGCGATCTTGTCCGCGGCCTCCACCAGGTCGAAGCGCTCCAACAGCACCTCGGCGACGCGGGCGCTCTCACCGCGCGGCATATGGTGCAGATCGCCCATGAGGATGAGGTTTTCGCGGGCGGTGAGCAATTCGTCGACCGCGGAGAACTGTCCGGTCACACCGATGGCGGAGCGCACGCCCTCGGGCGCGTCGCCGAGATCGTAACCGCCAACGACGATTTCGCCGCCGTCGGCGCGCAGCAGCGTGGACAGGATCTGCACGGTGGTGGTCTTGCCCGCGCCGTTCGGACCGAGTAGCGAGAAGATCGTGCCCTCGGGGACCTCGAGGTCGATGCGATCGAGCACGACCTGTTCCCCGAAGGATTTGCACAGCCCGCGGACCGATATGGCCGGGGCGCGGTATCCGGTGTTCATGGGTTCCTCTCATCAATGGGTGCTAATGAATGCATGAGTCAGCTAGGCCGTGACAGCCCGGTGGGCCGGTCAAGGTTTTTCAATCTATGAATTCAGTTGTGGGGCAGGGTGGTTCGAGCTAGATATCGAGGTCTTCCACCGGCGGGCGCTCCGCGATATCGGCTACCCGCTGAAAGAGAACGTCGGGCATCTTGCCCTTCAGTTCGCCGAGGGTGTCGACGATGGTGAGGTTGTAGTCACCCCAGCTCGGATCGCCGATGCCCAGCATCTTGCGCCAGTTGGTGACGTCCTTGAGCCAGTTGGTCTCGCTGACGTACTCGTCCCAGTTGGCGAAGTGCTCGTGCAGCACGAATTTGCCCTTGCGGCTGCGGTATACGCGAATGTGTTCCTGGCGGGAGTCGGTCCAGTCGCGGTGTTCACCGAGCAGTGCGCCGGAGAACCGGACCTGGCGGACACCGTTGTGGCCGACGGGGAGGACAATCTCCTCGAAGCCCTCCTGGCGGCCCTCCTCCAGTTCGATGTATCGACGCAGCGCCGTCACGATCGCACCGGACAGATTGCCGCCGACCAGCTCCTGAGCGCGCGTGAACAGCGTCAGGTCGTCATCGGATACGTAGATCGTCTTGTTCGGCATGACTTCACTATACGTAGACGTATACGTACACACAAGCTCGGGTTTCCCTCGCGCACGATTGAACCGGTCACGGGCCGATTCCGTATCTCCCTGCACACGCGGCAAGGCCGCGGCATGCGGCGGTTCGGGCGGCGAAGGGAGCGTGTATGCGCGACGGAACGCGGGTGGTCGACCACCTGATCGAGGCGGTCGCGGCACTGGGCGTGCGACATCTGTTCGGCGTCGACGGCGCGAATATCGAGGACGTCTACGACGCGGTCTTCGACTACAACGCCGCCCACCAGGGCGAACAGCTCACCGCCGTGGTCGCCAAGCACGAGTTCTCCGCCGCCACTATGGCCGATGGTTGCGCCCGCTCCACGGCCGGACTCGGCGTGGTCATGGCCACCTCGGGCGGCGGCGCGGTGAATCTGGTGGCCGGACTGGCCGAATCCTTCGCCGCCCGGGTCCCGGTGCTGGCGATCGTCGGGCAGCCCCCGACGGTCCTGGAGGGCAAAGGCGCCTTCCAGGACTCGAGCGGTCGTGCGGGGGCCTTCGACGCGGTGCGGCTCTTCACGCCGATCACCCGCTACTGCGCGCGCGTCGAGTCCCCCGCCGACCTGCCCGCGCGCCTGCACGAGGCGGCCGCGGCCGCGCTGGGCGGTGGACCGGCGGTGTTGTTGCTGCCCAAGGACATTCAGCAGGCCGAACTGACCGACGCCCCGGTGTTCCGGCCGCCCGCGCGGCGACATCGCACCGACGACTACGGTTTGGCGCGGGTCCGGCGCGCGCTGCACCAGGCGCGGGCCACCGGCAAGATCGTGATCATCGCGGGTGATCAGGTCGCGCGCGATGACGCACGTGTCGAATTGGCGAGGCTCGCAACCCTTCTCGACGCCGCGGTTGGGGTCGGTCCGGAGGCCAAGGATGTCTACGACCACGACGCGCCCGGCTACTGCGGCGTCGCCGGAAGTATGGGCCATCCCGAACTGCTCGACGCCGTGCACCGGGCCGCGCTGTGCCTGCTGATCGGCACGCGCATGCCGGTCACCTCTCGCGCCGGGATGGAGGCCGCGTTGGGGGCGATCCCCGTGGCCAGTATCGGAGCCGAGACCCCGTTCGTCCCCGGCCTGCACGCCCACAGCACCGACCTGGCCACCGCGCTCACCGGCCTGTGCGAGGCATTGCCCTGCGGCCCAGCGGAATCCACGGATTCGATGTCCGCCACTCGATCCGAGCGCACGCCGCTCACCGTGCTGGAGGTGCCGCCCTCGGACGGGCCCGGGCTGCGGTACCGCGAGATCGTGGAGATCGTCAATTCCGTTGTGCCGGAAGGCTCCGACGTCTTCGCCGATGCGGGCAACACCGGCGCGTCGGTGGTGCACCACCTGCGGGTGCCGAGGGGCGGGCGCTTCACCGTCGCGCTCGGTATGGGCGGGATGGGTTACGCGTTCGGGGCCGGAATCGGTTCGGCCTTCGCCCGTCGGCGGCGGGCGGACGGTCGAGTGCGGCGCACCTTCGTCATCGCCGGGGACGGCGCGTTCCTCATGCACGGCCTGGAGGTGCACACCGCGATCGAGTACCGGCTGCCCGTCACCTTCCTGGTGTTCAACAACAACGCGCACGCCATGTGCGTGTCGCGCGAGCAGCTGTTCTATGGGGATCGCTACAGCTACAACCGTTTTCGGCCCGCGCACCCGGCCGCGGGCATGGCCGCCATGTTCCCGGGCCTGTGCGCCCACTCCCCCGCCACACGTACCGAACTCGCCGCGGCGCTGCGGCATTGCGTCGATACCGAGGGGCCGTCGTTCGTCGCCGTGGATTGCGATCCGGACGAGCTCCCCCCGTTCACCCCGTTCCTGACCGCGCCGAGGAGGCTCCCGTGACCACATTCCTGCCCGCACTCAGCGATATTCCGGAGGAGGTGGTGCCCGGAGTGCTGCGGATCGAGAATTCCGACCGGGAGGAGACCACCCCGATCATCATGGACATGCTGCGGTCGGTGTATCCGCACGATCAGATCTTCGGGCAGTTCTGTCCGGTCCAGGACTACATCGCCGCGCCACCGCGCGAGGTGTACGAATACCTTGCCGACACTCGATGTCTGGAGGAGTGGACCTACAGTCTGCGCGGCTTCGTGGAGACGGACGAGCCGGGACTGTGGGAGTCCTACGACCGGCTCGGACCCAATACCAAGATCTACACGCGCACCGTGGCCAATCCCGACGCCATGACGGTGGATTACCACTGCGCGTGGGATCAGGGCGAACACCTGTGGATGGTCTACCTGCTGCGCGTCGTCGACGCTCAGACGGTTCTGCACAAGCCGGGATCGGTGGTGCTGTGGACGAATTGCCACCATCCGTTCTACGACGAGAACCCCTATCCCGAGACCGCGCCGCCGGGCCGCAAGGTGTGGGTCGGCGACTTCTGGGAGATGTTCTCCGCCGGACACCGGCTCGAAATGGACAACCTCAAGGCGATCTGCGAATACCGCGCCGAACACGGCTTGCCGATCAAGCCCGACTGGATGATGTGAGGCACCGCAATGGATTTCACCGATCCCGCGCTCGCGCTGCCACCGGTCAGCCTGGTGGATGTGGCGAGCTACCTGCCCGGCGAACCCGTCGGCACCGAGTACTTCACGCGCTACTCGCGCTCGGACCGCATGGCCAAGAACGTCATGTTCCGCTCCCCGACCACCCGCCATCACCGACAGCGCGACGAGACCGCGGTGGATATGGTCGAGCGTGCCGTGCAGCCGCTGATCGAACGCCATGGCAGCGATGTCCTGTCGGGTATCGACGTCCTGCTCACCCATACCCAACTGCCGGACAATCCGGTGCTCGGCGCGGGACCGGAGGTGGCGCGACGGCTGGGGATGAAACCGGCGCACGTGATCGATGTGCACAATGGCGGCTGCGCGGCATTCGTGCACATGATGGCGCTGGCGCGAACCATATTGCGCGGCACCGCCGCCCGCACCGCGCTCATCGCGGTCACGCAGAACTGCGCCGGGCCGGTGTTCACCCAGTCCGAGATTCGCGGACTGGCCCAGGCGCCGGTCCCGGGCGACGGCTGCGGCGTCGGTTTGCTCGTCAAGAACAATTCCGCGCCCATCCTGGACATCGAATGCCGCACCTATCCCGAATTCGCCGGGGATATGGACTTTTCCACCGGCTCGGAGCGCAAGTACTGGGAGCCCGGCGCGGGTCAGGGCTGTGTGAGCTTCACCGAATCCAAGGTCACCAAGGTCTTCGCGCGCGGTAACCGCCTCGTGCCGGAGGTGGCCATGGCGGTATGCGACCGCATCGGCGTGCGCAGCGGCGAGATCGACACCTTCGTCACCAACCAGCCCAACCGACTGTTCCTGCGCAATTGGCGCGATGCGCTGGAACTGCCCGCACAGCGCCATCCCGACACCTTCGACCGGTGTGGAAATCTGTTCGGCGCGGCGATTCCCGTGACCCTCGACGCGGAACAGCGCGCCGGGCGGTTGACGCCGGGTTCGGTGGTGCTCATGGCGGCCTTCGCCCACGCCGGTGATTTCGCCGGGGCGGCGGCCGTGCGCTGGGGCGCGGTATGAGCGTGCTGCTGCCGCATCCGGAGCGGTCGTCACCCGAATGGGGGCGCGGCGCGCACGCGCCGGTGCGCTACGACCTGAGCCTCAGCGAGAACCCGTTCACGCCACTGCCTTCGGTGGTGCGCGCCTTGGAACGGACGCTGCCGCAGGCGAATCGGTATCCGGAGTTCGAGCCGCGGCGACTGCCCCGGCTCATCGCCGACCACGTGGGTGTGCGACCCGACGAGGTGGTGGTGGGCGCGGGCGCGACCGGAGTGGCCATGCAGATCATGCAGACCGTGGCCGCGCCCGGCGACCAGATGGTGTTCGCCACGCCCACCTTCGACGGCTATCCGATCATGGCGGCCATGACGCGGCTGGAACCCGTTGCGGTACCGCTGGATTCATCGGGCTGCCAGCAGCTGTGGGCCATGGCGCGGGCGGTGAGCGAGCGCACCGGACTGCTCGCGGTGTGCCGCCCGCACAATCCCACGGGCACCGTGGCCTCGGCCAGTGAGCTGAAGGCGTTTCTGCACGAGGTTCCGGCCCGGGTGCCGATCGTGCTCGACGAGGCGTACGCCGAATTCCTCGGCGCGAACGAGACTCTCGATACCGTCGAGCTGATCCGGCGGCATTCGAATGTGCTCGTCCTGCGCACCTTCTCCAAGGCGTACGGACTGGCCGGACTGCGCATCGGCTACGCGTTCGGCGCCGAGGAACTGGTGCGCCGGGTACGGCGGCTGCAATTGCCGTTCGGCGTACCAGCCAGTGCCGCGGCGGCGGTGGCGGCCTGCTACGCGGCCGAAACCGAACTGGCGGAACGGATTCTGCGCATCACGACCGAACGGGAGATGCTGCGGGCATCGCTGCGCCGCATCGGCATCCGAGTACCGCGCGGGCGTGGGAACTTTCTGTATCTCCCCGGCGACCAGGTGTCGGCGGCCTTGGGGCAGGCGGGAATCGCCGCCAAGACCTATCCGGACGGCAGTGCCCGTATCGCCGTGGGCGATTCGCGCGCCGGGCGGGCGGTACTGCGCGCACTGAGCCGCGACACGTCGCTATCGCATCGGCCCCGCGACGAGGGTCCGCGCTCGCTCACGGCGCGGTCCTGGCCCAGCGCTGAGCCAATGCGGCACACACGATGAGCTGCACCTGGTGAAAGATCATGAGCGGCAGCACGATCAGGCCGATCGGCGCGCCCGCGAACAGCACGGTGGCCATGGGCAGCCCCGTGGCCAGGCTCTTCTTCGAACCGCAGAACACCACCACGATGCGGTCGGCCCGGTCGAAGCGCAGCAGATCGGCGCAGAAGCCCGAGGCCGCCAACACGATGACGAGGATGAAGCAGCACACCGCGACCAGGCCGAGAATCCGCCACGGCGACATGGCATGCCAGATGCCCTCCACCATGCCCGCGCTGAACGCGCTGTACACGACCAGCAGAATGGAGCCGCGATCCACCAGTTTGGTCGATTCCGCGTGCCGCGCCATGAATCCGAAGATCTTGGGCCGCAAGAGCTGACCGGCGAGGAACGGCACCAGCAGTTGCAGCACGATATCCACGATGGCGGAGAGATCGACCTCGGCCTGCCCGGTGGTGTTCATCAACAGGATCACCAGTGCGGGAGTGAGGAAGACGCCCAATAGGTTCGACAGCGTGGCGCTCACGATCGCGCCCGCCACATTGCCCTTGGCGATCGAGGTGAACGCGATCGAGGACTGCACGGTCGACGGCACCAGCGTGAGAAAGAGCAGCCCGGTGTAGAGATCCTCGGTGAGCACCTGCGGCACCAATACGTGCGCGGCCAGGCCGAGCAGCGGGAACAAGACGAATGTGCAGGCCAATACCGTCAGGTGTAGTCGCCAGTGGGTGAGACCGGCGACCGCCTCGCGGGGCGCGAGACGCGCGCCGTACAGGAAGAACAGCAATGCGATGGCTATCTTCGTCAGCCAGCTCACGATCTCCGCGCCCTCGCCTCGAGCCGGAAAAACACTGGCTATGACGACGACCGCGAGAATCGACAGAATGAACCCGTCGATATAGAACTTGCTGAGAAATCGCACCAGTAGAGACTAGTCGCGGCGGCCCGCACGGGTTTGAACCAATGCGTGAGTGCTAATTTCAATATGAGTTAGCTGGAGAGTCCTGACCGTTTCGAAAGGAATGTTCCATGACCACCGCTCACGCAGTTCACGACGCCCACGAGCATGTACACGGTGCCGATTGCGGGCACGTTGCCATTCCGCACGGCGACCACACCGACTACGCCCACGACGGGCATCTGCACCGCGCCCACGACGGCCACTACGACGAATGCGAACCCACCGAGCACGTCACCCACGAGGGTCACGACCACGTGCACGGCGAGGGCTGCGGCCACCAGGCCGTCCAGCACGGTGACCACGTGGACTACATCCACGACGGCCACCGCCACGCCGCCCACGACGGGCATTACGACGACCACTGAGACCGCGCCCGCCGGATGCGACTGGAATGATGCTCGACGTGGCGTTCTTCCGGCGTGAACCACGGCGCGGCTATCGCGCGAATCCGGCCCCCGCGACGGGTACCGCCAGTCGGGTCCTGGCCCGACTGACCGTCGCGGGGCGCGAATTCGTCTTGCGGCGAACCATTGTCGAACCCGGCGGGCAGAGTGGCTGGCACTATCACGACGGCACCCTGATCGTCCTGGTGACCGGCGGCGATCTCGATCATCCCGGGCTGGACTGCGTTCCCGTCACCCATCGCCGCGGGCGGATCTTCCGGGAACCCAGCGGCCGCGACCACGCGCATCTGGCGCGCAATCTCGGCTCGAGACCGGTGACCTTGACCGTGCTGTACGTCAATCCGCAGGGCAGTCCGCTCTCGCGCGGCATCGCACCCCCGGCCTGTGCGCGATGACCGGACTCGCCTGCGGCATGCTGAGCTCATGATCGAAATCGTCACCGTCACCACCGAGGAGGAGCGGTCCGAGGCGTACTCGGTGCGCACGCGGGTCTTCGTGGACGAGCAGGGTGTACCGGCCGAGATCGAGATCGACGAACTGGATTCCACCGCCGACCACTTCCTCGCCCGCCTCGACGGACAGGCGGTGGGGGCCGGGCGGCTGGTGGCGCAGGATGGGCGCGGTGTGCTCGGGCGGCTGGCGGTGCTGGACACCGCGCGCGGCACCGGACTGGGCGCGCTGCTGGTGCGGGCCATCGAGGAGCGGGCCCGCGAACGCGGTCTCACCCGCATCGAACTGCATGCCCAGACCCAGGCACAGGGGTTCTACGAGCGGCTCGGCTACCAGGCCTTCGGGGAACCCGATTGGGAGGACGCGGGTATCGAGCACATCTGGATGCGCAAGCGGCTGGAGTGACTCAGCGCGCGGCGGGTTCGCAGGCGTCGCGCAGCGAGCACGAGCCGCAGGCACTGCCGCAGCCGCCGATCTCCTCGGCCGGGGCCAGGCCCGCGATGGCCTGCGCGGCGGCATTCGCGCCCGCGCCCAGGGTGAGGAAGCCAATGCCGAGGGCCACGATCGGGGCCACGACGGCGGCGATGCCACTGGCCGCCACGGCCACCACGCCGCCCGCGGCGAGCAGCAGGCCCGCACCGATCGAGGTGGGGGCGGCCACCCGGTTGGCGAGGACGAACGCCTCTTCCGAGCGCAGCGCCTCCTCGGTATGGACGCCGAAGTAACGGTTGCCGGGCAGCTTGCCGGTCAGCCCGAGCACCCCGGTGACGACGGCAATGGCCGCCAGCACGAACAGGATCAACGCCACAACGAACACTCATGCAGAGTAGCCGATGGACTGTACACCCCTTTTGGGTGTAGGGATGGGCACGCTTTACCCTGGTGAGCGACGTTTATCGGGGATCGGCGAGACCAGAAGGCAGGATCGTGCAGGACACTCGTGCAACCGACACCACCGGCACCATCGAGTCCGGGAGCAGCGACGTGCCCGCACACCGCTACAACGCCGACCTCGCTGGCCGGGTCGAGAAGAAGTGGCAGCGGAACTGGACCGAGCGCGGCACGTTCTTCGCGCCCAATCCGGTCGGTCCGCTGGCGGGCGATGTCCCGGCGGACAAGCTGTTCATCCAGGACATGTTCCCGTACCCGTCCGGCGCGGGCCTGCACGTCGGCCACCCGCTGGGCTACATCGCCACCGACGTGTTCGCGCGCTTCCATCGCATGCGCGGCCGAAATGTGCTTCACGCCTTGGGATATGACGCCTTCGGCCTGCCCGCCGAACAGTACGCGGTGCAGACCGGCGCGCATCCCCGCGTGACCACCGAATCGAATATCGCCACCATGCAGCGGCAGCTGGACCGCCTGGGTCTGGGCCACGACCGGCGACGCTCCTTCGCCACCACCGATCCCGAGTACTACAAGTGGACGCAGTGGATCTTCCTGCGCATCTACAATGCCTGGTACGACGAGGGTTTGGGCAAGGCGCGCCCGATCGAGGAGCTGATCGCCGAATTCGAATCCGGTAAGCGCTCGGCCAACGGCCGCGGCTGGGCGGAGATGGGCACCGCCGAACGCAATGCCCTGATCGACTCGTATCGCCTGGTCTACCAGACCGATTCGATGGTCAACTGGTGCCCGGGTCTGGGCACGGTGCTGTCCAACGAGGAGGTCACCGCCGACGGCCGCAGCGAGCGCGGCAACTTCCCGGTCTTCCGCAAGCGCCTGTGGCAGTGGATGATGCGCATCACCGCCTACTCCGATCGCCTGGTCGACGACCTGGACGAGCTGGACTGGCCGGAGAACGTGAAGGCCATGCAGCGCAACTGGATCGGGCGCTCGCGCGGTGCGCAGGTGAAGTTCGAGGCCGGGGTGGACACCATCGAGGTCTTCACCACCCGCCCCGACACCCTGTTCGGCGCGACCTACGTGGTGCTGGCCCCCGAACACGAACTGGTGGACCGCCTGACCGCCGCCGCGTACCCGGCGAATGTCGACGCGCGCTGGACCTTCGACTCCGAGACCCCGGCGGAAGCCGTTGCGGCGTACCGCAAGTCGATTGCCGCCAAGTCGGATCTGGAGCGCCAGGAGAACAAGGTCAAGACCGGCGTCTTCCTGGGCGCCTACGCCACCAACCCGGTGAACGGCGCGCGCGTGCCGATCTTCATCGCCGACTACGTGCTGAGCGGCTACGGCACCGGCGCGATCATGGCGGTGCCCGGCCACGATCAGCGCGACTGGGAGTTCGCCACCGCCTTCGGCCTGCCGATCGTGGAGGTCATCGCGGGCGGCGACATCTCGGAGAGCGCGTACTCCGGCGACGGCGTGCTGGTGAACTCGAATCACCTGGACGGCATGGGCATCGAGGCCGCCAAGGCCGCCATCATCGAGCAGCTGGAGTCCGACGGGCACGGCAAGGGCACGGTGCAGTACAAGCTGCGCGACTGGCTGTTCGCCCGCCAGCGCTACTGGGGCGAGCCCTTCCCGATCGTGTACGACGAGGACGGCGCACCGCACGCGCTGCCGGAATCCATGCTGCCGGTGCGGCTGCCGGAGATCGAGGACTTCGCGCCGGTCACCTTCGACCCCGACGACGCGAGCTCCGAACCGTCCCCGCCGCTGGCCAAGGCCACCGACTGGGTGCACGTGGAGCTGGATCTGGGCGACGGCCCGAAGAAGTACCGCCGCGACACCAATGTCATGCCCAACTGGGCGGGCAGCTCCTGGTATCAGCTGCGCTACGCCGACCCGACCAATTCCGAGGCCTTCTGCGCACCGGAGAACGAGCGGTACTGGCTGGGACCGCGCACCGCCGAACACGGGCCGAAGGATCCGGGCGGCGTGGATCTGTACGTCGGCGGCGTGGAGCACGCGGTGCTGCATCTGCTGTACGCGCGGTTCTGGCAGAAGGTGCTGTTCGATCTGGGCGATGTGAGCGGCTCCGAGCCGTACCGCCGCCTGTTCAACCAGGGCTACATCCAGGCCTACGCCTACACCGACGAGCGCGGGGCCTACATTCCGGCCGCCGAGGTGGTGGAGCGGGACGGAAAGTTCTTCTGGACCAACGACTCCGGGACCGAGATCGAGGTCTTCCAGGAGTACGGCAAGATCGGCAAATCGCTGAAGAACGCCATCTCCCCCGATGAGATGTGCGATCTGTACGGTGCCGACACCTTCCGTTTCTACGAGATGTCCATGGGTCCCCTGGACACCTCGCGGCCTTGGGCGACAAAGGATGTCGTCGGCGCGCACCGCTTCCTGCAGCGCGTGTGGCGGCTGATCGTGGACGAGGAGACCGGCGCCGTGCGCGTCACCGACGCCGAACCGTCCACCGACACACTGCGTCTGCTGCACAAGACCATCGCGGGCGTGGACGACGACTACGCCAATCTGCGCGACAACACCGCGGGCGCGAAGCTGATCGAGCTGACCAACCACCTGACCAAGCACTACCCCGAGGGCACGCCCCGCACCGTCGCGGAGCCGCTGGTGCTGATGCTGGCCCCCATGTCCCCCCACATCGCCGAGGAGCTGTGGGAACGCCTGGGCCACACCGCCTCCCTGGCGCACGGTCCGTTCCCGGTCGCGGATCCCGCACTGCTGGTGGCGGATTCGGTCGAGTACCCGATTCAGATCAACGGCAAGGTCCGCTCCCGCGTCTCGGTGCCCGCCGACGCCGACCAGAACGCGGTGGGCGACGCCGCGCTGGCCGACCCGAAGGTGGCGGAACTGTTGGGCGGCAAGGAACCCCGCAAGGTGATCGTGGTCCCGGGCCGCCTGGTGAATATCGTCGCCTGACTACACCGGCGGGATCAGTACGTCGTCGAGCGTGACCATGGACAGGTTGCGCTCGCGAACGATGTCGACGAGTTGTCCGTAGCAGCGGGTGACCGGCGCGAAATTGGCATGGCCGATCACGATCGTCTGCGGGTTGAAGTAGCGGTGCGCGCATTCGATCAGATACTGCTCGGTTATCAGACCGGAGTCCGACAGCGAGCCGTACCACATGACCGGGACGGTGTAGCCGAGGTCCGCGGCCACCCTGTCGACGGCGGCATCGTGTCGGCCGAAGGGCGGACGATAGTAGGGCGTGCCGTCCACGCCGAAGTTGTCGCGCAGGAAGGTCTTCGCCTGGTTCAGCTGGGCGGCGACCCCGGAGGCGGAGAGCTTGGTCAGATCCGCGTGATCCCAGGTGTGATTGCCCAACTGGATCTGACCGGATTCCACCAAGGGCCGCAAGGCATCCCGGTGGATGGTCCACGAGTCGTAGTACGCCGTCACGAAGAAGGTGAACCGCGCACCGGTGGTCTTGGCGAACTCGATGTACGCCCCGACCACCTCGGGGCTCGCCCCGTCGTCGACGGTGAGCGCCATACTTCTGCCCGGCCCTGGCAACGCGGTGATGGTGCCCGCGGGGATGGCGGTCTTGGGCCCCGTCGGCGGCGCGGGCAGCGATGGGACGGGCGCGGCCGATGGGCCCACCGCCCCCTCGGCATTGCGCGGACCGGCATCGACCACGTCGCTCTGCGCTGTCGTACAGCCCGTCAGAGCCACCGCCGTACCCGCCGTGAGCAGGCCCAACAGCTGCCGTCTGTCCATCATCGACGTGCTCCCCTCCGCTCACTCCTGCCGTCCCTCGCGCGATCTCACCGTTATAACCGTCTTCGGTGAATCCGTCGCGAACGCCGCGCGGCCGAGGCGAGATTTCAGCCCGGGGCCAGGCGGTCAGTGGCCGCGGGCTGGTTCGCTGCGGAAGCGGGACGGGTTGCCGTCGATGCGGCACAGCTTCCACAGCACCCGGGCGATGGGATTCATGAGCTTCAGCTCCTCGGCGAGCATGCGCACGTCGGCGAAGGAGTCCCGCAGGGTCTTTCGCCCCTGCGGACTGCCCCAGAAGACATCGCGGACCACCGAGTGCGGGACGTCGCAGTCGGTGCGGAACCGGGCTGTGGGCACCGCGATGAGGTCGCAGATGATGCGCATGGTGGGCGCGAAGACCAGGGACAGGACGAATCGCTTCAGCCGACCGGCCCGGGGGACATGGTGTTCCAGGTACTGGTGGGCGAAGCTGATGTGCCGGGCTTCTTCGGCGACGTGAATCGTCATGACGCGCTCCAGCATCGGATGGGTGCGGTCGCCCGCGCGCAGCACGCTCTTCTGGGCGTGGTCGATGGGTTCCTCACCCGCGAGGACCATGACGAAGAACCATTCGGGGAAGAACGAGGCGAGGAAGGGCACCAGCGGCCCCACCACGCGCACCCACGGCCGCATGCCGGGGACGTCGACGCCGATCCGGTCGACCACCTCCTGGAACATCATGGTGTGGTTGCACTCTTCGATGGCTTCGTGTGTGCAGTAACGGAATTCGGGTGAACCGTTGGGTACCCGGAAGACGTACTGCATGAGGCCGCGGATGAGGATGTTCTCGAATTGCAGGCCGACCTTGGCCACATTGGCCTGCCGCCACATGCCGATGGCGATCTGCCGCTCGCGGGGCAGCGCCTGATACCAGGGGTGGCCGCCGAAGGGGTCGGTGGGCGGCAGAATCCAGCGGTCGTCATCGGTCCGCACCGCGAAATCCGGGTCGTCCCAAGCGATATCGACGTACGGATCGAAACGCCGATGTACGGAGCCGTCCGACAGCGTGGCCAGTGCGTCCGAATAGTCGTCCAGAGTGGTGGATTCCTGCACCGCAATCTCCCTAGTTCGGCGATCGCGACATGGTGTCGCGCTCACTTCTCGAACGTACAGACGCGCGCACGACGAAGCAAGGGTGATCGCGACACAATGTCGCGCACGGCGGGAAATGTGCGAAAGCCGCCGGTCGGAGGCGCGCTACAGCGCGCGGGCGGGCGGATCGGCCATCAGGTCGGCGATCGGCCGGTCCGGATCGATGACGTAACCGCGGGCGCGAGCGTGGCCGTCGAACATGAACCAGATGGAATCGGTGAGCAGGCGCGTCACCTCCGCGGCATCCACACCGGGGGGCCGGGTGTCGAGCCAGCGCGTCACCACGCCGTCGACCAGCGACACCACCCCGAAGGACGCCACGTCGATACCGGGGTGGGTCTCCCCGACCACACCGGCCGCCAGCGTGAACAGATCGGCGATACGTTGTGCGACAGCGGCTTTGGTGCCCACGACGACCGCCTTGCCCGCCGCGTCCGCGCTGCCGGGCCCGCGCTCGATCCAGGCGTGCAGCCGGGCGTGGTCGGACACCCAGCCCACGTAGGTGGCGACTATGCGAAAGATGGTGCCGCGCAGGCTCTCCGCGGGATCGAAGGTCGGCATCACCATATCGATCACGCGCTCGACGGCGAATTCGCGCGTCTTGGCGTCGAGCTCTTTGCGATCGGCGAAGTGGCGGTAGATGACCGACCGTTTCACCCCGGCTCGGTCGGCTATGAGCGCGAGCGCGATCTCCTCGCCCGCGTCGGCTTCCTCGATGAGTTCGATGGTGGCCGTGATGATGGCGCGACGGCGCTCGGCATTGTGATCGCCCCAGCGACCACCCGAGACCTCCGCCCTGTCCACCACCATGGACACCAGCATTCCACCCCGGTCCGGGGGAGTTCAGCGGGGGATCGGGCGCAGGACGATCTCGGTGGGGTGGGCGTCGCGCGGGGTTTCGATGGCATTGCGCACCGCTCGCGCCACCGTCGACGCCTTCAGGAATTCGCGCGGATCGTAATCGCGGCCCTCGTTGGCGATCAGTTCCTGCTGCATCTCGGTGTCGATGCGGCCGGGGTGCACGGAGGTCACGCGCAGGGCCGTTTCCTCCAGTCGCAGGGCGTCGGCGAACGCGCGCAGGCCGAATTTGCTGGCCGCGTACGAGGCCCATCCGGCGTTGGCACGCAGGCCCGCACCCGAATTGATCAGCACCACATGGCCGTTGGCGGCGCGCAGGGCGGGCAACAGCTGGCGGGTCAGCTCCGCGACCGCGATCAGGTTGGCTTCCAAGGTGTTCCGCCACTGCGCCACCGAGGAATCGGCTATGGTGCCCAGGTCGGCGACCCCGGCATTGTGGACGAGTACGTCCACACGCTCGATGGATTCCGTCGCACGGGCCACCGCCTCGTAGTCGGTCAGCTCCACCGGAAACGCGGTCGCCTCGGGCAGCTCACCGAGAATCGATTCGAGCGAGCGCTCGCCGCGAGCGCCCAGCAGCAGCTGATGGGTGGGCGCGAGTTCGCGGGCGATGGCGGCACCGAGCCCACGGCTGGCACCGGTGATCAAGGCTGTCGGTCGGGTGGTTGCCATGCGTCCACCGTAACGGGGCTGGACGCGAGCCGATGATTCCGATGCCTGTGTGGACGTGTCCCGCTGAACCGAAAAAGGCCAACAAGGGTGCAATCCTCCGAACCGGATCCCGCTCCGGATCACATCGCCGAAGCAGCCTCCCATCGCGCATACCTGCCGGTGCCGTCGCAGAATAGGGCGATGACACACCCGGGTTTCACGCCCACCCAGCTCGCGGCCCGCGCCGCCTATCTGCTGCGCGGCAACGACCTGGGCACCATGACCACCGCCGCGCCGAAGCTGTATCCACACATGTGGAGCTGGGATGCCGCCTTCGTGGCGGTCGGCCTGGCCCCGCTGAGTGTGGAGCGGGCCGTGGTCGAACTCGACACGCTGCTGTCGGCCCAGTGGCGCAACGGCATGATTCCGCACATCGTCTTCGCCAACGGCGTGGACGGATACTTCCCGGGCCCGGCCCGCTGGGAATGTCGCAGACTCGCCGCCGACGCGCCCGACGGCCCGGATACCTCGGGCATCACCCAGCCGCCCGTGCACGCCATCGCGGTGCAGCGGATTCTGGACCACTCCCGCCGCCACGGCCGCAGCACCCGCGCGGTGGCCGAGGACTTCCTGCACCGGCGCTGGCCCGATCTCATGCGCTGGCACCGCTGGCTGGCCTACGCCCGCGACCTGAAACAGCACGGCCGCATCACCATCTATCACGGGTGGGAATCCGGGATGGACAATTCGCCGCGCTGGGACCGCGCGTACCAGAACGTGATTCCCGGTGATCTGCCGTCGTACGAACGCGCGGACCTGCAAGTGGTGGGCGATCCGTCGCAGCGGCCCTCCGATCGCGAATACGACCGCTACATGTGGCTCGTCGAGCAGATGCGCCGCGCCAGCTACGACGACTACCAACTCGCCTCGACCATGAGCTTCGCGGTGGAGGACGTGTTCGTCACCGCCATTTTCGCGCTGGCCTGCGAGGTGCTGGCCAATATCGGCGAGGAGCACCGTCTGCCCAATGCCGATGTGCGCGAACTCTACGAATGGGCGGACTACTTCCGGGCCGGTGTCATCGCCACCACGGACGCGCGCAGCGGGGTGGCCAAGGATTTCGATGTGCGGGCCGACCGGTGGATCGAGACCGAGACCCTCGCGGTCTTCGCGCCCCTACTGTGCGGCGGACTGACCCGCGATGCCGAACGGCGGCTGCTGCGCCTGTTCGAGGGTCCGCGCTACTGCGGCCACCCGGATCTGCGCTACGCCCTGCCGCCCTCGACCTCGCCGGTGGCCAAGGACTTTCGGCCGCGCGAGTACTGGCGCGGGCCGGTGTGGCCGGTGATGAGCTGGCTGTTCTCCTGGGTCTTCGCGCGGCGCGGCTGGGCCGAGCGCTCCTTCATGCTGCGCGCGGAGGGCCTGCGCCAGGCCAGCGACGGCACCTTCGCGGAGTACTACGAACCGTTCACCGGGGAGGCGCTGGGCAGTATGCAACAGTCGTGGACGGCGGCCTCGGTGCTCGACTGGCTGGGTTGAGCACCTTTCGGCGACTTCGTAGCGAACACCACAGTCGAGGTTCCATGAGGTACGTCACATGACCTCTACCCTCGAATGGCATGTACCGACGCCTGAACCACCCGTCCAAGGCTCGTCGCAAATACCTCATCGGCTCCGCACTAGCCACTATCGGCATCCTCTCGGCTACCGGCGCCGCCGCGGCCGAGGAGGGTCCGGACGTCTCCTCCTGGCAGCATCCGGGCGGCAGCGGGATCAACTGGTTCGCCGTGCGCGCGTCGGGACACCCCTTCGCCATGGTCAAGGCCACCGAGGGGCTGAACTACATCAATCCCTACTTCGTGCCGGACAGCCTGAATATGCGCATCGCCGGAGTAGCCAGGGGCACATACCATTTCGCGCGCCCGGCGCTGCCGCCCGAACCGCAGGCCATCTTCTACTCCACCATGGTGCTCGGCCAGAACGGCCCGCTGGACCTGCCGCCCGTCCTCGACCTCGAGGACTCCGGCGGACTGCCGCCCGCCGCGCTCATCGACTGGACGCACCGGTATCTGAACACCGTCGAGGCCATGACGGGGCGAGCGCCGATCATCTACACCGGCGTGAACTTCTGGCGCAATGCCATGGCAGACACCAACGAGTTCACGCGATACCCCCTGTGGATCGCGGACTATCGCGGCAACGACCAGCCCGAGGTGCCGGGCGGCTGGCCTGCCTGGACCTTCTGGCAGTACACCGATTCCGGCAGCATTCCGGGCATCCCCGGCGGCACCGATGTGAACGTGTACAGCGGCGCTCAGGGCGATCTCGCGTCCTTCGCGCGAATGCCGTTCAGCGGCAGCGGATCCGGCAGCTCGGGCAGCGGATAGGGCGGACCGCCGTCGGCCCGCCCGCCACCGCTAGACGCCGATCGCCCCGCCGTCCTTCTTCCACACCACGACCACCGAGGGGCGCGGCTGCGCGGCGCCGCCGTCGGGCCAGTGCGAGGCGGGCTTGTCGACCGAGGCCCCGTCGACCTCGCCCGGGTGCTGCACGCTCACCAGCACGCGCTTGTCTGTGACGACCGGTCCACAGGTCTCCGCGCCGACCGGCACGGTGAGGAATTGCTTGGTCTCCCCGCGCCGTTCGCCCTCCAGCACCACGGAGAAGAGTCCGTCATTGGACTTCAGCGCATTGCCGTCGGTGGAGATCCACAGGTTGCCGTGCGGATCGAAGGCCACATTGTCGGGGCAGGAGATCGGGCTGACCTTGGTCTTGTCGAAGCCGGAGAAGTAGGTGTCGGCCGCGGCGGGATCGCCGCAGACCAGCAGCAGCGACCAGGTGAACGCGGTGCCCTTGTGGTCGTCGACCAGCTCGAGGACCTGACCGTTCTTGTTCTTGTTGCGCGGATTCGCCTCGTCCGCACCGGCTTTGCCCTCGGTGCCGCGATTGCTGTTGTTGGTCAGCGCCACATAGACCTTGCCGGTCTTGGGATTCGGCTCGAAATCCTCGGGGCGGTCCATCTTGGTCGCGCCGACCTTGTCGCCCGCGAGGCGGGTGAAGACCGCGACCTCTTCGGCGCTCATACCGTCGACCAGCGACTTGCCCTTGCCGTCCGCGCCGGTCTCCAGAATCGGAATCCACTGCCCGGAGCCGGTGAATCCCTTGTCCGAGGCCAGCTTTCCGGTGCCGTCGACCTGATCCGGGTGATCCCCGGACAGTTTCGCGACATAGAGCGTGCCCTCGTCGAGAATGGTCATATTGGCCTTGCGCGCGGCCGCCGTATCGCCCTGCTGAATCTTCTTGGCGGACACGAACTTGTACATGTACTCGAACCGCTCGTCGTCGCCGGAGTAGGCGACCACGGTGCCGTCGGAGGTGACGTGAATGTTCGCGGATTCGTGCTTGAACCGGCCCATGGCGGTGTGCTTCACGGGGGTGGAGGCGGGATCCCACGGATCGACCTCCACGATCCAGCCGAAGCGGTTGGACTCGTTGGGCTCCTGCACCACGTCGAAGCGCTTGTCGTAGCGCTCCCAGTGGCGGGGCGCATCGCCTTGTCCGGCACCGGGATGCCCGAGGCCGTAGCGCTTGCCGCGCTCCTGCGCGACCGGATCGGCCAGCACGCCGGTGAAGTACTGGTTGAAGTTCTCCTCGCCGGAAAGGATGGTGCCCCACGGGGTTACGCCGCCGGAGCAGTTGTTGAGCGTGCCCGCGACCTTCAGGCCGAACGGGTCGGTGGAGGTCTTCACCAGCGCGCTACCGGCGGCGGGGCCGGTGAGCTGGAATTCGGTGGTGGCGGTGATGCGGCGGTTGTACTTGCCCAGCACCGGGGTGAGCTTGCCCGAACCGGATTCGCCCTTGACCTCGACCACGCTCAAACCGTGTGCGGCCCACTCGGTCTCGACCTGTTCCTTGGTGGGAGCCTCGGGGTTGTAGTCCGGGAACATGAACGGACCGGTGGTGTACTCGTGATTGGCCAGCAGCAGGTAGCTGTCGCGCTGCCCGTCGATGGGCAGCAGCGCCGAGAAGTCGTTGTTGTAGCCGAACTGCTTGGCCTGGGCGGCCGCGCTCTGCTTGTGGAAGTCGAACTGGGGCGCGTCGGGCAGCACCGGGTCGCCCCAGCGAATGACCACGCTCTGCTCGTAGCCCTCCGGAATCACCACCGCGTCTTCCTTGTTGGGCGCGATGGGCTGGAAGTCGGTGCCGACGCCGGTGCCGGGAGCGGCCTCGGCGCCATCGGCGGTGTCGTCACCGCAGGCCGCCAGCGCTCCGGCCGCACCGGTGGCCAGCACCACCGCCGCGCTGCCCTGGAGCATGCGCCGCCGGGACATGGACGCGACGATATCGCCGAAGTACTCACCGGCGGACTTGTTGGGCACCTCGTGGGCGCACGCATTGCCGCACTTGTACTGGCAGGTGACGGAGGCGCGCGAGGACGCTCCGTCGTGCTTCACGAAAAGGGCGAGGGGTTTCAACACTGCATGCTCCCGGGTTCGGTCTGTCGGGCGCACCGTAACCACGCCAGAAGAGCCGGAAGAGACCAGAAGGTGAACAGCCGACCAATTAGGTAGCCCTAAGTTTGCCGAGGGGATGCGGTCGCCCCTCGGCGGCTAGAGCACCTGGGAGAGGAACTGCCGCAGGCGCGGGGTCTCCGCATTGTCGAAGAGCGCGTCCGGCGTACCGGTTTCGACGACCTGCCCGTGATCCATGAACACCACCCGATCGGAAACCGAACGGGCGAAACCCATTTCGTGGGTCACCACGATCATGGACATACCGCCCCGGGCCAGCTCGGCCATGAGCGCCAGCACGCCCTTCACCAGCTCCGGGTCCAGCGCCGAGGTCGCCTCGTCGAAGAACATGAGCTGCGGCTTCATGGCCAGCGCCCGCGCGATGGCCACGCGCTGCTGCTGTCCGCCGGAGAGATTGCCCGGGCGCGCATCGGCCTTCCCGGCCAGCCCGACCTGCTCGAGCTGTTCCAGGGCGAGGGTGCGGGCCTGCTCCTTGGACAGCCCGTGCAGTTTGCGCGGTCCCAGCTCGATGTTCTCCGCGACCGTCTTGTGCGGGAACAGGTTGAAGTGCTGGAACACCATGCCGATCTGCTGGCGCAGCTTGTCGGGGTTCTGGGTGAGCACCGACTTGCCGTTCAGGAGGATGTCGCCCTTGTCCGGCTCGTGCAGGCGATTGAGCACCCGCAGCAGCGTGGACTTGCCCGAGCCGGACGGGCCGATGACGGTGGTGGTCTTGCCCGCGTCCACATGAATGTCGACGCCACGCAGAATATGCGTATTGCCCAGCGTCAGATGCAGATCGGTACCGGTCAACGAGGCGCTCATGCCCCACGCCCTTCCGTGATCACGGCCTGCTCGACCTTGTCGATCGGCTCCTCGGTGCGGCCGGTGCGCAGCCGCCGGTCGATGTAGTTCACCAGGTGGGTGAGCGGCACGGTCAGCACCAGGTACACCAGGCCCGCCGCCACCAGCGGCGAGAGATTTCCGGTCTGCGCGTTGAGATCTCGGCCCACCGCGAACAGCTCCCGCTGCGAGGCGAGCAGACCCAGGAAGTAGATGAGCGAGGAGTCCTTGATGAGCGCGATGAACTGGTTCATCAGCGCGGGCAGCACCCGGCGCACACCCTGGGGAATGACGACCAGCGTCATGGCCTGGCGGTAGCCGAAGCCGATGGCGCGCGCGGCCTCGAGCTGCCCGGGCTCCACCGACTGGATGCCGGAGCGGAAGATCTCACCGATATAGGCCGAGGCCAGCAGCGCCAGCGCCACCGCGCCCAGCCAGTACGGATTGTTGCCGGTGATGTTCTTGACCACCGGGCCGATGCCGAGGCCGATGAGCAGAATGATCACCACGGCGGGCAGACCGCGGAAGATATCGGTGTAGACCCGGGCGGGCCAGCGCAGCCAGCGGGTGCGCGAGATTCCGGCCACGGCGAGCAGCATGCCGATCACCGTGCCGAGCACGCCCGAAACCACCGCCAGGATCAGGGTATTCGGCAGACCGGTCTTGATCAGGTCCGGGAACGCCTGCTTGTACAACGACCAGTCGAAGAAGGTGTCCTTCAGCTGTCGCAGCGTCGATTTGGGCTGCACCGCGGCCTGTTCGCCCTTGTTCGCCTCGTTCTGGGCGGCGATGGTGGCGAAGTCGGGCAGCTGCGGCAGCGGCGCGGCCTTGGAGCCCGGCTTCCAGCCCGGCGGCAGCTCGCGCGGCACCCAGTCCTCGTAGAGTTTGGCGTAGGTGCCGTCCGCGATCACCGCGTCCAGGCCGGAGTTGAGCGCGTTGATGAGCGGCGCGTTGTCCTTGCGCACCGCCCAGGCCGCGAAGTTGTTGAGGCTGAAGGTGTTCTGCGCGATGGTGGTGGCGTCACCGGGCTTGATGGCGCCCACGGCCTGGGCCGACGGGGCCACCCAGGCATCGATCTGCCCGGACTTCAGATTGGCGTAGGCGGTGTTGTAGTCCGGGAACTTCACCGGATCCAGATGCAGTTCGTTGGTGACGTACTCGTCCTGCACCGTGCCCTGCACCACGCCGACGCGGGTCCGATTGTTCAGGTCGCCGAAGGCCTTCACGGTGCTGTTGGTCGGCACCACCAGCGAGAAGTAGCCGAAGTCGTAGCCGTTGGTGAAGCCGACGAGCTGGCGGCGGGCGTCGGTGGTGGTGATATTCGAGGAGCCGACATCGAAGCGGCCGTTGGCGGTCTGCGCCAGCAGGCCCGCGAATTCGGTTCCGGTGAACTCGATCTGGAGGCCGAGCTTGGCGGCGACGGCCTTCAGCAGTTCGTTGTCGAAACCGGTGAACGCGCCCTGGGAGTTGACGCAGATACTCGGCGGGGCGTCGGAGAGGGTGCCGACACTGATCTTGCCCGGGGTGATGAGCCCGAGCCGGTTCACATCGATCTTGTCGAGCGGCTCGGTGCTGGCCGTCGTGTACTTGTCCGAGGCCGCGCTCTGCTGCGCCGTCGCCAGATTGGGGGGTAGCGCGGTGGCCGCCGACAGCCCGGGTGGCGAGCAGAGGTCGTTCTCCGGCGCGGCGGCGCTCGGCCCCGCCCCCAGGGCGACCGTGCCCACGAGTGTGACCAGCAACACTCCCGCGACCGCGAGAAGGCGAGGTCGACGTCGAGGGCGCCGATGTGTGGGCGTGCGCAAGCAAACCATGACAAAGCACCCTAGTAGGGGCGTTGCGCAGGGCGAGCGTTGCGGTCAGCCCGATCGCAACGGCGCGCCCCGCCGACGGTCCGCCGAGGGCGGTGGATCGGTCAGGCCAGGCCCGCGACCGACTCCGGATTGAAGGAATCGCGCCAGCGAATGGCCTCCTCGACCCCGCTCAGGTCGTAGTCGGGACCGCCGGTGCCCACCGTGAACAGGGTGGCCCCGGCCGCCACGAATTCGGCGGCCTTGTCCGGACCCGGCCAGCTCACCGACTTCTCGATCTTGGCGGCATCGGTGCCGACGGCCGCGCAGTGCTCGGCCAGAATCCCCGACTTGTGGCTCAGCGCGTCGAGGTCGGCGAAGCTGTGCCAGATATCGGCGTACTGGGCGACCAGGCGCAGCGTCTTCTTCTCGCCACCGCCGCCGATGAGGATGGGGATATCGCGGACCGGCTGCGGATTCAGCTTGGCCAGCCGGTCGGCGATGCGGGCCATGGACTCCTTCAGCAGGTTCAGACGCGTTCCGGCGGTGCCGAATTCGTAGCCGTACTGGTCGTAGTCCTTCTCGAACCAGCCCGCGCCGATACCGAGAATCAGGCGGCCGCCGCTGATGTGGTCCACGGTGCGGGCCATATCGGCGAGCAGATCGGGATTGCGATAGCCGCCGCCGGTGACCAGCGCGCCGAGCTCCACCCGCTCGGTCTGTTCGGCGATGGCGCCGAGCATGGTCCAACACTCGAAGTGCGCGCCCTCGGGGTCGCCGTAGAGCGGATAGAAGTGGTCCCAGTTGAAGACGATGTCCACGCCCGCGTCCTCGGCGCGGCGAACGGCATCGCGCACGAGGTCGTACTTGGGGGCGTGCTGCGGTTGCAGTTGGACTCCGATACGCACCGGTCGGCTCACGTGGCTCTCCTCGTCGCGGAATGGAATACCTGTGCCGATTTCCGAGGCTACCGATCCCACGGTGAGCGCGCCGAACAGACCGTCTTCGCGCACCGGAAAGATACATGCATACATTCGCATGTGTTGATGCTATGGTGGCGATATGAGCACCAAGACGAACGATCGGCGCACGGCCACCGACCGGACGGACGACGGCCACGAACACGGACACGGCCTGGGCGGGCCACGCATGGAGATGGCCTTTGCCATCGCCTCGGGCGCGACCTACGCGGGCGGCATGGTGGCGGAGTACCTGCTCGACAGCCCGGCGCGGGTGTCGACCGGGCTCTTCGTGGCCACCTATCTCCTCGGCGGATTCTTCACCGTGCGCACCGCGATCGACTCGGTGCGGCGCGGACGGTTCGAGGTGGACTTCCTCATGCTGGTGGCGGCGGTCGGCGCGGCGGCGATCGGCAAATGGGCCGAGGGCTCGGTACTGCTGTTCCTGTTCAGCCTCGGGCACGCGCTCGAGGAGTACGCCATGGGCCGGGCGCGCAAATCCATTGCGGCACTGGGTGAACTCGCGCCCCGGACCGCGCTGGTGCGGCGGCCGGACGGCGTGGTCGAGATCTCCGTGGACGAGCTCGAGATCGGCGATGTGATCGTGGTGCGGCCCAATTCGCGCCTGAGCGCGGACGGGATCGTGGTCGCGGGCGTGAGCGCCGTCGACGAATCCGCGGTCACCGGGGAGAGCATTCCGGTGGAGAAGCGGGCCGTGGACGATCCGGGCGCGCTACTGAAAAGCCGTGTGACGCCGAACGAATCGCAGCGCGTGTTCGCGGGCACGCTCAACGGCTCCGGCGTCCTGGAGGTCATGGTCACCGATCGCGCGGCCGACAGCACGCTCGCCCGCGTGATCGCCATGGTGCGCGACGCCGAGACGCAGAAGTCACCCACGCAGCGGTTCATCGACCGCTTCCAGGTGGTGTACGTACCCGTCGTGCTGGTCGGCGTCGCGGCGGTGATCCTCTACGGCACCTTCGTTCTCACCGAGGCGTTCACCGACAGCTTCTATCGCGCCATGGTGGTGCTGGTGGCCGCGAGCCCCTGTGCGCTGGCCATCGCCACACCCAGTGCGGTGCTGGCCGGGGTGGCGCGGGCCGCGCAGGCCGGTGTGCTCGCCAAGGGCGGCGGCCCGCTGGAATCGCTGGGGCGGGTGCGCTCCATGGCCTTCGACAAGACCGGAACGCTCACCTGGGGTCAGCCCCGGGTGACCGATATCGAGCCGGTGCGCCCCGATCTGCGCGATCAGCTCGTCACCACCCTGTTCGCGGTGGAGTCCTTCAGTGACCATCCCCTGGCCACGGCGATCACCCGCGATCTCGCGGCCCTGGTGCCCGCCGGTGCGGAAGCCGCTGCCACGCAGGTGAATTCGGTGACCGGGCGCGGGGTGACGGCGCTGGTCGACGGCAGCGAGACCGAGGTCGGCAATTTGACCATGTTCGCGGAGCTCGAATCCGACGGGGTGCCCGCCGAGATCACCGCGCTGGTGGAGCGGCTGCACACCGCCGGGCGCACCACCATGATCGTGCGGCGCGGCGGCGTCTACCTGGGCGTGGTCGGCGTCATGGACACCCCGCGCGCCGAGGCGGCGGCGGTCATGGAAAAGCTTCGGGCCCTGGGCATCACCGATCTGGTGGTGATCTCCGGCGACAACCAGCGCGTCGCCGACGCGGTGGCCGACGGGCTCGGACTCGATGCCGCGCACGGCGGGCTGCTGCCCGAGGACAAGGTCGACATGATCGGGCGGCTGCGGGCGCGCGGCGGCACCGCCATGGTCGGCGACGGCGTGAACGACGCGCCCGCCATGGTGAACTCCTCGGTCGGAATCGCCATGGGCGCCAGCGGTTCCGCCGTCGCCCTGGAGACCGCCGATGTGGCGCTGATGACCGACGATATCGGCCGCCTGCCCTTCGCGGTGGCGCTGAGCCGCCGCACCGCCGCCATCATTCGGCAGAACCTCACCGTGGCGCTCGTGATCGTCGCCGGACTCGTGCCCGCCACGCTGATTGGCCTGCCCATCGGCCCGGCGGTCTTCATCCACGAGGGTTCGACGCTGCTGGTGGTCGCCAATGCCCTGCGCCTGCTGCGCTTCCGCAAGGGGGCCGAGCACGAGGGCATCGAACACGAGGCGCGGCCGGGTGCGTGAGCGTCTACGATCGGTGCGCCAACCCCTCTACTACGGATCGTCCGGCACGTTCCTGCCGGTGAAGGGATTCATTCACCATGGCTACGGTCACCTTCGAGCGCGCGTCCCGGCTCTACCCGGGCGGCACCAAACCCGCTGTCGACCAGTTGAATCTCGAGATCGCCGATGGCGAGTTCCTGGTACTGGTCGGGCCGTCCGGCTGCGGCAAATCCACCTCGCTGCGCATGCTCGCCGGGCTGGAGGAGGTCAGCGCGGGGCGGATTCTGATCGGCGATCGGGATGTCACCCATGCCGAGCCCAAGGAACGCGATATCGCCATGGTGTTCCAGAACTACGCGCTCTACCCGCATATGAGCGTCGCGGAGAACATGGGCTTCGCGCTCAAGATGGCGAAGGTGTCCAAGCAGGAGCGCGAACAGCGGGTGCTGGAGGCGGCCAAACTGCTCGATCTGGAGCCGTACCTGAACCGCAAGCCCAAGGCGCTCTCCGGCGGTCAGCGCCAGCGAGTGGCCATGGGCCGCGCCATCGTCCGGCAGCCGCAGGTGTTCCTGATGGATGAGCCGCTGTCGAACCTGGACGCCAAACTGCGCGTGCAGACCCGCACCCAGATCGCACAGTTGCAGCGCCGCCTCGGCACCACCACCGTGTACGTCACCCACGACCAGGTCGAGGCCATGACCATGGGCGACCGGGTGGCGGTGCTCAAGGACGGCCTGCTCCAGCAGTGCGCCTCACCGCGCGACCTGTACCGCGATCCGGCCAATCTGTTCGTCGCGGGCTTCATGGGCTCGCCCGCCATGAACCTGTTCACGCTGCCGGTCGAGTCGGGGGCGGTGTACCTCGGCGGTTACCGGCTCCAGCTGCCGCGCACCGTCAGCGACGCGTCCACCGGGACCGTGGTGGTGGGTATTCGGCCCGAGCACTTCGAGATCGGGGCCGCCACCGCGCTGAGCAAGGAGGCCACGGGCATCACCATGGAGGTGGACGTGGTGGAGGAGCTCGGCTCGGACGCCTACGTCTACGGGCGCGCGCTCGACAAGAGCGGGCAGGAAACCATTGTGGCGCGGGCGGATTGGCGCAACCCGCCCGCCAAGGGCACACGGCTCACCCTGAACACCGATCCCGAGCACGTGTACTTCTTCGCTCCCGAGGACGGGCGGCGGCTCAACTGAGTTCGGCGCGCTTCTTGCGCCGGTAGGCGTCGCTGACGCGGACCCGAAGGTGTTCCGGCGGCACCTCGTTGCCCGAGGCGCTGCGGAGTTCGACGCGGACGGGTTCGCCGGTGGCGTCCTCGACGCGTTCCAGCGGTGGGATGCCGTCCTGGAGGTAGGTGTCACCCCACTGCCACAGCGCCACGACCACCGGCATGAGGTCCAAGCCCATTCGGGTCGGGACGTATTCGTGCCGGGTGCGTTTGCCCTCTTCCTGGTACGGGCGCTTCTCGAGGAGGCCCGCGTCGGTGAGTTTGCGCAGTGCGCTCGACGCCGCCGCATCGGTGATGCCGACCCGGGCGGCGAAGCCGTCGAAGCGGCGGGTGCCGTAGTACGCCTCGCGCAGGATGAGGATCGCCGAGCGGGTGCCGACGATATCGAGGGCTTTGGCGATGGAGCAGTCCTCGGGCTTCCATGCGCTCAGATCGCGCAGCGGTCCTTCCAAGACGAACGGCATGACGCTCATCATAACAGGGCTGCCTTGCGTGCACTATTGCCAGCCTCTACTCTGGCTTTAGAGCGACTTAGTCAGCCGCATCGCGGCACTCGGAAGGAATCGCCATGAGAGACGCAGTGATCGTCGAAGCCGTCCGCACCCCCATCGGCAAGGGCAAGGCCACGGGCGCGTTGCACGGCACCCACCCGGTCGACCTGTTCGCGCATTCGCTGCGGGAAGTGGTGTCGCGCAGCGGAATCGACCCGGAGCTCATCGACGATGTGATCGGCGGCGTGGTCACCGCCGTCGGCGAACAGGGCTCCAACCTCACCCGCCGCGCGGCCCTTGCCGCCGGATATCCGGAGTCGGTGCCCGCCACCACCGTGGACCGCCAGTGCGGCAGCAGCCAGCAGGCCATTCACTTCGCCGCGCAGGGTGTCATCGCCGGGGCCTACGACGTGGTGGTGGCGGGCGGCATCGAATCCATGAGCCGAGTTCCCATGGGCGCCAACCTCATCGGGGCCGAGGACATCTCCGGCGTGGGCTTCGCCGAACGCTACCCCCATGGCTTGGTCCCGCAGGGCATCAGCGCCGAACTGATCGCCGCCCGCTGGGGCCTGTCCCGCGCCCAGCTCGACGAATTCGCCCTCGCCAGCCACGAAAAGGCCGCCGCGGCAACGAAGAACGGCTCCTTCGAATCCCAGCTGGCGCCCCTGCACGGCCTGACCGCCGACGAGGGCATCCGGGTGGGCAGCACCCTCGACACTCTCGCCGGGCTGCGCCCCGCCTACTACAGCGACGACATGGCGGCCCGCTTCCCCGAGATCGGCTGGAACATCACCGCCGCCAATGCCAGCCAGATCAACGACGGCAGCTCCGCGGTCCTCATCATGACCAGCGAGCGCGCCGCCGCACTCGGCCTGCGTCCCCTGGCCCGCCTGCACAGCTTCGCGGTAGCCGGTGACGACCCTCTGCTCATGCTCACCGCCGTCATCCCCGCCACCCGAAAAGTCCTGTCCCGCAGCGGCCTGCACCTCTCCGACATCGACCTGTTCGAAGTGAACGAAGCCTTCTCCTCGGTGGTCCTGGCCTGGGCCCACGACACCGGAGCCGACCTCGACAAGGTCAACGTCAACGGCGGCGCGATCGCCCTCGGCCACCCCCTCGGCGCCTCCGGCAGCCGCCTCGCCACCACCCTCGTCCACGCCCTGCACGAACACGGCGCCCGCTGGGGCCTGCAGACCATGTGCGAGGCAGGCGGTTTGGCCAACGCCACGATCTACGAGCGGCTGTGAACGGCGTCAGTGGGCGTATCAGGTCGGCGTCAGGGCGGTGTCAGGTGGGCTCGCGACAGTAGTCCACATGAACAGCACAGCGCACAGCACCCGGACCACCGACCTGCAACAGCTCATCGAGGAGATCGTCGACACCGGCTTCACGGGACTGACCTTGCGGGTCAACGACGAGTTCGGCGAATGGGTCGGCAGCGCCGGGCTCGCACAGCTGGACGGGACCGCGAAGCCGCCGGTCGACGGGCATGTCCGGATCGGCAGCAATACCAAGACCTTCACCGCCACCCTGGTGCTCCAGTTGGTGGCCGAGGGCAGGATCGAGTTGGATACCGCGGTGGTGGAGTACCTGCCCGAGTTCGAGATCGATCCGCGCGTCACGGTGCGAATGCTGTTGCAGCACACCAGCGGGATCTTCAACTTCACCGGTGAGTACTTCGAGGACGGCACGGTGGTCCCGGGCATCGCCTCCACCATCGCGGGCAAGGAGTGGGTGGACAACCGCTTCAAGACCTACCTGCCGGAGGAGCTGGTGCGGCTGGCGCTGTCCAAGCCCGCGCGGTTCGAGCCGGGCGCCGACTGGAGCTACTCCAACACCAACTACGTCATCGCCCGGCTACTGATCGAGAAGGTCACCGGCCGCACCTACGCCGACGAGATGCAGCGCCTCGTTCTCGGACCACTGGGCCTGACCGGCACCGTGGCCCCGACCACGCAGTCCGAGGTGCCCCAACCACACGCGCACGGCTACTACCGCTACGAGGTGGACGGCCAGGAACAGATCGTCGACGTCACCGCACACAACCCCTCCTGGATCTCCAGCGGCGGCGACATGATCTCGACCAGCAAGGACCTGCACATCTTCCTCACCGCACTGCTCAGCGGCAAACTCCTGCCCGCCCCGCTCCTGGCCGAAATGTGCACTCCCGAAGGCAAAGTCGGCTACGGCCTGGGCGTATTCGTCCAGAAGACACCTGCCGGTGACACCATCATCACCCACAACGGCGGAGCCGCCGGTCACGCCGCCCTCATGTTCAGCACCCCGGACGGCGCCAAAACCCTCACCGCCACCATCAACTACGTGGACGACGCCGCCCTGTCCCTGTCCGCACCATTCCAGGAGGCCCTGGGTCGGCTCGTCAACGCCGTCTTCGGCGAGTGACCGCATGCCGCGGCACCTTCGGGGTGCCGCGGCGCAGAGGATCGGCAATGGCCTCGTCACCGGTCAGACTCGCCGCAGCGCCTTCTCGCGGCGGGCGGCGACGCTCGAACCGGATTCGCGTCGAGCCATGCGGCGCAGCACCATCGGCGCGACCAGCAGGCCCGCTACGGCCCAGAGGCCAAGTACGCCAATGGTTTCCAAGTGCCGCCAGGAGTCGCCGATCTCCACGGTCACCGCGCCGTCGGGCAGCAGCGCCGAACGGGTGCCGAGGCCGAGCCAGTAGATGGGGAACAGCTGGGCGATCCATTGCACCCATTCCGGAAGTGCCGTAATGGGATAGAAGATTCCCGATATCGCGATCACGCCCAGGATCGGCAGTGTGAGCAGACCCTGGCTGCGCGTGCTGGTGAAGACCGAACCCAGGACGGCGCCGAGGGGCAGGGTCGCGACCAGGCCCAGTGCGAGGACCCAGGCGAGGGTCAGCCAGGAGCCGATATCACCGATCGCGAGACCGGAGATGATGAACAGGGCGGGGATGAGGAAGATCGCGAGATCGGCCAGCAGGCCACCGGATACCGAGACGATCTTGCCGACCAGGTAGCCCACCATGCCGTGCGGTGTCGCCTTGGCGCGCAACAGGGTTCCGTCCTCGCGGTCGGCGGTGAGCTGCTGACTCATGCTGACCATGGACATGGCGGCGTTCATGCCGAGAATGCTCGGCAGCACCAGAACGCCGAGCAGGAAACCGGTGTCGGCGAAGGAGGTGTCTCGCAGAAAGAACAGGGTGCCGACCATCAGGGCGGGCCAGAGGAAGTGGCTGATCAGCTCCTCCGCGTTGGTGAAGGACTGTCGCAGTTCGACCAGTCCGCGCGACCAACCCACGCGCCAGGCCATCGCGGTGGGATTCATCAGGCCACCTGCTTCGATTCGGCTGTGTCGGTGGCGGTTTCGGCCCGCCGCACCAGGGACAGATAGGTGTCTTCCAGCGAAGCCCGGCGGACCTCGAGGTTCTCGATCTCGCGCCCATAGCGCTCGAAGAGTTCGCGGGTGAACCCGGTGGCATCCGGGGTCGACTCCAGGAAGCTGCGTCCGCCACGGTCCCAGCGCACCTCGTCGGTGCCCGTGATCTGTCGGGCGAGTTCGGCGGCGGTGCCGTCGGCGACGATACGGCCTTCGTCGAGCACGAGTATGCGGTCGGCGAGTTTCTCGGCCTCGGCCAGATCGTGGGTGGTGAGCAGGATGGTGGTGGCGCCCGCGGCCGCGAGGCCCTCGACGAGTTCGTGGAAGCCACGCCGGGCCACCGGGTCCAGCCCGGCGGTCGGTTCGTCGAGGAAGACCAGTTCGGGGCGGCCGACCAGCCCGATCGCCACATCCAGTCGGCGGCGTTGCCCACCGGACAGCATCTTGACCTTGTGGTTCGCCTGCTCGGTCAAGCCGACCGCCGCCACCAGTGCCGCGGCGTCCCAAGGCCGTTCGACCGTTTCGGTGGAGTAGGCGGCATAGTAGGCGCCGAGGTGCTCCAGCAGTTCACGGACGCGCCATTTGCCGTGATCGCGCCAGGACTGCAGCACGATCCCCACCCGTGCCCGCCAATCCTCGCCGCCGTGCGCCGGATCGGTGCCGAGCACCTCGACGCGGCCCGCCGACCGCATGCGGAAGCCCTCCAAGATTTCGACGGTGGTGGTCTTGCCCGCACCGTTGGGACCGAGCAGACACAGCACCTCACCGCGATAGGCCCGGAAGGTGACATCGTGTAGGACATCGGCGGAGCCGTAGCGCATACGAAGGCCCTCGACCTCGAGGACCACTTCGGTGTTGTTCATCGTTCGCCCTCCAGGGCGCGCTGCACGCGGTCGCGCAACGCGGCCGCATCGACACCGGCCAGGGCGAGCGCGCGGGGAACCGTGCCCACCTCGGCCCGCAGGATGCCCAGCAGCAGATGCGCGGGCCGCGCATCCTTCTTGGCCACGGCGGTGAAGGAGCGCTCGACCGCGAGTTTGGCCGATGCGCCGAGCTGTTTCGGTCGCTCGACCCCGGGACTGGCCGCGGGAAGGGCGAAATCGGTGCGGGAGATCCCGGCCGCGAGCAGGCTCTGCTCGAACTCCCGGTCCAGCGCCGCACGAATGGCCTCGTAGTCGAGTCCGACCGCCGCCAAGACTCGATCGGTCTCGGGTTCGGGCCGCACGGCCATCGCCAACAGCAGATGCTGTGCCTCGATGGTCGTCGATCCGGCGGCCTGCGCTTGTTCGGCGGCCCGGGTGAGGACCGCGTGGAAGTACTTGTCGAAGTTGCTCATTGACGCCTCCTGAGCGTGACACCGGCCGCGATGAGCCGTTTGGCGTGCTTCTTGTGGACGGCTTGGCGCGTCACGCCCAGCGCCTCGGCCACCTGAGGCCATCCCCACCCCGACCGAATCGCCTGCTCGACCGCGGCATCCTCCAACTGATCCGCCAAGCGCCGCAGCGCCGCCACCGCCGCCAGGTGATCGGCCGGGTCGCGTGGACTGGGTATCTCGTCGTCAGCCATGCGAGCAACCGTAGTTGACAAAAATCGGATAGTCAACGCAAGTTGCTTAATCTCGCGGTCTCGGATCTTCTGCGAAACTCGGACCGTGCGGGTCAGTGTGCTGGGATCGGTTCTGGTTCTCTCGAATGAGGGGACACCGATCGACGTGGGTGGAGTGCGGTCGCGGATGTTGGTGGCGCGGCTGGCCTTGGAGGCGGGGCGGGCGGTGTCGGTCGAGGGGTTGATCGACGGGTTGTGGGGCGACGAGCCGCCGTCCGGGAATGCGTTGCAGGCCATTGTTTCTCGGCTTCGGAAGGCGTTGTCCGGGGTGGGGACGGTCGAGCTGACGGCCGGGGGTTATCGGCTGCCGAAGGTGGAGGTGGACGCGCGGCGGTTCGAGGAGCTGGCGGGGCGGGGGCGGCGCGAGTTGGCGGAGGAGCGGTACGAGGCGGCGGCCGCGACACTGGCGGCGGCGCTGGGGCTGTGGCGGGGTGCGGCGTTGGCCGATGTGCTGGACGCGCCGTTCGCGCAGGCCGCCGCCGCGCGGTTCGACGATCTGCGCCTCGCTGTCACGGAGGATCTGTTCGACGCCGAGATTCGGGCGGGGCGGCATGCCGATGTGCTGAGTGATCTCGAAGCCGCCGGGGGCGAGCACCCTTTGAGCGAGCGGCTGGCGGCGCTGCGCATGCGGGCGCTGGCCGCGGCGGGGCGGCAGTCCGACGCACTCGCCGTCTACGAGCGGATGCGGGAGCGCCTGGGCGACGAGCTGGGTATCGACCCCTCGGCCGAATTGCGGGAGACTCATTTGGCATTGCTGCGCGGCGAATTGGAGCAGACCGCGGCGCGGCCCGAACCCGTGCTGAATCGGCTGCCCGGGCAATTGACGAGCTTCCTCGGGCGAGACGGTGAGCTCGCGCGGCTCGCGGAGGCGCTGAAAGCCTCGCGGCTCACCACGATCGTCGGCCCGGGCGGTGCGGGGAAGACACGACTGTCACTGGAGGCCGTCACCCACGACCCCACCTTCCGGCGCGGACGCGTGTGGTTCGTTCCGCTCGCCTCGGTGGATTCTCCAGACCACTTGGTGGACATGGTTTCTCGAGCCCTCGACGGGCGTGACCTCCAATCGGCGGGCGGCACCTACGATCCGAGCGCCACACCGCTCGACCGGCTCGTCGGCAAACTCGACGTCGGCGCGGGACTGCTCGTCCTCGACAATTGCGAACACCTCATCGAGGCCGCCGCCACCCTGGCGGATCGGCTGCTCGACCGGCTGCCGTCGCTGCGCATACTCGCCACCAGTCGCGAACCCCTCGCGATGACGGGCGAGAGCCTCTTCCAGCTCGGACCGCTCGCCCTCCCGCACGGTGTGCCGGAACCGGCGGAAGCGGCGGAATCCCCTGCGGTACAGCTGTTTCTGGACCGCGCTCGCGATATCCGACCCGACTTCGTCCTCGACGCGCGCACCGTCACCCCGGTGGTCGAGATCTGTCGCCAATTGGACGGCATTCCTTTGGCCTTGGAGCTGGCCGCCGCCAAACTTCGCGCCATGGGCGTGGAGCAGATCGCCCGCCGCCTCGATGACCGCTTCCGCCTGCTCACCACGGGCAGCCGCACCGCACTCCCCCGCCAGCGCACACTGCACGCCCTGGTCGAATGGAGTTGGGATCTGCTCGAGGAGCCCGAACGGGTACTCGCGCGCAGGTTGGCGATGTTCCCCGGCGGCGCGAATATCGATGCGCTGGAATCGATTTGCTCCGATGGCTCCCTACCGGCCGCCGACGTTCCGTACGTACTCGACGCGTTGGTCGAGAAGTCCATCGTCCAGGTCTCCGAGGCCGAGCAGCCGCGTTATCGCATGCTGGAGACCATTCGCGCCTTCGCCGCGGAGCGACTCGCGCGCTCGGGTGACGACTTCACCGAGCGCTTCGCCGACTACTTCGTGGCACTCGCGCAGACGCACGAACCGGCCCTGCGCACCCGCGAACAACTCGATGCCATCGCCGTTTTCGACGCCGACCACGAGAATATGGTCGTCGCGCTGCGCCACGCCGTGGACACCGGCGACGCGGAACTCACCGCGCGCTTCGTCCGCGCGCTGTTCTGGTACTGGGGTATGCGCGGTATGAGCACCGCGTTCGACACCTACCTGTCGGCGGCGCTGAACTTCGGTGCCGCGCTGCCGGCCGCCACCCGCGCCGCGTTCCAGGTGGTGCGGTTGATGTCGGGCGGCGGGAACCCCGACACCGCCGACGCCCAGTCGCCGCGCGCGCTGATCGAGGAGGTCGTCGCGGTGGAAGCAATGGATTTCCATCCAGCGCTGCCGCTGTGGATACCCATGTTGGCCTACGGCACCGGGAATCCCGACCTGGGCGAACGCGAACTGCTGCGTGCGCTGGAACATCCCGATCCCTGGGTGCGGGCGAGTGCGCACTGGGCGCGGGACTACGCGCTCACCGAGAGCGGGGATCTGCGCTCCGGTGCGGCGGACCGGCTCGCGGCGCTGCGCGAGTTCGAGGCGACGGGCGATCGCTGGGGTATGGGTATCGCCCTGCTCGTCATTGGGCGCGACCACTCACTGCGCGGCGAATACGACCGCGCCACCGCCACTTTCGAGCGCTGCGTCGCCGTCGCCGCCGAGCTGGGCATGGAGGACGATATCTTCACCAGCCGCGCCCGCCTGGCCGCCGAGCGCATGCGTGCCGGTGATCTCGCCAGTGCCGCACGGGATATCGCGGTCACCCAGCGCCAGGCGCGCGAGCGCGGCTACGGCCGCATGGGCGCGGTGATTCTCTTCAGTGTGGCCGAATCGCAGCGGCGGGCGGGCGATGTGGACGCCGCCGAGGGCACCCTCGATCAGCTGGAAGAGCGCGTACACCGGCTGCTCTACCCCGAGCAGATCGCCAGGGATCAGATCACCGCCGCCCGTATGGCGAATCGGATCGCGGCGGGTGAGGCGGTCCGCGCCCGGGAGTTGTTGCCGCACACCGTGCGGGGCGCGTTCGCCATCGGGGAAGCCGAGCCGATCGCCCGCGCCGCGGAGCTGATCGCGAGGCTACTGCTGTTGGAGGACGATCCGGAGGGCGCCGCCGTCGCGCTGGGGTTGAGCGAGGTGGTGCGCGGTGTCTTCGACGCGGGCGAGCCGGAGTTGCGCCAGCTCACCGAGGAACTCACGAAACGATTGGGCGAGAACAGCTTCCGTGCCGCATACCAGCGTGGCGCGCGAACTCCCCGGGCGGACGCACTGAACCGGCTGGCCGAGTTCGGCCAGCCGGTCACGGCGTGAGGATTACGAGACCCGAGCGAACAGTCGTCCGGCGAGGTCGACACCGGTCACCGCGCCGTTCTCGTCGCGGCTGAAGAAGCCGCGCTGTCCGGCGAAGGCTCCGGCGGTGATCATGTACTCGTCACCGTCGCCCGGCAGCAGGCCGAAGACGAACGGGAGGTGGTCGGCGGGCATGGCCTCGTCCGAGGCCGCCCGGATCTCCGGCTTGATCACCACCTCGAGGGTGAGTTCCGCACCGTCGGTCACAATATCGAGATTCATGATCTCGTTCTCGTAGTGCCCCACCACTTCCTGGGCGCGCTGGGCGTCATAGGGCAGCGGCTCCGGATCGCGGTCGATCAGGCCCGCGTAGTGCTCCAGGGCCCAGCGCACAATGGCCTGATTGCAGGGAATGCCATCGGGATTCGCGTTGGAGGCCACGAAGACGGCGAAGTTGCGCTCGGGCACGATGAGCAGCTCCGCGAACTGGCCGAAGCTGGAGCCGCCGTGACCGAAGGCGTGCGCGCCGTCGATCTCGCGCAGGAACCAGCCCAGGCCGAAGCCGTCGCCGAGCGAGCTGCCGCGCAGTTCGACGGTCTGCTCCCGCATGCGGTGCAGGACCTCGGTGGGGAGCACGGTCGCACCGCTGTCGGTACGGCCGTCGCCGAGATGGAAACGCGCCCAGCGCAATCCGTCGGCGGCCGACGAACCCAGGCCGCCGCCGGGGTTGTTGGCGCGGGTGCCCTTCCACTTGGTGACCACGGACAAACCGCCGTCCGCGTCGATCTCGTGCCCGACGGCGAAGCGGCGGGTGAGGATCTCGTTCGCCCCGAACAGGCTGTCGGTCAGGCCGACCGGCTCGAAAATCAGTGTGGACACGGCTTTTTCGTAGGTCTGGCCGGTGACCTTCTCGATGATGTGGCCGAGCAGGTTGAACCCGCCCTGGCTGTAGGAGGCGCGCTCGCCGGGTTCGCCGATGAGCGCCAGCTCGGAGAGGGTGGCCACGTACTCGGCCAGACCGTCGTCGCCCTCGCCGGTTTCGTTGATCATGCCCCAGTCCAGGCCGGAGGTGTGGTTGAGCAGGTGGCGGACGGTGATCTGCGCGGCGATGCGCTCGTCGCGCAGGGTCAGTTCGGGGACGTACCGGCGCACCGGGGCCTCCAGGTCGATCTTGCCTTCGGCGGCCAGGCGCATGATGGCGGTGGCCGTGACGGTCTTGGTGACCGAGCCGATGGCGAACAGGGTGTGCTCGTCGACCGGCACCGGATTGTCGACGCTGGTGACGCCGTGCGCGGCGAAAATCTCACGGCCGTCGGCGAATACGGCGACCGAGACGCCCGGGATATTGAACGTGGTGGCGGTGGCGGCGACGAAATCCGACAGGGCGATATCCGACATGAGAGTGTGTCCTTCCATTGCGTTTTCGCAGGTTGTCCCGGTGTTTCGGGGCCTTGCGCTTGCTCTGGAAACGACAATGCCGGGGCGTGCTGACAGTCCACTGACAGTGCGCTGACTATCCCGAGGCGACGGCGACGAGGAAGCCGAGCACCCACGCTCCGGCGATCAGGGGATAGGCCACCAGCGCGATCGACCACAGCCGCTGCCGCCAGCGCCAGGCCCGCGCCATCCACAGCGCCACGACCATGAGCGACACCACGATTCCCATCCACGCGACGGCATACGCGAGCGGCAGATAGCGGGTGTCGCCCGACTCGCGCACGGCCACCTCGTACAGCGAGACGGTCTCGATCCCGATCCAGCCCAGGGAGCACGCGCCCGCGTAGAGCAGCACGGCCACAACAAGATCCACGCCGCTTCTGGGCGGATGCCAGTACCACTCCGCCATGCTCCGGGAATGCCCCGGCGGCGGGGGTGTCAACCGTCGCGGCTAGCCCCCGATGGCGCTGTTCACCAGGAAATGCCCGGCGGCACCCGCGATCACGACGATAGGCAACGCGATAGCGGGCCAGATCCACGCATTGCGCCGAGTGACCGCGGCCGCCGCGGCGAGCACCAGGGCGCACACCAGCGCGAGCGTCATTCCGCCACCGGCGATCAGCAATCCCCACAGCGCCGAATTCGACGGCGGAATCACCTCGCACTCCACCGTGAAATCCCGCTTGGCCGCGCACTTGTTGTGAATGAGGTCGAAGACCTTGCCGAACAGGTCGTAGGCCCACAGGAAGGCCACCACCACATTCAGCGCGTACACGCCTACCGCGATCAACACGTTCTTGCGGTCCAACGGCTGCGACCCCACCGCGGCCACCGGCTGGTCCGCCGCCTCCCGCTGCACGGGCGGCATCCCCCGCTCCTCGTGAAACGCGGGCATCCCCGGACTCGACGGTGGATCAACCGGCCGCGGCGGCACCCCATCCCGAAACGGCCCGGACGGCGGCGGATACGCCCCCGAATCCGGCCCACCCGGCCGCGCATCCCGAAACCCACCCGGCGCACCGGAATTCGGCCGCGGCTGCCCCCGTCGCTCCCCCGGACCACCGTGCGGCGGCTGCGGGTGTTCCCCGGGACCACCAGCATTCGGCCAGGGCTCGCCCGGTCCCCCGGAACCACCCGGCCCACGCGGCGGCAGTGGACGGTCCTCCCGATACCGGCCGGGCGCACCGGATTGCGGCGGTCCCGAATCCACCCCACTCCCCGAATCACGCGGCGGCGCTTGCTCACCCGGTCCGCCAGGACCCGGCGGCGGGGTGCGATCGTCGCGGCGGGGTGCGCGCAGTGTCTGCTCCTGCTGAGGGTCTCTGCCGTCGGACGAATGCGGCGACATCGGCGGCCGCCCCGAGTCGACGCCAGGGCCACCGCCCGGTCGGTTCGGAGCACCAGGCTTACCGCCGAATCCTTCACCGCCGCCCGGGTTTCCGGAACGGCCAGGCCCGGGGGGATTGGTGGGACCACCTGTCGCACCAGGGCCACTGCCCGGCCCACCGGGCCTGCCCGGCCCACCCGGGTTCCCGAGACCACCTGGCCCGCCGGGATTCCCAGCGCCACCAGGCCCACCCGGCGCACCCAGGTTCCCCACACCGCCCGGCCCGCCGGGATTCCCGGAACCATCAGGGTTTCGCGGTGGTCCGGGCGGTCGCCCGGGACCACCGGGGTTGCGCGGGGGCTGGCCGTAGCCCGGATTGGGTCGGCTGTCGTCCGGGCCTGGGCGGCGCGGATCTTCTGGCGGATTCATGGCTGCTGGTCTCCCCCGAAATCAATGGAACGTATCCCGGCATTCTGGTCGCGTCGCGGCCCGGACGCCACTCCGTTCCCTTACGGCGCGGCCCGGAGGGGCTACGAGCCGAAAATTCCGACGCACATGGAGTTTCCGCAGGCCGCTGCGAGTCGAGCTCATCGACACGCGCCCGGCCTCGGGCCCGACCGCGACGGCGCAGCTCGCCGCTGCCGACGCACAACCGCGCTGCCAGCCGAGCAGGCGATACAGGGTCGCGGCGGTGCGGGTCCACCAATGCGACGTTCTGAGCGGGCTCGCACGCGACAACTGGATCCGGCAGGTCTCGAGGATTCGCCGCTGGCGCTGTCGGAGCCGGGCCGCGCGCCCTGAGTAGGCTGCCGGTGGTGAGCGAACTCCCCAGTGCCCCGGACTTCGACTCCGCCGTGGTCTACGCGATCCCCCTGCGCACGCGGTTTCGTGGGATCACGGTGCGTGAGGGCATGTTGATTCCCGGGCCGCTCGGGTGGGGCGAATTCTGCGCCTTTCCGGAGTACGACGATCGGGAGGCGGCGGGCTGGCTGGCCACCGCGGTCGAACAGATGACCGTGGGGTGGCCGGAGCCGGTGCGGGATCGGATTCCGATCAATTGCACCGTTCCGGCCGTCGGCCCGGATCGCGCGCGCGAGATCGTCGCCGCCTCCGGGTGCCGTACCGCCAAGGTGAAGGTCGCCGATCATCCCGATTCGCTCGGCGAGGATCTGGCGCGGGTCGAGGCCGTGCGCGCCGCCCTCGGGCCCGAGGGCGCGATCCGGGTGGATGCCAATGCCGTGTGGGATGTCGACACCGCCGTCGCCCATATCGAGCAGATCGACCGTGCCGCAGCGGGTTTGGAGTACGTCGAACAGCCTTGCCGCACCATCGAGGAGTTGGCGGCGGTGCGCCGCCGCGTCGATGTGCGCATCGCCGCCGACGAATCCATTCGCCGCGCCGACGATCCGATGAAGGTCGCGGTGGCAGGCGCCGCCGATATCGCCGTCCTGAAGTGCACACCCCTCGGCGGCGTGCGCCGCGCACTCCAGGTCGCCACGGCGGCCGGATTGCCGACCGTGGTCTCCTCGGCACTGGAGACCAGCGTCGGCCTCTCCGCGCAACTGGCCCTGGCCGGAGCGCTCCCGGATCTCGAATTCGCCTGCGGCCTGGGCACTCTCTCCTTGCTCACCGGTGACGTGGTCACCGATTCACTGCGCCCGGAGAACGGCTACCTGCCCGTCCCCCGGACTCCGCCCACCCCGAACCCGGACCTCCTCGAGCGCTACCGCCACCCCGACGCCGAGCGCACGGCCTGGTGGCACGAGCGCCTCACCAGGGTCCGCCGCCTGCTCGACTGACAGTCACCGGCTCAGCGCCGCATCCCGAAATCGATCCACATGCTCGGCCACCCACTGCTCGAAAGTCCTTGCCGGACGGCCGAGTACGCGCGCGACGGTGTCGTCGACGGTGGTGGAATCGCTGGTCGGCGCGGCATACCAACCGACCACGTACTCCGCGTCCGCCCGCGGCACCCCGGTGGCCACGAGCCGCTCGATCGCCTGCTCATGCGTGATTCGCGTGAAGGCGATCTCCCGGCCGAGCGCGTCGGAGAGTATCCGCAGCCGCTCGCTCGCGGTGAGCGCCCTCGGCCCGGTGAGGTTGTAGACGCGACCGCTGTGTCCGGCCTCGAGCAGCGCGGTGGCGGCGACGGCCCCGATATCCGCCTCGTGCACCAGCGCACTCGGGAAGTCGTAGGGCTCACGCACCTCCCCGTCGGCCCGAATCGAATCGACCCAGGTCAGCGTATTGGACATGAACTCCTGCGGCTCCAAGCGCGTCCACTCCACCCCGGACTCGGCCACCGCTTGCTCGACGGGACCGACCGCCCCGCCCCACACCACGGTGATACGGCGCACCCCCGCGTCCACGGCCCGGCGCACCAGCTCCGGACCGACCTGGGCCAGTCCGGCCGTCACGGTGATGTGCAGGCGGCTCGCCCCGCCGAGAGCCGCCAGCATCGTGTCGGGTTCGGTATGGGTGCCCGCCACCAATTCCACTCCGGGCGGCAGCTTTTCGGCGGCGGCCTCCGGATCGCGGGTGAGCGCGCGCACGCGCTCACCCTTGCGCAGCAATTCCGCCACCACATGGCGGCCGGTATTGCCGGTCGCACCCGTCACCAATGTCGTCATGACCGAACTCCTCTCGTCCGGTCACGACGCTAGGAGCTCAACCTAACTAGAGGTCAAGCGCGCGATCGCGCTGGCCATCAATCCGCGATGAGCGCGACATACGCATGTCCCGACCTCGTGGTGGTTTCCCGTTGCCGACGAACGAGATAGCGCCCGGGTGCGATACCGCTGCCACCGTGCTCGGGGTGCAGCAGATAGGCCGGTCCGGTGGTATCCAGGCAGCCCAGCGCCAATCCCTCCGGATCGTTCACCCGATTCGTCCACCGGCAGACACCCGGATCCGCTACCAGCACATGGGGATTCGCACCCGCGGCACCGCGAATCACCTCGATGCCGCCGGAGGGTACTTCCCGCCAGCCGAATCCGGGCACGATGACACCGGTGAGCAGCGCGAAGGGCACGACGATCAGATCACCTTGGGCTTGCAGGCCGTCGAGCACGGGGATGGCGGTCTCGCGCTCCAGATGCTCGAGCACATCGACACCGGTACGGGCGGTCAGTTCGGAAACAGTAAGACTCATTGCAATCACCTTGGTTAGGAGGAGGTTTCAGGTACGACGCAGCAATTGCGCGTAATGGGTCGCGCTCAGGCCGTAGGACCAGCCCGCCGCGGCGATCGGATCGTCGATGGTGCCGGGCACATTGACCCCGTAGCGACGGCGGCTGCCGTCGCGCTCCCGGGAACCGTTGACCACCAGCAGGATTCGAGCGCTGGATCCGAGGTGCTCACGGGGCATGTCGTAGAGCCGCAGTTCAGCGCCCGGATTTCCGGGATCGTCGGCCTGGGATACCAGCGTCAACCCGGCCTGATCGATATAGGAATCCCAGCCGATACGCTCGATGGCGGCTCGGCGGATTTCGATATTGCGCTCGGCCAGTATCCGGTCGACCGAGGGCGCGGCCATCACCCAGTCGGGTACGGGAGTGCCGTGCAGCACGAAAAGACCAGTGCCATCCGCGAATTCGACCGCCCGACCGTCCGGGTTGTGCAATCGCGTCTCGCCGTAGACCGCTCCGGCATTCGGTTCGGTGTGCACCGCGACCGGCCGCTCGGTGATCACACACCGGTGCGGACCGGGCCACCACCAGCCCGCCGAGCGCGCGAGGGTCACCCACTGCTCGAGCTGATGGGCATCGTCGCCACGGCATCGAATGAGCCCGGCCGACCGGTTCAACGCGTGGAAGCCCACGGTCCAGGTGTCGTACTGGTCGTATCCGGCGACCGCGTCGCGTTGCCCGTCGGTGCCGAGCATGCTGTGTCGGAGCAGCCGATACAGATTGTCCCGCAGCGATTCTCGCAACGGCTGATGCACCCGGATATCGAGTATCCGCCGTGGCGGCACCCCCGAGGCCAGCAACTCGCCCGGCGGCATGACCGACCATTCGTGGAACGGAATCCGGGACCCGTAGCTCCAGAACCGGTCGTCCGGCTCGGTGCGATCGACCAGCCGCTGCCGCATTCCGTGCTTCAGCGCCGAAAAGCGTTGCAGAAAAGGCCATTTGCTGGATGCGAGGCCGTTCGGAACCCGACCGAACCCTTCGGGTACGCCGTCGGGGTCCTCGCGCAACACCGCCACAGCGGCGACAGGAGAAGGCACCCAGACTATTTCGGGTGGCGGCTCACCGAGCAATCGGTACAACTCGACGATCGCGCCCTCGGCGGCAGCGCGATCGGCCGGTGCGGCGGACAGGCCCACCCGCAACCATTCATCGCGTAATCGGATCGCGGTTTCGAGACGTTCGACAAGAGAAACCTCGCGGGAATGAGACTTCCGCGAGGGGGTAGCGGCGGTCACCGCTCAGAGGCGTCGTACGCCTTTCCGTGGAAGGAGATCATGGTCCGATCATGACAGCGATACCGGAGCCTGGCAACCCTCAGATCCGCACACCGCAGCCGAGCATGGTCGTGCGCATGAGCAGCGCCGCCTCGGGTCCGATCACGCCGTCGATCAATTCCACATAGCGCTCGCAGAATTCGGGACCGTGCGGCGCGGATTCGGTCGGAGCGGGGTCGAGATGGTGCGCGATTTCGTGCAGCACCACCAATTCCCGTAAAGCCCAAGCGGTTCCATTGACGTGTAATGGAACCGCCAACACCGCGCCCTCGGATTCGTAATGCGCGGCTTTGGATCCGGCACGCGCCCGCACCGTCACCGGCATCGAGGAACGCTCCCACTGCGCGCGCACCCAATTCAATCCGAGTACGCGATCCACATAGTTCTGCACCGATTCCACCGAGGCGAATTTCCGCTCAACCGGCAGCGTCAGCTGTGATCCGTGCACCTCCACCGTGCGCGCACCGTGCGTCTCGGCGCGTTCGAAAACCCCACGCACCAGGGCCTCCGCGTCGTAGACCCGGGCGCGTTGGGAATCTCGGCTCACGACCCGCCGCCGGGCAATTGCCCACGCGCAGCGCCCAATTCGGGCGAGGTGCCCAATCGCGCGGCGCGGCCCGCCCGGTCACCCGCACGACGGGCGGCCGAGGAATAACCGGCCGACGCCTCCGGTCCGCGCCAGGTACCGCGCGCCTCGGAGGTCTGCTTGTAGAAATCGACCAGTTCGATTTCCTTGTTGCGCAAGGCCAATGCGGTACCGGTCGGCGCGGTCTCGGCGATATCGGTGCGCACCGCCTCGGTCTCGACTTCGGATTTCACCTCGGCCAGTCGCCGACCGATGCGCGCGGCGAACGCCATCTGGAAATTCAATCGCGCCGTCACCGCCGCGACCGGAGCCTGCACCCGCCGTTGCACCCTGCGCCCCCAGCGGGTTTCGGTGACCACCTTCTCCACCGTCCCGGATTTGTAGGCCCCGGATTTGATGTACTGGTCCGACGCCCGCACCATCTGCACCAGCAGACTGGAGTAGAGCGCCTCACAGGTGTCGATATCGGTGTCGAAGCCGTAGGCGTAGACCTGCGTCGAGGTGCGCGCCACATCGCAGCGCACATCATTGGCCGAGGCGATGGCCACGAACAGCTGCACATACGTGCGCAGCCCCTTCTTGCCGGGCTCGCCGATGGAGATGACGCGCTGCACCGGCACCGGCCGCCGCTCCCGATCGGCCACATGCGAACGCGCCACGGCCAAGTCGATGGACGAGCGGGTAGCCAGCCGCTGGGCCGCCGCCATGAACGCCTCGGCCTCGTGCTCGTTCTCCGTCGATTCCGCTTGACGCAGCAACCCGCCGATGCGCGTCAGCATTTTGTCCTGGGAAGACATCGAACCCAGCCTAGCCCGCCGTATCGACGGTGCTCACGATCATGATCGCCGAGGTAGTTCCGGCACCGGGGCACCGGACCATGTATCTTCCCTTGTGCAACCGGCTGAGTGTGCCGCCGCTCACGTCTCGACCCTGGAGTTTCCGCGATGGCTTTGAAGAAGGTGACGTCCCTACGTTCGTCGCTCGTACCCCGAGCGATGTTCGCGGCCGCGGGCGCGGCGCTGCTGACGGCGACATTCGCCACCGGCTGCTCCAGCGACAGCGGGAGCAGCCCCACCTCGCAGAACCTCACCGGGCGTGGGCCGATCACCTATGTCGAGGGCAAGGACACCACCGAAACCGGTGCGGTCAAGCAGCTCATCGACCGGTGGAACGCCGCCCACCCGGACGAGAAGGTGACCTTCAAGGAGCAGTCCAACGACGCCAACCAGCAGTTGGACGACCTCAAGCAGCACCTGCAGGCCAAGTCCTCCGACTACGACGTGGTCGCCCTCGACGTGCCGTGGACCGCGGAGTTCGCCGCCAAGGGCTGGATCCAGCCGCTGAAGGACTCCTTCGCCATCGACACCTCCACGCTGCTGTCCCCGCCGGTCGCCAGCGCCACCTACAACGGCACCCTCTACGCCGCGCCGCGCAATACCAACGGCGGCCTGCTGTTCTACCGCACCGACCTGGTGCCCAACCCGCCCAAGACGTGGTCGGAAATGCTGTCCATGTGCCCGATCGCGCAGCAGAACGGAATCGGTTGCTACGGCGGCCAGTTCGCGCCGTACGAGGGCCTCACCGTGAACACCGCCGAGGTCATCAACGCCTACGGCGGCACCTTCGTCGGCCCGGACGGCAAGACCCCCACCGTGGACAGCCCGCAGTCCCGCGCGGGTCTGCAGGTGCTGGTCGACGCCTACAAGAACGGCCAGATCCCGCCGCAGGCCATCTCCTTCCAGGAACCGCAGTCGCAGAACGCCTTCGCTCAGGGGCAACTGCTGTTCCTGCGCACCTGGCCGTCCTTCTACGGTCCCGCCGGAGCCGAATCCTCGCAGGTGACCGGTAAGTTCGGCGTCGCCCCGCTGCCCGGCAAGGACGGCGTCGGCGCGTCCACCCTCGGTGGGTACAACGCCGCCATCAGCGCCTTCTCCAAGAACAAGGCCACCGCGCTGGACTTCCTGCGCTTCCTGATCAGCGAGGACGCCCAGCACATCGTGGCCTCCGGCGCGCTGCCCTCGGTGCGGGCCTCCATGTACGACGATCCGGCGCTCATCGCCAAGATGCCGTACCTGCCCGCGCTCAAGGAATCCATCGCCTCCGCGGTGCCGCGCCCGGTGACGCCGTTCTACCAGGCGGTGTCGAAGGCCGTGCAGGACAACGCCTATGCTGCGCTCGAAGGGCGGAAGTCCGTCGACGAAGCGATCACGGGGATGCAGAAGGGCATCGAGACCGCCGGGTCGTGAGTCCAGGCCGCTCCGCAAGTGCCCAGCTTGTCCCGTAGGAGAGAGAAACGGTGTCACGTCCTTCGGGAGCGACCGACCTCGCGCCGCCTGACCTGAACGATCCGCCCGCCGGTCCGTCGAAGCCGCGGCGACCCAGCCGCAATCCCTTCGCCGGATCGGGCAAGGCGTGGGTCTTCGTCACCCCGGTGCTGATCGCGCTCGCCGTGGTGATCGGCTATCCCGTGGTCCGGGCCCTGATCATGTCCTTCCAGAAGGACTCCGGGCTCGACCCCGCCACCGGCATGTTCGTCGAGGGCGGCAATGCCGGATTCAGCAATTACACGCACTGGCTGCTGCAGCAGTGCGCCATGCCCGGCGGCGAGATGGTGGCCTGCCCCACCGGCAATCTCGGCTCGCAGTTCTGGCTGGCCATCGGCGTGACGCTGTTCTTCACGGTGATCACCGTGACCATCGAGGCCACGCTCGGGCTCGGTATGGCCGTGATCATGGGCAAGACCTTCAAGGGCCGGGCGCTGCTGCGCGCCGCGGTGCTGATTCCGTGGGCCATCCCCACCGCCGTCACGGCGCGGCTGTGGGAGTTCATGTTCCAGTACGACGGCGTGGTGAACCGGGTGCTCGGCACCCACATCCTGTGGACCACCGACGAGTGGTACTCGCGCTTCGCGGTGATCGCCGCCGACGTGTGGAAGACCACGCCGTTCATGGCGCTGCTGATTCTGGCTGGGCTGCAGGTCATTCCGAACGACGTGTACGAGGCGGCCCGGGTGGACGGCGCCTCGGCGTGGCAGCGGTTCGTGCACATCACGCTGCCGCTGCTCAAGCCCGCGCTGCTGGTGGCGGTGCTGTTCCGCACCATGGACGCGCTGCGCATGTACGACCTGCCCGCCATCATGACGGCGAGCAATCCGAACACCCGCACCATCTCCATGCTGGTGGTGGATCAGGTGCGCCAGGGCGCGAACAGCGCCGCGGCGCTGTCGGTGCTGACCTTCCTGCTCATCTTCACGGTGGCGTTCTTCCTGGTGAAGGTGCTGGGGGCCAATGCCGTTCGCACCCAGGAAGAGCAGCGGGAGGCGCACTGATGAGCACCATGACCAAACCCGCCGGGACGGAAAAGCCGGTGGCACAGCCGGTTCCGTGGACCAAGCGGCTCGCCTCGGGGCGGGTGTACCTGGGCGCGATCATCATTCTGCTGTGGGGGCTCGGGCCGTTCTACTGGATGGTCGTCACCGCGCTGCGCGATCCGGACTACACGTTCGACAACACGCCGTGGCCGACCCACGTCACCCTCGAGAACTTCCGCAATGCCTTCGACACCACGCGCGGCAACGACTTCGCGCGGGCGCTGCTGAACAGCGTGGTGATCGGCGCGTTCACCACCGTGATCGCCCTGGTGGTCGGCGTGATGGCGGCATACGCGTTGGCGCGCTTGACCTTCAAGGGCAAGTACGTGGTGTCGGGGCTGATCCTGTCGGCCTCGATGTTCCCGGTGGTGGTGCTGGTGACGCCGCTGTTCCAGCTGTTCACCGATATCGGCTGGATCGGGCAGTACCAGGCCATGATCATTCCGAACATCTCGTTCGTGCTGCCCATGACCGTGTACATCCTGGCGTCGTTCTTCACCGAATTGCCGTGGGAGCTCGAAGAAGCCGCGCGGATCGACGGGGCGTCGCGGTTCCAGGCGTTCCGGTTGATCATGCTGCCGCTGGCCGCGCCCGCGGTCTTCACCACGGCGATCCTGGCGTTCATCGCCGCCGTGAACGAGTACCTGCTGGCGCGGCTGCTCTCCTCGGACAAGACCGAGCCGGTGACGGTGGCGATCGCCCGGTTCTCCGGCAACGACCCGCAGGTGCAGCCCTACGCGGCCATCATGGCGGCGGGAACGATCGTCACCATTCCCCTGGTGATCATGGTGCTGCTGTTCCAGCGACGGATCATCTCCGGCCTCACCGCCGGTGGAGTGAAGAGCTGAGCCTTCGGCTCGGCTGAGCGAAGGGGGTTCGGGGGCTTGGTCCCCGAACCCCCTTTCGTGACTCGCGCGAAGTCCCAGGCCGCTGACGGGCTCTCGCGGCGGATCGGACCGGCAGGGCCAATATTCCGGCGGTATCCGGGTGTTCCACTAGCATGGGGCGGGCCGCAGGGTGGGTCGCGGCGCTTCTCCCGTACGCACGCTTTGTCGACGCTCCGGAAGGAGATGCTCGTGAGCTCGTCCCGTAAGCGGCCCCAACAGGAACCGCCGCCCTACGCCAGCATGGCGGGGTGGAACGAGCAGGCGCTGCGGGGGCAGGCCGCGCATCGGGGGGCCAAGCCGCGGCGGCGGGCGAAACCGGCCAAGGAGGCGCGGCCGCGGCGGCCGCGGACACGGGCACAGCGGGTGCGCCGGGTGTTGGTGTCGTTCTTCCTGATTTTCGTGGCGGTCCCGGCGATGGTGCTGGGGCTCGCCTACTGGAGTGCGGAGATCCCCGATCCGACCTCGGTGCAGACCAATCAGATCGCCACCATTCTGGCCGCCGACGGCACCAGCGTCATCGCGAAGGTCGTTCCGCCCGAAGGCAATCGGATTCCGGTCCCGCTCAGCGAGGTGCCCGAGCCGGTGCGCATGGCCATGCTCTCCGCCGAGGACCGCGACTTCTACACCAATCCCGGCTATTCGCTCGCGGCCTTCCTGCGCGCCGCCCGCGACAATCTGACCGGGCGCGAGGACGCGGGCGGCGGCTCCACCATCACCCAGCAATACGTGAAGAACGCCTTCCTCAGCTCCGAGCGGACCATGAACCGCAAGATGCGCGAGCTCATCATCTCCGCCAAGATGGCCCGCGAATGGTCCAAGGACGACATTCTCGCCGCCTACCTCAACACCATCTACTACGGCCGCGGCGCGTACGGCATCGCCTCGGCGGCCAAGTCCTACTTCGGCAAGGCGGTGCCGGAACTCACCCTCGGCGAGGGCGCGGTGCTGGCCGCCCTGGTGCGCACCCCCTCGGTGCTCGACCCCGAAACCCACCTCGACGAATTGAAGTACCGCTGGGCCTATGTGCTCGACGGCATGGTGGAGATGGGCGCGCTCTCGCGTACCGAACGCGCCACTGTCGCATTCCCGCCCATCGTTCCGGTCACCGACATCGTGGACGACAATTCCGCGCGCGGCCCGGAGGGACTCGTGCGCGCCCAGGTGCTGCGCGAGCTGCGCGCCTCCGGGATCAGCGAGCACGAGCTCAATACCGGTGCGCTGCAGATCATCACGACCATCGACGCCCGCGCCCAACAGGCGGCGCTGGATTCGGTCGGCAACGTGCTCGGCAGGCAGCCGGGCGAGCTGCGCACCGCGGTGGTCTCCATCGATCCGCGCAGCGGCGCGGTGCGCGCCTACTACGGCGGCGCGGACGGTATCGGCTTCGATTTCGCCCAGGCCCCGCTGCAAACCGGTTCGGCCTTCAAGACTTTCGCGGTCATCGCCGCCCTGCAACAGGGCATCGGCCTGGACTACAAGCTCGAAAGCACCCCGGTCACCGTGAACGGCGAGAAGGTCACCAACGTCAACGACGAGTCCTGTGGCACCTGTTCACTGGCGGAGGCCTTCAAACGCTCGCTCAACACCAGCTTCTACCGCCTGTCCCAAGCCCTGTTCGGCGGGCCGAAGTCCATCGCCGACGCCGCGCACCAGGCCGGAATTCCCACCGAGATTCCCGGCGTTCCGGGCAAAACACTCACCGAGGACGGCGGCCCGCCGCTGCCCTCCATCGTGTTGGGCGCGTATTCGGTGCGCCCCATCGATATGGCCTCGGCCTACGCCACCATCGCCGCGCACGGCAGCTACCGCCAGCCGTACTTCGTGCAGAAGGTGATCACCGGGGACGGCCGGGTGCTGCTGGACCGCGAGAACGGCGCTGGGCAGCCGCAACAACGCTTCTCGGCCGCGGTGGCCGACACCACGGCCAGCGCCATGCTGCCCATCGCGGGCTACTCCAACGGCCACGCGCTCGCGGGCGGACGCCCCTCGGCCGCCAAGACCGGTACCACCCAACTCGGCGACACCGGGCAGAACAAGGACGCCTGGATGGTCGGCTTCACCCCATCGCTCTCCACCGCCGTCTGGGTGGGAACCGAACAGTCACAACCGATTCGGACCCGGGGCGGCGCGGCGGTCTACGGCTCCGGACTGCCCGCCGATATCTGGAAACAGACAATGGACGGTGCGCTGGAAGGCACTCCCGTGGAACAATTCCCGAATCCGGAACCGGTCGGCGGCACCACACCGCAGGGCGGGTTCGACATACTCAACCCACAGCCAGGGAGCCAAGAGGAACCCGTGGTGATCATCCCGCCCGACCCGCAGCCGCGGCAGGTCGAGATCTTCCCCGGCCTCAGCATCCCGGTTCCCGGCTGAAACCCATTTACTGTTGATCATGAATAACGGTTAGCGGACCCATCCGCGCTCACCCACCGATATGGTGGAACCGGCCACCGGTGCCGACCATCGATCGGGGCGGTGGCAGGATGCGGGTGGGAGCAGATGCGGGTGGGATACAACGCGAGACATAGGGGCGACGCCGGTGGATTTCAATGTCGTTGAACGCCACGAAACGCTGGTAGCCGGAACGGTGCTACGCAGTCCGGCGCTCGCGGTCGAGGGACCGCGCCGCGCGAAGGTCGAGGAGGCGTGGAAGCGCAACCTCGCGCGTAGCCTGCCCGGACCACCTGCCACCGCGTACGTCGACCACGCGCCCGAGATCGGGTCCTACCTCACCCATATCGTCGGCTACCGCTGCGAAACCCTCGACGACCTGCTGCCCGGCGATGTGCTGGCGCGCATTCCGGCGGGGCTGTTCGCGCGCTTCACCCGCACCGGCGACGACCTGGGCGACACCATCGTCTCCATCTGGCGCGCGGTGTGGGATCTCGAGGCCTCCGGCGCGATCGTGCGCGCCTACACCGGGGACTTCGAGCACTACCCCGATATGCGCACGGTCGAGGTGTTCGTGGCACTGGATCCGAACTCGACCGACGGTCGGGCCGAGGCGTAGGGGGATGGCTGTGGACTTCGAAATCGTGACCCTGGACGAATCGCTCATCGGCGGCCTGACCGTGCCGCTGGCCGGGCGCGAGGTCACCGCCCGCGACCTGGACCTGGTCAATTTCACCTGGGACCGCTACCTGTCCCGGGAGAAGCCGGTCGGCCGGGTGGCGGCCTATATCGGCCAGAACGACCACGCGGTCGCCGTACTCGGCTACGAACTCACCGGCCTCGACGAGCTGGATATCGGCGATGTGGTGACCCGGATTCCGTCGGGCCGCTACGCGAAATTCGTTGTGACGGACAAGCCTTACGACCTGCTGCGCACCGCGTGGGCCAAGGTCGCCAAGGCCGAGAGCGCGGGCACCATCACCCGCTCGCACACCGCCGAGATCGAGCGCTACACCGGACCGGCCTCGGTCGAGGTCTACGTTTCGCTCGACTGAAACGCTTGCCCCGCTTGGGGTTTCGCATCCCACGCACCGAGAGTGGGAATTCCCACAAAGAAAAAGCCCGGTCGGATTTGTACCGACCGGGCTTCCCTCATCTCGGAGCCGAAACTAGTCGGCGTCGATGATGAACGCTTCCAGCTGCGCGCGGGCCACATCGTCCGCGAGCTGCTTCGGCGGGGACTTCATGAGGTACGCCGAGGCCGGGATGACCGGTCCGCCGATACCGCGGTCGAGGGCGATCTTGGCGGCGCGCACCGCGTCGATGATGATGCCCGCCGAGTTCGGCGAGTCCCACACCTCGAGCTTGTACTCCAGGTTCAGCGGCACGTCACCGAAGGCGCGACCCTCGAGGCGCACGTAGGCCCACTTGCGGTCGTCCAGCCAGCCGACGTGGTCCGACGGGCCGATGTGCACGTCGTTCGCGCCCATCTCCTTCTTCAGGTTGCTGGTGACAGCCTGGGTCTTGGAGATCTTCTTGGACTCCAGCCGCTCGCGCTCGAGCATGTTCTTGAAGTCCATGTTGCCGCCGACGTTCAGCTGCATGGTGCGGTCGAGCTGCACACCGCGATCCTCGAACAGCTTGGCCATGACGCGGTGCGTGATGGTCGCGCCGACCTGGGACTTGATGTCGTCGCCGACGATCGGCACGCCCGCGTCGGTGAACTTCTGCGCCCAGACCGGATCGGAGGCGATGAAGACCGGCAGCGCGTTGACGAAGGCCACGCCCGCGTCGATGGCGCACTGCGCGTAGAACTTGTCGGCCTCTTCCGAACCAACCGGAAGGTAGGAGACGACGACGTCGACCTTGGCATCCTTCAACGCCTTGACCACGTCGACCGGGTCGGCCTCGGACAGCTCGATGGTCTCGGCGTAGTACTTGCCGATGCCGTCGAGGGTCGGGCCGCGCTGCACGGAGACGCCGGTCGGCGGCACGTCGGAGATCTTGATGGTGTTGTTCTCGCTGGCGAAGATCGCGTCGGACAGATCGAAGCCGACCTTCTTGGCATCGACGTCGAACGCGGCGACGAACTTCACGTCGCGAACGTGGTAGGGCCCGAACTTGACGTGCATGAGGCCCGGAACGGTCGACGTCTCGTCCGCGTCCTTGTAGTACTGCACGCCCTGGACCAGGGAAGATGCGCAGTTACCGACGCCGACGATGGCCACCCGTACTTCGGTGTTGATGTCACTCATGGCCGGTATTTCCCTCTTTCTGTGGTGCCGCCTTCGTCGATTGCTCTGCGGCAATCAACTCATTGAGCCAGCGCACTTCGCGCTCGCTGGATTCCAAACCGAGTTGATGGAGCTGACGGGTATAGCGATCGAGCTGCCCACTGGCTCGCTTTATCGCCTCCCGCAGTCCCTCTCGGCGCTCCTCGACTTGCCTGCGCCGCCCCTCCAGAATTCGCATCCGCGCCTCCGCGGGGGTGCGATTGAAGAAGGCCAGATGAACGCCGAAGCCGTCGTCGGTGTAGTTCTGTGGTCCCGTATCGGCCAGCAGTTCGGCGAACCGCTCCCGACCGGGGTCAGTCAGCTGGTAGACCCGCCGGGCGCGGCGAGTGACCACCCCCTGCGGACTCTCCTCCGCGATGAGACCGTCGGCCTGCATACGCCGCAGGGTCGGATACAGCGACCCGTAGGAGAAGGCCCGGAACGGACCCAGCAGACCGGTCAATCGCTTGCGCAGCTCGTAGCCGTGCATGGGCGATTCGAGGAGCAGCCCGAGGATTGCCAACTCGAGCACCGGGCCTCACCCCCTCCTGACTGTTCTCTTCAGACCTAACCGATGGATGCGATTCCAAACTATATCGGAGCGATACATCTGGCGCGCAGTCACGGCGCTACGCGCGCGTGGCCGGGTGAGGGCCGTCTCAAACTGGCCCCGCGAGCCGGGCTGGGGAGCAAGTACTCTGGGTGCCGTGCGAATACAGCGGCAGGTAGTGGACTATGCGCTTCGGCGTAGGTCGCTGCTCGCCGACGTCTATGCGGGTCGCGTCGATGTCGCCGAGGTGTGTGATGCCAATCCGTACCTGTTGCGTGCGGCGAAGTTTCACGGCCGGGGGAGCGAAGTCACATGCCCGATCTGCAGGAAAGAGCAGCTCACTCTCGTATCGTGGGTGTTCGGCGACGGGCTGGGACAGGTAGCGGGCTCGGCCCGCACCCCGGAGGAACTGGTCCGCATGGCCGAGTCTCGCGAGGAGTTCTCGGTACATGTCGTCGAGGTGTGCCGGACCTGCAGCTGGAATCATCTGGTGCAGTCCTATGTATTGGGCAGTGCAACCGATCCCGCACCCCGTCGACGCGCTGGTACCCGCCGTACCGCCGCCGAATGAGAGGCCTCGCAGACCGCTGAACGCGGAGCACGCCTGTGCCCGAACCGCCACGAGCGTGACCCGCCCGAGCTACCCGTATTAGTCGAGTTATTGGAGATCCTGGCTGTGAATTCGCCCTACGACGACGGACCGCAACGCGGCCGCCCCCAGCGCGGCGGTTCCCAATCCGGCCCCGGCGGCTACCCGCCGCCGCGTCCGGCAGGACCGCCGCCGGGACGCCAGCCGGGTGCGGGGCGTCCGGGGGCCGAGCCGACTCGACGGGCGCCGGGCGGCAGCGCGGGCGGCTATCCGCCGCCGCGCCAGCCCCAGCCGGGCCGAGGTCCCGCGCCGCAGGGCGGACAGCCGCCGCGGCGTCCGGGCCCGCCGCCGCAGCGACCCGGGGGGCCGGAGGCGACGCGTCGGGTGAATCCGGATGCGACGCGCAAACTACCCAATCCGTCGGGGGCCAACCAGAAGGTGGACGTGGCCGCTGCGAATCGCGCTCCGGGACGGTCGAATACGGCGGCTCGCCCGCGACCCACCAATGACCGCGCCCGCCCCGGCTCCGGTGCGATGGCGGCGGCCCCTCGGCGCGGCCAGGCTGGCCCACCGTCCGGACCGCCCCCGCGCCGTCCCGGTGGGAACGGCAGCGGCGGTGGTCGCGGCGGCGGCCGCGCGGGTTCGGGAAAGAAGAAGTCGCCGTGGCGGATCGTCCGCCGCGTCGTCTACGTGATGATGGCCCTGGCCATCATCGTGCCGAGCACGGTCTTCCTGATCGCGTACTCCACGGTGTCGGTGCCGCAGCCCGGCGACCTCAAGAACAACCAGGTCGCGCTCATCTACGCCAACGACGGCACCACGGTGCTGTCGAAGGTGGTGCCGCCGGAGGGCAACCGCACCGACGTCACCATCGACCAGATTCCGCCGCATGTGCGCAATGCCGTCATGGCGGCCGAGGATCGCGACTTCTACACCAATCCGGGCTTCTCCTTCACCGGTTTCGCCCGCGCGCTGCGCGACAACGTGATGGGTAAGGAGACCGCCGGTGGTGGTTCCACCATTACCCAGCAGTACGTGAAGAACGCGCTGGTCGGCAATGAGCGATCGCTCAGCCGCAAGCTGCGCGAGCTGGTGATCTCGGTGAAGATGGCGCAGGAGTGGTCCAAGGACGACATTCTCACCGCGTACCTGAACACCATCTACTTCGGCCGCGGCGCGTACGGCATCGACGCCGCCGCCAAGGCGTACTTCGGAAAACCGGTGCAGGAGTTGACCGCCAGCGAGGGCGCGGTGCTGGCCGCGACCATTCAGCAGCCGTCCAACCTGGACCCGGAGAAGAACCCCAAGGGTGCGCAGGAGCGCTGGAACTACGTGCTCGACGGCATGGTCTCCAGCGGCAATCTGCCCGCCGCCGAACGCGCGGGCATGCAGTATCCGGAGGTGGTTTCGGCCTCGGCGGCCGGTGACAAGAGCCTGGACCAGGGGCCCGAGGGTCTGATCAAGTCGCAGGTGCTCAAGGAGCTCGAATCCGCGGGCATCAGCGAGCACGAGCTCAATACCGAGGGCCTGCAGATCACCACGACCATCGATCCCAAGGCGCAGCAGGCGGCCGTGGACGCCGCCGAGAAGAATATGAGCGGCGAGCCGGAGAATCTGCGCACCGCGGTGGTGTCGGTGGATCCCAAGACCGGTGCGGTGCGCGCCTATTACGGCGGTACCGACGGCCAGGGCTACGACTTCGCGGGCGCGGGCCTTCCGGCCGGTTCCTCGTTCAAGGTGTTCGGCCTGGCCCAGAACCTGGAGATGGGCAAGCCGCTGTCCACCATGTACGACTCCTCGCCGGTCACGGTGAACGGCATCAGGATCACCAACGTCGAGGGCGAGCAGTGCGGCACCTGCACCATCGCCGAGGCGCTGAAGCGGTCGCTGAACACCAGCTTCTACCGCATGATGATGGAGATGGGCGGCAACGGCCCGCAGAAGATCGCCGATATGGCGCACAAGCTGGGCATCCCGGAAACCATTCCGGGCGTTGGCAAGACGCTCACCGAACCGGACGGCTCCGGTCCCAACAACGGCATCGTGCTGGGCCAGTACCAGGTGCGCCCGCTCGATATGGCCTCGGCGTACGCCACTTTGGCCGCCTCGGGCATGTACCACGCACCGCATTTCGTCTCCAAGGTCGTGGCCTCCGACGGCACGGTCCTGCTCGATCGCGGCGAGGTCGCCGGTGAGCAGCGGGTGTCGGCCGCCGTCGCCGACAACGTGACCGCCGCCATGAAACCCATTGCGGGATGGTCGAAGAACCACGATCTGGCCGGTGGCCGTGTCTCGGCCGCCAAGACCGGCACCAACCAGCTCGGCGATACCGGTGAGAACCGCGACGCCTGGATGGTCGGCTACACCCCGTCGCTGGCGACCGCCGTATGGGTCGGCACCGAACAGGGTGAGAAGCTGCGCAATGCCAACGGCGGCATGATCTACGGCTCGGGTCTGCCCTCCGATATCTGGAAGGACACCATGGACGGCGCGCTGTCGGGCACGCCGAAGGAGGACTTCCCGAAGCCGGGCGCCATCGCCGGTCAGGCGGGTGTGCCGTCCTGGACCGCGCCGTACACCGCACCGTCGAGCACCGAGGCGGCGCAGCCGCCGGTGGTGATCACCCAGACGCCGGTGGAGATTCTGCCCGGCCTCACCATTCCGCTGCCGGGCCTCGCGCCGAATCCGCAGTCACAGCAGAACCGACCGCAGAATCAGCCGCAGAACAATTCGAATCAGTCGGATGAGACCGGCCCGCTGCCCGGCCAACCGGTCGCGCCGTCGGACGGAGCACCGACCACCACCGCGCCGGTACCGAGTGGTGCGGGCCGACCGAACGGGAACGGGAACGGCCGGTAGCCTCTTGCCGTGATCGAGCAGGACTTGGTACACGCGCCGCTGGCCGACGAGCATTCGTCGGCCAGCGGCGGTGCAACAGGCGGGGGCGGACCGATTCGACAGACAGCCAAGCACTATGCGTCACCGGCGCCGTTGGCCCCGGATTTACGCTCGGCCGACGAGCGCGACAAGCCCAGCCGCAACGATTCGCTGGTGGCGCAGTTGGCCACGATGACCGGCGGGCCGGTCGGGGATCACGCCCTGATCGGCCGGGTGCGGTTCTGGACGCCGATGCGCGTCATGTTCGCGCTGGCCGTGGTGATCCTGGCACTGAGCTGGGGCGGTAAGGCCCCCTGTATTCAGCAGACCGCCCCCGATGCCGACGGCGTGGTCGGGCTGGATTGGAACAATGGCCGCCAGTACATCGCCCTGTGCTACTCCGACACCGTGCCGCTGTACGGGGCCGAGTACCTGAACGAGGGCGCGTTCCCGTACAAGAAGCAGTGGACCGAATTCGGGGCGGACGGGAAACCGCAGGTCCGGTACATGGAGTATCCGGTGCTGTCCGGGCTGTACCAGTACGGGGCCATGCAGATCGCCAAATCCTATGACGCGGTCTCCGAGAAGTGGGACCTGCCAGGGGCTTTGGAGGTGGTGCTGTACTTCAACGTGGTCGCCCTCGGCTTGGCCATGGCCTGGCTGGTGACCCTGTGGGCCACCGCGCTGCTGGCCGGGCGGCGGGTGTGGGATGCCGCGCTGGTGGCCTGCTCACCCCTGGTGCTGGTGCACGCGTTCACCAATTTCGACGCGCTCGCAACGGCTTTCGCCGCGGGCGGGCTGCTGGCCTGGGCGCGGCGCAATCCGGTGCTGGCCGGGGTGCTGCTGGGTCTGGGCGGTGCGGCGAAGCTGTATCCGCTGCTGCTGCTCGGGCCGATTCTGATCCTGTGCCTGCGCGCCGAGCGTCTGGGCGAGGACGAGGACTACGGCTTCGGCTCGACGTGGAATCGGCTGGGGCCCTTGCGCACCGGCTTGGCCGCCGTCGCGGCGGCGGCCGTGACGTGGGTGCTGGTGAATCTGCCCATCGCGGCGCTGTACCCGAGGGGCTGGTGGGAGTTCTTCCGGCTCAATACCGAACGCCACGCCGACCCGGATTCGCTGTACAACGTGGCGACCTCGTTCACCGGTTGGCCCGGTTTCGACGGGCCGCTGAAAGCCGGTGAGACGCCCTCGATCCTGAATCTGGTGTCGCTGCTGCTGTTCCTCGGCGCCTGCGCGGCCATCGCCTGGATCGCGCTCACCGCGGCTCGACGACCCCGGGTGGCGCAGTTGGCCTTCCTGGTGGTCGCGGCCTTCCTGCTCACCAACAAGGTGTGGAGCCCGCAGTACTCGCTGTGGTTGGTGCCGCTGGCCGTGTTGGCCCTGCCGCATCGGCGAATTCTGTTGGCGTGGATGACGATCGACGCGCTGGTGTGGGTGCCGCGCATGTACTACTACCTCGGTGAGGACCGCAAGGGACTGCCCGAGCAGTGGTTCACCGGGACCGTGGTGCTGCGCGATATCGCGGTGGTGGCGCTGTGCGTGCTGGTGATACGCCAGATCTACCGGCCCGCAGAGGATCTCGTGCGACGCGAAGGCGTGGACGATCCGGTCGGTGGCGTACTGGACGGCGCACCGGATCCCGAACGGCCTTGGCTGCCAACACAACTGCGGCCGAGAACGAGCAAGGCCCTGGTACCCGTGTAACGAACTGTGGGACCGGCGCGACAGCGTCGGTCCCACAGTCGTTTTCGTGCTCAGCCGCCGATGAAGCGTGCCAGCTGCGGCACCGCCTCGCCCGGGTGCTTGGCCTGGAAGCCCTCGCCGATGGCCTCCATCTTCCAGTCCGCCCCGGACTTGTACACCTTCGCCATCGCCATGGCGGTGAACGGCATACCGCCAGCCAGGGTGTAGCGCGCCATCTCCTTGTCGGTGGTGCCGTCGACTAGGCGGCAGAAGGCGTTGGCGACCTGTTCGAAGGTGTGGCCCTTGTAGGAGGTCACGATGAACAGCAGCGTGGTGACCTGGGCGGGCAGCCGGGTGAGGTCGACCATGATCTGCTCGTCGTCGCCAGCGCCCTCACCGGTGAGATTGTCACCGGAGTGGCGGATGGAGCCGTCCTTGGAGAGGAGGCTGCCGTAGTAGACGACATCCACCAGGTTCATATCCGCGAACATGATGACCGAGGCGTCCAGGTCGATATCCACCGCGCGGCTGCCGAACATGCCGCCGCGCTTGACCGGATCCCAGCCCAGGCCCATCTTCACGTAGCTCAGCGCCGCGCCGCCCTCCTTGCGGAGGTTGACGCGCTGGCCCTTGACCAGGCTCACCGCGCCGCCGGACTTGGGCAGATCACGGTCGGGGGCGGGGCCCGACGGCGCGAAACCCTGACCGCTCGGGGGCGGATACCCGGGACCGCCCGCGGGGGCGCCCGGCGGATAACCGCCCGTGGGCGCGTAATCCGTTCCGGGAGGCGGATATCCGGTGCCCGGCGGCGGATATCCGCTCGGGTCGGCCGGAGGCGGGTAGCCCTGACCGGGCGGAGGGTACCCGCCGGTGGGCTGGAACTGCTGCGGCGGCGGCGCGGGCGGCGGATAGGCCTGACTCGGCGGCGGGGGAGGCGCCGACTGCTGTTGTGCCGCAGGCTCGTTCACCTGCACCCCGTGGTCGGTGACCAGCGCCGCGAAGCCGCCCGCATACCCCTGTCCGACGGCGCGCACCTTCCAGGAGCCACCGCGCCGATACAGCTCCAGCGCGATCACGATGGATTCGCTGCTGAGCCCCTCGACCCGGTACTCGAACAGGCGGTTTCCGGCCTGATCGGAGACGTAGGCGACCGGCGCGGGAATCTGTCCGAAGCTACCGCCGGGCGTGTCGAGGGTGATGACCGCGCGAATCTGGGCGATATCGGCGGGCACCCCCGACAGCGAGACCGCCAGTGCGGCGGGCTGTCCCGACGGCGCGGGCTGCAATTGCACACCCGGACCGGTGGGTTGGTTGAAGAAGACGAAATCGGCATCCGACCGGACCTTGCCGTTCTCGGTCACGAGCAGCGCGGAGACATCCGCGGGTGCGCCGATCTCCACCGAGACGACCACGTCATTGACGGTCAGCGGGCCGTTCTGGCCCTTAACCAAAGTTGCGGACAAGATCGACCCTTCGCTTGTCGGTGCTGTCGAGTGCCACTCTACGAGAAACACGACGTACCTGCGCCGGACCTTTTCGGCTAGGGTGGCGGCACAGTCCGAGATACACCGGGACTCCAGGCACCTACGGCGGGGACACGAAGTACCGATGGCGCAGTTGTTCGAAAAATCGAAAAAGGTGATCGAAGCACAGCTCGCCGGGAGCAGTATCCGGGCGATCGCGGGGTCGATGGTCGCCTACGAAGGCAATGTGCAGTTCAAGAGCGCCGGTTTCGGCGGCGGCGACGGTGTGCTGGCGGGTCTCAAGCGCCGCGCCACCGGCGAATCGCTGTCGCTCATGGAGTGTTCCGGCAACGGGCGGGTGTACTTCGCCGTGAACGGCCAGAACGTCACCGTCGTGAACCTGAACAACGAGACGCTCCAGGTGGAGTCGCAGCAGCTGCTGGCCTTCGCCGGAAATCTGCGCACCGACGTGACTTTCGCGGGTCTGCGTGGCGGTGCCACGGGTGCGGGCCTGTTCACCACCAAGGTGAGCGGGCAGGGCCAGGTGGCGCTGTTGTCGGCGGGCGGGCCGCTCATCCATCTGGAGGTGTCGCCGCAGTACCCGCTGGTGGTCGACCCGGATGCGTTCGTGGCGGCGCGCGGCAATGTGAATCAGTCCTTCGTGACCGATGTTTCGTGGCGCTCCGTCGTCGGCCAGAGCGGCGGCGAGGCCTTCTCGCTGCGCTGGGACGGCCAGGGCGTGGTGTTGATTCAGCCCGCGGAGCGGTGAGGATTTCACGCGATGTTCGAAAAAGTGAACGGCAAAGTCGTCAAGGTGAATGTCGGTCAGGCGGGCGGCGTGGTGGCGCGCACCGGCGCGATGCTCTTCTACCAGGGCGATATCTCCTTCGCCCCGCATCAGGTTCCCGGCGCCAACCAAATGGGCGGTATGGGCGGCCTCATGGGGATGGCGGGCCGCATGATGGCCGGTGAGCACGAACGCACCATGCTGGCGCAGGGCAATGGCGAAGTGCACTACGGCTTCGCGGGCCTGGAGGTCCAGGTGGTGCAGATGCAGCCGGGCGCGACCCTGCGCGTGGAGGCGTCGCGCCTGCTGGCCAATACCGCGAACCTACAGAGTTCGATTGTGTCCGTGATGAGTTCGGGCGGCGGCCAGGGCGGTCGCGGCGGCGGCATCATGGGCGCGATTCGCGGCGCGGCCACCGGTGCGCTGACCGGTCAGGGCATGTTCACCACGCAGCTGACCGGACAGGGGGCGGCGGTGCTGCTGGGCCACGGCGGCTTCCTGGAACTACAGGTGGGCGGGCCGAATCCGGTGGTGGTGGACCCGCAGGCCTTCGTGGCCGCCTACGGCAATGTGCAGACGGAGCTGAAGACGGCGATGAGCTGGCGCGACGCGGTCGGCCGCGGCGCGGGTGAGGCCATGCAGCTGCACTGCGTCGGCCAAGGCGTCGTATACGTACAGGCATCCGAAGAGAAGCTGTGAAGCGATGAGTTACCAGAATCCAGGCGGATACCCGAATACCCCGGGCGGACAGCCGAATCAGGGCGGCTACCAGCAGCCCGGCTATCAGCAGCCGCCGGGCGGCTACCAGCAGCCGGGGTACGGCCAGCCCGCGCCCGGCGGATATCAGCCCGCCCCAGGGGGTTACGCGCCACAGCCCGGGTATGCCGATCCCGCCCAAGGCTTTCCGAATCCTGCCGCCGGTTATCAGGGCGAGGCCCCGCAGATCCTCAATCCGATGAATCTCGGTGAGAGCGACAACATTCCGGGCAACAGCTACGCCTACAACATCGACCTGACCGGCCCGTGGTTCATGCGCAAGGGCGCGATGATCGCCTACTACGGCGATATGCGGTTCCAGCCGCTGTCGCACGGGCTGCAGGGCAATCTCATGCACATGGTGTCGCAGCAGTTCTCGGCCCCGCTGTTCAGCGGCGACTACGTGGTCGCCGAGGGCCACGGGAAGCTGATCATCGGCGACCGCGGCTACGACATCAACTCCTACGACCTCGACGACGGCAATCTGACCATTCGCGCCGCGAACCTGCTGGCGTTCGAACCCGGTCTGTCGCTGAACCAGTCGATCGTCCCCGGCTTCCTCACCCTCATCGGCACCGGCAAATTCCTGGCCTCCTCCAACGGCCCGGTCATGTTCGCCGAACCGCCGCTGCGGGTGGATCCCGAGGCGCTGGTGGGCTGGGCGGACTGCCCGTCGCCGAGCCATCACTACGACCAGCGCTGGGTGTCGAGCTTCCTCGCCGCCGGTGCCGCGCGCTTCGGCGTGAACTCCGGTGAGGAGCGCCAGTTCGACTTCACCGGGGCGGGTACGGTGCTCATCCAGTCCAGCGAGAAGGTGCTCGACGACTCGCATCTGGTGCGCACCATCGAGGGCCAGTTGCAGACCGGTATGACCCCCGGTGGCCTGCAGCGACTCCAGAGCGTGATCATGCAGCAGTTGGGCGGACAGCAACACCGCTGAGTGGTGGCACTCGTGCGGGCGTGCCGGTTGTCGGCCGCAGGTGACCCGTTCGGTCGTTCGCTCATGGCAGGATCGGCTGGGTGAGCGACGGTGGAGTCGATCCGACGGGAACGCACGAGGAGTATCTGCGGGCGTTCCGGCAGCCGGGCGTGTCTTCGCAACAGCTGCACGATCTGCTCGACGCCGTGAACGTCTTCCTCGATACCGTCACCCCGCGCGAGGGCGAGTACGTGCCGCACGGCGGGTGGGCACCGGAATCGACCGCCCTGGCCTTCCGGATAGGCCGCGCCGTGGAGCAGGTGCTGGCCGAGCGCGAGGAGGCCGATCGGGAACGGGTGCGGCGGCGCGAGATTCGCGATCGGCTGGTCACGGCGCTGGACGCGGTGCTGGACTGCCTGCGCGCGCTGCCCGATCTCGCCGAGGTGGAGGTCGATCTGGGCAGTACGGCCATTCACGAGGGGTTCCAGGTCTACGAGGACGGCTCGGTGCGCACCACCCGGGCGCAGGAGCGCGGCGCGGATATGGGTGAGCTGGAGTCGCGCCGCGCCGAACTCGACGAATTGATGACCGAGGCGGTGGCCAAGCGCACCGGGCTCATGAACGACACCGCCGAGGTGGTGCGCGAACAGCTCGGCGTCGCACCGGACGGGGTGGGCATCCCCTGGGTGCTGGTGGCGGCGGCCAAGGGCGGGCTCGATATCTCCGAGCCGTTCGAATTCGCGGCCCATCATCTGCCGACCTCGCCGCTGCGCGAGCTGGTGGTGCAGTTGGTCGCCGATATCGAGCTGGCCAACACCCTCGAGGACGGCACCGCCATGGTCACGGGCGGCACCAAGACCCTCGATGGCGAGACCGCGTCCGACGACGCCGCGAACACCGAATAACGGTCGAATCCGGAGCATTCGGGCGGTGGCGGTGGCAGCCTGAATCCGAACGGTCCTTCGGCGAAGGGGTGATGCGGTGAAGAAGCTCATCAACGGTCCCGCCCATGTGGTCGAGACGGCGCTGGCCGGAATGGCGGCCGCGCATCCCGATCTTCGGGTCGATGTGAAGCAGCGGCTGGTGCTGCGCGCGGACGCGCCGCGGCCGGGCAAGGTGGGGCTGGTCTCCGGCGGCGGTTCGGGGCACGAACCGCTGCACGCCGGATTCGTGGGATTGGGCATGCTCGACGCCGCGTGTCCCGGCGAGATATTCACCTCGCCGGTGCCGGATCAGATTCTCGCGGCCACCGCCGCCGTGGACGCCGGGGCGGGGGTGCTGCACATCGTGAAGAACTACACCGGCGATGTCATGAACTTCGAGATGGCGGCCGAGCTGGCGGAGGCCGAATCCGGGTCCGAGGTGGTGGCGGTGATCGTCGACGACGATGTGGCCGTGCGCGACAGCACGTTCACGGCCGGGCGGCGCGGGGTCGGGGCGACCGTGCTGGTGGAGAAGATGGCCGGGGCGGCGGCCGAACAGGGTATGCCGCTGGCGGAGGTGGCGCGGGTGGCCCGCACCGTCGACGACCGCTCGCGCAGTATGGGGATGGCCCTGACCTCGTGCACGGTGCCCGCCGCGGGGCATCCGACCTTCGAACTCGGTGACGACGAGATGGAGATCGGCATCGGCATTCACGGCGAGCCGGGCCGCGAGCGGGTGCCGCTGGCCCCGGCGCGCGAGGTGGCCGCCATGCTGATGGAGCCGATCATCGCGGATCTGCCGTTCCGCGGTGGGGATCGGGTGCTGTGCTTCGTGAACGGTATGGGCGCGACACCGCTGCTCGAGCTGTACCTCATGTTCGACGAGGTCGCGCGAATACTGCGCGGCCAGGGCATCGAGATCGCCCGCTCGCTGGTCGGGCCCTACGTCACGTCGCTGGAGATGGCGGGCTGCTCGGTCACCCTGACCCAGCTCGACGACGAGCTGATCTCGTTGTGGGACGCGCCCGTTCGCACACCGGCCCTGCGCTGGGGAGTGTGAGCATGGGCATCGACGCGGCGTCGTGGGTGCGGACCTTCGCCGCGCTCATCGAGGAGAACGCCGAACAGCTCACGGCCCTGGACGCGGCCATCGGCGACGCCGACCACGGCGACAATATGCGGCGCGGTATGACGGCGGCGGTGGCGGCGCTCGAGGAGTCGGGGGCCAGCGATCCGGCGCAGGTGTGCAAGCAGACGGCCATGGTGTTGATTCGCAGTATCGGCGGGGCGAGCGGGCCGCTGTACGGGACGTTCTTCCTGCGGTGCGCGAGCGCGCTCGAAAGTGGTTCGGACACCGCGGAATTGGCGAAGGCGCTGCGCGCCGGACTGGACGGCGTGGTGGCGCGCGGCAAGGCCGAGCCGGGCGACAAGACCATGGTGGACGCGTTGACTCCGGCCGTCGACGCCCTCGACACCGCGCTCGCCGAGGGGGGCTCGGCGGCCGAGGCGTTCGACGCCGCCGTGCGCGCCGCCGAGCAGGGCCGTGATGCCACCACCGCGCTGCTCGCCCGCAAGGGCCGCGCCTCCTACCTCGGCGAACGCAGTGTGGGACATCAGGATCCGGGCGCGACCAGTGCCGCCCTGCTGATTCGAGCCGCCCGCGAGGCACTGCGATGATCGGCCTGGTCGTCGTCTCGCACAGCCGCGCGCTCGCCGACGCGGCCGTCGCCCTGGCGACGGAATTGCTTCCGGCCCAAGGCGTTCGGATCGAAGTCGCCGCCGGGTTGGACGAGCGCACCTTCGGCACCGACGCGGTGGCGGTGGCCGGGGCCATCGCGGCGGCGGACTCCGGGGACGGGGTCCTGGTGCTCATGGATCTCGGCAGCGCCGTGCTCTCCGCCGAGACCGCCCTCGATCTGCTCGAGCGTCCACACGAGGTGCGCCTGTGCGGGGCGCCCGTGGTCGAGGGCCTGGTCGCCGCCTTGGCCGCCGCCGGTGGCGGGGCCGATCTGGAAACCGCCGCACACGAAGCCCATCGCGCGTTGGACGGCAAACGCGCCCAGGTCGGTGAGACCGCCACACCCGCGACGAGCGAGGCGGCTATCCCCGCACCGCCCCAGGAGGTGCGCGCCGACGTGGCGGTCAGCGACGAACACGGCCTGCACGCCCGGCCAGCGGCGCAATTGGTCTCCGCCCTGCGGGATCTGGACGCGCAGGTGCACCTGCGCAATGCCAGCACCGGCGCGGGACCGGTGCCCGGCAACAGCCTGAGTCTGGTCATGACCTTGGGCGCGGAGCGGGGGCATACGGTCACGGTCACCGCCACCGGTCCGGAGGCCGCCACCGCCATCGAACGCATCCGCGCCCTGCTGAGTGGCGCAGATCACGGACCGAATGGCATGAACCACCCATAGCGCCAAGCGGTCCGGAGGCGCAGGATCGAGGGCATGACCGAACTGAAGGACAAGGCGGCGGCCTTCCTCGCACTGCACCGGCCCGGCGACCCGGCGATCCTGCCGACGGTATGGGACGCGTGGTCGGCGACGCTGGTGCAGGAGGCCGGTTTCGCGGCGCTCACCGTCGGCAGTCATCCGCTCGCCGACTCCCTCGGCAAGAGCGACCAGGAGGGCATGGACTTCACCGATGTCCTCGCCCGCATTCGTGAAATCACCTCGGCCGTGGACATTCCCGTCTCGGTCGATATCGAATCCGGCTACGGCCTCGAGGCCGCCCGGCTCATCGACGGCCTGTTGGAGGCGGGCGCGGTGGGCCTCAATATCGAGGACACCGTGCACAGCCAGGGCGGTCGCCTGCGCGACCCGCAGGAACACGCCGATCTGGTCGGCGAATTGCGCCAGTGCGCCGACAAGGCGGGCGTGCACGTGGTGGTGAACGCCCGCACCGACGTCTTCCTGCGCGCCGCCGCCGAAGCACCGGCCGATCGCCTCGAAAGCGCCGTCACCCGACTGAAATTGGCCGCCGAAGCGGGCGCGGACGTGCTCTACCCGGTGGGCCGCCACGAACCGGATGTGCAACGTCGCCTGTGTCGCGAACTGCCGCTTCCGGTCAACGCCATCGGCCTGCCCGAGGTCGGCGACCGCGCCTACTTCGCCGAATTGGGCGTCGCCCGAGTGAGTTTCGGGCCGTTCCTACAGCGCGCGCTGGCTACCGAGGCGAATCGCCTGCTCGACCGCTGGCGCTGAGGAACCAGTCCACCATCTCCTCGCCCGCGAGAATGCCCGCGGTACGGGTGATGGTGAGATTGGGGTGGGTGAAGTTCAACTGCTCCAACTCCCCGTGCCGGGGACGAATGGCCGAGTCGGCGGCGCGCAGCATTTCGGCATCGAGCGCGCCGTCACCGGCGGCCAGATAGGTTGCCGAGGTATCGAGTTCTCCGGATTCGGTGAGGCGGCGGCGCACCTCGGCGACCGCGCGGCTCTTGCAGACCACTTTCGGCATGGTGTAGATCTTGCGGCCCTGTTGGGAGGCGGACCACCCGCGCGCCTGGCACCAGCTGTCCCATTCGGCGAGGAAATCGGCGGGGACGAGCTTGGGTTTCACCACCAGGTAGCAGAACAGGTGGTCGGCGATCCGGAATTTGGTCGCCCAGGAATCGTCGATGCGGCCGCGCAGTTCCGCGCTGACTTCGGAGAGCGTGGCGCTGGCGGCGCGCACCTCGGCGTCGAGGTCGATGCGCCAGCGCATATCGGGTACGCCGTTGACCAGGATATTGCCCCCATTGCTGGTGACGGCGTAACGCCAGGGGGCGCCGGGTAGTCGAATCCGGTTGAACTGCTTGATGGTTCGCGTGGTCGTCGGCACGACCGCGGCGGGCTCGGTGAGGGTCCGCATCCGCTGCGCCGCCGTGGTCGTCATGAACGACAGGGGTGCGCCCTCGAGATGTTCCACGCAGACGGTGCGCAGGTTCGCGTCCGCGCCGAAGGCATTGCGCGAGTAGATCATCGTGCGGTCCAGATCGGTGGCGATCAGGGTATTGCGGGATAGCGCCGGTCTTCGAACCATTACTGCTTCACGTCCTTGATCAGTCCCATACAGGCATACGCCAGATCGGGTACGACTTCCACCGGCACCCCGCGCGCCCGCGCCAGCAGCCGGATGTGTGCGTGGTCGGGGGCGTGCTCCTCACGCACCAGCACCTTCCAGGGCATACGGCGCAGGAGTACGCGGGTGGTCTCGCCGACACCGGGTTTCACGAAATTCACGCTGGAGATGCCGTACTCGGCCCGCACCTTCTCCACCGACGCCCAGCCCGCCCAGGTGGGGGTGCGATCGGAAGCCAGCACGGCGGCAACGCTTTCCGCGACGCGGGGGCGCACCGCCTCGAACTTGGCGCTCACCTGGTCGAGCAGGCGGCCGGAGACATCGTCGGCGGCGAGGTCGCGGTAGAACTTCGCGCCGTGGAAATCACCCGGCAAGATCAGGGTGTCGTTGAGCACCGTGCGCGAAACCAGCCCGGAGACCGTGGAATTCAGGCAGGCGGAGGCGATGAGGAAGTCATCGCGGGTGCCGTAGGTGCGCACGCAAGCCCCCGGGTCGGCGAGTACCGCCAACTCGTCGTCGAATCGCGCGCCACCGGCGGCGTGGTAGGCGTCGAGGGCCTCGGAGAGTTCGCGGGTGATCGCGCCCTTGCCGGTCCAGCCGTCCACGAAGACGACCTTCGACGGATCATGGTGGCGGGCAAGGTAATCCAGCGCCGTGGCGTCGATGCCGCGATCGCGCACGATGGACACCGCGTAGTGCGGTGCGTCGAGCGCCGGTGAGCGGAACCGCAGCCACCGGCGCATGAGGATCCCCACCGGCGTCCCGGCGCGCGCCAGCGACACCAGCACGACATCCTCGCCGCGCTCGGCCACCACGAGTTCGGCGACCGTGGCGACGGCGAGGGCCAACCGCTCGGCGCTCTCCTCGAGCACCCGGTCGAACAACTCCCGATACGCCGCGTCGGGCTGATACTCCACGGGCAGCGATTCCGCGTAGTGCGCCTCGCCCGCCTGAATCCGCTGCTCCCGTTCCGCCACCTCGGCTTCCAGGTCGACGTCGGACAGATCCTTGAGCAGCCACGCCACCTCGTCGGGGGCGTAGGAGCCGAAGTCGGGACCGCGCAATGGTTCGGGCAGCGCCGCGCGCGCGGCATGCAGTGCGCGGGGGTCCGCACCGGGGATGACGGCGAGCGCGACATCCGCGCCGGAGGCGGTCAGCACATCGATGAGCCCGCCCGGGCCGGTGAGCCGGTCGGTATCGGCGGGTTCGTCGATGACCACCAGCAGAATCGGATCGGACAGCCCGGGTTCGGGCCATCGCGCGTTGTAGAGGAAGCGCGGCGCGTCATCGGGTTCCGGTGCGGTGAAACGGAATCCGCGACGCAGCGGGTAGCCGGGTTCGTCCAGCACATAGGCCGGGGAGCGGGTGGTGGTCTGGTACCGGGTGGGGATGCCGTCCTCGGCCAGCGCCGCCGCCAACCGCAGCGGCAGGTACATGAGCTCCTCGTGGCCCAGCACGATCACCGGCCGCACCTCGTCGGCACGGCCGGTGCGCGACGGCACCGCGGCCAATTCCCGACGCAACCGCTCGGCCGCTACAGCCACGGCGGTGTCGAAAGCCGGTGCGTCCGAGGACAACAGGCCGTGCCGTCCGCCCTCGGGCACGGTGTTGGGCCACGGCAGCTCGATCCGGGTGAACGAACCGCGTTCGTCCGACACCGGGTTCAGTTCCGGATCGGGCAGTGCCGCAACCGCATCCACCAGACCGTCGGGGAGCAGGGTCTGGCCGGTCGCCAGGCAGACGGTGTCGATGCGCGCGCCGAGTTCGGCGGCGGCCTTGTCGAACGCGGTGCGGTCGGCCTCGGTGCGCATGTCCACCAGCGAGGCGAGGATGTAGTGGGAGCGCGGCATGAATTCGTGCAGCGCCCGGATGGCGTCGATAGCCGTTGCGCCGGTGGAGATCTCGTCGTCCACCAGCACCATGGGCAGGTCGTTGGCGAAGATCCGCGGGGGCATGGGCTGCAAGAGGTGCGAGGTGGCGTGCGAGTGCCCCTCCTCGAAGCCGGTCAGCGTCCGCGCCCCGGGGACGTCGCGCCGCGTGGAGTGCAGATAGCACCGCGCCTCGATGCGCGCGGCCACACAGTGCCCGAGACCCGTTGCGGTCTCGGCGAATCCGAGCACCACGGCGGGACCGTCGAGCAGCTTCAGCACCAGGTCACCCAACCGGTTCCCCGCGTCGATCACCCGATGCGGATCGGTCGGCAGGTGCTTGCCGAGCACGGTCGAGACCAGCAGGTGCGCCCGGCGCGGGTTGCGCCGCAGCCCCGGTTCGATCAGTTCGGCGATACTCCACTCGGCCAGCGCGTCCTCGTGCCGCAGTGCCAAACCCAGTTCCCGTGTCGCCCACGGCGCGAAACTCACAATGCCACCAGTACTTTCAGCAGATCCACGAACGACACACCCTTGTTGGTGACACCGAACACCCGCGCGCGCAGCAGGGTCTGCAAGGCCCAACTGCGGTGCGGGCGCATCTCGTTCATCTTGTTGCGATACTCCGAGGCCGCCACTCCCCCGGCGTCGGCCTCCAGAATGTGCAGCGCGTCGGCGTACTCCTCGTGCGTGACCACCGACAGCGCGTGCACGGCCGCCACGTGCGAGGGGTGGATGACGGTCTTGCCCTGGATGCCATTGGCGCGGTCGAGGGTGATCTCGCGCAGCAGCCCGTCCAGATCCCGGCTGACCAGGTACTGGCGGAACGGCACCGCATCCGATTCGGCGAACGGCGAGGTGCGCAGCAGCGGCCGGAACATGCGCTCGTGATCGGCGAAGTACTCCCACACCGGCCCGGTGATGGTGAAGCCCGTGCCGTCGGTGCGGCCCAGATAGTTCACGATATCGGCGATGACATCGGCCACCACCCGCACGTCGTAGATGGTGAGATCGCGGTCGCGCCGAATACCGAAGGTGGAGCACATATCGGTCGCCCCGACCCGCACCGCCAGCACCCGCTCCCGGTGTTGGGACAGCAGTTCCTGGATGTGGTTCAGCTCGTGGTCGCGGGTCTGCCGGTGCACCAGCGCCCGCGATTCCAGCACCGGCATGCCGAAGACGGTGCGCCCCAACCGTTCCGAGGCCTCCGCGACGGCGTCGAGGTACTTGGCCCCGCTGCCGCTGTCGAATTTCGGGAAGACGAATCCGGTGAGCGCGCTGGCCCCGCCGCCCAGTACGTCCACGATCTCGCCGACGGTGTCGGCATCGCGCACCCGCACGAACAGCAGCGGATGAGCGTCGGTGCCCGCCGCCAGGGTGTCGAGGGTGGTCGCGACCGCCCGCTTGCCCAACTCCAGCTCGTGATCGGCGACGGCGTCCTCGAGGTCGATGACCATGGAGGTCACCCCGCGCTCGGCGCGCCGGGAGATGGTGGCGGCCAGATCGGCGCGGGTGGCGGGCACGTACAGCGTCGCGCCCAGGGCCATGGCCAGCAGGTCGCGGTCGGTGGAGCCGCCGAAGGCCTCGGGGGCGCGGTGGAACATGTGCCGCATCTCGGGGCCGGGCAGCTGCCGGAAATGCCGCAGCGGCGTGCGCTTGAAGAGCGAGACCGGGACGGTCACGACTTCCGAACCGGTGGTGCTCGCGGTCATCGGCCCCCGATCTTTCTCTGCGTTGCTAGGTCTCGGTATTTCTCATGCGGTCGACCACCCCGGCGATGAACGCGGCGGCGGCATCGAGTTCGGACACGTACGCCCAATAGTCAGGATGCCGACCGGTCAGTCCAGCAGTGGCCCGATCTATCCGGTCGGATTGGGCATCGAGTACCGAACCCCACTCCGCGACCAGGTCGCGGTGTACGGCGAGCATCTGCGCGTCACGCAGTTTGAACCGGACCGCCTTCACCTTCTGCTGCGGGTCGGCCCGCACCTCTCGCAACAGCGTAAGCCGGTCGGTAACGGCATCGGCCCGTTCCTCGGCGACAGCGAGGTGCGCACGCGCGGATGTGGTCAGGTCAAGGGCTTGCTCCGGATCATTTTTCGCCAAGGCCGTCCGGGCGCGTGTGAGATCGGCCTCGGCGGCATCGATGGCTTGTCGACTTTCACGCTCATTGTTCGCCAAATCCGCCGAACTCGCAGCGTTGAATTCTCGCAGCAGGGTGGAGAAGGCCGGGCCGATCCGCTCCAGGCGAGTTCGGGCCGCGGCCAGCCGGGTACTGGCCGAGGACAACGCGGTGGTAGCCGAATGTTGTTTGCCGGGAGCGTCTTCCAGTGCCCTTGACAGCGCCCGGGTCAGCGTCTCGAGCCGCGTCGCGGCCTCCCGCGCCGCCCCCACACCAGTGCTGGCGGCCGCATCCAGTGTGATCAGACCCTCATCCACCGCGGCCCCCGCCCGGCGCACCGAGGGGTAGCCCGCGTACGCCGAATCGGCCATGGCCAGCAGCGCCCGCTCGGCCGCCCCGCGCACCTGCGCCACCAATTGCGGCACCGACCCGTACACCGCCACCGCGTGCTCGAGGTGCGCCTGATCTCCCCGATAGAACTCGTCCACCCCCCGCGCGGCATCGGCGAGCCGGTGCACGACGGCCTCGATCTCCGGCTGCGGCACCCGGGGGCCGTCGCGTTCGGCCTGGTCCAGCCGCTCGTTGAGCGCCATATACGCCCCCGCCGCCTCGTAGCAGCGCGCCCGCACCGGCTCCCACCGCGCCATCACCCCGCGCTCGGGAAACATCTGCGCGGAGGCGTGCGCCGCACCCTCGGCAATGCTCTGTCGGCGATCCATGTCCAAGAAGGCGGGCGTCAGCACCCCCCGGGCCTGCTCCACCCACTGGTTGTCCCGGGACGACCGGAACCATCCGCGCCTACGCCCTGCCACGCCCCGATGGTATGAGATGACCGGTGTGTCCGGCCCGCGCGTTTACAAAGGCGGCGCGCCCCACGATTCACGGGATGGCCTCAGCTTGTTGGCCCCCAAGTCGTCGGAAAGCTACTAGGGTCGTAGTCACGGACCCGGCGATTCGGACATGCTGGGAACCACTAACGCCACAAGACTTTCCAACGGAAGGAATCCCGCATGGGTGTCAGTTTGTCCAAGGGCGGCAATGTTTCGCTGACGAAGCAGGCCCCGAACCTTACCGCGGTGTCGGTGGGCCTCGGCTGGGATGTGCGGACCACCACCGGGACCGATTTCGACCTGGACGCCAGCGCCATCGCGCTCAACCCGGAGAAGAAGGTCGTCTCCGACGGGCACTTCGTCTTCTTCAACAACCTGAAGTCGCCCGAGGGCTCCATCGAGCACGCCGGTGACAACCGCACCGGTGAGGGCGAAGGCGACGACGAGGTCATCAATGTCGATCTCGCCAACACCCCGCCGACCATCGACGCCATCGTCTTCCCGGTCTCGATCTACGAAGCCGATTCGCGCGGACAGAGTTTCGGCCAGGTCCGCAACGCCTACATCCGCGTGGTGGACCGCTCCAACGGCACCGAACTCGCGCGCTACGACCTCACCGAGGACGCCTCCACCGAGACCGCCATGGTCTTCGGCGAGCTGTACCGCAACGGGGCGGAGTGGAAGTTCCGCGCCGTCGGCCAGGGCTACGCGTCCGGGCTGGCCGGTATCGCCCGTGACTTCGGCGTGAGCGTCTAATACCGTTTCGCTCGTAGCCGAAGGGGCTCGGGTAACCGAGCCCCTTCGGCATATCATTCTCGCGCCCATATACCTCACGAAAGGCCACAGCCGGTGCGAATATTCGGCCTCTCCATCATCGTCACGATCCTCTCCTTGATCGTGGCGTTTGTGTACGGCGGACCGACCGCCCTGGCGCTGTGCGCCATCCTGGGCATCCTCGAGGTGTCGCTGTCGTTCGATAACGCGGTCATCAACGCCACCGTTCTGCAGCGGATGAGCGAGTTCTGGCAGAAGATCTTCCTCACCATCGGCGTGCTCATCGCCGTGTTCGGTATGCGCCTGGTCTTCCCGCTGGCGATCGTCTGGATCACCGCCGGTCTGAACCCCGTCGAGGCGTTCGACCTGGCGCTGAACCCGCCGCCCAACGACGCGCTCCTCTTCCCGGACGGCAGCCCCTCCTACGAGAAGCTGCTGACCGACGCGCATCCGCAGATCGCCTCCTTCGGTGGCGCCTTCCTGCTGCTGCTGTTCCTGAACTTCATCTTCGAAGAGCGTGACATCACCTGGCTGAGCTGGCTGGAGAAGCCGCTGGCCAAGCTGGGCAAGCTGGATATGCTCGCCGTGGTCGTCTCGCTGGTCGGCGTCGTGCTGGCCGCGGAGTTCATCGCCGACGAGGCGCACCGCTCCACCGTGCTGCTCGGCGGCATCCTCGGCATCGTCACCTACGTGGTGGTCGACGGCCTGGGCTCCATGTTCCACACCGAGGAACTGGCCGAGGAGGCCGAGAAGGCCGGGCCGTCCGGGCTGGCCAAGGCCACCGGCAAGGCGGGCTTCTTCCTGTTCCTGTACCTCGAGGTGCTCGACGCCTCGTTCTCCTTCGACGGTGTCATCGGCGCGTTCGCCATCACCTCGGACCCGATCATCATCGCGCTGGGCCTGGGCCTGATCGGCGCCATGTTCGTCCGGTCCATCACGGTGTACCTGGTGCGCAAGGGCACGCTGTCGGAGTACGTGTACCTGGAGCACGGCGCGCACTGGGCCATCGGCGCGCTGGCGGTGATCCTGCTCGTCTCGATCGGCGTGCACGTCAACGAGCTCATCACCGGTCTCATCGGTGTCGGCTTCATCGGCGCGGCCTTCATCACCAGCGTGATCCGCAACCGGCGCGAGGGTGAGGCCGAAACGGTGAACGACAAGGAAGTGACGCCGGTAGGCTGATTTCGCCTATCTGCTCGACTTCTCGCACCCGCCAACGATATTCGTCCCGGCGGGTGCGAGAAGATCACGAAAGTCCCTGAGGGGGGATGCGATCCATGTCGAAAGTGACGCTCTCCAAGGCCACACCGTCGGTGAATCTCACCAAACCCGGTGACAGTCAGGGCGCGATGCGCGTCAACCTGAACTGGTCCCAGGGCAAGAAGCGGGGGCTGTTCAAACGCTCCAGCGCGGTCGACCTCGATCTGGGCTGCCTGTACGAGCTATCCGACGGCACCAAGGGTGTCGTGCAGGCCATCGGCAACAACTTCGGAAATCTGAAGGCCGCGCCCTACATTCAGCTCGACGGCGACGACCGCACCGGACAGTCCACCGGTGGCGAGAACATGCACATCGACCTGTCCCGGCCGGATGTGTTCCGCCGCATTCTGATCTTCGCCTTCATCTACGAGGGCGTCCCCAACTGGGCGGCCGCCGACGGCGTGGTGACGCTCTACCCGACCGATGGCCGCCAGATCGAGGTGCGCCTCGACTCCCCCGTGGACGGGGCCCGGTCCTGCGCCATCGCCATGCTGCAGAACAGCGGCGGCGGGCTCACGGTGCACCGGGAAGTCAACTACATCAATGGAAATCAGAGCGCCATCGACCGCGCCTACGGGTGGGGTATGAACTGGCAGGCCGCCTCCAAATAGCGTGTTCCCCGCCCGCGCCCCCGGTCACCGACCGGGGGCGCGGTGCTGTCACAGCATGCGCCGGGGAATGTGCAGGTGCCGGGCGCGGCGCACCGAGACGCGCGTCCAGAGCCGTTGCTGCACAGCCAGGGTCAGCCAACCCGCCAACGCCATACCGGAGACGTTGAGGAACAGCTGCAAGGTGCTGCCCCAGATCGCCGACCCGACGCCGAAGGCCGCGCCGAGGGCGATATTGCCCGCCGCCGGAACCGTGGTCACCGAGATGAAAACACCGGCCATGCCAACGGATTTCGCGGAGGTCATGGTCAGCACGCCCGCCGCCGCGGCCACCACCGCCACGATGAACGACCACTTGTCGGGCGTGTAGATGAAGCCCGTGCCGGGGCGCGGGCCCACCACATCGTCGAGGGTGATCCAGCCCAGGCCGCGCGCCGCCAGCGCGAGCAGGAAGGTGATGGCGATCGCGGAGACGAATCCGAACACCAGCGTGCGAATCGCCAACTGCAGCAAGACGAATCGCCGCCGCACCAGCGCCACGCCCAGGGCGGCGATGGCCCCGAACTCGGGGCCGAGCACCATCGCGCCGATGACGAGGATCTGCGAGTCCAGCACGATGGCGATACTGGCGATGATCGTCGCCAGCGTCATGAAACTCAGGTAGCTCCAATTGAGTTCGGTCTCCTCGTAGGACCGCTGCGTCACATCGGCCCACACCACCGCGTCGGCGCTGCTGCCCGGCGTGCGCACCTCGGCCTCGAAACCACTGCGCGACAACCAGGTCGGCACCTGCTCGATCGCGATACTGCCCTCCTGGTGCACCTTCAGCCCGCGCAGCCGGTCCACCACATCGTTGCCCGCCTCGCGGGCCACCTCGGCGAGCACGATATCGCCCGGCGGGCGCAGTGAGGCTCCGCGCAAAACCGCCAGACCGCTCACCGCGTCATCGCATTCGAGATTGGCGACGACATCGTCGGTCATGGCGGCGGGCGAGAGAATCCGCAGATGCAGCATGGGCACAGTGTGCCCGGATCGCCCGCGCGCTATCGACTCATCGCGGCGACGTGGCGGCGTGTGTCGGCGTCGGTGGCGGTGTGCACCGTACGGCTCGAGGCCAGCACCATGCCCACGAGTCCGGCGGCGAGTCCGGCGATGGTCAGCGCGCCGACATGCTGATCGATCACCACCCAGGCCATGAGTGTGGTGACGGCCGGGGTGGCGAAGAAGAAGCGGCCGACACGGGTGTTGTCCCAGCGCAGCAGCATGGCGTTGAGCAGCAGGAACGCGGCCATGGAATTGATCAGCACGATCCAGACCAGGGCGCCCGCGAAGCGGCCGGGATCGGTGAGGTGGAAGCTGTCGGTGGCCAGCGCCAGCACCGCGGCGATGGGTGCGCTGACGGCCACGTGAATCGCGGTGGCGGCGCGCGGTTCGACCTTCGGCGTGAAGTGCTTCTGGTAGACCGTGCCCAGGCTCAGCCCGGCCAGGCCGATCACGCACAGCACCAGCCCGAGTACCGAGAAGGTGGATTGGTCGATCACCGCCGAGCCCACGCCGAGTCCGCCGATACCGAAGCCCAGCCACTGCCGCCGCGACACCTGCTCGCCGAGGACGCCCGCGAAGACCGCGATCACCACGGGGCTCAGGCCCTGCACCAGCGCGATGACGGCGGCCGAAACCTGGTGGCTCATAGCGGTATAGAACGCCCCGAACTGCACCATCTGCATGAGCAGACCGGCAATGGCGGTATGGCCGAGGACGCGGCCGCGCGGCCAGGTCACGCCCGTGGCGAGGGCCAGGAGGATCAGCAGGACCGCCGCGATGCCGAAGCGCGCGAACAGCACCAGCATGGGCGGCGCGGCGCCCACGCCGATGATCCCCGCGATGAAGGCGCTGCTCCACATGAGGATGAGGGCGGGTGGGGCGAGTACTTGCGCGAGCCGTGAGTCCACTGGATTCTCCCGAGAGCTAACCACCTAGAACGGTTACTACCGTCGCACCGGCCTCGGTAACCTGTCAAGGTGGTTACTATGGAGAGGTGTTCACCTTCGTCAGCGGCAATCTCGCCCTGGACTTCTGCGGCACCGTGCGCGGCCGCACCACCCGGGCCGAGGAACAGCTCCCGGTACCGGAGCGGCTGAGCGAGTGGTTCGTGGCCGCGGGCCTGCTCGACACCACCCCCCGCGTCGACGCGACGGCGCTGGCGCGCGCGGTGGAGCTGCGAGAAGCCGTGTACCGCATGGCCTTCGAGGGGATTGTCGAGAACCAGCGGATCGACGACGCCGACCGAGCACTCGTGAACGAGATCGCGCGCGGGCCGCTGCCGGTGGTCGCACTGCGGCCCGACGGCACCATTCGGCGCACCGGCGATACCGACACCGCGCTGGCGGCCATCGCGCGCGCCGCCGTCGAACTGCTCGGCGGGCCCGACGCCCCACGGGTCAAACAGTGCGGCCGCGACGATTGCACACGGCTCTACGTCGACACCTCACGCGCGGGCTCACGCCGCTGGTGCGATATGACGCAATGCGGAAACCGGGCCAAGAGCGCGGCCTTTCGCGCCCGGCACACCGAACGCTGACGGCTACGACACCGGCACCAGATCGCGGGAACGGTCCGCGAGCGGCTCGGGCTCGGTACGCGAAACACGTTGTGCCGCACGAATGAACAGGAAGAAGAACACCACCAGCAGCGCGGCCCGGCCCCACACGCCGAACAGCACGATGTGCTCCTCGAGGCGCGCCGTGCTGCCCGAACCGAGCGCGTAGAAATACCGGAACACCCCGATACCGATGGCGGCGTCCGCCAGCAGATATCCGACGATGGCCGTCCACGGCACCTCGAGCAGCACCAGGAACGGAATCAACCACAGCGTGTACTGCGGCGAATGCACCTTGTGGAACAACAAGAATCCACACAGCATCGCGCCACTCACCCCGACCCACGGATAGACGCCCGTGGTCGTGTAGCGCTTCCAACCCAGCCACAGCGCCAAGGCGAACGCGGCCAGGATCAGCAGCGGCGAGGCGATCGACACCACCTCCTGGAAGTCCGCCTCCCCCGCTTCCCCCGCGTCGAACATCGGCCGAAGTCCCCAGTACCACACCGAATTCGTGGTGATATCGGCCTGCCGCAACTGCTGGAAGGTGAACGACGCCCGCCAGCCCTCGTATCCGGCCAGCGCGAACGGCAGATTGATCGCCACCACCGTGGCGACGGCCGCACCGACCACCCCCAGCGCGCCGCGCACGTCGTAGCGGCCCCGCTCGCGCCCGGCGACGAGGACGTACACGGCCAAGGGAAACACGAAGATGCCCGGATACAGCTTCAGGCAGAATCCGATCCCCAAGCACACCGCGGCCGCGATCGCCCTGGTGCGCAACGAATATCGCGTCGCCATCGTCATGACGTAGACCGCGGCGACCGCGGTGCAGACCACCGGCAGTTCCCAATTGTGGAAGGCGTAGAGCACCAGCGGCGTCCCGGCCGACCACAGCAGCGCCGCGTAGCCGGTCATACGGCCCAGCATCCAGGCGGTCAACAGCGCGAAGGGCGCGAGCAGCAACGCCGAATGCAGCAGGAACGCGGCGTCGTCATGGGCTCCGAGCGCGCCGAGCCACATGAACAGCCCACTCAGCACCGGGTATTCGACCACGCCGCCGGTGAGCGTGCCGTCCGGGGTGATACCGCCGGAGATATAAGGAAAGACGTGCTCGTTGATATCGCGACCGAGCCAGAGGAATTGGATATCGGAGTAGCAGACATCCGAATCCTTGATGACGTCGAACGCCAGGCTCCGACCCTGACCGTCCACCGCGCCCACCGCGCAGCGCGCCTTGTTCCAATACGCGATCAGCAGCGTCGCGGCGCACACCACCACCGACGTCAGCGCCACCATCAGAGTCACCGCGCCACCCGCCCGGCCGACGGCACGGTGGTCGTCAACCGCTGCCAAGGCGTCGGGTCGGTTCGGCATGGCCACCAGACTAGGTGGCGCGGACCCGCGGGACACCCCCTTCGCTGATCAGCCCGAACCTCATGTAGCCTTGTCGGGTTGCTGACGCAACGAACCCTCCTGCCCACGGACAGTCCGTGGGCCGTTCACAGTCCACAGGAGGTGATGAGGTCCGTGCGTCATTATGAAGTGATGGTTATTCTCGATCCGAGCCTGGACGAGCGCACCGTAGCCCCGAATCTGAACAACATGCTCAATGTTGTGACAGCTGAAGGCGGCAAGGTCGACAACGTCGATATCTGGGGTCGCCGCCGTCTGGCCTACGAGATCAGCAAGCAAGCCGAGGGCATCTACGCGGTGGTCAACCTGACCGCCGAGTCCGCCACGGTGAGCGAGCTCGATCGCCAGCTTGGTCTCAACGAATCGGTGCTGCGCACCAAGGTGCTGCGCCTCGACAAGAAGTAAGTCCAGTCCTCCAGCACGTGCGCTCGTTTGCGTCGGTGCCTTTCTCTAGGCTGAGCGCAACAAACGCGTGCACTGCGGACTGCACCGGAGAGCAGGAGGAACCATGGCTCAAGGCGACACGGTCATCACCGTCATCGGAAACCTGACGGCTGACCCCGAGCTTCGATTCACGCCCGCGGGAGCGGCCGTCGCGAACTTCACGGTCGCGTCGACTCCCCGTGTGTTCGACCGTAATACCAATGAATGGAAAGACGGCGAAGCGCTTTTTCTGCGCTGCAACATCTGGCGTGAGGCTGCGGAGAATGTCGCCGAGAGTCTGACCCGAGGCTCGCGAGTGATCGTGAGCGGTCGACTCAAGCAGCGGTCCTACGAAACCCGCGAGGGTGAGAAGCGCACCGTGGTCGAACTCGAGGTCGACGAAGTCGGTCCCTCGCTGAAGTACGCGACCGCCAAGATCGCCAAGACCACCCGAGGTGGTGGGGGCGGCGGATTCGGCGGCCAGAACAGCGGCGGCGGCGGCAACTTCAACAACTCCGGTGGTGGCGGCGCTCGTGGCGGCCAGCAGAGCTCTGGCGGCGACGACCCTTGGGGCAGCGCGCCCGCGGCCGGTTCCTTCGGGGGCGGCCATATGGACGATGAACCGCCGTTCTAGACAACGGCATTGGAGCCCTTCGAACAGGGCTCCCGAAATTACGGAGTAGATGACCATGGCCAAAGCACCGGCGCGCGAAAAGGTGCTGAAGAAGAAGGCTTGCTCCTTCTGCAAGGAGAGCAAGACCGGCACCGTCAAGATCGACTACAAAGACACGACGATGCTGCGCAAGTACGTCTCCGACCGCGGCAAGATCCGCGCTCGTCGGGTGACCGGCAACTGCGTGCAGCATCAGCGCGATGTCGCTGTGGCCGTCAAGAACTCTCGTGAGGTGGCGCTGCTGCCTTACGTCTCCACGGCTCGCTGAGAAGGGAAGGCACAGCAATGAAGTTGATTCTGACTGCTGATGTGGACAACCTCGGTGCTCCTGGAGACACCGTGGAGGTCAAGGACGGTTACGGCCGTAACTACCTGCTGCCCCGCGGCCTGGCGATCGTCGCCACCCGCGGTGCGGAGAAGCAGGTCGCGGGCATCCGCCGGGCGCAGGACGCCCGCAAGGTGCGCGACCTGGACCACGCCAACGAGCTGAAGCAGGCCATCGAGGGCCTGGAGTCGGTCTCCCTGTCGGTCAAGACCGCGGGCACCGGCAAGCTCTTCGGTTCGGTCACCCCGTCCGACGTCGCCTCGGCCATCAAGGCCGCCGGTGGCCCGGTCGTGGACAAGCGCAGCATCGAGCTGCCGAAGGCGCACATCAAGAGCACCGGCAAGCACGGCGTCGTGGTGCACCTGCACCCGTCCGTGGTCGCCAAGTTCGACCTGCAGGTCGCTGCCGCCGAGTGATTGGCTCGCGGTAACGCGTCGATCGGAGGCCATCTTCACCCCGGAGGTGGCCTCCGATTCTGTGTTTGTCCGTTTCGGGTTTGCTGGCGGATGGCTTTCGGGTATCGGCGGTGTTCGACGGACCGGTGCGGAGTTTGCCTGCTGCTCGGGATTCGCCGGGTTGTGGATTACTCGGCAAACCGACCTTTCTGCTTGTGGCGCAAGCCACACAGGTGTTGGTAGCCGTTCACCCAACACGCCCGAATGTTCATGTCCAGCGACACGCCGCAATGGATTGATCCACAGTTTCACACCTCGCGAAATGCGTCACTACCTGCGGATTGATCTATTCCGCCGGAGTTTCTCCCCAAGTAATGCACAGGGGGTGCACAACAGCTGGTGAACAATGCCCACGTTGTCCCCAGATATGTGCACAGCTCGGTTTGGCGGGCGCCCAGGCGGTCGCCTAGGTTCGCTTCATTGTCGTGACCATAGTCCGGGAACGACACGATCTCACGTACCCCGCGCCCAGGCACCACGAGTTTGCCGACGCGCGCTCGCAACGCCGCGAAGGTACCCGATTCTGTCGGTGCCCAGGCGTACAACGAGAGGTGGTTCCGGGCGGGATGAGAGAGGACGGTCGAGTCTGATGGCAGTCGTCGACGATCGCGGCCACGAGGAACAGGGTGGCCCCTCCTACGAACCTCCCGGCGAGGATTTCGGCCGCCAGCCTCCGCACGACATGGCCGCCGAACAATCCGTCCTCGGCGGCATGCTGCTGTCCAAGGACGCCATCGCCGACGTCATCGAGGTCATTCGCCCCGGCGACTTCTACCGCCCCGCCCACCAGGCCGTCTACGACGCCATCCTGGACCTCTACGGCCGCGGCGAACCCGCCGACCCCGTCACCGTCTCCGCCACCCTCGACCGCCGCGGCGAACTCAAACGCATCGGCGGCCCCCCATACCTGGTAACCCTCACCCAAACCGTGCCCACCGCCGCCAACGCGGGCTACTACGCCGAAATCGTCGCCGAGAAGGCGATTCTCCGCCGCCTCGTAGAAGCAGGCACCCGCATCGTCCAATACGGCTACGCGGGCGCCGACGGCCAAGACGTAGCCGAGGTCGTAGACCGAGCCCAAGCCGAACTCTACGACGTCACCGAACGCCGCTCCTCCGAAGACTTCATGCCCCTGGAGGAAATCCTCCAGCCCACCATGGACGAACTCGACTCCATCGCCTCCCGGGGCGGCATCTCCCTCGGCGTCCCCACCGGCTTCACCGAACTCGACGAACTCACCAACGGCCTCCACCCCGGCCAAATGATCATCGTCGCGGCGCGACCTGGTGTCGGCAAATCGACCCTGGGAATGGATTTCATGCGAAGTTGCTCGATCAAACACGGTTTGGCGAGCGTCATCTTCTCCCTGGAAATGAGCCGCACCGAAATCGTCATGCGCCTCCTATCCGCCGAAGCGAAAATCAAACTCGGCGATATGCGCTCCGGCCGCATGAGCGACGACGACTGGACGAAGCTCGCCCGGCGAATGAGCGAAATCAGCGAAGCGCCACTGTTCGTCGACGATTCACCGAACCTCACCATGATGGAGATCCGCGCCAAGGCGCGCCGCTTGAAACAGCGGCACGATTTGCGCCTTGTCGTGGTCGACTACCTCCAGCTGATGACGTCCGGCAAAAAGGTCGAATCGCGCCAGCAGGAAGTCTCGGAATTCTCGCGAAGCCTCAAGCTTTTGGCTAAGGAATTAGAGGTTCCGGTAATTGCTATATCGCAGCTGAACCGTGGTCCGGAACAGCGGACAGATAAGCGTCCTATGGTGTCTGACCTGCGCGAAAGTGGTTCGCTTGAACAGGATGCGGACATGGTGATCTTGCTACATCGGCCCGATGCTTTCGAGCGGGATGACCCACGAGGCGGCGAAGCGGACCTCATTGTCGGTAAACACCGAAATGGCCCTACTGCCACCATTACTGTGGCGCATCAGCTGCACTTGAGTCGATTCGTCGATATGGCTCGCGGTTAGCCGGACAGCATCGGTTTCGCGCTATAAAATCGATGTGTGATGCCATCGACGATGCGAATTCTTCGAGCGGACAACGGTACTGAAGTCACTCTCGAAGAATTGCTACGCACTGTCGAGCGCCCGAACGTCTGGTCCATGGACGCGAAAATGCATATCGCGGTTCGCCGTATGACATGGGTCGAATCCGTTGGCCGGGCGGCGGTCTTTCGTGTTCGTTTGGCTTCGGGCCGATTGTTCGAAGCCACAGGCGGCCAAGAACTTCTGACAGTCGACGGTTGGGTTTCCTTGAAGAGGCTCGGAATCGACCACCGGGTGGCCACACCGAGATCGATACCCGAGCCACTGAGCATCACGCCGATGGTGGATGCCGAGGTGGTTCTGCTGGCGCACATGATCGGCGACGGTTCGTGCGTGAAGAGGCAGCCCATCCGCTATGCGAGCATCGATGAAGAGAATCTCGCCGCTGTCGCTGCCGCCGCGACCCACTTCGGTGTAACCGCGATCAGGGACGACTATGCGGCCGCTCGCGTCACTACCCTGCGGCTGCCCGCACCCTTTCGCCTCGCCCGTGGGAGGCGTAACCCGATCGCCGAATGGCTCGACGGTCTGGGTCTGTTCGGCCTGCGCAGCTACGACAAGTTCGTCCCCTCCAGGGTTTTCGAGCTGCCGAATCGGCAGATCGCGCTGTTCCTCCAGCACCTTTGGGCTACCGATGGTTCGGTCCGCTGGGATGCCAGGGGTCGACAAGCCCGCGTCTACTACGCGTCGACCAGCCGACGACTTGTGGACGACGTTGCTCAACTGCTCCTGCGGATGGGAGTGCACGGCCGAATCAAGGTGGCGCACAAGGCGGGATACCGAGACGGATGGCACCTGACGATCGACGGCGCGGACAATCAAACCGTCTTCCTTGGCGACGTCGGAGTTCATGGTGCCCGCGGTGTATCGGCCGCGGAGGTTCTCACGGAACTGGCACCCATGCCCCGCAACACCAATGTGGACACAATCCCCAAGGAGATCTGGGACAAGGTTCGCGCGAGCTTCACTGCGAAAGGTATGAGCCACCGCGACTTCCAGGCGGCGATGGGTAGTGCCTTCTGCGGCTCCGCCATGTGGCGCCGCTCCCCGAGCCGCCAACGCCTGGCCCGAGTCGCGGCGCTACTGGACGACCCCCATCTCGCGATGGTCGCCACCAGTGACATCTTCTGGGACCGCATTGTCGAGATCACCGAGCTCGGCGAGAAGGAAGTGCTGAGGGCATCCGTGTCTGGCACGGGCAACCTCTTCGCGCACGGCGTGGTGGTTCGCGCGGCTTCGGAGTAGCTCTGCCGCAACGATTACCGTCGCGCACTAGCTGCATTTCAACAGGAGGGTTCAAGCTGGCGGGTCATGGTTCACAGGACGAGTATGAGTTTGCCGCCGGGGTGGCGGGATTGGCTGAGTTCGGCCGCTTGCTGGATTTGGTCGAGGGTGTACGTGCGTGCGACTGGTACGGCCAGGATGCCTTCGCCTGCGAGCCGGGCGAACTCGTTCATATGGTCGTAGCGGATCTCGGTGGTGATCCGGACGCCCAGGTCGGCCGCGGCGGCGAAGTCCGAGACGGTGAGGACGCGACCGGGGTCGCCGGTCAGTTCGATCAGGGTTGGCAGTGAGCCTTCGGCTGGGCTGGGCTGGTCGGCGCGGTCGATTCGGCCGCCGGTCGGCGCGGTGTCCAGGGCGCGGTCGACGGGGCCTTCGGACAGTGCCCTGATGCGGTCGGCCATGCCGTTGCCGTATGCGGTTACTCGGGCTCCGATCTGTTCCAGGGCGGCTGCCCGGGTCTGCCCGGCGGTGGCTATCACCCGAATGCCCCGGTGCAGCGCGAAGCGGACCGCCGCTTCGCCCACGGTGGAGCCCGCGCCGTGGACGAGCAGCAGCTCGCCCGGTCGGACGCCGAGGTCGTCGAGTGCGCGCCAGGCCGTTTCGGCCGCCATCGGCAGCGCGGCGGCCTGCTCGTCGGTGACGCCGTCGGGGATGCGCGCCCAGGCTGGCATCAATGCGTATTCGGCAGCACCGGCCGTCGGGCTGGCGTAGACGGCCGGGCCGAACACGCGGTCACCGATCCGGACGTCGGTGACGCCGTCGCCGAGCGCGTCGACGGTACCCGCGATCTCCAGGCCGAGCCCGCGCGGCAGCGGCGGCAGTTGGTCGGCGAGGAGACCGTCGACGAGGTGCCAGTCGGCCGGTGTCAGTCCACACGCCCGCACGGCGATCCGGATCTGGCCGGGTTCCGGCTCCGGTCGCGGGACGTCGCGGAGCACGATCACGTCCGGGGAGCCGAACCGGTCGAATTGAAGAGCCTTCATGGAACCCACTCCTGTGATGACAGCATCTGTTGTCATTCACCGTAGCATCGTGACAACAGATGCTGTTGTCGTAGGCTGATGCGTATGCCGAGATGGGAATCCGACGCACAGGGCCGCCTCGAGCGCGCGGCGCTCGAGCTTTTCGAGTCGCAGGGATTCGAGCGCACCTCGGTCGCGCAGATCGCGGGTGCCGCCGGTTTGAAGGAGCGCTCGTTCTACCGCTACTTCCCCGACAAGCGGGAGGTTCTCTTCGCCGGTGACGAGATCGAGTCACACCTCGTCGCCCAGCTCGAGGCGGCGGACCCGGGACTCACGCCGATCGAGGCGCTGCTTGCCGCACTGGGAGCCGCCGAGGAGATCTTTCGCCCGCGCGAATTTTTGGTGCGGCGGGGCAAAGTGATCGCCGCCAACCCGGCACTGGCCGAGCGCGAACTGATCAAACTCGCCTCCATCGCCGACGCACTCGTGCCGGTGATCGAGCGTCGCGGCGTCGACCCCGGCAAGGCCCGCTTCATCATCGACGTGGTGCTGGCGATTCACCGGCACGCGATGCCCCGCTGGCTGGCCGAGCCGGACACCACCCTTTCCCAGGCCATGGCCCAGTCCGCCGCCGAGCTCAGCGAGGCGATCAAGGCGCTGGGTTCGACGAGCCAGCACTGACGGCTCAGGATCAGCGACACCGCGATGACGTAGCGCATCTGCTGGAGCTCCATTCATCGATCTTGTATCGAGATCGATGGATTGACGAACATGTATTGGACTCATCGATCGCCGCAGAGCGAGACTTGTAGGGTGAAACGTCAAGCAGCCCAAGCGGTTTCCGGTGAGATGAGGCGAGTGCTCGGTATATCGGCCGCGCTCGCCTGCCTCGGGGTGACGGTCGTGGCACCCGCGCACCGGGCCGCCGCGGACATTCCGATATTCCCGGCCACCATCACCCTGCCCGCCGGATTCCAGCCGGAGGGCATCGCGATCGGCCGCCTGCCGGTGGCCTACTTCGGTTCCATGGCCGACGGGTCCATCTACCGCACCGATCTGCTGACCGGGCAGGGCGGGATTCTCAGTCCAGGTCCGGGTACGCCGTCCCTCGGCCTACAGATCGATGATCGCGGTCGCCTGTTCGTCGCGGGTGGCACCGGTGGTGATGTCCGGGTGGTCGACGCACTGACGGGCGCGGTGCTGGCGAACTATCGAGTTGCCACGGCCCCGAACACTTTCGTCAACGATGTGGTGCTCACGCCGACCGGCGCGTGGTTCACCGATTCGCGCGCGGCCGCGCTGTATCACCTGCCCTTCGGCCCTGACGGTTCGCTACCCGCGCCCGAGGCGGTGGTGCGGCTCCCTCTGAACGGCGATATCGCCTACGTGCCCAATGCCTTCAACGCCAACGGCATCGCCCGCACACCCGACGGCACGGGCCTGATCATCGTGCAGTCGGTGACCGGCCATCTGTTCCGGGTCGATCCGGCGACGGGCGTGACGCACCGGATCGATCTCGGCACCGAGACCCTCGAGGATGGTGACGGACTGCGCCTGGAGGGCAACGCCCTGTATGTCGTGCAGAATCGGCGCAATGCGATCGCCGTGGTCACCCTCGACCCCGCGGGCACGAAGGGCTCGGTCGAGCGCCGAATCACCGACCCGCGCTTCGACGTACCGACCACTCTCGCGGCCTTCGGCGGACGCCTGTACTTGCCGAACGCCCGCTTCGGCACTCCGCCGGAGCCGACCACGCCGTACCACGCTGTCGCGGTGAATCGGCCCTGAAAGTCTGGGCGGCCCCGGCGATGACCTGAAAGGCATTCCGGCTCAGACCGGTTCGGTTTGCAGGGCGGGGTAGTCGGTGTACCCCTGCGCGCCACCACCGTAGACGAGTTCGCGGCTGTACTCGGCGAGCGGGGCCGCTGTGGCGACACGGGCAGGCAGGTCGGGGTTGGCGATGAAGAGGCGGCCGAAGGAGAAGAGGTCGGCGAGTTCGGAGTTGAGGGTCTTCTCGGCTGCTTCCGGGGTGTTGGGGGTGGGGCCGTTGAAGTTGGCGATGAGCGTGCCGGACCAGCGGGGCCGCAGGTCGGCCAGGGCGGGATAGGCGCCCCGTTCGAGGACGTGGAGGTAGGCGAGACCCAAGGGGTCGAGCGCTTTCAGGAGCGTGCGGTAGGTGTCCTGCGGATCTTGTTCGGCGATCTGGTTTTCCGGGTTGCCCGGGGAGATGCGCAGGCCGACGCGCTCGGCTCCGACTTCGGCGGCCACGGCGTGCACGATATCGACGGCCAGCCGGAGGCGGGCGGCGCGCGAGCCGCCGTAGCGGTCGGTTCTGCGATTGGTGTTCTCCGCCAGAAACTGCTGGATGAGATAACCGTTCGCACCGTGGATCTCGACGCCGTCGAATCCCGCGGCAATGGCATTGCGCGCCTCGGCGGCGAAATCCTCGACGGTGGCCTCGACTTCGGCGGTGGTCATGGCGCGCGGCGTGACATGGTCGACCCAGCCCTGGTCGGTGAAGATCTGGGCACCGGTGATCCGTTCGGCCGAGGGTGCGAGGGGTGTCGCGCCGTCCGGCAGGATCAGCGGGTGCGTCATCCGTCCGACGTGCCACAGCTGGGCGAAGATTCGCCCGCCCGCCGCGTGCACCGCATCGGTCACCTCACGCCAGCCCGCCACCTGCGCGTCGTCGACGAGGCCGGGCACACCGGGCCCGGCCTTGCCGAGGATATTGGCGTAGATCCCTTCGGTGACGATCAATCCGGCGCTGGCGCGCTGGGCGTAGTAGTCCTTGGTCAGTGGATTGGGCACACCGGTCGCGTCGTCGGCGCGCCCCCGGGTCATGGGCGCCATGGCGATACGGTTCGGCAGGTCGAGTACGCCGCGGCGGTAGGGGCGCAGCAATGGGCTGTCGGACATGGTTTCTCCTGATGCGGGGTGGGGTTCAGCGGGCGAGTGCGGTGACTTCGACTTCGATCTGCCAGTCGGGCTGGGCGAGGGAGGAGATCTGGAGCAGGGTGTCGGCGGGGTAGGGCTCGCGCAGGAACTCCTCCCGGAGCTGTTTGATCTTGTCGAGGTTGGCGGCCACATCGGTGACGAAGATGCCGACCTTCACGACATCGCCCAGATCCGCTCCCGCCGCGGCGAGTACGCGCTGGATATTGGCGAAGGCCTGTCGTCCCTGCGTCAGGAAGTCCTGGGAGACCGTGCGCCCTTGCTCGTCGATCCCGGCTTGTCCGGAGACGTGGATGAGTCCGTTCGCCTTGATGGCCTGCGAGATCTTGTACGGCTCATACCAGTCGGGGGTGGTGGCGATCTTCTCGATGCGCTGGTCGGTCATGTCGAACTCCAGTCTGTGTATGTACATGCAACTAAGTGGTACGAGCCGATCGTGCCACCGCTTCGGACCCCCTGTCAACACGGGGCGTAACGCGCACACCCCCGGCAACGACATGTTGCGTGACACACGGCCCGTCGGGGGGCCTGTCCGTCCACGTGTCAGTTATCGAATGGGGATAAGGGCATGGCTCTTCGCGAATTCTTCGTGCGACATAAAGTCGCTTCCGCTACAGCGGCATTGACGTCGCTGGGCGTGGTGGGGGTTTTGGCCGCCACCATCGCCCCGACGTCGACGCCGAAAACTATTGATACACAGTTGAAGTCGTCGGTCACGGAATGCCATGACATGGTGAGCATTTCGGTGGCGGGGCGGGGTGACACGCCGGTGGCGGGCACCACCAAACTGCTGGTCGACGAACATGGGAACGAATTGCCCGCGGCGCTGGCGGGAGATCACAACAGCGAATGGGTCGATCCGGTGGTGAACGCACCGGCCGATGATGTCGACCCGGGCTCCTATGCCGCCATCTATATCGCCTATCCGGCGAATATGGACAGCTACGAGGATGCCGTCAATGCCGGTGTCGCCAATACCGAGCAGGTGATGCGGGAGATCGCCCAGGCGTGCCCGGACACCAAATTCTCGATTGTCGGCTACAGCGAGGGCGCGGATGTCGTGCGCCGCGTGGCCATGAAGATCGGTGGCCAGGAGCCCGGCGCCGACGGCGAGTACGGGATCGTGAACCCCGACGATGTGATGGGTGTGGTCATCCTGGCCGACGCGGGACGCGCCGCCGGTGACGGCCCGTTCATTGGCGCGCAGGACCCGTTCGCCAATCCGGACGGCTTCGACCAGAAGTATCAGAACGGCGTGAAACCCGTGGCGGGCCAGGGCGTCTCGCAGGGCGGCGATTTCGGCAAGTTGAACGGCAAGATCGCGTCGTTCTGTTCCGATGGCGACCTCACCTGTTCGGCCCCGCAGAATATCTCGCTGTTGCAGTTGGCGGTGAATGTCGGCCGACAGATCAATGTGGATGCGCTGCAACGCGATGGGCTGACTCCGGCGACCGGTCAGGATGTGGCGGAGACGCTGGGGCAGATCGCGCTGGCGGCATTCTCCGATATCGCCTCGAATCCGAATTGGATGAAGAGCGACGAGACGTTCCTGCAGGTGCTGTTGAAGGTGTCGGACCCGAATTACAAGCCGGGCGAGTCGAAGGCACCGGCGCAGGCCGACACCATCGCGACGGACAATATGTCGCCGCTGGCCTATCTGCCGCAGAAGATCTTCAATGAGATCGTCGGGCTGATCGTGACGAATCAGAACACCATTCCGGTGATTCTGAGTGATCCGTACAAGCAGACACTGGGCGACAATCACGAGGGCCACCACTTCGATTACTGGAAGGACGCCGACCCGGCGAACGGCAAGCAGTTGACCTCGGCCGAGTACGCGGCCGCCTGGCTCACCCATCTGGCCAAGCAGGCGCAGGCGGGCGAGAAGGTCGACACCAAGGCCAAGCCGACCGAGGACGATCTCGCCGACGCGTACCGGGCGGCGACCGAGACGGCGACGCCGACGAGCACCTCGACCAAGACGTCCACCACGACGTCGACGACCAGCCCGTCGAAGACCACCGCGACCACACCGCCGACGTCCACGACGGACAAGTCGACCACGACCGCTCCGGCGCCGACGACCACGTCCGAAAGCTCCAGCACGACAACGACTCCGCCGGTGACGACGACAACGCAGGCGCCTTCGCCGGTAGCGGCCTCCCCGGAGACCACCAAGCCGACCACGGAGCAGCCGACCGAAGCTCCCACCACCACAACCACTTCGGCGGCCCCGACCACCACCAAGTAGCGCCACCGCTGTCCCCTCCGCCGCATCCGGCACCCCCGCCGGATGCGGCGGAGTCATATCCACACCCTGGCGATTTGTTCGCTTTGAACCCCCTTGCCCGTTATGGGAGAGTCGATCCGCTGATTGATGACGTGCAGGGCGTCGTGGCAGAGGGGTTCGGGTATGACTTCGGTGTCGTTGTCGAAAGCACCGGATGCGGGGTGGGTTTCGGTCACGGGTGCGTTCGGCGACGAGTACGCCGTCGCGGGGCAGGCGATCGGGCCGGGGCTGTACCCGTGTCGCGATCGTGCCGGGCGTGACCGGTTGTACAAGCTGTTCAACCAACCGGTCACCGACGCGGGTGTGATCGGATGGGTCGCGCGCGCGGTGTGTTTCGGACGCGAGATCGTGTTCGCCGCCGAGGACCGGGTGGGCTCCGCGGGCGTCGCCGCCAGCGCCATGACCTGGCCGATCGATCTGGTGAAGCACGAGAACACCCTGCTGGGCGTCGTCCTGCCGTCGGGTCCCGGTGATTTCCAGCTGCCCGATGGCTCGATGCTCACCTTCGACCAGCTCTACACCCGCTCCGCCGCGCCGCCCGACGCGTATCTGCGTGTGGCCGTGTTGATTCGGGCCTGCGAGATCGTGGAGGTGCTCGACGAGACGAGCCTGGTGCACGGTGAGCGCTTCGGTCTGGCGGTGCTCATCTACCGCGGCCTCTTCCAGGGCACGGATGTGGCGCCGCACGAGCCCGGGCCGTGGCAGCCGCCATCCGGTATTCCGCGGGAGCTGGATTCGCGACTGCTGGGCCTGTTCGACCGCGCGTTCGGCGTTCCGCACGTGCGCCCCTCGGCCGGGGAATGGCGGGTCGGTCTCCGGGAGGCCTTCCTCACCGCGGACGGCACGCACTACCGCGCGGACGCCCTGACCGTCCTCGACCGGCGCACAACACAATTCGCTCCCGCGGCACCCCTCACACCGCCACCCGCGCCCGCCGGATGGCAGCCGCCGCCCGCACGCGCTACGGGGGTGCTGATCGCGGCGATTCTGCTCGTGGTGGCCGCGCTCGTCGGCGTCGCCGCCCTCGTCACGGTGAACATGCGCGAAACCGACGAGCAGACCGCCGCCCCCACCACCACGTACTCCTACTCCCCCAGCGAGTACTACACCCCGACCACCGCGCCCTTCGACTGGAGCAGGCTGAACGCCCAGGCCACCGACCCCACCCCCTTCACCTCGGAAGCCCTACTGCCCCAGAGCTTTCGCGATGCCAAGAACGTGGAGTACACCCTGCGCGCGGGCGGTGTGAAGGACTGCGTCACCAACGGCATGTCCCAGAACGTGAAGGACATTCTGTCCCAGTACGGTTGCTCGCACATGATCGCCGGTTCCTATATCGACGCCTCCGACCAAATCCTCGTCTCGGTCAATGTCATGGCCTTCCCCACCACCGACGCCGCCAACACCCTCTACGAAACCATGAAGGGCCAAACCCAGGACTGGGCCGTGTGGTGTCCCCAACACGGCGTCGGCTCCGCCGTATGCGACAGCGATATCAGCTACGCCACCCGCTCCGGCTGGGGCGCGCAGAACTACCGCTACGTCTACGAATCCACCGCGCTCTACATCAACCTGACCCAGGACACCGATATCAAGGACTGGCTCGACGCGGCCGCCCGCGAAGCCGTCCTGAAATCGGGCCCGGAGAACCACTGGCCCAAGTGACAGACCCCCCTCGGTTCCTGCACACCGGGACGGTGGGTGCGTGGGCCGGGAGCGCTGCTTACCGTCGAGGGGGACGGCGAGGTCGGAGGTTGTGGTGACGGTCTGGAACGAAGAAGTCGATGTGCTGGTCGCGGGGTCGGGGGGCGGGCTGGCCGGGGCGTATACGGCGGCTCGGGAGGGGCTGAGTGTGGTCGTGGTGGAGGCGACCGAGAAGTTCGGGGGAACAACGGCGTATTCGGGGGGCGGAGGCGTGTGGTTTCCGTGCAATCCGGTGTTGCGGCGGGCGGGGGTGGACGACAGTGTCGAGGACGCGTTGACCTACTTCCGGACGGTGGTGGGGGATCGGACACCGGTCGCGTTGCAGGAGGCCTATGTTCGCGGTGGGGCACGGGTCATCGAGTATCTCGAGCAGGATTCGGCCTTTTCGTTTCAGGTGTTTCCGTGGCCGGACTACTTCGGGAAGGCCCCGAAGGCGCGGCTGGATGGCAAGCGCCACATCGTGCCGACGCCGCTGCCCGCGGCGGAGCTGGGCGAGTTGAGCGATTCGGTGCGTGGGCCGCTGGCGACCGACCGGCAGGGAGCTCCGCAGCCGGACACGCTGATCGGCGGGCGCGCGCTGGTGGGGCGGTTCCTGCTCGGAATGAGCAAGTACCCCAACGTTTCTCTGCGTCGGAATACCGCGTTGGTCGAACTGGCCATCGAGGACGGCGCGGTGGTCGGCGCCGTGGTGGAGCGCGACGGTGAGCGGAGCGCGATCCGCGCCCGCAAGGGAGTGTTGTTGGCGGCGGGCGGTTTCGAAGGCAACGAGCAGTTGCGACAGCGCTTCGGCGTGCCGGGATCCTCCCGAGACACCATGGGCCCCTGGGGAAATCAGGGCCGCGCACACGAGGCCGCCATGGCGGTCGGCGCGGATACCGACCTGATGGATCAGGCGTGGTGGTCGCCGGGCATGATCCATCCGGATGGTCGCGCCGCCTTCGCATTGTGGTTCACCGCGGGCATTTTCGTGAATCAGGACGGTGTGCGCTTCGTCAACGAATCGGCTCCGTACGACCGGTTGGGCCGGGAGATCATCGCGTCCATGGACGAGGGGACGGTGACGCTGCCGTACTGGATGATCTACGACGACACCGAGGGCGCGATCCCGCCGGTCAAGGCAAGCAATGTGCCCATGGTGGCGGCCGAGCGATACATCGAGGCTGGGCTGTGGCATACCGCCGATACCCTCGCCGAACTCGCCGACAAGCTCGGTATTCCGGGAGATGCCTTGGCCGCCACCGTATCTCGGTTCAACAAGATGGCCGACCAGGGTGTGGACGAGGATTTCGGACGCGGTGACGAAGCCTACGATCGCGCCTTCTCCGGGGGCGAGTCGCCACTGGTCCCGATTCGCAAGGGCCCGTTCCACGCGGCCGCCTTCGGCATCTCCGATCTCGGCACCAAGGGCGGTCTGCGCACCGATACCGCCGCACGGGTCCTGGACTCCTCCGGCGTCCCGATTCCCGGCCTGTACGCGGCGGGCAACACCATGGCCGCGGTGAGCGGCGCCACCTATCCCGGCGGCGGCAATCCCATCGGCGCGTCCGTGCTGTTCAGCCACGTGGCGGCGATGGACATGCTCGGCCGGTAGGCCACGGCCCCCTAGAGTCGAGTCCATGACCGACGTTGGCGATATGCGGGTGGTACAGACGGCCTACGACGAGGTGGCGGAGCTCTACACCGCCATGTTCCGCGACGCGCTCGACACGATGGTGTGGGATCGCGCGATTCTCGGCGCGTTCGTGGAGTTCGCGGCCGACCGCGGGCCCGTCGCCGACCTCGGCTGCGGACCGGGCCGCATCACCACCTACCTGCATGCCGCAGGCCTGGACGTCCGCGGCATCGACCTGTCGCCGGAGATGATTCGCCTGGCCAGCCGGGACTTCCCCGATATCCGGTTCGAGGTGGGCAGTATGGAGGCCCTCGACCTGCCCGATGCCGCGCTGGGCTCGATCGTCGCCTGGTACTCCATCATTCACACCCCGCCCGAGCGCCTGCCCGCCGTCTTCGACGAGTTCGCGCGCGTCCTGCGCCCCGAAGGCCTGGTGCAACTGGCCTTCTTCGCCACCGACCAGGAGGTCGAGGCCTTCGACCACAAGGTCGCCACCGGCTACCGCTGGGATCCGGAGCGGCTCTCGCGACTGCTGGCCCGACACGGCCTGCGCACCGTCAGCTACACGGTGCGCGAACCCGACGAGGGGGAGCGCGGCAGGCAGGGCTATCTGATGGCGGTGAAGGACGCATGAGGCCGACCCGGGGCTCCTATGACGTCGTGATCGTGGGCGGCGGCCACAATGGCTTGGTGGCCGCCGCCTATCTGGCACGGGCCGGTCGCTCGGTGCTGGTCCTGGAGCAGCGGGAGCGTACGGGCGGCGCGGCGGTCTCCGAGCAGGTGTTCGCGGGGGTGGACGCGCGACTGTCGCGGTTCTCGTATCTGGTGAGTCTGTTGCCGGACAGTATCGTTCGCGATCTCGGGCTGCGGTTCGAGACTCGGCGGCGGCGGATTTCGTCGTATACACCGGTGGGGTCGGGCGGGCTGCTCGTCGACAACGATTCCGAGGCCGCCACCCGGGAGAGCTTCGTTCGTGTCACCGGGTCGGACCGGGATTTCCTTGCGTGGCAACGGTTCTACGGCGACACGGCGCGGTTGGCGCAGCGCGTGTTCCCCACCCTCACCGGCCCGCTGCCCACCCGGTCGCAGTTGCGCGCGATCGTCGGCGACGATGGCTTGTGGGACACGGTGTTCGAGCGTCCACTCGGTGCGACGGTGGAGGCGACCTTCGCCGACGACACCGTACGAGGCGTCGTTCTCACCGATGCGCTCATCGGGACCTTCACGCACGCCCACGACACCTCACTGCTGCAGAACAGGTGCTTTCTCTATCACGTGATCGGCGGCGGCACCGGCGAGTGGAATGTGCCGGTCGGCGGTATGGGGGCGCTCACCGACGCCCTCGCCGACGCGGCACGCTCGGCCGGAGCCGAAATCGTCACCGGTTGCCCGGCGACCTCGATCGACACCGACGGCAGCACAGCGGAAGTCGGCTTCGACGGTGGCGTGGTCGGCGCGCGGCGGGTGTTGGTGAACGCCGCGCCCTACGAACTCGGCCGTCTACTGGGTGAGCCGGTGGACAAACCCGAAGGCGCACAACTGAAGATCAATATGCTGCTGCGTCGGCTGCCGCGCCTGCGGGACACCTCGGTCGACCCACGCGACGCCTTCGCCGGGACTTTCCATGTGTCCGAAGCGGCTTCGCAACTCGAGCGGGCCTACCGGGAAGCGGCGGCGGGCGCGATCCCCTCGGCCCCGCCGTCGGAGATCTACTGCCATACCCTCACCGACCCGTCGATTCTGTCGCCGGAGCTCACCACGCAGGGTATGCACACCCTCACGCTGTTCGGTCTGCACACTCCCGCACGGCTTTTCGAGAGCGACCCCGCCGCCTCCAAGGCCGCCCTGGTGGAAGCCACCCTGGCGCAATTGGATTCGGTGCTCGCAGAGCCCATTCGCGAGTGCCTCGCCCTGGACGGTGACGGCAACCCCTGCCTGGAGGCCAAATCCCCGATCGATCTGGAGTCCGAGATCGGCATGCCCGGCGGTCACATCTTCCACCGTGATCTGGAATTCCCGTATCGCGCCGATGATTCCGCCGACGACCCGGCCACCCGCTGGGGCGTCGCCACCGGTCACGCCACCATCCTGCGGTGCGGCGCGGGCGCGGTACGCGGCGGCGGCGTGAGCGGCATCGGCGGACACAACGCGGCCATGGCGGTACTGGAAAGCACCTGAGCCCAAAGGATTACGGCAACAAACCCGACACCACGCCGCCGAGGTGCACGACCTTCTCCCGGCACGCGCTCTCCTGCGCGTCACCGGTGCGCCCCCACTCCACCGAGACCAGGTCGTGCCCCTGTTTGAAGGACACATCGCACTTGGACAGACTGGTGGAGCGGCAGAACACCGCTTCTTCCGATCGGCCGACCGGCGGTGCCGCGTCGTCACCACAGAGCATCTTCTTGTTCGTGAACGTCGCCCCCAGGTGCGGCAGCGACTGGTAGTGCCAGATCTGAACGGTGACGTACTGCCCATCCGAGCGCCACTCGCATTCACGCAGCGCGGCGGTGAACGACGCGTCCTGATCGTGATGGTCGGCGTCGGTGAACGCGGGCAGACCGGGCTGCCGGGCGATCTCGTCACACGTCGGAATGCCCTCCAACACAGCGGGATTCGACAGCGTCGGCTTGGGCGTCGTGGTCGCGGCCGCCGTGCTGGCAGCGGTCACCGTGGCCTGTTGGGTGACGGTTGTCGAGCCGGGCAGCGCCGAACCCTCCACCTCGTTCCCGCATCCGACCGCGCCGCCGATCATCGCGAACGCCACACCCACACCGCCGACGCACCGCAGTGCGCCCCTCCCACCAGCACCGATCACCCGGGAAACTCTACCCACCGCCGCCCGCGCAGATCTCCCGGCAGCAGCGGATGAAGTCGCGGACCCGGGCATTCGCCTCGGAGAATTCGGGCCAGGCCACCGCCACCCGGCTCGGACCTATGCCACGAACCGCTCGGTACACCACGCCCGGGCGCGGGTAGTAGCGGGCGGAACTGGCCGGGGTGAAGCTGATGCCGAAGCCATTGCCGATGGCGGTGAGCCATTCGTCGGTGTTGTGGGCGATGGCGCCGATGACGGCCGTCTCGGCGGGGCGTTGGTCCGCGCCTATCCAGAAGTCGCGCCACCACCCGCTCTCCGGCGGCGCGGCGACGAAGGGTTCGGACCAGAGCTCCTCGAACGCGATCTCCGCGCGGTCGGCGAGGGCATGCGTGGCGGGCAGGGCTATCCACCGAGGTTCGGTGAACAGCTCGCGCGTGCGGTACTGGTCGTCGCCCGGAAAGGGCAAGCGCACCAAGGCGACATCGACATCGCCGTCGGCCAGCCCGGCGGAGGGATCGAGCCATCCGGTCTGGCGCATATCGATGCGCCAGTCGGGATGCTCGCGGCGGAAGGCGGCGGTGATCTCGGGTGTGAATTCGTTCGCCGCGCTGGCGATGAAACCCACCCGCAGCACCTTGGCCGCCGCGCTCGCACCGCTCTTGGTGTCGCGCAGCATGCGATCCCAGCCGCCGAGCAGGCCGGGTGCGTGCGCGGCGAAGACACGACCGGGTTCGGTGAGGGTCATACCGCTGCGGGAGCGGGTGAAAAGCTCCACGCCCAGTTGCTGTTCCAGCTGTTTGATCTGCTTGGTCAGCGCGGGCTGCGACACGTACAGCCGCTGCGCGGCGCGGGTGAGGTTGCCCTCCTGCGCGACCGCGACGAAATACCGCAGCAGCCGGGTGTCGATATCCACCTCGACAGCGTATGGCCCGCTACGACAGGCGGCGGTGGCCGTCGGCGGAGTGGCCGATCACATCCGAGCAGCAGCGAATGAAATAGCGGACGACCGGATCGGTTTCGGAGGCATCGGGCCAGACGACCGCGACCCGGGTGGGGCCGATGCCGTTGACCGGCCGAAAGACCACGCCGGGACGGGCATTGGTGTGGGAGGTGGAGGCGGGGGTGAAGCTCACGCCGTAACCATTGGCGATGGCCGTCAGCCATTCGTCGGTATTGCGGGCGATGGCTCCGATGATGGCGGTCTCCCGGGGACGGGCGTCCAGACCCATCCAATAGTCGCGCCACCAACCGGTTTCGGCAGGAGAGGAGACATAGGGTTCGTCCCACAGTTCGCGAAAGTCGATGTCCTCGCGTTCGGCGAGTGGATGGTCCTCGGGCAGCGCGATCCAGCGCGGTTCGGTGAACAGCTCCCGCAGGTGGTACTCCTCCTGCCCCGGAAAGGGCAGGCGCAGCAGGGCCACATCGACATCGCCCTCGTCGAGTCCGGCGGTGGGATCGGTCCAGCCGCCCTGCCGGATATCGACCTCCCAATCGGGGTGCAGCCGATGGAAGACCCGAATGATCTCCGGGATATGCCCGTCGGCGGCGCTGGCGACACTGCCCAGCCGCAACACACAGGCCGCGCGGCTGGTCTCGCTCTTGGTGTCGCGCAGAATGCGATCCCATCCGGCCAGCAGGCCCGGAACTCGGGCGGCGAGCACCTTGCCGGGCGCGGTGAGCGTCATACCCGCTCTGGACCGAATGAACAGTTCCATCCCGAGCTGGTTTTCCAGCTGTTTTATCTGTGTGGCCAGCGCGGGTTGGGCAACATGCAGTCGCTGCGCCGCCCGCGGCAGGTTCTCGGTTTCCGCGACCGCCATGAAGTAACGCAGCAGTCGCGTATCGATGTCCACGCCACAAGGTTACGAACGCGTCCACCCCTAGGCATATCCCGGCGTCGACAGCCGGGACGATTCTCGGGATGCTATTCGCGATTCCGGCACGCCGTGATCGCGGCACAACGCGCTGTCGACGCTCGCGTCTAGCCGAAACTCGGGCGCACGACCGAGGGGGAGGCGACGCGGTAGGTGGTCAGCAGGACGCCGTTGTCGAGGGACTTGCTCTCGGTGAGCTCCAGGGTGGCCTCGGCGTCGACGGAGGCCCACAGGCTGTCGCCCTTGCCCAGCAGCACCGGGTAGACGACCAAGCGGTATTCGTCGACCAGGCCGTGCGCGTTCAGGTGGTGCACCAGCTGGGCGCTGCCGAATACCAGCAGGTTCTGCTCGGACTTCAGCTTGGCGATGGAATCGGCCAGATCGCCCTCGATGCGGGTGGCGTTCCACTCCAGGTCGCCCTGCGAACTGGCCACATGCTTGGGCATGCTGTTCATCTTGTCCTTGTACCAACCCTCTTCCGGGTGGGTCGGCCACGCTGAGGCGAAAGCCTCGTAGGTGGTGCGGCCGAGCAGCAGCGCCTCGGCGTCCTCCATCTCCGCGCTCTTGTAATCCGCGATGGCGTCGTTCCAGAACGGCGCGGTCCACGCCGGATTCTCGATGATTCCGTCGAGCGAAACGAATTCGGCGACAACGATCTTGCCCATGGTTTTCTCACTCTCTCGTTGGTGCGGCTCCAGCATGGCGGAGCGCGTTCGAGGGTGTTGACGGAACGCGGGCGAAAAATTCATCGGCGCTGCCCGGCGCGCTTCCCACCGAGGTCTAGGGTGGGTGTTTGTTGCGAGAAATTTGCTGGATTGGGGCTTCCCGACCCGCCCGCTCGGCGCGGTGACAGCGAGGAGGCGCGATGGACACACCTGAATCCGAGCACCGCCCACGCCATCTGCGCGCGGGACCCCGCCCCATACCCATACCCCGCCGCATGTCCTCGGTCATGCGCGATGCCGCCGATTCGGTGGACCGCTGGATGCTGCGCCGCGCCGCCACCCGCCACGCCGCCGTCGCGCCGGAGGCCGCGGACCCGCCGGAGGAACCTCCGGTCTCGGCGGATCTGCTGGATCTGCTGCGCCACCTCGGCGTCGCGCTGATCTCCTCCGGTGAGACCACCAATCAGGTGCAGCGAATACTCGATGATCTGGCCCGCCGCTACGACGCCACCGAGGTGCACTTCTTCGTCCTGCCCACCGGCGTATTCGTTCGGGTACAGGATTCCCGAGGATCGGCGGTGGATCTGTTGGAGGCCAGCGTGGATACGCTTCGCCTGGATCAGATCGCCGCGCTGTACCACCTGCTCGACGAGATCAAGCGAAAGCTCCCCCCGCCCGCGCGCGCCACCGCCGACCTGGAGAAGATCCTCACCTCCAAACCGCCGACACCGGTGTGGTTGAAACTGCTCGGCAATGTGGTGCTCACCATCGGCCTCGGGCTCATGCTCAATCCCGGTGCGCCCGCGCTGCTCGGCTATGTGGTGATCGGTCTCGTGGTGCAGACCCTGATCATCCTCGCGGAGCGAATGCCCTTGCTGTCCACCGGTTTACCCGTGCTGGCGGGTTGTGCGGCGACGGTGCTGGCCTTCGGGTTCCCGCATGCCCTGGGCGGCGGGCACCCGTCGCAACTGCTGGTGCCGGGTGTGGCGGGGCTGCTGCCGGGCGCGGCGCTCACCAATGGCTCGATCGAATTGGCGACCGGGTCGATGGTGGCGGGGGCCAGCCGCACCATGTACGGGCTGAACAAACTGTTCCTGCTGGCCTTCGGCATCCTGATCGGGCTGCAACTGTTGGGCCCGCAGCCGCCGGAGCCCAATACCGTTGCCTACCAACTGGGTTGGTGGGCCCCGGTGCTGGGTGTGCTGTTGATCGGCCTCGGGTACTCGTGGCGGTCCAGCGCGCCGCCGAACTCGGTGCCGTGGCTGCTGCTGGTGCTGTACGTGGCGGCGGGGGCGCAGAAGGTCGGCGTCCTGCTCGGCGGCGGTCTGCTGGGTTCGTTCCTCGGCGGCTTGGTCGCGGTGCCCGCCGCCTATCTGGTGCAGCGCAAGCGGAACGCGCCACCGACGCAGGTGGCCTTCCTGCCCGCGTTCTGGATGCTGGTGCCCGGCGGCATCGGTCTGACCGGGATATCGCAACTGGTCACCAAGAGCGATCCCAACGGTCTGCACGTCCTGGTCGAGACAACGCTGACGGTCGCGGCCATTGCCCTGGGCGTGCTGGTGGGCTCGGGCGTATCCAACAAACGGCCGCCGCGGATCGCGCCGATGTTGGACCAGTGGCTGCCTCCGGTCACCGGAAAGACCGTGCCGCAGAACGGAAAACACGCCGAAGCCGCGCGCCATGCGGCGGAGACCGCACAACGGGCGGCGCGGCAGGCCAACCGCGCGGCGCGGACGGCGCAACGCTCGGCCGAGGAGCAGCGCAGCGCCGCCGAAGAGCAGGATTCCGGCACCCGGAGCAACGGCGCGAGCGAGAACGACGGCAGCTGACCCGCGGCGACGAGACTGTGAACGCCGCCTCGGTCACACCCCGTGCCCGGCGGACGATCCGCCGGAACCGCGGACTCGACCGACCGATACCGCTGTCGCGTGCGGGTTGACCGTCCGCTGGCGACACGAGGTCCCTCAGCCCATGGCCGCGGTTCCCCCGTGCGGATCCGACAGCCACAGCAGCCAGTGCGGGGCCAGCAGCTCCGCGAATTCCCGGTACCCCGCCGCGGCCGGGTGCGCGCCGTCCACGGCGGCGACCTCCCGCATCCAGATCGGATTGGCGCGCAAGGGCTGATGCGTGCGCGCGTAGGAGACGCCCGCACCCGCGCAGAGGACGGCGAAGCGCTCGTCGAGCGCCACCATCCGATCGTTGTGCGCGGCGTCGGCGACGGGCGGCGGCGCGACCACCAGTACCGGCCAACCCTGGTCCCGCGCGCCCGCCAGGATCGCCGCCAGATTCTCGACCGACTGCTCCGGTGCGACCCGGGGGTGCGAGCCGTCGCGGTGATGGGTGTCGTTGGCCCCCGTCGAGATCACCAGCCGCGCATCGGTGCCCGCGGGCAGCCGGGGCGCGCACTCGGCGGCCCAGCGGCCCCGCAGTTCGGTCGAGGTCTCACCGCGGATACCGAGGTTGTAGTAGGTGAGCGGTTGCCCGGCGCTGCTGGCTCGGGCGGCGAGGCGGCCCGCCCAGCCCAGGCAGGTCGGGTCACCCACCCCCGCGACGAACGATTCACCGATGAAACACACACGCAGGTCCGCTGACACCGTTCGATCCTGTCATGTGCGCCCGGGGGTTGCCCGAACATGACGAGGCTCGCGAACCAGACACGCCGGGCCGTCCTGGCCATGGGCTCGTCCCGCCGCGTACCCGTGACGGGTTACCGTAACCGACGAGTAGGTGCACGGGCCCGCCCGCGCGCCCGCCGCCCCACCCGATCCGACCATGGGACCGAAGCCGCTCCCACGAGCCGAAAGCGCCTATAGGACATGCGAGTCGACGGACGGGAGATCCCCGTCGCTGGCAGCCTGCTGCAGCCGCGGGTCCGGCGGACCAGCGATATCCTGCGCGTGGGGCTGTCGGCGGTGTTGGTCGCCATCGTCATCGCGGGTTCGCTCATCACCCGGCCGCAGTGGGAGAACCTGGAGAAGTCCGTCTCCGCCATCGTCGGCTTCCTCACGCCCGAGCAGTCCAATGCCGTCTACATCGTGTACGGCATCGCGATTCTGGCGCTGCCGTTCGCGATATTCGTGCGGCTGGTCTGGCGGCGGCAGTGGAAGCTGTTGGGCGGCTACCTGTCCGCGGGGCTCATCGCGCTGTTGCTGTTCTCCATCACCGGTACGGGCTTCTCCGCGCCGCGCTGGCATCTCTCGCAACCGCAGCAGGTCAATACCTTCCTGTCGCAGTTCCTCGACGATCCGCGCTGGATCGCCATGCTGGCGGCCACCCTGACCGTGGCCAGCCCGTGGCTCCCGCCGCGCGCCCGCCGCTGGTGGTGGACGCTGTTGCTGGCCTTCGTGCCGATCCATCTGGTGGTCAGTCTCGTGGTGCCCGCGCGGGCCCTGCTCGGCCTCTCGGTGGGCTGGTTCGTGGGCGCGGTCATCGTGCTCGTGGTGGGTACGCCCGCCCTGGAGGTGCCGCTCGACGCGGCGGTGCGGGTATTGGCCAAGCGCGGGTATCAGGTGAACGCCTTTCGCGTGCTGCGCCCGGGTGGGCGCGGGCCGCTGGTGCTGACCGCCAGTACGACGCCGCGCTCGGTGACGACGGCGGCCGGGGCCACGGTGGTCGCGGATGCGGAAAACGCTGTGTCACAGGCCGAGGCGGCCACCCTTCCGGCGACCTGGGCGACGGTCCCCGGTTCGGTGCAGGCCGTGGCGGCCAGCACGACGACCGCGACCACCACCGCCCCTGCCGCCCAGCGGGTTTCGGACCGCGTGAACGGCGACAACGCGGATGGCGCGCAGGCCGAATCGGTGGAGCTCACCCCGCCCGATGACGAGCTCGTCGTGGAGCTCTACGGCGCGAATCAGCGCAGTCGCGGTGCGCTGCAAGCACTTCGGCGCTGGCTGACCATTCGCAGCGGCGAGTATCCGGCACTGTTCGCGTCCATGCGCCGCGCGGTGGAGCACCGGGCGCTCATGGGTATCGCCATCGGCGATCTCGGCTTGGGCAGCAACAAACCGCTCACGGTGGCGCTGCTGGATCGCGGCTGGATGCTCTACGCGCACACCGTGCCCGCCGGAATCCCCCTGGAACAGACCCACGGTGAGCATCTGGCGGATGTGTGGCGGGCCCTGGACACCATGCACCGCGCGCAGATCTCGCACGGCGAACTGCGCGCCGAGGATATTCGAATCGACGACGGCGACATCCGATTCGGCGGCTTCACGCAATCGGAGTTCGGGGCCTACGACACCCGCTTCCAATCCGATATCGCGCAATTGCTGCTCACCAGCGCGGGCCTGTTCGGCGCGGAGAAGGCGGTGCGGACCGCCATCGAGGTGCTGGGCGCGCAGCGGGTGCTGGCGGCCTCGCGGCGACTCACCAAGATCGCGATCCCGGCGCAGGTGCGCAAATCCGTGCCCGATGCCAAAGAGCTCATGAAGGCCACCCGCGACGAGGTGGCCGCCCAGACCGGACAGGACCGTATCGAGGCCGCGCAGATCACGCGGTTCTCCCGCAATCAGATCATTCAGCTGGTGCTGTTGATCGGCCTGGTCTACGTGGCCTACCCGTACATCAGCGCGGTGCCGACCTTCACCTCGGAGTTGAGCAGCGCCAACTGGTGGTGGGCGCTGCTCGGGCTGACGGTCTCGGTGCTGAAGTACGTCGGCGCGGCCATGGCGCTGTGGGCCTGCGCGGGGGCGTCGGTGAACCTGCGCAATCTGCTGCTCATGCAGGTGGCGAACACCTTCGCGGCCACCACGACCCCCGCCGGTGTGGGCGGTCTGGCGCTGAGCGTGCGGTTCCTGCAGAAGAGCGGTCTGGGTGCGGTGCGCGCCACCGCCGCGGTGGCCATGCAGCAGTCGGTGCAGGTGGCCACGCACGTCACCCTGCTCATCTTCTTCAGTGTGGCGGCGGGTGTTTCGGCGGATCTGTCGAATATGGTCCCCGATGCCACCGTGCTGTATCTGGTCGGCGGCGTACTGCTCGGTCTGCTCGGCGTCTCCATCTTCCTGCCCACGGTGCGGCGCTGGCTGCGCAACGAGGTGCGGCCGCAATTGGCGGAGGTGTTGACGCAGCTGAAGGAGTTGGGGCGCAGTCCACTTCGGCTGATCATGATCGTGGGCGGTTGCGCGGCAACCACATTGGGTGCGGCGCTGGCGCTGTGGACCAGTATCGAAGCCTTCGGCGGCAGTACGACTTTCGTGACGGTCACCGTGGTGACCATGATCGGCGGCACGCTGGCCTCGGCCGCGCCGACGCCGGGCGGTGTGGGCGCGGTGGAGGCCGCGCTCATCGGCGGTCTGGCCGCCTTCGGGGTGCCCGCCAGTATCGCGGTGCCCTCGGTGCTGCTCTACCGCGTGCTCACCTGCTGGCTGCCGGTGTTCGTCGGCTGGCCGATCATGCGCTGGCTCACCAAGAAGGACATGATCTAGCGCCGCATGGCGTGCAGCTGGTCGAAGATCTGCCCGGAGGACAGGCATCCGGCGGTGGTCAATTCGAGATTGGCGAGCGAGGTGGCGTGCACCTCGGCGGTGGCGGCGGCGACGCAGTCGGCCACCGGATGCACGAAGAAGCCGAAATCCGTTCCGTGCCGCGAGGTTTGCTCCACCGTGAGATTGGTGGCGACGCCGGTGATCAGCAGGGTGTCGATATCGCGGGCCGCCAGCCATTGCGGCAGGGCGCTGCCCGCGAGGCCGGAGAGCTTCTGATTGTCGAAGATCGCGCCCGCCGCGGCCTGCTCGGTCATCTCCGGAATAATCTGCGACCCAGGGGAATTGGGCCGAAACTCGGTCTGCGCCGCGCCGACCGAGCGCATGAAGCCGGTATTGCGCACCAGCCCGCCCTCACCCACCGGAATGGTGAATCGCGTGAAGACCACGGGAATTCCGGCATCGATCACCGCCTGATGCAAGCCCGCGGCGCGCTCCACCACGCCGCTGGTGGCGACCGGTTCGGCGAGCATGGGCCCGAAGAAGCCCTCGGGCCGGACGACATTGATCTGCCAGTGCAGAGCGAGCACGGCGGTGTGGGCGGGCTCGAGCCTCATCACCTCATGGTGCGCCCGGATCCGCTGCTACAACAGCCTTTTCACAAATCCGCCCGCCGCGTCGGAGCCGCGGCGGGCGGCGGATCGGCTCGGATCCGGATCAGGCGTCGGCGTACTGCTTGCGCAGCTCCACCTTGACCACCTTGCCGCTGGCATTGCGCGGCAGCTCCGGCACGATCACCAGATCCTTGGGATGCTTGTAGCGCGCCAGGTTCTCGTTGAGGAACGGGGTCAGCTCCTCGAGGGTCAGCTCGGTGTCGGGCAGCAGCGCCACCACGGCCACCGGCACCTCGCCCCACTTCTCGTGGGCACGGCCGATCACCGCCGCCTCGTGAATCTTGGGGTGGGCGAAGAGCACATTCTCCACCTCGGCGCAGTAGATGTTCTCACCGCCGGAGATGATCATGTCCTTCTTGCGGTCCACCACCCAGACGAAGCCCTCCTCGTCCTGCTTCACCAGGTCGCCGGAGTGGAACCAGCCGCCCTCGAAGGCATCCGCGGTGGCCTCGGGCTTGTTCCAGTAGCCCTGCATGAGAGTCGGTCCGCGGTAGACGATCTCACCGATCTCGCCGGGCGCGACATCGTTCATGGCGTCGTCCACCACGCGGGCCTGAATGGTGGGGATGACCTTGCCGACCGAGCCGAGCTTGCGCAGCGCGTCCTTGCCCTCCAGCACACAGGTGATGGGCGACATCTCGGTCTGGCCGAAGACCGCCACGTTGAAGGCCTCCGGGAAGCACTCGGCCATGGCCTTCAGCACCGTGTCGGAGGCGGGGGCCGCGCCCCAGCACAGCGAGCGCAGCGCCAGCTTGCGCTGGGTGACCGTCGGCTCCTCGCAGATCATCTGCCACTGCGCGGGGACGCAGAACGCGGTGGTGGCCTGTTCGGCCTCCACGGCGTCGAGCCATTCGGTGGCGTTGAACGCGCCCAGCGGATGCAGGATCGTCTTGCCGCCCAACATGAAATACGGCGTGAGCGAGCCCAGCCCCGCGATGTGGAAGAGCGGGGAGGTGCAGAAGCCGATGGAATCGGGGGTGATCTCCATGGCCCGGATACAGGTCAGGCCCTGCGCGGTCATGTTCGCGTGCGAGAGCACCGCGCCCTTGGGGCTGCCGGTGGTGCCCGAGGTGTACATGATCAGGCAGGGGGTGTCCTCCGGAATGTCCAGCGGCGCATGCGGTTCGCCCGCCTCGGCGAGGAAGTCGTCGTAGCCGATGACGCCCTCGCCGGTCTGCCCGTTGATGACCACGCAGGTCTCGAGGGCCGGAGCCTGGCCGACCATGGCGGTGGCCAGGGGCTGCAGCATGGTGTCGGTGACGATGGCCTTGGCCCCGGAATCGCTCACGATGTAGGCGACCTCGGGCGGGGTGAGGCGGAAGTTCACCGGTACCGCGATGGCGCCCAGGGCATTGATGCCCATGACGGCCTCGATGTACTCGGTGTAGTTGAGCGCGAGGATGAGCACGCGGTCGCCGAAGCCGACGCCGCGCCGGGCCAGGGCGTCGGCGAACTTCTCCGAGCGCTGGTGCAGCTGCAGCCAGGTGGTGTCGACGCCCTTGCAGCGGAAGGCCACCTGGTCGGGCCGCATGGCGGCATGGGTCGCGATCTGGTTGACCCAGTGATTGCGCCGCGACCGGATGGGCTCGTCGAGCGGTTGGAAACCGGCGGTCATGCCACGTGCTCCTCTCGGACCGTCGCCTGTGCTGCCCCGGGTCTTCCGACGGCGTCGACGGTTGAACAAAGGCGAGAATAGCAACTAACTTTTTGGCGTGACAAGGGTTACAGAGAAGGTTCTGGCCGAAATTTGTCATTCGATCATTTGCCAGCTCAGAGGCATAGATAATGCTCGAGTCGCGACAGTGACGGTGGCCGTTTATCCACAGGTTGGCCGCAAGTACCGATTCCAGAGCGCAAATGATCGCTCACATGAGGGTTGAACCCCCATATGCAACTATGCGACTATCGGGGCAGTTCGGGCGTGCGTGCGACCCGAAGGGTCCGCCGCCCGTCGGCGCGCGGGTCGCGAGAGGCAAGGGAGGACAGCTCAATGCTGCGTACCAGGTTCACCGAGACGTTCGGCGTGGAGCACCCGATCGTGCAGGGCGGCATGATGTGGGTCGGCCGCGCCGAACTCGCCGCCGCGGTGTCGGAGGCGGGTGGCCTCGGCATCATCACCGCGCTCACCCAGCCCACGCCCGAGGACCTCCTGAAGGAGATCGAGAAGGCGCGCTCGCTCACCGACAAGCCGTTCGGCGTGAACGTCACCATCCTGCCGTCGATCAACCCGCCGCCGTACCAGGAGTACGTCAAGGCCATCATCGAGTCCGGCGTGAAGATCGTCGAGACCGCGGGCAGCAATCCGGAGCCCTTCCTGCCGTACTACAAGGAAGCCGGAATCAAGGTGCTGCACAAGTGCACCAGCGTGCGGCACGCGCTGAAGGCGCAGAAGATCGGCGTCGACGGCGTGAGCATCGACGGCTTCGAGTGCGCGGGACACCCGGGTGAGGACGATGTGCCCGGCCTGATCCTGATTCCGGCCGCCACCCAGGCGCTGGAGATTCCGGTCATCGCCTCCGGCGGTATCGCCGATGCCCGCGGCCTGGTGGCCGCGCTGGCGCTGGGCGCGGACGGCGTGAACATGGGCACCCGCTTCATGTGCACCCAGGAGTCGGCCATTCACCAGTCGGTGAAGGAGCAGATCGTGGCGCACACCGAGCGCAATACCCAGCTCATCTTCCGCACCATGCACAACACCGCGCGCGTGGCCGACAACGAGATCAGCCGCAAGGTCGTCGAGATCGAGAAGGCGGGCGGCAAGTTCGAGGATGTGCGCGATCTCGTCGCCGGTGCGCGCGGTCGTCGGGTGTTCGAAGAGGGCGATCTGGACGCGGGCATCTGGTCGGCCGGTCAGGTGCAGGGTCTCATCAATGACATCCCCACCTGCGCGGAGCTGGTGTCGCGCATGGTGACCGAGGCCGAGGCGCTCATCAACTCGCGCCTGGCGGGCATGATCGCCTGACATTCCAGACAATCGCGGCAAGCGCTCCGGGCGGATTCGCCCGGGGCGCTTGTCGTTTCGCGCGGGCTTTACCGCATGTCCCGCCCCGTGGGCAGGAGGAGACCGGTGGGTGCGCGCATCGTGATCGCCGGTGGTTCGCCTCCGCCAAAGCCTTTCGGGGCGGGCGAGTACTCGGCATAATCGCGGGAGTACCTCGGCGGCGGGGACCGCCGGACGCGGGAGGGAATTCCTGTGCGGGAGAGTACGACAGCGTCGGCCGGATTCACCTCGCGCCACCGGCACGCGTGTGGCTGCGCCATGCCCGCCGCATCGCTTCGACCTCGGCGCGCCGAGCAATGAACCCGCTACCCGGTGGTGGATTATTGCCCGAGGTGGCCATTGTCGGGTTGGGGCGGCGATGGCCGGTGGAAGGTCTTGCGGCTGAATGGAACCGACTGGACGCTTTCGATCATGACTGGTTCGGAGTGCCGGAACGGGAAGCGGCCGAACTGGATTCGTGGCAGCGGATGAGCCTCGAGGTGGCGGTCGAGGCGCTCGACGACAGTGGGCTGGGGCATCTGGCGCGGGGGTCGAACGCGGCGGTGGTGTTCGGAGCCTGGCGCGCGGTGGGCAATATCGCGCAGCGGCTGTCGCGGGCACTCGGGACGCACGGCCCCAGTCTGGTTCTGGACAGCGGGGATTCGTCCTCGGTGGTCGCCGTGGACATGGCGGTCCGGCTCCTGGCCGACGGCTCCGTCCCGTTCGTCATAGCGGGCGGCGTGGATCTGCGTCTCCTGCCCGGCATATCGGACGAGCGCCGCGAACTCATCGCGGATCGCTCGACGGCGGGCAGCTGCACGGTCGTCGTACTGCAACGCACCGCCGACGCCGAGCGGACCGGTGCGCGCATCATCGCCGAGATCGCCGCCACCACCGCGCACAGCGCCATCCCGCTGCGCGGCGACCGCGCCGATGCGCACAACCACGAGGTGGCCCGCCTCGACCGCGGCGACGAACCCCCCGTCCTGATCCCCATCACCGGCCGCGATACCACCGAGGTCCACGACACGGCCCGCTACTGGGCCACGACCCTGCACACCTTCCGTTCCCTGCGCGAATTCGCCGCCGCCACCGCGAGATTGCGCCCCGACCCCACCCGCGCCGCCATCCTCGCCCACAGTCTCGCCGACGCCACAACCCAACTCCACGCCCTGGCCGCCCGCATCACCGCCGCGAACCAACCAGTCTCCGCCGCCCACCGCTCCAGCCCACCAGCACTACCTAGCCCCGACCGCACGGTGGTCACAGAGGTCTTCGGCCCCACCACCCCCAGGATGGCCACCGCGACAACCTCACCGGTACGCGACACGGCCAACCAGGACCGGGTCACCGGTCAACCCGGCGGTCTCCTGTTCGTATTCGCCGGGGCGAGTGAACCGTACGCGGGCATGGCCCGCGGGTTGGCAGCGCGCTACCCGATCTTCGCCCGAGCACTGATGGAGGCCACGGACGCGATCGTGGCAGCGGGCGGACCACGGGTATGGACACCGCGCCATGGGTTCGGCGGCGGGCACAAGACCGACACCGGCAGCGGCCAGGGCGGCTCCCCTGAAATCGGCAGTGGCCACGAGGATCACGGCAGCCCCATGCACGGCAATGGCCGCGGCAGTACCGATTGGGTGAGCGTGGATAGGCGTGCTGAGCCAGGGCCGACGAGCAGTATCGGCCGGGAGGGTGGTGGGCGCGGAAGCGCCGAGGGCGGTAGCGCTACCGGCCGAACGGCCGCCGATGACAGTTCGAGCGTGGGTCATGTGCGAGCGGGTGACGGTGCGAGTACCAGCCGCGTGACGGGCAATGGCCAGGTGGCTGCCAGTTGCATGACCGGCAATGGCCGTCCGGGTGTCGATCAGGTCGGCGGTGAGGGTCACGTTGGTGCGGCTCCCGGTCGAGCCCACAGCAGCAGACGGGTGTTCGCGGAGGCGGCGACCTTCGTGTATCAGGTCGCCATGGGGGAGTTGTTGGCGTGGTGGGGAATCCAGCCGGACGCGGTGGTTGGGTATGGGGTAGGGGAGATCGCGGCCGCAGCGGCCAGCGGCGCGCTCTCGTTGGCTGACGCCGCGCGAGTTCTGGTGGTGCGCAGCGGGATTCTGTCGCAGATGGACGGCGAGAGCGCGACCGCCGTGCTCGAAGCGACTGCGGCGGAGGCAATGCGGTTGGTTGAACCGATGCGGGCGTTCGTGGCGGTGACGGCTATCGACGGGGCGCGGTCGATCACCGTATCCGGCGAGCCCCGCTATATCGATGCATTGGTTCGGCGCGCGCATCGGCGGACCATTTTCGCCCAGCGGCTCCCCGACGCCCCGGGGAGCTGGCAGTCGCCGGTTTCCGGGCTGCGGGCCCACGAATTGGCTTCGACAATCCTGGAGCAGCTGCACGGGATGACACCGAAAGTTCCTACCGCGAAGGTCTATTCGACCGCACGATCCGGCGCGGTCATCGAGCACGCGGAGCTGGATGCCGCCTATTGGGGTGAAAACGCTTCGAGTCCAGTAGATCTCGCCACAGCGCTGCAAGTCGCTGCTTCCGAGGGTATTTCGACCGTGTTGGAGATCGCGCCGCACCCGCGCCTCGTCGCCACCGTGCGGGAGCATGTCGCCTTCCGGGACTCCACCCACCCCGTCGCCGCCCGTGGCGACGAACCCGCGACCTTTCTCCGTGCTCTCGCCCACCTGCATCTCGAGGGCCGACGGCTCGACTGGACTGTCCTCGGGCCCTTCACCGCACCGCCGCCACGCCGTCGGTGGCGGCGACCGGACCACGCAGCGAACCATTTCGGAAACCACACCGCCGCATCAGCGCCGACCTCGAACGGAGTTGCTCGGGAGCGCGACAAGCCCGTCGACTCCCCTGGGATCGCGCCGCCCGAAGCGCTGGAGTGGGGGATTCGGCAATACGCGTCCTCCAATGGCGCAGCGCCGCACCGCACATCGCGGGGAGCTGCGCTCGTACCGGCGGACGTGAGCCGATCGGGCGTGGTCGGTACCGGTCCCGATACCTGCCCGACTCCGCAATCGCCGCCGACTGCGGTGCACGAGGTGTTCCCGGCGGTCGAGGTCCGTCCGGAGAACACCTACCTGGTCACCGGCGGGCTCGGGTCGGCGGGCGTCGCGGCTGTGCGCTGGTTGCTCGGGGCGGGGGCGCACGACGTGGTGCTGCTGACCCGTGAGCCACGGGCACTGCCACCGCCCCTGAGCGGTATGGAGGACCGAATCGTATTGGTGCGCTGCGATATCGGCGACCGGAGCGATCTCGCGCATGTGTTGCACGATCTGCGTGAGTGCGGGCCGCCCATTTGCGGGGTTGTGCACACCGTGGCCGAAAGCGCGGAGGCCGCCGCCACTGTCCTGGAGCTCACCGCCGCCGACACGACCGACTTCACCGTGCTGGTGTCGGTGGATCTCGAGTCCGGCGCGATCTCGGAGAAACTGGCTGTCGCGCACGGGTATCGGCGCATCGTGCGGGTGGTCTGGGAGGCGGAGTTCAGCGTGTCGGACGAGGCGGCGGCGGTGGCGCGGGAATGATGACGCCATGGCGGAGCCGAGGGTCGAGGTGAAGTGGAAGAAGGAGCCGGAGGAGCACGACTATCCGGCGGCGGCCGATTTCCTGGAACTGCTGGCCGAACCCGATGTCATCGAGACCGTGGTGCGGGAGCTGCGCGCCGCGCCCGTGGAGCACAAGAAGGCCAAGGACATCCTGCGGGCCGCCCGGCTCGACCTGGCCCCCGCGATGAACCCTTACGTGCGCCGCGACCTGGAGAAGATCGTCGCCGGTAAGTCCCTGTCCCCGATCCTGGTGGTACGCGGCGACTTCCGCACCGGCGTACCCCTTCAAATCGCCGACGGCTACCACCGCGTCTGCGCCGTCCACTACGCCGACGAGAACATCGCCATCCCCTTGAAGATGGCCGCCCTCCCCTAGCGCCTGGTCCGCCGAGGTGGACATGCGATCACCAGGTACTGATGGCGGCATTTCCCGACAGGCTCCCGCCACCACCACCTGGTCGACGGCGCTAGTCGTCGGCGCGGCCCAGGAGGCGGTCGGTTTCGCGGCGTTCGCGTTTGGTGGGGCGGCCGGAGCCTCGGTCGCGGCGGGGCATGGCGGCTACCAGTTGCGGGTCCGGGGGCGGGGGGCTGTGGTCGATGAGGCATTGGGCGGCGACGGGCGCGCCTACGCGTTTGGTGATGACGCGTTCGACCACGACTATGCGTTCCAGACCGCTTGCGCGCACCCGGATCTCGTCGCCGGGTTTGATCTGATGGGCGGGCTTGACCGTCACGCCATTGACACGCACGTGCCCGGCGCGGCAGGCGGCCGCGGCCGCCGATCGGGTCTTGAAAAGCCGTACGGCCCAGATCCACGCATCAACGCGGGCCTGGGCCGACTCACTCACTGGAGCAGGAGCCACGCACTACACGATACGGCGTGCGGTGACCACCTGGTCGGAGCGGAGGTTGGTGTAGGAGACCGGGGTGCCGGACTGAACGGCATTGAGCAGCTTACCGTCACCGGCGTAGATGCCCACGTGCCCGCCGCCATTGGTGACGACGATATCGCCGGGAGCGAGGTTCTCGAAGGCGACCGGCTGGCCGACGTGCGACTGCTCGAAGCTGGTGCGCGGCAGATCGACTCCGGCCTGCTTGTAGGCCCACTGCACGAGACCCGAGCAGTCGAAGTTGTACGGGCCGGACGCGCCCCAGGAGTACTGGGCGCCGACCTTGGTCTTGGCGGCCTCGAGGGCGATGTTCGCGGGGCCCTGGTTCTGCTGCTGCATGAAGCCGGGGAGCCCGAACTGCGGCGGCGCGATACCGGGCAGCTGTGCTCCGCCACCCACGCCCAGACCGCCACCGAACTGGTTGGTCTCCGGGTTGGTGGCTCCGGTCGTGAAGGCCTTCACCTGCGTATTGACCGCTGCGGCATCCTGATCCGACAACGGGGTGTCGAAGGTGCCGATACCGGGAATGTCGATGGGGGCGGCCCCCGCCTGGATTGCCGGGAAAGCTCCCGTCGCGAAAGCGCCCGCTACAAGAGCGCCCTTGACGGAATTCGGCAACCGAGATTCCCGTTGCAAGCTGTGCTTACCCACTGAGCCGCATCTCCGATCTTCCTTGCTCTGACCGCCGACCGAGTTAGCTGACGGGTTCGGGCCGGGAAGATCGGCCCTACCCCATCGACCTTGTGGCCGACGAGGATTCACCCCACGAACTCTGGGTCCCCGGTTCGATCTCGGATACGGATCCCGATGATCGATTAGGCGGTAACGTCGCGGGCCGCCTCTCCGATGAAGCGACAGACTCCGCTAAGTCACGAGAAGATTACGGCCAGGCGGGGATGTTGTCCACCCCACAGGAGGGTGTGTCGCGGCGAGTCGCGAAATGTCCCGCTGAGCGGACGATTCGCGCATCTCGAGCCGGATCACAACCTGGTCTCGACCGCCATACCCGCGTTATCGAATCGAAAACCTGGTGACCAGGCATCACGGGGCAATCAGGGGGTCGACCACGGCATCAACTGAGCGGCAAACCATCTCGATGCGGCCCCTGCGGCGAGGGCGCGGCGGCTCAATTGCGACGCCGCCGCAGTCGCGTTAGAACCGCCTCACACAATGCGGTCGTACCTCTCGAAACGGGCAGCGGCGGGCGGCCTCTCGCACCCGCCGACGCGTCCACTCACTCGCCCGCGGTGACCGCCCGCTCCAAATGTTCGATCCGCCGCCGGGCATCGGCCAGCTCGACCTCGAGTTTGCCCAGCGCCATCACCAACGGCCCGACCGCGAGATCGGCGACGAGTTGCGGGTCGTCGTAACCCCGTTCGATGGCCACCAGGATGTTGTTGCGAATACGCGCGGCAACGGTCGCCTCATCGGGCACGTTCCAGGATTCGACCACCTCCGCGACGGTGGGTGCGGCATCTTCCGACATGGTCCCTCCCTGCGCTGGATCGTTCGCGAATCAGACATAAGAGTAGAGATGCGCGCTCGCGCGCGGGCGATCCGGAACCTCGCGTTCGCAAGAGTGCACGGGCACACCGACAATTCCTTACCCCACCGGCGCGTGTGCCAATCGATAACTGTCTCTAAAGGGTTCGGTAGACACGCCGATATTTCCCCGATTTCCCGCTACGGTGGGGCGGCATGGATCCCGTGCGCAATCCGTACGCCCCCGGAGCAGGGCAGCGTCCCCCCGAGCTGGCGGGCCGCGACCGGCAGCTCGACGCCTTCGATGTGGTGCTGGAACGCATTGCCCGCGCCCGCCCGGAGCGCAGCGTCATGCTCACCGGTTTGCGTGGGGTCGGCAAGACCGTCCTGTTGAATCAGCTGCGCTCCGCGGCCCGTTCGCGCGGCTGGGGTACGGGCAAGTTGGAGGCGCGCCCGGATCAGGAGCTGCGGCGGCCGCTCTCCTCGGCGCTGCACATGGCGGTGCGCTCCATCGCGGTGCAGCATCGCAATCCCGAGCAGGTCGACGACTTCCTCGGCATTCTCAAGGCTTTCGCGCTGCGCGCCACCGCCGACAAGGGCATGCGGGAGCGGTGGAATCCGGGGATCGACGTGCCCGCCGTGACCGGTCGGGCCGATTCCGGCGATATCGAGATCGACCTGGTCGAATTGCTCATGGAGGCGGCGCAACTGGCCCGCGACTGCGGCGTGGGTATCGCGCTGTTCATCGACGAACTCCAGGATCTCGGGCCCGCCGATGTCTCCGCCATCTGCGGTGCGTGCCACGAATTGAGCCAGGACGCCGCGCCTTTGATCGTGGTGGGGGCGGGCCTGCCGCATCTGCCCGCGGTGCTCTCGGCCTCCAAGTCCTACTCCGAGCGCCTGTTCTCCTACCACCGCATCGACCGTCTGGACCGCGACTCCGCCGATCAGGCGCTCATCGCCCCCGCCGAGCGCGAGGAGGTCAAGTACACCGAGTCGGCTCTCGACACGCTCTACGAGAAGGCGGACGGCTACCCGTATTTCGTGCAGGCCTACGGCAAGGCCACCTGGGATGTGGCCGCCCAGAGCCCGATCACCGCCGACGATGTGGAGGTCGCCGCACCGCACGCGGAGGAGGAATTGGCCGTCGGGTTCTTCGGTTCGCGCTACGAACGCGCCACTCCGGCCGAGCGCGAGTACATGCGCGCCATGGCCGATCTCTCCGGCGACGACGGACCGGTGCCGACCGCGGCGGTGGCCAAGCATCTGGAGCGCAAACCCGCCTCGCTGTCCCCGGCCCGGGACGGATTGATCAAGAAGGGCCTCATCTATTCGGCGGAACGCGGAACCATCGGGTTCACGGTTCCGCACTTCGGTCGATATTTGCGTGGGGTGCAGTAGCTCTGGGCAGTAATGCCAGGAAATTGCGGAGCAGGGCTCGATCGTCGTCGGTACGGTGCGCCACGGAAATGGTGGTGTCCGCGTCGGTTTCGGTGAGCGGAATGATGCGGACCGAGGCCGGGGCCGTGAAGGTCGCGCTGCGCGGCGCGATGGTGATGCCGAGTCCCTCGGCCACCAGATACATGATGGTGGTCCAGGTATTGCCCTCTTGGACGATGCGCGGTCGGCACCCCGCTTCCCGCAGCGGCGCGAGGTTCTTGTCGTGCGCGAGCGCGCCCGCGGCCCGGGGGAAGAACACCAGCGGATGCTCGCCCAACTCGCCCCCGGTCATGGTGGCGCGTCCGGCCTGCGGGTGGTCGGCGGGCAGGACCGCGACGAAGGGCTCGGTAATGAGCGGTTCGGTGTGAATACCGGGCAGGTCGTCCGGGTCGCGCACAATCGCGGTATCCAGTCGACCGGTGCTCAGCTGCTCCATCATTCGTGAGCTGTAGCCCTCCACGAGATCCACCTCGACCAGCGGATACCGCTCGCGAAACAGCCGCACCCCGCGCAGCGGCTCCAGCGGCAGCACCGAGGGCACGAAGCCGAGGTAGAGCCGCCCCTGACTGCCCTGTCCGACGCGCGCGACCTCGTCCAGATCGCGGGCGGCGTGGCCGAGGATGGCCTGCGCGCGTTCACGCAGTACCGCCCCGGCCGGGGTGAGCGCCACGCTGCGTGAGGTGCGGTCGAAAAGCCTTGTGCCGAGCAGGGTTTCGAGGCGGCGAATCTGCTGGGTCAAGGCGGGCTGGGCGATGTGCAGCCGCGCCGCCGCCCGGCCGAAGTGCAGTTCGTCGGCGACGGCGAGAAAGTATCGAAGATGCCGCAGCTCCACCCCATCCATAAGGTGAGCGTATCAATCCGACTTATCAAGTATTGGACGTTATAGTTCGAGCCCCGGCATGCTGATCAGGTGCCTCAGCCAACACCATCCCCAACCCAGTCCATTGTCGTGGAACCCATGCGCACGGCCGCCGACGCGCGGGCGTTCAAGGAGATCAACGAGGAGTGGATACACGCCTACTTCACCCTCGAGCCCGCCGATTCCCATCTGCTCGACAATCCGGAGTCCGAGATCGTCGCCAAGGGCGGGCAGGTGCTGATCGCCCGCGACGGCGCCGAGATCGTGGGCTGCGGCGCGGTGGTGCCCGAGGGCCACGGCGTCTACGAGATCTCGAAAATGGGTGTGCCGCCCCGACATCGGGGACGCGGTATCGGCCGCCTGGTCTTGGAGGCCGCCATCGAGTACGCGCGGGCGCAGGGGGCGACGACGCTGTATCTGGAGAGCAACAGCAGGCTCGCCAATGCCGTGCATCTCTACGAATCGGTCGGATTCGAACACGTGCCGCCGGGCTCGCTGCGCGACAGCCCGTACGCGCGCGCCGATGTCTTCATGAAATTCGATCTGAGCGATTAGCGGAGCAATTGCCCGCAATTCAAGATCATTGCGTGGCAACGCATTTCAGACGGGCAACAGATCTACCGGTGGGTAACAAAGACTCCTACACTCGAATGTGATTCCGATCACGGTCGAGGAGGACATCATGGCGACTACCGCCAAAGTCGACGCCACCGAGGAACAGGCCCGGCAGCTCGTCGAGGAATCCCGCGAAACCACCTGGGCCAAACCCTCGTTCGCGAAGGAGATGTTCCTCGGCCGGTTCCGGCTCGACCTGATCCATCCCTATCCCCGGCCCAGCGCCGAGGACACCGCCAAGATGACGGCGTACCTGACCCGGCTGCGCGCCTTCTGCGAAACCGTCGACGGGATGCGCATCGAGGAGGAGGGCCGGATCCCCGACGAATACGTGCGCGGTCTGGCCGAACTCGGCTGCTTCGGGCTGAAGATTCCCGAATCCTATGGGGGAGTGGGACTTACACAGGTCGGCTACAACAAGGCGCTCATGCTGGTCGGGTCGGCGCACCCGAGCCTCGGAGTACTGCTGTCGGCGCACCAGTCCATCGGCGTGCCGGAACCGCTGAAGCTGGCGGGCACCCCCGAACAGAAGCGGGAGTTCCTGCCGCGCTGCGCCGCCGGGGCGGTCTCGGCCTTCCTGCTCACCGAACCCGATGTGGGCTCGGATCCGGCGCGCATGGCCTCCACCGCCACGCCGACCCCGGACGGCGAGGCCTACGAACTCAATGGCGTGAAGCTGTGGACCACCAACGGCGTGGTCGCGGAGCTGCTCGTGGTGATGGCGCGGGTGCCCCGCAGCGAGGGCCATCGCGGCGGCATCTCGGCGTTCATCGTGGAGGCCGACAGTCCGGGCATCACGGTGGAGCGGCGCAACGCCTTCATGGGATTGCGCGGCATCGAGAACGGCGTCACCCGGCTGCACAATGTGCGGGTTCCGAAGCAGAATCTGGTCGGGCGCGAAGGCGACGGCCTGAAGATCGCGCTCACCACCTTGAACGCGGGGCGGCTGGCCATTCCGGCCATGTGCACGGCGGCGGCCAAGTGGGCGTTGAAGATCGGGCGCGAATGGTCGGCCACCCGCGTGCAGTGGGGGCGGCCGGTCGGCGAGCACGCGGCGGTCGGGGCCAAGCTGTCCTTCATCGCCGCGACGACCTTCGCGTTGGAGGCCGTCCTGGACCTCTCGGCGAATATGTGCGACGAGGACCGCAACGACATTCGCATCGAGGCGGCGCTGGCCAAACTGTGGGCCTCGGAGATGAGCTGCGAGATCGCCGACGAACTGGTGCAGATTCGCGGCGGGCGCGGCTACGAGTCGGCGGCCTCGCTCCGGGCGCGCGGCGAACGAGCCGTGGCCGCCGAACAATTGGTGCGCGATCTGCGGATCAATCGCATTTTCGAGGGCTCCAGCGAGATCATGCGACTGCTCATCGCGCGCGAGATGGCCGATGCGCACATGGCCGCGGCCGGGGCGCTGGTGGACCGCAATGCCGAGATGAAGGACAAGGCCAAGGCGGCGGTGGGCGCGAGCGGGTTCTACGCCAAGTGGTTCCCGCAGCTGGCGGTCGGCGCGGGCACGGTACCGGCCACCTTCGGCGAATTCGGTCCGCTCGCACGGCATATGCGCTTCGTCGAGCGGATGGCGCGCAAACAGGCGCGGGCGCTCATGTACGGCATGGCGCGGTGGCAGGCGAAGCTGGAGTACAAGCAGGGCTTCCTGGGTCGCATAGTGGATATCGGCGCGGAGCTGTTCGCCATGTCGGCGGCGTGCGTGCGGGCGCAGGCCGAGGTGTTGAAGGGCGGACCCGAGGGCGCGGCGGCCCAGGAACTGGCCGATGTGTTCTGCCGCCAGTCGCGGCTGCGGGTGCAGCGGCTGTTCGACGCGCTGTGGGCCAATACCGACGACGAGGACGGCGAGCTCACCCGCGGCCTGCTCGACGGCCGCTACCGCTGGCTCGAGGACGGCGCACTCGATCCCAGCGAGGGCACCGGGCCGTGGATCGCCGAATGGCAGATGGGGCCGTCGACCGAGGCCAACCTGTTGCGGCCGTTCCTGCCCTCGACCCGGGCCTCGGCGGCGACGTAACCCGAAGACTCCGGACGCCGTACCGGAAAGGGCCTGATTCGTTGACGGTCAGGCCAATCTGCCCCTATCTAGGTCTGACACTAGATAGGGGCAGATTCCGGTGTTCGGGGCTGCGGTCATAACTATCTACACGTTTCTAGCTAGATCGCTAGATTTCTCTAGATTCGATAATCGACACATCTTGGCAGTGCTTTCTAGCGGGTTCTTGGCTCTGCGCCAGAGAAACGCAGATTTACCGATCGGCTCGTATCGATCACCGGCGTCAGTTGGACAACTTGTCTATAACGCCTGGTGTAGCCGGTTAACGCGGCGGCAATCCCTATCGACAACCGGGCAAAAGGCGAACTCTTCAGGAGGCCGTCATGTCCTTGCTCACCCGCCGCGCCGCCGATTTCGACGGCCACCACCTCACCGTTTCCGCCGATGACGGCGTGCCCATCGCAGTACGCGAATTCGGCGCGTCCGACGCCGCCGTCACCGTGGTGTTCGCACACGGACACTGCCTGCGCACCGAATCCTGGGTGCTGTTGCGCGAACACCTCCAGCGACACTGGGGCGAGAGTGTGCACATGGTCTTCTACGACCATCGGGGACACGGGGATTCGGGTGCGGCGGATCCGCGCACCTACACCATCGACCAGCTGGCCCACGATCTCGACGCGGTACTGCGCGCTGTCGCCCCCACGGGACCCGTTGTGCTGGTGGGACATTCGATGGGCGCGATGGTGACGCTCGCCTACGCCCGGCTGTTCCCGGAGGCCATCGGCACCCGGATCATCGGCGTCGGACTCATCGCCGGTGCGGCCAACAGCGTCACCCGGGTGGGGCTGGGGCGCTTCCTGAGCGGTCCCGCCGTGACCTCGCTACAGGTGGCGGTGCGCCGTGCGCCGCGGGTCATGCAGGCCTCGAAACACTTCAGCCGCAGGGTGTTCGAGCCCATCATGCGCGATGCGGCGCTGGGCACCCGCAAGGTCAGCCCGCGCGTGCTGGCGGTCGCGACCACCATTCTCAACGAGACGCCGCTGCTGACCATGTCCAGCTTCCTGGACTCGCTCATCCGCTTCGACGAGACGGCGACCCTGCACCGCCTGGGCGTCATTCCCTCACTGGTACTGGCGGGTTCGGCGGATATCGTCATCCCCTTCGCGCATTCGGTGGTGCTGGCCTCCCAACTCGACGGGGCCGAACTGGTGCGACTCGACGGCGCCGGGCACAGCGTGATCCTGGAGCGCGCCGAGGAGGTGGCCGCGGCGATCGTCGGACTGGTCCAGCGCGGCGTCGCCGCCATGACCGGCGGACCGGAGTTCGGGCCCGAGTACGCGGTCGCGGGCTAGCGCGAAATCCGCCCTGGCGGGCGGCCGAAACGGGCGTAGCCTGGGCTCAGGCACCCCGTCCGAACAGGGCGTTTCCCACTCGAACGAGCTAGATCCCCATTCATGCCGTACTGTGTTGTAGATCACGATGTGTGGTCTGTCACACGGCTCGAGGAGGTTTCGATGACACGCAGCGAGATTGCGGAACTCCGCTACGCGGTCGGCCAGCTCCGGCAGTGCGTCACCGCCCTGCGCTCCCACTACGGGGACGCGGGCCCGATACGTCGCCTGGAGAACGACCTCGAACGCCTCAGCATCGACGCCGACGAGTTCGAGCAGGCCCCGCCGCCGGAGGTCTCCACCAAGCGAGATCAGGACGTCATCTACGTCCCGGACTCCAAGTCCGACGAAGCGGCCTGGATGGGCGCGCAGGACGAGGGCCTCGGCTTCCACTCCCGCCCGCGCACCAAGTAACGCGAGAAGTCCACGCACGCGCCCGCCGACGCGGGCGCGTGCGTTCGCGTCTTCGGGGTGACCGGCCGAGGGTGGGCACGACGAAATTTGGGGAGCGCGACGGGATTTCACGGAGCGCCCCGAATCGCCCTGGGCACGAGTCGAGCTCCGGGGGTTGCGGTTTGTTCACTGTGCGGACCAGCGCCCGACCCAAGATCAAAATGTGGTGCAAATCACGTGATCGGGCGCGGGTCCGAATTTCCGGGACCGGGGGCGGGTGATAGCGGAACTGTCGTATGGTGCTGGGCATCACATTCGATGCCGGAGGTAACGATGACGTTCCACGGGGTAGATCAGCGAGGCATCCAGCAGTGAGCGCCGCACCGACCAGCGCCCCCGAAACGGGGTCGACCGGAGTCTTCAGCAAGAGCCGCGCCGCCATCGCGGCACGTACGCTGCGCACCGACCGCTGGTGGGTACCACCACTGGTCACGGTGCTCGGCTTGGCCGCGTTCATCATCTACGCGACCATCAGATCCTTTATGCGGGACGATTATTGGGTCCCGGACTACCACTATCTGACGCCGTTCTACTCGCCGTGCATCAGCGATTCGTGCGTGGCGGGCTCGAGCCACTTCGGCACTCCGGTGGGCGAGCTGCCCGCCTGGATTCCGCTGGGCTTCCTGGTGTTGCCGTTCCTGTTGCTGTTCCGGCTCACCTGCTACTACTACCGCAAGGCCTACTACCGGGCGGTCTGGTTCTCGCCCCCGGCCTGCGCGGTCGCCGAACCGCACGCCAAATACACCGGCGAGACCCGACTTCCGTTGATCATCCAGAACGCGCACCGCTACTTCTTCTACATCGCGGGCATCGTGGCGGTGATCAACACCTACGACGCGGTGCTGTCCTTCCACGCCAAGGACGGCGGCTTCGGCATCGGCCTCGGCACCATCATCATCACCGGCAACGCGATACTGCTGTGGGCCTACACCCTGTCGTGTCACTCCTGCCGCCATATCGCGGGTGGTCGCCTGAAGAACTTCTCGGCGCATCCGGTGCGGTACTGGTTCTGGACCCAGGTGTCCAAGCTCAACACCCGGCACATGCTGCTGGCCTGGACCACGCTCGGCACGCTCGTGCTGACCGATTTCTACGTCATGTTGGTCGCCGGAGGCACGATCTCCGACCCGCGCATCCTCGGCTGACATCCAATCCCCAAGCTTCCCAGGAGTATTCGGTCCTATGCCTGAAGTCGAACGGCACTCGTACGACGTCGTCGTGATCGGTGCTGGCGGTGCTGGCCTGCGCGCTGTCATCGAGGCGCGCGAGCACGGTCTCTCGGTGGCGGTGGTGTGCAAATCGCTGTTCGGCAAGGCGCACACCGTCATGGCCGAGGGCGGCTGCGCCGCCGCCATGGGCAATGCCAACGAGAAGGACAGTTGGCAGACCCATTTCAAGGACACCATGCGCGGCGGCAAATTCCTCAACAACTGGCGCATGGCCGAACTGCACGCCCAGGAGGCCCCCGATCGGGTCTGGGAGTTGGAAACCTATGGGGCGCTGTTCGATCGGACCAAGGACGGTCGCATCAGCCAGCGCAACTTCGGCGGTCACACCTATCCGCGCCTGGCGCACGTGGGAGACCGCACCGGCCTCGAACTCATCCGCACCATGCAGCAGAAGATCGTCTCGCTGCAGCAGGAGGACTTCGCCGAGACCGGTGACTACGAGGCGCGCATCAAGGTGTTCGCCGAATGCACCATCACCGAACTGCTCAAGGACGGCGACGCCATCTCCGGCGCGTTCGGCTACTGGCGCGAGTCCGGCCGGTTCATCCTCTTCGAAACGCCCGCGGTGGTGCTGGCCACCGGCGGAATCGGCAAGTCCTACAAGGTGACCTCCAATTCCTGGGAGTACACCGGCGACGGCCACGCGCTGGCCCTGCGCGCCGGGGGCACCTTGATCAATATGGAGTTCCTGCAATTCCATCCGACCGGCATGGTGTGGCCGCCCAGCGTGAAGGGCATTCTCGTCACCGAGGGCGTGCGCGGCGACGGCGGGGTGTTGAAGAACTCCGAGGGCAAGCGGTTCATGTTCGACTACATCCCCGCGGTGTTCAAGGGCCAGTACGCCGAGACCATCGAGGAGGCGGACCAGTGGTTGAAGGACAACGACTCCGCGCGCCGCACCCCCGACCTGCTGCCCCGTGACGAGGTCGCGCGGGCCATCAACGAAGAGGTGAAGGCGGGCCGCGGCACCGAACACGGTGGCGTGTACCTGGATATCGCCTCGCGCATGCCCGCCGCGGAGATCGTGAAGCGGCTGCCGTCCATGCACCACCAGTTCAAGGAACTGGCGGATGTGGACATCACCAAGGAACCCATGGAAGTTGGGCCAACCTGCCACTACGTCATGGGCGGCATCGAGGTGGATCCCGACACCGGCGCGGCGCGGGTGCCCGGATTGTTCGCCGCCGGTGAGTGTTCCGGCGGTATGCACGGCTCCAACCGCCTGGGCGGCAATTCGCTCTCGGATCTGCTGGTCTTCGGCCGCCGTGCCGGGCTGGGCGCGGCCACCTACGTGGAGGGGCTCACCCGCCGACCGAAGATCTCCGACACCGATATCGCCGCCGCCGCGAAAACCGCGCTGCAGCCGTTCGATCCGCCCACCACGGGCCCGGGGGAGAACCCGTACACGCTGCACACCGATCTGCAGCAGATCATGAACGATCTGGTCGGCATCATCCGCAAGGAGCACGAACTGCGGGAGGCGATCGACAAGCTGTCGCAGCTGCGCGACCGCTTCGACGAGGTCACCGTGGAGGGGCACCGGCAGTTCAATCCCGGCTGGCACCTGGCCATCGATCTGCGAAATATGTTGCTGGTCAGCGAATGTGTGGCGCAGGCGGCGCTGCTGCGCACCGAGAGCCGCGGCGGGCACACCCGCGACGACCACCCGAATATGGATCCGGCCTGGCGCAACAAGCTCCTGGTGTGCCGGGTCGATCCGGACGAGGTCGGTTTCACGGTGCCGTCGGTGACGGTCACGCCGGAGGACCAGGTGCCCATGCGTGACGATCTGTTCGCCCTCTTCGAGGTCGGCGAACTCGAGAAGTATTACAGCCCAGCGGATCTCGGCGCTCACCCCGCGTCCGGGGAAGGGAAGGCCTAGCCATGGGGTACGAGGCGAAATTCAAGGTCTGGCGCGGCGATACCGAGGGCGGCGAGCTCCAGGACTTCACCGTGGAGGTGAACGAGGGCGAGGTGGTGCTCGACATCATCCACCGACTGCAGGCCACGCAGGCCCCGGATCTGGCGGTGCGGTGGAACTGCAAGGCGGGCAAGTGCGGTTCGTGCTCGGCGGAGGTGAACGGCCGCCCGCGGCTGCTGTGCATGACGCGCATGTCCACGTTCACGCAGGATCAGGTGGTGACGGTGACGCCCATGCGCACCTTCCCCATCGTGCGCGACCTGGTGACGGATGTGTCGTTCAACTACGCCAAGGCGCGGGAAATCCCGTCGTTCACCCCGCCCGTGGATCTGAAGCCCGGGCAGTACCGCATGCACCAGCAGGATGTGGAGCGCTCACAGGAATTCCGCAAGTGCATCGAATGCTTCCTCTGTCAGGACACCTGCCATGTCGTTCGTGATCACGAGGAAAACAAGGTGTCGTTCGCGGGACCGCGATACCTGATGCGCATCGCCGAATTGGAAATGCATCCACTCGATGTCGCGGACCGGCGCGATCTCGCACAGGACGAGGCCGGGCTCGGTTACTGCAATATCACCAAGTGCTGCACCGAGGTCTGCCCGGAACACATCAAGATCACCGACAATGCGCTGATCCCGCTCAAGGAGCGGGTGGCCGACCGCAAGTACGACCCGATCGTCTGGCTGGGAAACAAACTCTTCCGGCGGTAGCGATACGCAGGTCACGGCATGAATTTGGCCGGAATCCAACAGGATTCCGGCCAAAACCACGTCGCCACGGCGGGGTACGCCTGCTTGTCGGTGGCCCTGCTCACAGCATTTCCACCACGCCGACCGCCACGGCCCCCACCAGCACCCCGACTGCCAGTGCGGGCAAGAATGCCCCGGTCAGCACGAATACACCTACGGCCGATACCGCGAAGAGCATTCCTACGATCAGTCTTTCCACCCAATCGTCGGGTAGCAATTTTCGGTACCGGGGTTGAGAATTTCTTAGCCCTCGGTCCACGCATTATGGGTTACCCGCGCCCGCCGCGGGCAAACATACTTTTGTTGTGGAAAGGTCGCCGTTTCGTGATCTTCGGTAGTGGGTACCGAGATCTCGATACCCATTACCTATTACTCATTCGTCGAACGCGCCTTTACCGATATCCGCGGTGAAACTCGCCCACTCGCCGTCGCCGAACACCAGCGCGGGGCCGTCGGGATTCTTGCTGTCGCGCACACCGACCCGGCCTCCGGGCAGGAACGCGACCTCCACGCACTCCTTGCCAGCGCCACTGCGACTGCTCTTGAACCAGTGCGCACCGGCCAGTTCCATAGTCATGCCGAATACTCCTTCGCCACCTGCCGCAGCAGGTCCCTACTGGTTTGGATGTCGGACGCGCAGCGCTCGAGACACTCCTGTGCCCGGCGATACCGCTGCACGTCGCCTTGCCTCTCGAGATACAGATCGCCGGTGAAACCCTCGACATAGACCACGGGCGGCTCCACCGGCTGCCCCCTGCCGTCGGTCCCGAACTCGAGAATCACGAACGGCCCGGTCGAAAGTCCCAGGGGGACACCGGCACTGAAGGGCAGAATACGCAATGCGACATTGCCACGGGTGCTCAACTCCGCCAAGTGCCGCACCTGCGCCGCCATCACCTTGGCACTTCCCACCGACCGGTGCAATACCGATTCGTGCAACACCATTGCGACGGTGGCGGGATGGTGACGGCGGGTGATCATCGCCTGGCGCTGCATCCGCAACTGCACCCGGCGTTCCAACTCGGCCTCGGAATCCTCCGGATAGCCGAGTCGATTGAGGGCACGGGCGTAGTCGGCCGTCTGCAGCAGACCGGGTACCAGTTCCGACTGGTAGCAGGAAAGCTGCTGGGCGGATGCCTCCAGGCCCACGTACACATCGAAGTTCTCGGGAATCAGATCGCCGTAGGAATGCCACCAGCTCTTCACCGCCGCCTGCTGTGCCAAACCCTTGAGCCCCTCGGCGATTTCGTCGGGGATGCCGTAGATACGGCACAGCTCCTGGATGTCGATGGTGCGGATGCGATCGGCATTGCCCTTCTCGAGCCGCTGGAGCGTGCTGGCGCCCCATTCCATGAGCTTGGCGGCCTCGGCTATGGTCAACCCGGCTTGGGTGCGCCAGTCCCGCAGATAGCGGCCGAGCTGGCGTCTCGGCAGCGTCGATGCGGCACTCGAGGAATTCGCGGAACCAACTGACACAGCGCGCTCCATTCACAGGGGTTGGGCGCGGGCGGTCACCAAACACTGGAAGTCTTGCAGCGCTGGAAGTCTTGCAGCACACCGGCTCCCGCCCCAACGCACATCACATCGGCAGGGGGCTTCGTCCACTATGGACAATCCTGCTCCCCCAAGCGGATTCGCTGCTGGGAATTCGCGCGTTTTTCCGGACGAATCTGTGAAACGGCTACGCCGAATGTCTGCTCGTGGTGTGCTGAGAATGTGCCCGGAGCGGACAGCACCTCGGCCCCTTCCTTGACTGAAACCTCCGGGCACGCTTCAGAACTCGCACGCAGGGACAGGATTCACACGCAGGAACGAGGAGTCATGGCTGAAGGCGTCACCCTTGCTCGTGTCTGTACCGCTCGTTCGGCAACCGGCCGGACAACCTGGGAGGGACTCCCGCCGCCGCGGGGTCGGAACAGGCGCGCGGTGGAGGTGGCGTAATGCAGCTGACCTCGTTGAACATGCATGTCGCCGGGCTCATGCGCTGCCGGACCGACCCCGGTGTGCTCACCGTGGACCAGGCGCACGCGGCCATGCAACTGCATCTGGATTGCACCGTGGAGACCTGTCGGGTGCGGCGGCGGGCCCGCGCCACCCTCGTGGAGGAAGGGCGGTGTGTCCTCGATGAGCGCGCCCTCCCGTAACCGCCAGCGCCACACGAAGCCCGACCGAATTGACCGATTTCTATACCAACTGGTGTGGTTGCTGATGGATATCCGACGGAACTTGACGACTGATTTCGCACGATGGGGTAACTCGTCGGGCACGCCCAGAATAGTTGCCGCACACGACCGCAGGCACGCGTACACGAAGGGCCACGGCTCTCAGCCGGGCGCTGAATACGCGGAGAGGCGGACCAGTACCCACCGGCGTTCAGGACTCTGAGTGTCGGTGTCGGTTCGGCCCGCCCCGACCGCCGAAGGGGTGGGCCGAACCGGATCCAAACGAAATCACCACGACCTACCCTGAAGTCATCGCACCCGCGCTGCTGAGGGGAAGCCGTGGTCACATCTGGACCGGTACCGACAATTCGGTCTGCGGGCACGGATGATCTCGCGGGTATTCAGGCCATCGAGTGGGAGCAGTTCTCGCACCTCGCGTATCCGTATTTCGTGCTGCGGCAGCTCTTCGAGTTGCACGGAACGGACTGGACGGTAGCCGAATTCGAGGGACGGGTGTGCGGCTATGTGCTGACCGCCATCAGCGCCGAGCGGTGCGCCTGGTTCCTCGGCTTCGCGGTCGCCGGTCACTGTCGGGGACGCGGATTCGGGCGGAATCTGCTCGAGGCGGCACTGGAACACTGCCGAAAGGCCCGCGCGGACCGGGTTTTCGTGACGGTGCGGCCGGACAACCGCACCGCCTACCGACTCTACGAGGATGTCGGTTTCGTCCGGTCCGATCACGAGGCCGCCTACTTCGGCCGCGACGAGCCCCGAGATGTGTTGGTACACAAGCTTTATCATTGCTAGCTTTACCATTGATCATGCTGGAACGGGCCGCACCATCCTCACCGTTCGTCGCCGCCATGACGACGCGCATAGAACGACACGCCGCCAACTACGCGGAGGATGTCGAGCGATTCCTGGACCAGCCGCGCAGTCTGCGACGGCACGCCACCGAACAGCCGCTGCTCGATACCTTCACCCGACATGTCGAGGCCGTGGTGGCCACCTACGATCCGCCGGGCATTCGGCGGGTGGGCGACAGCCTGGTCTTCGGACACCTCTACGCCGCGGCGCTGGGGCAGGACGGCGACGAATCAGCGCCCACCCCAACGGATCTGCTCGCCGCGCTGCTCGCCGCCGAGGTGGAGTTCCGGGGACCGCTGCGGTTGAGCCGCACGCAGAATCGGCAGCTCGCCGAGAACTACGAGCGGCTCGGCGCGCCCCTGGTCGCGGTGGGCCTGCCCGCGCACGCGGCGCTGGCCTTCCACCGCGCCGGTGGCCTCTACCGCAATGACGAGGACGTCGATGCCGAGGACCGGTGCGGGCTGGCGGTGGCGCGGGCCAAGCGGTTGGCGCAGCCGGTGCGGTGGCGGCGGGTGGGTGGCCTGTTCCCGGATCTGGTGTGCGGCTACGGCTATCGGCCGTTCCGCATGCTGTTCTGGATCGCCTTGCAGTTGGCCGTGTTCAGCGTTCTCATCGCGCTGGTCTCGGACGATCCCGTCACCACCAGCATCTACCAGTGCATGGTGAACTACCTCAATCCGCTCGGCCCGGGCGATACCGAGGGCCTGCGCACCGGCGGCCGGGCCATCTACATCACCGAATCGTTCCTGGGCACGGTGACGACCTCGGTGTTCTTCGCACTGCTGGTACGGCGCTGGTTCCGGCTGTGATCACCACTCCGCGGTGCTGATCTTGGCGCTGCGCAAGGCCTCCAGGGTGGCCACCGCCAGCCGGTCGCGCAGGCGGCCGACCTGGGCGCTCCACTGGCGGCTGAACCCCGGATCGCTCTCCAGCCGAGTCCACAACTCGCGCAGCCGAGTCGGGGTGTGCGCGCCCGGCATCCACAGGTGCACGAGCTGTTCCAGCAGCGGATTGAGGGCCACCACGGCGTCGCGGCCGGGACCCGACCGATCGGCGTCGGCCAGTGCCGCGGACAGCGTGGTGAGCAGCCAGTCGTGCGCCGCGAGGTCCTCGCAGAAGCGTTGCACCCCACCGAGATCGCGCGTACTGGGCACCATGATCCGGACCGTGCGCAGCGATTCGTCCTCGATGCGGAAGGCGAACAGCGTGCGGGGCCGATCCTCGCCCTCCACCGGCGGCGCCACCCGGGCGGCCCAGCGCAGCCGGGTGGCGGTGGTGCGCACCGGCGGCTGCTGGTCGAGGCGGTCGTCCATGCGCACCCGGGTGAGCATGCGATCGCTGATCGAGGCCAGGTCGAGGGTTTTGGCGGTGGAGGCCTCCAGGTACCCCTCGCTCAGATCGATGGCGGCGGCGGTGTCGTCGCCGAGCCGCGGAATCAACTCGACCGCGCCGACCTGGGCGAGATAGTGCGACCACGGCCGCCGCGCCGCCACCGGGGCGCGCACCACGCGGGTGCTCGACGAACTCTGGGCGATCCGCCCGCCGACCACCACCGCGTGCGACGCCACGGTCCCGATCGCGCGCGTATTCGACCGTGAGACCGTCGCGAGGGCGCAGTCCACGCCGACCGCCGAGCTCGGTGAAATAGCCAGCGGCACAGGCCTTTCCCGCGCCAGCACGCGGCGGCCCGGTTGCAGTGTCAACAGCTCGGTGACATCCTCGGCGGCCAAGGTGTCGGAGGTGGGCAGCAGGCAGGTGCGCACCTCGCCCAATACGACCAACGGGTCGCCCATGTCACCACCTGCCCGTATTCGATCCGGTGTCTACCGACCGGGATACCCGCGTCGCCGATGTGGATTCCGGCCAAAAGCATGCCGGAATGCCGGAGGTGGCGCACGCCGGGGTGGTGGTCGCGGTGGTGCGGCGCACCTCATTCACCGAGGAAGACGTGCGTCAGGCGGCGGGTCACCGGCGGGATGGTCACCGGAATGCGCTCGGCGGCACCGCGTTCGGTGAGCAGCGCCTGGACCTCTTCGTCCTGCTCCAGGTGGTCGAGGATCACTCGGACGGCGTGTTCGATGCCCAGATAGGTGTGCGGGAGTATCGAGAGCGAGCGGTAGGCGGCGAAGGGCGCCGCGGCGGGATTCAGCTGGGTGACGGCGGGCATCTTCCACCAGTTGTCCGGCCAGCCGTCGGCGGGCTGCCAGGGTTCGGGGGCGGCCACGAGGCCGCCGTTCCAGCGCAGCATGCCCAAGCGCAGCAGCTGCCAGATCGAGGCGAGGAAGGGGCAGGACCAGGTGGTGTGCACCTCGGTCGCCCCCGCCACGGTCTCCTCGCGGCGGCTCCACAGCTCCACGTCGAGGAAGATGGAGTGATTGCGGTGGCCGAACTCCTCCGGCGGCCGGTACGGCTCCACCCGCATGGCCTGCCCGGACGCGGTGTCCGAGGAGCGGCGGCCATTGCACAGCCAGCCGGATTCGGCGGTGGGCGGGCGGCGACCGTTGGTCTCCCTATCCGGTTCGGCCACAATACGATTGGCTACCATCTCAGCCAGCGGAATCGGATCGCCGCTGCGTTCGCCGTCGATGAAGACCGGCACCTCCCAGCAGCCCGCCTCCCGCGCCAGGTAATCGATACGCACACCGCACTCCTCGGCCGCGCCGAGCAGTTTGTCGAGAATCTCGGTGGGGTCGGTGTCGTGGCGGAAGTAGTCGTCGACGAGGAAGCAGGTGCTCACCCGCGCGGTGGGGCCGTACTGCGCCCGCGCCGCCTCGGCGTGCGCCGCCACCAGCGGTGCGACCTGTCGCAATTGCGCGCGAATGCGGTCCGCGCCATTGATGAGGTCGTCCATGTAGAAGTGTCCGACCTCGATGGACAGATGCGACAGCGGCAGTCCGGCCGTCCGGTTGCGCTCACTCGCCTCGCTGTAGCCCGTCGCGGAATCCACAGTGCATCACAGCCTTTCCCACACCGCCGTATTGGTGAGCTTATGGGCCAGATCGCGAAACGCGTCCGCGGTCTCCTCATTGGCGATATTGGCGGAGACATCGGCGTCCAGAATCACTTGTTCGCGCCACTGCAGCATGGGCTCCACCGGGGTCTCGCCCAGCACCACCGTGGAGCCCATGAGGTAGCGGCTGGCCGCGCGGTTGAGGGTGCCGTTCTGCTCCCGCAGCCAGGCCGCCTGCGCCGCGCGTTCGGCACTGGCCGGTTCGTTCAGCGCCGGAACCGCCGTCCGCACATAGCGCACCGATTCCAGCAGCCGCCGCCGATCGTGTCCACACGCCTCGCCGGTCTCGAGCAAACCGTGCGGTCCGTGCACCAGGCCGTTCGCGGCCACGATGTGCTGGCGGGTCCAGCGGTGGAAGATGAGCCAGCGGGCGGTGGCCTCGCGCAACTGCGGCGCCATGGTGGCGCGCAGCACCAGGGTGAGCGCGACCGAGCGGCCCGCGCTCAAATCGACCAGGGTGACATCGAATTCCTGCTCGACGGTGGCGAGCAGTTCGACGCAGCGGCGCGCCATGGCCTCGTCGGGGCTGACGAACTCCGCGCCCCCGCGATCGCCCGGAAACAGCACCAACCGCCCCGACGGGTGCCGGGAGCCGCGCAGTTCCATGCGGTCGGTCTCGGAGCGCACGCTCAGTCGGGTGATGGTGCCGGTGTCGCCGAGCAGGAACGAGTGCAGCCCGACGTCACCGGGTATGCCGCGGTCGATCCGGCTGATCTCGAAAATGGCCCCGGCCGTGGGGGAGCCGAAGTCGAAGTCCAGATAGGCGACCTTGAGGCCCTCCATGCTGAGTCGGTAGGCCATATTGCAGCTGGTCACCGAGCGACCGGTGCCGCCCTTGTCGGATGCGGAGAAGACGAGCACCGGTCACAGACTCCTCGTCGCGTCCTGGCGGGCGAAGGCCAGCTCGTCCAGCGCCAACAGTGAGCGGCTCGCGAGACTCAGTGCGGTACCCGGCCTTTCGTCGATGACCGCGCGCGCCCGCGAGAGCCGCTGCTCCACCCGGGCCAGCGCCGCGCGATTGGAGGAGACGTCCTCCTCGCTGAGTTCGAGGAGTTCGCGATTGAGCAGGTGTTCGGCCTCGGTGAGCAGTTCCATGGCGCGCAGCACCAGGCCAGGGGAGCGCAGCGGCGGTTCGCGGAACATGCGGTCGGCGGCGACCAGGCACTCCACCACGCGTTCGGTGAGGTACCAGGACGGCTGACCGGAGGGGGTTTCGGTGCCGAACACCCGCGACGGATCGTCCCACAGGCCGGTGGCGGAGCCGACCCGGAAGGTGCGGCGGTCCAGGTGGGACATGGTCTCCTGGGCCAGTTCCATGAGTTTGTCGCGGGTCTCCAGATTGCCCGAGAGCCGCGCGGCCTGCAGCGAGCGCTTCAAAAGCACTGTGGGATAGTCGGATACGATCCACTCCAGCTGTGGACCGCCGTCGACATCCGCGCTGCCCAGCAGTCGCAGGCGCACTCCCGGAATATGCAGGGCGCGGGCGGGATCGGATTCGGTGAGGCGGCTGATGATCCGCCCCCGGCGCGCCAGCTCGTCGAAAATCGGTGCGGCCCTTGTCAGATCGTCATCACTGGCTTCGCGGTTGAGCAGGTCCTGCATGAGCACGGCCGAGACGATGAGGCTGAAGTAGTCGGACTCCTCGCCGTCGGAGGTGCGCCAGGGAATATCCTCGAGCGGCCAACGGCCGGAACCGAATCGGGCCACCGCGGCCCAGTAGCGCTGGGCCAGATCCCAGCGCAATTGCAGCGCCTCGGCCAGGCGGCGCTGTTCGGCGTCGAGGAGGTCGAGTTCGCGGGTGCGGGCGGAGGTGAGGTCGTTGATGCCGTCCAGGGCGACCACGGTGAAGTGCAGGTACGGGCGCGCGACGGCATGGCCGGGCTGGGCGGCGATGGGCAGGTCCACGAAATCGATGGGCGCGGACTTGCTGACCAGGCCCCAGCTCCAGCCGCATTCGAACAGCAGACTCTCGTCGTAGAGGTCCACGTCCGGGGTCTGGCTCAGGGTGAGGTCGTTGCGTAGTCGAACGCGCACGCGCTCCAGGCGACGCGAGACCGCCTCGACGACCACGCCGGTGGGTGCGCCGGTCTGGTTGAGCATGGAGAGCATGGCCTCTCCGGCCTTGGAGTCCGGGGTGACGGTCTGCACCACGAAACTGCGCACCAGCCCGACCATGGCGGCGGTCAGGCGGGCGCCGATCCGCTCGGCGAGCACGTCGATGCGGGCGGCGAGTTCCTGTGCCTCACGCCGGGTCTGGGCGCGCACGAAGGCCTGGAAGCCGCGCAGGAATTTCAGCGCGGCCAGGCACAGCGTCAGCGACATGGAGTACGAGTCGACGACATCGAGACGGCGCTGCTCGGCGGTGGGCTCGTTGTCGTCGGCGGAGACCAGGTAGCTGCCCGCGGCGAAGACCGCTACACCGTTGTCGGTGTAGCGCTCGATGTACTCCTCGAGCAGGCCCACGATGGCCGCGCCGATGCGCGCCCCATTGCCGAGCGGGGCGAGCACCATGCGGATGTCGTCGGCGATATCGTCCGGGCGGTCCAGGGCGAAGCCGTCGATCTCGGTGGCCGGATACAGCAGGCACAGCAGCTGTTCGGCATCGGAGATGGAGTTGGCGCCCTCGCGCCCACCCCAGACCCAGGCGCCGTCGCGGTAGCAGGCGGACAGCAAGGACCGCCACACACCCAGAATCTGCTGTCGTGGCTGAATTCTCATCGAGCGCCGTCCCCTGCCGTCGTGGCCCGCCTCGCCGGGTGCACCGGCGTCGAAAAGAAGAAGCGTGGCGAAAACTATCATGCGCCACCGACGGCCACCGGGTGAACGGCGGGCGCGAACCTGGCCGTGCGCGTGGACACTTCGGGCGTATCGGGCGTGGCTGTGCGGCGGCGTCCCGGGGGCGGCGGTAGCGTCGCTGACCATGAGCCGGACGGTTCGCCGCGTGATCACGGGCTATGGGCTGCTGGCGCCGAGCCTGGTGGGCGTCGGCGTTTTCCTGCTGCTGCCGATCGCCGTGGTGCTGTGGCTGAGCCTGCACAGCTGGAATCTGCTGGGGCCCATGGAGTTCGCGGGTCTGGGCAATTGGCGGGCGGTGCTCAGCGATCCGGGATTCGGACACTCGCTGCTGGTCACCCTGGCGCTGACGGCGATGGTCGTGCCCGCGCAGACCGCGCTCGGCTTCGCGGTGGCGGCGCTGTTGGCGCGACGCGGGCGCGGCGGCACGGTCCTGCGCGTGGTCTACGCCCTGCCGTGGATGTGCGCGCCGGTGGCGGTGGGTGTGGTGTGGCAGTGGATCTTCGCGCCCACCGGCGGGGCGCTGAACGCGCTGCTGGGGCGGCGCGTCGAGTGGCTGAGCGAACCCGCGCTGGCGCTGCCCGCGGTCGCCGTGGTGCTCGTGTGGATGAATGTCGGATATGTGGCGCTGTTCTTCGTCGCGGGAATCCGCGCCATTCCCCGCGAGATACTCGAAGCGGGCGTGCTGGACGGTGCGACGGGGTGGCGGCGCACTCGGTGGCTGGTACTGCCGCTGCTGCGGCCAACCATGTTCTTCGTCCTGGTCACCGGCGTGATTACCGTGTTCCAGACCTTCGACGCGGTGTACGCGCTGACCAAGGGCGGGCCGGACCACGCCACGGATGTGGTTGCCATGCGGATGTATTCGGAGGCGTTCCAGGCGGCCCAGCCCGGGCGCGCCGCGGTCATGGCGGTGGTGGTCTGCGCCGTCATGTTCGTCATCACCGTCGCGCAGTACCGGTACTTTCGGGATCGGACCGGCCATGAGAATTGAGCGACCGACCCCGCGCACCGCGGCGGCCTACACGCTGTTGATCGCGGGCGCGCTGCTGACCGTGGCCCCGCTGGTGCTCAGCGCCATGACGGCGGTGAAGACGCCGGGGCAGTTCGCCTCGGATTTCGCTCTGGCGCTGCCGAATCCGGTGACCTGGGAGAATTTCGGGACCGTTCTGGGACAGGGCCTCGGCCGGGCCGTCGCGGTGACGGCGCTCATGACGGTCTTCATCACCTTCGGCCAGCTGATCACCTCGATCCTGGCCGGATACGCCTTCGCGCGCACCGACTTTCCCGGCCGAGACGTACTGTTCTGGATCTACCTCGGCACCATGATGGTGCCCCCGGCGGTCACCCTCATCCCGCTGTACCTCATGTTCGCGCGGCTGGGCTGGCTGAACACCTTCTGGGCGCTGGTACTGCCCTTCGCCTTCGGCTCGCCGTACGCCATATTCCTGCTGCGACAGTACTTTCGGGCGATTCCGGAGGAGTTCCTCAGCGCGGCGCGGGTGGACGGCGCGAACACCCTCGACATTCTCGTGCACGTGGTGGTGCCCATGAGCAGGCCGATTCTGGCCACCCTCACGCTGATCACCATTGTCACGCAGTGGAACAACTTCATGTGGCCACTGGTCGCCAGCAGCGGTGACCGGTGGCAGATCCTCACCGTGGCCACCGCGAACACGCAGACCCGATACGACGCCCAGTGGACGCTCGTCATGGCCGCCACCACCCTGGCCATCGCGCCGCTGGTGGTGTTGTTCGTGGTGTTCCAGCGGCAGGTGCTGCGCTCCATCGCGTGGACGGGGTTGAAATGAGGATCAAGGATTCGACCCGCGTGGTCCTCGGGCTCGCCCTCGCACTGGTGCTGCTCGTCACCGCGGCGCTGTGGCTGGGCCGCGATACCGAGGGCGATGGGCGCACCGTGGTGCGACTGCGTGTCTGGGATCAGAGCTTCGTCGCGGCGTATCGGGCCTCGCTGGACGAGTTCCAGCGCGCGAATCCGGATATCGAGGTGCGAATCACCTTGGTGCCGTGGGCTTCCTACGCGCAGAAGCTGCGGCTCGATGTGGCGGGCGGGACGGCCGACGACCTGTTCTGGGTGAGCCTGTACGAGGACTACGCCGACAGCGGGCGGCTCATGGATATCGGCGCGGCGCTGGCGGAACAGGCCGCGCGCGCCTGGGATCCATTCGCGGTCGCGCAGTTCAGCCGCGACGGAAAGCTCTGGGCGGTACCGCAATTCGTGGATGGCGGCACCGCCGTGTACTACAACCGGGAGCTGCTGGACGCGTCCGGCGTCTCGCCCGCCGAACTCGCGGCGCTGCGTTGGAGCCCCGATCCCGCCGACGACACCTTCCGGCAGCTGTTGCGCCGCTTGCGCGCACCCTGGCCGTACAACGCCGCCAACGACTTTCAGTCGATTCTGCTGCCGTATCTGGGCTCGGCCGGTGGGCAGCTCCAGCGCGACGGTGAGTTCGGCTTCGACAGCCCCGAGGGGCGGGTGGCCTTCGACTATCTGGTGCGGCTGATCGCCGACGGCCTCGCGCCCTCGGCCGCCGATACCAACACCAGCTCGGACTTCGCCAAAACCGCTTTCTTGCAAGGGAAGCTGGCGCTGTTCCAGTCCGGCACCTTCAACCTGGCGCAGATCGCCGAGAGTGCCGCGTTCCCGTGGGGCGTGGCCCTGATTCCGGCGGGTCCGGCGGGCCGGATCAGCGCGAACAACTCCATCGCGGTGGCGGGCAATGCGGCCACCGCCCATCCCGAGGCCGTGCGCCGGGTACTGGCCTGGCTGGGCGGTGCGGCGGGCAACCGATATCTCGCGCTCGACGGCGCGACGATCCCGGCCGTCGTGGCCGAACAGCAGGTGTACCGGGACTATTGGGCGCGCCAGGGCGTCGATGTGTCGCCGTTCTTCGAGGTGCTGCGCGAGCGGCAGATCAGTGCCGGGGGCGGCTCCGGATTCCCGGCCGCACTCGAGGCCATCGACCCGATACTCGACGAAATGTTCCTCGGGCGGCTACCGGTGGACGTCGCGCTGGCGCGGGCGCAGGCGGCTGGCAATGCGGCCCTCGACGCCCGCTAGCGAATCAGATTCGGCTGTGGTCGGTGTAGGGCGTGCGGGGACCGAATTTGGGCTTGTGCGCGAAACCCGCCAGCCCGAGCAGACGGACGGCCCGATAACGGTGTGGGCGCAGCGGTTCCAGATACTCGACCATGGCGTCGTCGTCGATGGGGCGGCCCAGCAGCGTCCAGCCGACAATGGCGGCGAGGTGGAAATCGCCCACGGACAAGGCATCGGCGTCACCGAAGGCGCGCTGGGCGATCTCGGCGGCGGTCCAGACGCCGATACCCGGGACGGTGCACAGATGTCGGGCGGCGGTCACGGGGTCGAGTTGGGCGGTCTCCTCCAGCTTGGCGGCCATGCGTGCGGCCAGCACGATGGTTTTCGAGCGCTGCGGCCCGACATTGGCGCGGTGGTAGACCCACGACGGGATATAGCGCCAGGTCTCGGCGTCCGGTGGCACGCGCAGGCCGTCGGGGGTGGGACCCGGCGCGGGAGTCCCATAGCGCCACACCAGTTTTCGCCACGAGTCGTGCGCGGTCTTGGTGTGCACCTTCTGCTCCAGGATGGCCGGGACCACGGCCTCGAACACCAGGCCGGTGCGCAACATGCGCAGGCCCGGATTCAGTCGATGGGCCTCGGCGATCTTCGGATGCTCAGGGACGAAGTCGGCGAGGTCCTCGTCCAGACACAGCATGACCGGGAGCCGCTCCAGGAACTCCTCGGCACCCGGCCCCCATGCCTGGGCGGCGACGGCATGGCGGTCGGCCTGGGTGAGGCGGTAGGTCACCGGGCCGCTCGGCATGCGGGAGGCGTGCCAGTGCGCGCCGTCGCGGGTGATGCGGTGGCAGGGGTCGCCGCCGCCGCGGCGCAGCGGGATGACCGTCGCCGCCATATCGATCGGACGATCGGACCGAACCGTACGTGCCTGGGCGGTCGCCGTCGCTGATGTCACCGGGCCATTCTGCGCTACGGCGGTCGGCGGTGAGTGCGGTATCCCGATGCCGGGTGAGCTGCGCCACAAATGATTCGGATAACGCGGAGTGCGAATCCGGCGATATGTCCTCCGATGCCTGTGCCCCGCTGGGCAATCGGTCGGCATCCGAGATAGGGAGGTTTCGCGTGCTCACCAATGTGATCAATTGGCTGCTCGGCGCCTGGGGCAGTGTTTTCGCCGGTAGCTCGGGTTACCAGATTCCGCCGGGCACCCTGCCCTTCGGCAGCTAGCGCTACGGTTCCAGCAGGAACTGGGCGAGGTGGCGGGCGGTACGACCGGCCAGTTGACCGGCCTGGGTTCGACAGGAGAACCCGTCCGCCACGAATACCGCGTCGGGACCCGCGTCCCGGAGTGCGGGGAGTAGGCCGTTCTCGGCCACCGCGACCGATATGTCGTAATGCCCACGCTGCATTCCGAAATTTCCGGCAAGTCCGCAGCAACCGGCTATTTCCGTGATCTTGGCACCGGTGCTCGCGAGAATTCGGCGGTCCGGCGAGAAACCCATGACCGCGTGCTGATGGCAGTGCGGCTGCACCACCACCGTGCGGTCGGCGCGATCGGGCGGCCGCCACTCGGGATGGGCCAGGAGGAATTCCGCGAGGGTGCGCACCGTGCGCGCGACATGCGGGGCGCGGTCGTCGTCCGGGAGCAGTCGCGGTAGCTCGTCGCGCAACGTCGCCGTGCAGGACGGCTCCAGCCCGACCACCACGCCTCCGGCGCGGACATGGTCGGCTAGAGCGTCGAGGGTGGCGCGCAAGCGCTGTCGGGCGGCGTCGAGTTGGCCGGTGCTGATCCAGGTCAGGCCGCAGCACACCCGACGCCGCGGAATGCTCACCCGATGACCCAGGGATTCGATCAATCGCACGGCGGCCGAGGCGATTTCGGGATCGAACGCGTCGGTGAACGTATCGATCCACAGCATTACGTCGGGCTGTGCGGCTGGTTCGTTCTCGGTCCACATGCGCCGGAAGCTCTTGGGTGCGAGCGCGGGAATGGGCCGTCGCGGGTCGATACCGCTGGCGCGCAAGCCCATTCGCCGCAGCGGCCCGATATCCGCCAGGGCGTTGGCCAGGCGCGGCAGCCGACCGGCCGCACCGAGCCACTGCGGGAGACGTCCGAGGGCGTAGTGGTCGAGCGGGCGGCGTCGCCCCTGGTAGCGGCGGTACAGCGTCTCGGATTTGTAGGTGGCCATATCGACGCCCGCCGGGCAGTCGACGTGACAGGCCTTGCAGGACAGGCACAGATCGAGGGATTCGGCGACGGCGTCCGAGCGCCAGTCCAGCGCCCCGCGCACCACCTCCTGAAGAACGCGAGCCCGGCCGCGGGTGCTGTCCTTCTCGTCGGCGGTCGCCAGATACGACGGGCACATGAAGCCGCCCGCGGCGCTGGAGTCCGCGCGACACTTGCCGACTCCCACGCAGCGATGCACGGCGGTGCCGATATCGCCGTCGTCGGGAAAGGCGAAGCCGCCGGTCGAGGGCACCGGCCGCAGGCCAGCCACGCGGAGGTCGGTGTCGATCGGCTCGGGGCGAACCAGCACACCCGGATTCAGGACATCGTCGGGATCGAACAGCGCCTTGAACCCCGCGAACGCCGCCAGCGCGTCGCGCGAGTACATGCGCGACAGCAGTTCCGAGCGGGCGCGGCCGTCGCCGTGCTCGCCCGAGAGCGAACCGCCGTGGCGCACCACCTGATCGGCGGCGTCTTCGAGGAAGGCCCGGAAGCGTTGCGGCGCATCGGCTATCGGGAGGTCGAGGCGCACGTGGATACAGCCGTCGCCGATATGGCCGTACAGCAGGCCGTCCACGGCGTGCTCGCGCATGAGCTCCTGGAACTCCCGCAGGTACGCGCCGAGCTGCTCCGGGGGCACGGCCGCGTCCTCCCAGCCGGGCCATGCCGGATTGCCGTCGGGCGTGCGGCCGGACAGTCCCGCGCCGTCGGCTCGGATGCTCCAGAGTGCCCGCGTCTCAGCGGGATCGGTGACGATCCGCGAATCGAGCGCACCGGCGGTCGCGCACAGCGCCCGCGCGGCCGCCAACACCTGATCGGCGGTGTCGCCGCCGAATTCCACGAACAGCCACCCGCCGCCGCGCGGCAGCTCCGGCACCGCACCACGATGAGTGCGCACCACATCGACGAGACGCGCGTCCATACCCTCGACGGCGAGTGGCCCACCGGCCATGACCGCCGCGATATCGTCGGCGGCAGTGGGCATATCGGGATAGCCGAGCACCACGAGTACGGTCGCGGCCGGTATGGGCACCAGGTCGACGGTGGCGTCGAGCAGCAGTCCACAGGTGCCCTCGGTCCCGACGAAGGCCCGAGCGATGGACGAACCCCGTTCCGGGACAAGATGTTCCAGGCTGTAACCGGAGGCCTGCCGCTCGAAGCGCCCCAGTTCGGTACGCAGGACGGCCAGCCGCGCCCGGGTGAACTCCGGCAGGCCGGGCACCGCCGACAGATCGTCGGCGAGCCTGCGCTCGGTACCGCCGCCATCGAGAATGCGCAGCTCCCGCACCGTATCCGAGGTGCGCCCCCAGGCCACCGCGTGCGGGCCGCAGGCATTGTTGCCGATCATGCCGCCGAGCGTGCAGCGGTTCTGCGTGGAGGGGTCCGGACCGAATCGGAGGCCGTGCGCGCCCGCCCGGCGTTGCAAGGCCGACAGCACGACCCCCGGCTGTACTCGCGCCCGCCGAGTCTCCGGGTCCAGCTCGAGGATCGCGTGCATATGCCTGCTGAAATCGAGTACGAGACCCGCGCCGATGGCATTGCCCGCCACCGAGGTTCCGCCGCCGCGCGCGGTGACCGAGAGTCCCTCGGCGCGGGCGAAGGCCAGGGTGGCCGCGACATCGGCGTCGCCGCGTGGAAAAACCACGGCGGTGGGCGGCACCCGGTAGTTGGAGGCGTCCGAGGAGTATTCCGCGCGCCGCCGGGGCGAACCGTCCACCTCGCCCGCGATCCGGTCGCGCAGCGCTCGCACGAGCGAATCCGTCACTGCCTCGACCTGTTCGCGGACGAATGCGCCACCGGATACAGCTCTGCCCGTCGTCGCGGCGAACCTCCTGCCGGAGTCATAGATACAGTCGCGCGATGCGCGTGCCGATGTCGTCCATGGTGTCGGAGTCGACCTCGGCGATGGGGTCGCCGGTGAGCCAATCGCTCGGCAGGGTCGTCGGCGCGACCAGGACCGCGGTGCCCACCGTGCCGAGATCGTAGAGATAGGCGCCCGCGGCCGGGCGCAATTGCGGCCCGACCACCTGCACCACGAGGCGCAGGCCGGGTTGGTCGTGGTTGTAGTTCTCGCCCGACACCACCAGGAACATGGTTCCGCCCGGCATGACCGTGGCGGCCTGGGTGAGGATGATCTGCCCCCGCTGGGCGGTCACCCACGCGCTCCGGGACGGGCGGCCTTGAAGGCCTCGGCCTGCCGCGCGGCCCAGTCCGCGCCGAGAAGTTTGTGCTCTTCGATCATGGCCACATCGTGGCGGCGGGCATCGGCGTAGGTCACCCGGTCGATGGTCTCGGCGATCCAGGTGGACAGCGGTTTCCCGGCGGCGGCCGCGGCGGCCCGAGCCGCGGCGGCGACACGGTCGGGCATGGTGATGCTGAGCTTCTCGGTCACACCAGAAATCCTACTGACGGTCATGACCGGCGGGGAGATTCACCGACGGAGTCACGGCGTTTCGCGCGCGGCGTTTCGCCGACGGCGAAGTCGGACGGATTTGCTCTCAACCTTTGTTGAGGTTCTAGTGTCGGTGGCCTCGGGTTTCATGGCCTGAGACGCGGTGAGGAGAGCGGCGATGAGTATGGAATCCGTGGCGTGGGATCAGCTGTACCGGCAGATGCACGCGCCCGACGAACAGCGGCCTATGCGCCTGGCGACCGCCCGGCGGATTCTCGCCTTCGCCTCCCGGCACCATCGCAGGCTCGTGGCCTTCCTGCTGCTCAGTGTGGTCTCGGCCCTGCTGGCGGTGGCCAGTCCGGTACTCGCGGGCTGGGTGGTGGACGGGATCGTCAAGGGCTCCGCGCCCCGGGTGGTGGTGACGCTCGCGGCCATCATCGGTGTGGTGGCGGTGCTGGATGCCGGACTGGGACTGGTCATTCGGTGGCTGTCCTCGCGCATCGGCGAAGGGCTCATCTACGACCTGCGGACCGCCGTCTTCGACCATGTGCAGCGGATGCCGGTGGCGTTCTTCACCCGCACCCGCACCGGCGCGCTGGTGAGCCGTCTCAACAGTGACGTGATCGGCGCGCAGCGGGCCTTCAGCTCCACCCTGTCGGGGGTGGTGACCAATCTGGTGACGCTCGCGCTGACGGTCGCCGTCATGATGCGGCTGTCCTGGCAGATCACGCTGCTCGCGCTGGTGCTGCTGCCGGTGTTCGTGCTGCCCGCGCGGCGAATGGGCCACAAGCTGGCCGGAATTCAGCGCGAGGCCGCCGGGCTGAACGCGTCCATGAGCACCCAGATGACCGAGCGCTTCTCCGCGCCCGGAGCCACGCTGGTGAAGCTGTTCGGCCGTCCCGAACAGGAGTCCTCGGAGTTCGCGGTGCGGGCCGGGCGGGTGCGCGATATCGGCGTGCGCACCGCCATGCTGCAGACCGTTTTCGTGACCGCGCTGACCCTGGTGTCGGCCTTGGCCATCGCGTTGGTCTACGGCCTGGGCGGGTTCTACGCGCTGCGCGGTCAGCTGGAAGCCGGTGCGGTGGTGTCGCTTTCGCTGCTGCTGACCCGGCTGTACTCGCCGCTCACCGCGCTGGCGAGCGCCCGGGTGGAGATCATGTCGGCGCTGGTGAGCTTCGAGCGGGTCTTCGAGGTGCTGGATCTGAAGCCGCTCATCGAGGACGCGCCCGAGGCGGTGGAGGTGCCGGAAGGGCCGGTGTCGGTGGAGCTGGACGCGGTGCACTTCGGGTACCCGGCGGCGGACAAGGTGTCGCTGGCCTCCCTGGAAGAGGTCGCGACACTGGACACCCGCGGCGGCGAGGAGGTGCTGCACGGGGTGACGCTGAAGGCCGAGCCCGGGCAGATGGTGGCGCTGGTCGGCTCCTCGGGAGCCGGTAAATCGACTATCGCGCAATTGGTTTCGCGGCTCTACGACGTGGACTCCGGTGCGGTGCGGCTGGCCGGAATGGATGTGCGCGACCTGAAGAGCCGGTCCATTCAGGCCACGGTCGGACTGGTGACCCAGGACGGGCACCTGTTCCACGACACCATTCGCAACAATCTGGCGCTGGCGCGGCCCGAGGCCACCGACGCGGAGCTGTGGGATGCGTTGCGGCGGGCCCGATTGCTGGAACTGGTGGAATCGCTGCCCGACGGCCTGGACACCGTGGTCGGGGAGCGCGGCTACCGGCTGTCGGGCGGTGAGCGCCAGCGGTTGACCATCGCCCGGCTGCTGCTCAAGCAGCCGCGGGTGGTGATCCTCGACGAGGCGACCGCCTCCCTGGACTCCACCTCCGAGGCGGCGGTGCAGGCGGCGCTGGGCGAAGCCCTGGAGGGTCGCACGGCTCTGGTTATCGCCCACCGGCTCTCGACCATTCGCAATGCCGATCAGATCGTGGTGTTGGAGCACGGGCGGATCGTGGAGCACGGAACGCACACCCAGTTGCTCGCGGCGGGCGGGCGGTACTCGGAGCTGTACCGCACCCAGTTCGCGGACGACAGCGCGCCGGTGGCGGCCTAGAACCACGCAGGACGCGCAGGGGCGCGGCGCGAATGACGCCGCGCCCCAACTCGTTCCGGCGCGCACCCGGGTGATCGTCGGTATGGTCGGGGTGTGTCGTGGGAGCGGACATGACGACCCTGGGAGATCGACTCATCGCGCCCGGGGCCAGCCGAGGCGAGCAGCTCGTCTGCTATCTCACCGCGACGATCGGGTCACTCGTCGCCGTCACCCTCGCCGTGCGCGCGGACCTCTCCGCACTCGCCATCGTGGTGATCGCCGTCGTGGCCTTCGACCTGTGTGGTGGCGCGGTGGTCAATGCCACCGCCTCCGCCAAACGCCACTTCCACCGCGAAGGGCGCACGGCTCGACACCACCTGCTCTTCGTCGCCATCCACCTGCAACCCTTCCTGCTGGCCTTGGTGGTGTCCGAATTCCCTTGGTACAGCGCGGGAGCCGTCTACGCGCTGGCGCTCGCGGGTGCGGTCGTCGTGGTCTCCTCGCCCCGGTTCCTACAACGCCCGATCGCCTTCGCCTGGGTGACCCTCGCCCTGCTGGTACCCCTCGATGTTCCGGCCGCGCTCGCCTGGATGCCGCCCATTCTCTTCATCAAACTGCTGCTCGCCCATCTCCAACCGGACGAGGCCCACCGCGCGAGCGGCTAGCCCGACACTTGTTGCCGAAACGGCAAAGAAAGTTGTCTCCGAGCGCGGGGTGGATAGCGTCGTAAGCATGGGCGCACAGACACATGGACATGGACACGGGCACGGTGGCGGGCACGGGCACACCCACGACGGGATCGACTGGTCCACCCGCATCGGATTCCTGCGGCGTGAGGACGCCGTCGCCGAGGAGGCCAATGCCGGGATCGCCGATCGGCTGGTGGGACGGCTGCCGGACCAGGCGACGGTGGTGGATATCGGTTCCGGGGCCGGTGGGCAGGCGGCGGCCTTCGCGCGGGTGCTCGCGGCGCGCGGCGGCGGTCGGATCGTGCTCGTCGACGCGGTGCCGGAGCTGCTCGACGCCGCCGCCGAAGCGGTGCGTCACGCACTCGGCGGCGGGGCCGCGGCCGAGTCGGTGACGGTGGAGCAGGTCTGTGTCGACGCGGCCTCCGACGAACTGTTGCGACAGACGCCCGAGGCCGATCTGGTGTGGGCGTCGCGGGTGGTCCACCATCTGCCCGATGAACAGGGCGGGGTGCGGCGGCTGGCGCGCTTGGTGCGCGCGGGCGGCTGGCTCGCGCTGGCCGAGGGCGGGCTGACCACCCGGTATCTGCCGTGGGATATCGGCATCGGCGCGCCGGGATTGCAGGATCGGCTCAACGCGGCCCGCGATGAGTGGTTCGCGGCCATGCGGGCCGAGATGCCGGATGCGGTGCGCATGCCGTATGGGTGGGGTGTGGCGCTGGCCGAGGCCGGTCTCGCCGAGGTGACCTCGTTCAGCGTGCTCACCGACCACCCGGCACCCGCGGGTCCCGCGGTGCGTGAGGCGGTCGTCGAATGGCTGACGGCGCTGAGCGAGCGCATGGACGAGAAGCTCTCCGAATCGGATCGCGACACCGTGAAGGCGCTGCTCGATCCGGCTGCCGACACCTACGTCGGAGCCCGCGACGACATCTTCTTGCTCAGCGCTTCGACCGTGTACGTGGGTCGGCGCGCCTGAGCCCATCGGCGCGTGCCGTGGTCCGAATGGATTGTCCGCCAATCCATTCGGACCGACGGCTCAGAACGCGCCCGCGACCCCGAAGACGGTGCGGCCGGAGTGGGTGCCGTCCATGATCGAGCGCAGCACCGCCGGAGCCTCGGTGATGGGGGAGTAGTTCTCGACACTCGAAAGGTGCTGGGGCTTCAGGTCTTTCGACATGCGAGCCCACAGGTCGCGGCGCGGGCCGATGGGCATGTGGGCGGAGTCCACACCCAGCAGCGCTACGCCGCGCAGGATGAAAGGCATGACGGTGGTGGGCAATTCGGGTCCGCCGGTGAGGCCGCTCACCGCCACCGCGCCGCCGTAGCGAATGCTGCTGAGGATGTAGGCGAGGGAGCGGCCGCCGACGCTGTCGACGGCACCCGCCCACTGCGCCTTGGCGAGTGGGCGGATCTTGGCGTCCGGATCTTCCGGCAGGCGGCCGATGACGGAGTTCGCGCCGAGTTCGGCGAGCCGGTCGCCCGCATCGGTCTTGCCGGTGGAGGCCACCACCTCGAAGCCGAGCGCGGCGAGCATATCCACCGCCACGCTGCCGACACCGCCGGTCGCGCCGGTCACCAGCACCGGGCCGGATTCGGGGGTGAGGCCGCGGTCGAGCAGGGCCTGCACGCTCATGGCGGCAGTGAAACCGGCGGTGCCCAGAGCCGCGGCCTCGCGCGGGGTGAGGCCCTCCAGCTTCACCACCCACTCCGCCGGGACACGCGCGTACTCGGCGAATCCGCCGTGGTGGGCGACGCCGATGTCGTAGCCGTGGGCGACCACCAGATCGCCGGGCGCGAAGGCCGGATCCTCGGAGGAGGCCACCTCGCCGGTGAGGTCGATACCGGGAATGATCGGGTACTCGCGCACCACGCCGCCGCGCGGTGTGATGGCCAGCGCGTCCTTGTAGTTGGCACTCGAGTAGTGCACCTTGATGGTCACCGTGCCCGCGCCCAGGAAGTCGTGGTCGACCTCCTCCCGCTTCAGCTCGATGCCGCTATCCGATTCACGTGCCACCATCGCCGAGAACGCCATACAGCCGAGCATAGGCGGAAAGGGCCCGCCGACACGATGGTCCGCACCGGATGCGGGCGGGCGATCACGGCGCTCGGCCCGCACCGAATAGAGACCTCCAGGTATCCCGGGTAGCCTGCCCCGGCAGTCAGTACCGAGGTACCCGGAGAGGAATATGCCGAAGCTCTACACGGTCGTCACCGGCTTCGCGGTCGGCCTGATCGGTCTCGCGTGCGCCGCGCCACCGGCGATCGCGGAATCGGATCAGCAGTACGCGCCGACCATGCTCATTCTGGACGCCTCCGGATCGATGCAGCGGCCCGACCCGGCGGGCACCATGATGGATGCCGCCAAGAACGCGGTGCGGGCCTTCGTCGGCTCCGCGCCCCAGGAGGCGAAGGTCGGGCTCACCACCTATGGCACGGGGACCGGAAATACCGAGGCGGAGAAGGCCGTCGGCTGCCAGGACGTGCGGATTCTGCGCGAGGCCGAGGGCCTCGACCGGGGTGCGCTGACCAGCGCCGTGGACGGTATTCAGGCGCGCGGCTGGACGCCCATGGGCACCGCGCTGCGTCAGGCCGCCGAGAGCCTGCCCGATTCCGGTGCGCGCTCCATCGTGTTGGTCTCCGATGGCGACGACACCTGCTCACCGCCCGAACCCTGTGATGTGGCACGGGAATTGAAGCAGCAGGGCCTCGATCTGGTGGTGCACACCATCGGGTTCGCGGTGGACGAGAAGGCGCGCGCCCAGCTCGACTGCATGGCCAAGGCCACCGGCGGCACCTACAGCGACGCGGCGGACGGGCCCGCGCTGGAACGGATTCTGCCGAAGGTGAGTACGGCGGCGCTGCGGAACTATCAGGCCGAGGGCACGCCGATCAGTGGGGCGGCGAGCTACGACAAGGCCCCCGTGGCGACGGCGGGGCACTATCTCGACACGATCGGGCAGCGGGAGACGCGGTACTACGCGGTCGACGTGCCCGCCGGAGCCACAGCCTATTTCAGTGGCATCGTGTCTTTCCCACGGGTGAGCGGTGTTTCGATCACCAACGACATCAATGTGCTGGAGACGAAGGTCTACGGCCGGGACGGGGCCGACTGCCACTCCAGGGAGCGCGAACAGGAGACGCGGTCGAGTGATGGTGTGGCGCTGACGATCACCGAATCATGGGACGGGGCGACCAAGCAGAGCTCGGGTGCCGCCGACGAGAAGTGCGTGGGCGGCGGCCGGTACTACTTCTCGGTGAACTGGGACACCGTCTCGGACGGGGCCCCGGAGCGGCTGCCGCTCGAAGTGCTCGTCGGAATCGAGCCCGCGACAACGGATTCCGGGCCCGCGCCGGTGCTGACGGAGACCGCCTTCGTCGATCCGGCGGGCGTCGACACGCCCGTGACCGGCGGTGGGTCCTTCAATGCCGCGACCACGCTCGACAGTTCCGGTCGCTACACCGACACGCTGCGGCCGGGTGAGTACGTCTTCTACCGCGTCCGGCTGGAGTGGGGGCAGGGGCTGGCGTATCGAGTGCACTACGCGGCCAATGGCGTTCGCGGTACCGATGGCGTCTCGAATGTGTCGACGTCGCTGTATTCGCCACTGGCCGAGGAGATCACGCAGGACAACCATGTGTATCTGGGTGAGGACGGCGTCCTGCCCACCCATGATCCGGCCATCGCCACGGTGCCGATTCGCTACAACAATCGCGAAGCGAACGACTCGGAGGTGCGCAAGCAGTCGGTGGCCGGGTGGTATTACATCGCGGTCAAACTGGGGTCGACGGCCGCGGAGGGCGCGAACGCGCCGGTGCCGATGCGATTGGACCTCACCGTCACCGGGACACCGGAGGACGGGCCGACCTATGCGGGAGGTACCGGCGGCGGGGTGCTCGGGGAAGACAAGAGTCCGAGCGACAAGCAGGCTGGTGAATCGGATACTGCCGCAGGGGAATCCGACAATGGTTCGGCGCGGGGCTGGATCGTGGTCGCGGCCGGTGCGGGTATCGGTATCGCGGTGGTGTGCGGTGTCGCGCTGCTGCTGCTGCTGCGGCGGCGACGCGGCTGAGCTGACGCGTCCCGGCGAATGGTGGTTCCCGCCAAGGGAATTCCATTCGCCGGGTCGGCTTGGCGTCAGGAGAAGAGCGGGGCGCGCTTGCCGAGGAAGGCGGAGATGCCCTCCTGGCCGTCCGGACCGTCCGCGCTGTCGGCGATGAAGGTGGCCTCGGTGCCGAGCTGCTCCTCCAGATTGTGGTTGTGCGCGACCAGCAGCAGCTTCTTGACGTGCGCGTTGGCCGACTTCGGCCCGGCGGCGAACTGCTCGGCGAGCTGATCGACCGTCGCGGTGAGTTCGGCGTCGGGGACGACGCGGTGCAGCAGACCCCAGTCGAGGGCGTCGGCCGCCGACAGGGTGCGGTTGGTGAGCATGAGCTCCTGGGTCCGGCGCAGGCCGATCAGGCGCGGCAGATAGTAGGACGCGCCGCCGTCCGGGCTCAGGCCCGCGCGGGTGTAAGCCATGGTGAAGGAGGCGGATTCGGCCGCCACCACCAGGTCGCCGCCGATCGCGAGACTGAAACCCGCACCCGCCGCGGTGCCGTTGACGCCGATGACGAGCAGCGCGTCCATGCGGGCGAACAGTGAGACGGCCTCGTGCAGATCGGTGGCGAGGGCCTTCACATACGCGCCCAGCCCGTCGTCCTTGGCGGCGGCCATGGCCTTGAGATCGCCACCGGCGGAGAAGAACCGCCCCGCACCCGTCAGCGTCACCACCTTCAGCGCGGGGTCGTCGGCACACAGCCCCGCCACGGCCGCCAACTCCCGCCCCATGACGTGGTTGATGCCATTGGCCGCCTCGGGCCGGTTCAGGATGATGCGGGCAATACTGCCGGTCCGCTCGAACCGGATCGTCTCGAACTCGCTCATGCGTGCTCACCTTCCGTCGCTTCCCCCCAGCATGGCAAACCCGAACTCTCTGGAACTCTCAGGGGCTTCGCCCCTGAAACCCCAAACGCGGGCCCGGGAACACTCCGGGTCCGACCCTGGAACTCCGAACACGGGCGGAGAGCACACGAGGCCCAACCCTGGAACTCCGACGCGAGCCGGGACCACACGAGGCCAACCCTGAGACTCCAACGCGGGCGGAGAGCATACGAAGCCCGATTCTCGAACTCCGAGGCGCGCAGGCAGCGCTCGCGGCTCAGCCCTCGAACTTCGAACGCGGGCTGGAGCGTTCGGGGTTCGGCGGTCGGGGACCGGACGCGTGTTCGGGCGGATGGGTATCAGGGGCATAACGGTTCGGGGGTGGGTGGGGGTGGGCGTCGTATGCTCGTGGCCAGTTTTTCGTGGAGGAGTGTTGGTGAGCGGTTCCGACGGGCAGCGGCAGGGTGCGGGGTTGAGTTCTGGGCTGTTGGAACTTCGTTCGAGTGGGGGGCGGCGAAAGGTCAATGGGCAGTGGGCCGTTCCGCCTCGGATTGTCACCGAGTTGCCTAAAGGGTCTGTGACCGTTGACTTTACGCGGGCGTTCTGTCCGCATCGCGAGATCGATATGCGGGTGGCCGTGGGGTCGGGGAGCGTGTTGTTGGTGGTGCCTCGGGGGTGGCGGGTGCATCTGGACGAGGTGCGGTCCGATGGGGGACGGGTGGTCAATCGGGTGAAGCGGCGGCCGTTTCCGGGAGCTCGGGTGGTGCGGGTGAGTGGGCAGGTGGAGACGGGGTCGGTGAAGGCTCGGTACCCGTATCGGTACATGTTCAACTGGCTGTCGAAGGGCCGCGCGAAGGTCTGAAACCTCTTCTGATCGGGGTCTGGCCATTGCATTGCCCGCAAAACAGAACTAAATTCTGGACATGAAGATTCGAGATCGGTTGCTCTTGGCGGCCGAGCGACAGTTCGCGGAACAGGGCGCACTCGACGCCACGCTGAACCAGATTCGCGATGCCGCGGGAGCCAGCGTCGGTGCGCTCTACCACCACTTCCCGGACAAGGCCGAGCTCTACCGACAGGTCTGGGCACATGCGCTCGCCGACTACCAGCAGCACTTCTGGGCCGCGGTCGGCGACAGCGCCGACGCCGAATCCGGCATCCGCGCGGGCGTGCTCGAACACCTGCGCTGGGTCACCGAGAACCAGTACCGCGCAAAGGTTCTCACCTCCGCTCGCCCACCCGGCGTCCGCGAGAGCGACTCCAACAAGGAATTCCTGCGCAACGCCTTCCGCTGGTGGCGCACGCACGCCAGCTACGGCACCGTGCGCGATCTCGACTTCGATCTGCTCTACGCGCTGTGGCTCGGCCCCGCCCAGCAGTACGCCCGCCTCTGGCTCGGCGGCGAGATCTACACCGCCCCAACCGAAGTCGCCGAACAACTGGCCGATGCCGCCTGGCAGACGCTGCGCGCACCCCGCACCGACGACCACGGAGACCAGCCATGACGATGACCCTCGACCTCGACCTGGCCCGGAAAGTCCTGGCGGCCCAACCGTTCAGCCAACTGGTGGGCGCGGAGCTCACCGCGTTCGGCGACGGCTCGGCCACCCTGGAGATCCCCATTCGCCCCGAACTGGCCCAGCAGTTCGGCTACGTACACGGCGGCGTCCTGTCCTATGCCGCCGACAATGCCCTGACCTACGCGGCCGGAACGGTATTGGGCGCGAACGTCCTCACCGGCGGATTCACCATCACCTATCTGCGCCCCGCCAGCGGCGTACGCCTGCGCGCCATCGCCAGCGTCACCGGAGCAACTCGTCGGCAAGCGGTGTGCCACTGCGAAATCTATGCCGACAGCGAGTCAGGCGAAGCGGTGCTGTGCGCGGTAGCGCAGGGCACCACTCGTTCGGTCGACCGCGAACTGGACACCAACGGCAGCAACTGAACTGGACTTATAGCCGAAATGCCAACCGGCCGCACGTGTTTCATGTGAAACACGTGCGGCCGGTGACTGTTCCGCGCGGCAGCTATCTCATGCGGTGGCGGCCAGCGGACGCCCGTCCAGCGCCGGTTCGGCAACCGGTTCGATGGCGTAGGCCAGGATCTCGGCCACGTCGGCGACCGGACGCACATCCAGCGCCTCCAGCACCTCGGCCGGGACCTCGTCCAGATCCGGCTCGTTGCGCGCCGGAATGAACACGGTCTTCAGACCATTGCGCTGCGCCGCCATCAGCTTCTGCTTGACGCCACCGATGGGCAGCACCCGCCCGTTCAACGTGACCTCACCGGTCATGCCGACATCCGAGCGCACCTGCCGACCCAGCGCCAGCGACACCAGCGCGGTGACCATGGTGACGCCCGCCGACGGACCGTCCTTCGGCACCGCGCCCGCCGGGAAGTGGATGTGGATATTGCGATCCAACACCTTCGGCTCGATACCGATCTCCTCCAGGTGCGAGCGCACGTAGGTGAGGGCGATCTGCGCCGACTCCTTCATGACGTCACCCAGCTGCCCGGTGAGGGTCAGCGACCGTTCGCCCTCGGCGGCATTGGCCTCGATGTAGAGCACATCGCCGCCCATACCCGTCACCGCCAAACCCGTGGCCACACCGGGCACCGCGGTGCGTTCCACCCCGTCGGGGGTGAAGCGCGGACGCCCCAGGTAGTCCTTCAAATCGGCGAGATCGATGGTGAGCGAGGCGATCTCGCTCTCCTCGGCCTTGTCCTCCTCGTAGCCCAGCGACACGTCGTAACCCAGTCCGGCGCTGACGATTTCGGAGAACCCGTCGGTGGACAGCCGAGTCGCCGCCTTGCGCAGCGCCTTGGCGATCAACCGTTCCATCTGCCGCACACCGGCTTCCCGGGTGTAGTTGGCCGCGATCTCGCGCAGCGCCGCGTCGGTGATCGACACCTCGTCGGCCGTCAGCGCGTTGCGCTCCAACTGCCGGGGGATGAGGAAGTCGCGCGCGATGGCCACCTTGTCTTCCTCGGTGTACCCGTCGACCGTGATCAGCTCCATGCGGTCCAGCAGCGGGCCGGGAATGGTCTCCATGACATTCGCGGTCGCGATGAACAGCACATCGGACAGGTCCAGATCCAGGTCCAGGTAGTGATCGCGGAAGGTGTGGTTCTGCGCCGGGTCCAGCACCTCGAGCAGCGCCGCCGCCGGATCGCCCCGGAAGTCGGAGCCGACCTTGTCGATCTCGTCCAGCAGCACAACGGGATTCATCGATCCCGCCTCCTTCATGGCGCGCACGATACGGCCGGGCAGCGCGCCGACGTAGGTGCGCCGGTGCCCGCGGATCTCCGCCTCGTCGCGCACGCCGCCCAGGGCGACGCGAACGAACTTGCGGCCCAGGGCCCGTGCCACCGACTCACCCAGCGAGGTCTTGCCCACACCGGGCGGGCCGACCAGCACCAGCACCGCGCCGGAGCCGCGACCGCCCACGACCTCCAGCCCCCGCGAGGCGCGCCGGGCGCGCACCGCCAGGTACTCGACCATGCGGTCCTTCACCTCGTCCAGGCCGTGGTGGTCGGCGTCGAGCACGGCCCGCGCGGCGGAGACATCGGTGCTGTCGGTGGTCTTCTCGTTCCACGGCAGCTCCAGGACGGTGTCGAGCCAGGTGCGGATCCACCCGGATTCCGGGCTCTGATCGCTGGCCCGCTCGAGGCGACCCACCTCGCGCAGCGCGGCCTCGCGGACATCGCTGGGCAGGTCGGCGTTCTCGACCCGGGTGCGGTAGTCCTCCGCGCCGTCCGGCTCGTCCTCGCCCAGCTCCTTGCGAATCGCGTTGAGCTGTTGGCGCAGCAAGAATTCGCGCTGGGTCTTCTCGACGCCCTCGCGCACATCCTCGCTGATCTTCTCGCTGATCTCGGTCTCGGCGATATGCGCCTTGGTCCACTCGATCAGTCGGGTCAAACGCGCTGCGGTCTCGGGGGTTTCGAGCAGTTCGCGCTTCTGTTCGTCGGTCAGGTAGGGAGCCCATCCGGCGGCGTCGGCGATGGCCGACGGGTCGGTGAGCTGGTTCACCGCGTCGATGACCTGCCAGGCCTCGCGGCGTTGCAGGACGGCGATGACGAGCTTCTTGTATTCGGCGGCAAGCTCTTTGGTGCGTCCGTCGACCGGCGGGGTCTCGACCTCCTCGGCCTCCACCCACAGCGCCGCGCCCGGTCCGGTGACACCGTGTCCGATCTTCGCGCGCCGTTCGGCCTTGAGCACCGCGGCGGGAGCGCCGCCGCGCATGCGTCCGACCTGTTCGATGGTCGCGACCACGCCGTAGGTGGCGTAGCCCTCTTCGAGCCGAGGCGCGAGCAGCACCTGTTCGACCTTTCCGGCCCGCGCGGCATCGATGGCGGCCTGCGCGGATTCGTCCAGCTCGATCGGGACGACCATGCCCGGGAGCACGATCGGATCGGTCAGGAACAGGACCGGCAGGTTCTGTGAAGTACTCACGTCTTCGACCCCTTCCAAGGTTGAGCGTTACCTACTCAACCTGCGACCCGGTGGTCTTGTTCCACCTCCCTGTTCGCCGGGGGCGAACGCGGATCGACCGGGAATCGAGCCCAGCTCTTGCAGCGGAATGGTTCGTTCTGTTAGATTGAAACGGAACAAAGCATTCCGTTCCAAAGGAGATCGTCATGAGCCTCATCCAGCCCTTCCACATCGAGATTCCGCAGGCCGAGCTGGACGACCTCCGGGAGCGGTTGGCGCGGGCGCGCTGGACCCCCGCGCTGCCCGGTGCGAACTGGAGCCGCGGGGTGCCGGTGGACTACCTGCGCGAACTGGTCGAGTACTGGAAGGACGAATTCGACTGGCGGCAGGCCGAGGCCGAGCTCAACAAGTGGCCGCAGTTCACCACCGAGATCGAGGGCCAGCGCATCCACTTCAAGCACATTCGCAGTGCCCGGCCGGACGCGCAGGCGCTGTTGCTGCTGCATGACAACCCCGGTGGGGCAATGGGTTTGCTCGATGTGATCGAGCCGCTGTCGCGGGATTTCGACCTGGTGATCCCCTTCATGCCCGGCTTCGGCTTCTCCACCCCGCTGGCCGATACCGGCTGGACCGTCCCGCGCACCGCGGCGGCCGTGGCCGAATTGATGACGCGCCTGGGCTACGAGCGGTTCGGCGCACACGGCGGAGGCGGTGGCGCGAACCTCTCCCTGGAGCTGGGCCGCCAGGTGCCGGATCGCCTGATCGGCCTGCACGTCAACGCCTACGTCGCCATGCCCGACGAGAATGTCGAGGGTCTCACCGAGGCCGAGCAGCAGCGCATGGCCACGGTCGAGACGTTCATGCGCGACGGCATCGGCTTCAACATCATGATGTCGACCCGACCGCAGACCATCGCGCACGGTCTCAACGACTCCCCGATCGGCCTGCTGGCCTGGGTGGTGGAGAAGTTCAAGGAGTGGAGCGACCCGCGGGCGGAACTGCCCGAGCAGGCCATCCCGCGCGACCGGATGCTCACCGACGTCAGCATCCAATGGTTCACCGCCACTTCGGGTTCCATCGCCCAGAGCTACCACGACCTGGCGCACGACCCGATGACCTGGGCGCCCAAACAGCGCGTCACCGTCCCCACCGCCTTCGTGGTCGCGGCGGGCGACGTCACCATCCGCCGCTTCGCCGACCGTGACGCCACGGTGGCCCGCTGGACCGAATTCGACCGGGGCGGCGCCTACATCGCCCTCGAACAGCCCGAGCTGCTCGTCGACGACATCCGCGAATTCTTCACGGAGCGTTGAGCCCGCGGCCGACCGCCTGGATCCCCCGCAGCCAGGCGGCGGCCTCGGCGGCCGTGCGCAGGCGGATCACCGATACGTGGGGGTAGGCGGGAATGCGCGCCTCGATCTGCCGCCGCCGCTGCGCGTGCCGTGCCCACGCGTGCCGTATGGGATGGTCCGGGTCCAGCCAGTCGCGAACGGATTCGCGGTTGCCGTTCCACAATTCGCGGCGGGTGAGCGCGCGGGCGACCGAGCGCCTGATCACCCGGTGCATGATCGTCGTCCGCGGCAGGTCGAGCCAGATGACGGTGTCGGCCCGCGACCAGAGCAGCGGGCCGACCTTCTCGTAGTACTGATCCTCGGTGATCCAGGCGTCGGTCGCCGCGAAACGCTCGACGTCGGAGACGAACTCGGCGCGGGGCACCCAGCCGGGGCCGTGGCGCAGGGCATCGAGTTCGTATCGGGGTAGTGCCCAGTGCGCGGCCAGGATGGTAGCGAGCGTTGTCTTACCCGCTCCGGATATGCCGGACACCAGGATTCGGCGCACCGGCACCACCCTAACGGAAGCGGGTCAGCGGGCGGGGTGCAGTTCCATGGTGCAGCACTTCACGCTGCCGCCGGATTTGAGCAGTTCCGAGAGATCGATGGGGACCGGGAGGTAGCCGCGCTCGCGGAGTTGATCGGGGAGCGTGACGGCCTTGTCGGTGAGGAAGACGTGGTAGCCGTCGCATACGCCGTTGAGGCCCAGGACATTCGCGTCGTCCTCGGTGGCGATGAGGGCGTCGGGGTAGAGGGCGCTGAGCAGGGTCACGCTCTCACGGGTGAAGGCGGGGGGATAGAAGGCGATGGTGTCGCCGAGGGGCATGAGCGCGGTGTCGAGGTGATAGAAGCGCGGGTCGACCAGGTCGAGGGTGACGACCGGGCGGTTGAAGAAGGTCGCGGCTTCGTGGTGGGCGGCATGCGAGGTGCGGAAGCCGGAACCGGCGAGAATGCGCGGGCCGACCACCGCGAAATCGCCTTCGCCCTCATTGATCTCGGTGGCGGCGTGCACCTTGGCGAAGGGTTGCCCGCTGAGCCAGCGGTGGTACGCGGGACCTTCGGCGGCGCGCTCGGGATTGGCGAAACGCGCCGAGAGGGCGCGGTCACCGAGAGCGAGACCGCCATTGGCGGCGAAGACCATATCGGGCAGACCGGGTTCGGGTGCGATGACATCGACGCGGTGGCCGTGGCTTTCGAAGGTGGCGCGCAGGGTCTCCCACTGCGCCAGCGCCAGGGCGCGGTCCACGGGAGCGGTGGCGTCCATCCACGGATTGATGGCGTAATAGACGTCGAAATGCTCGGGGCGGCACATCAGATAGCGCCGCGCGGTGGGGCGGCGGGTACCGGATGGTTCGGGGGCGCGGAGCGGGGCCAGCGAGGTCAACGAAACTCCCTCCGTTCGGAATCCGACACGGTGCGGTGGCACACGAGTTGAAACGAAGGTATTGGGCGTAGCGTTGCGCGGAGAACACTGATTCGTTGCGCATCTGGACCTGGAAACAGCGATTCATTGCGCACGGCGGCAAGGATTACACCCATGGACGAGATCGACCGGCGAATTCTCGGCCACCTGCTCCGACAGGCCCGAGCATCGTTCCAGGAAATCGGTGCGGCCGTGGGACTCTCGGCCCCGGCGGTGAAGCGGCGCGTGGACAAACTGGTCGCCAGCGGACAGATCACCGGCTTCACCGCCATGGTCAACCCCGCGGCGCTGGGCTGGCGCACCGAGGCCTATGTCGAGGTCTACTACCGCGACAACATCACCCCGGCCGAATTGCGCCGCAGCCTCGAACCCATCCCCCAGGTGGTCGGCGTGTGGACCATCGCGGGCGAGGCCGACGCCCTGGTGCATGTCATGGCCACCGATATGGCCGAGATCGAGCGCACCGTCGAGCGGATTCGGGAGAACAGCCGGGTGGGCCGCACCCGCAGCAATATCGTCATGTCGCGGATTCTCGAAAGGCCGCGGACCTGATGCCGACCGGATCCGATCCCCGTGACGCGGCCGGATATCCGGTGCGCGCGGTGGCCGAACGTCTCGGTATCCCGACCGCGACCCTGCGCAGCTGGAATCAGCGCTACGGCATCGGACCGGATCGACACCGGCCGGGGCGGCACCGGCTCTACTCCGAGGCCGATATCGCGCTGCTGGAACGCATGCTCACGCTGGTCCGGGCGGGCGCGAGCCCGGCCAGCGCCGCCGAAACGGTGCGTGGACCGCAGCCCGAGCAGGGCGATATCGCACCGCTGCTGCGGGCCGCCTTCGCGCTCGACACCACGACCGTCACCCGACTGCTCACCGCGCATGTTCGCGAATTCGGCGTCTCCGAGACCTGGGACGGTCTGTGCCGCCCCGCCTTCGCCGAGATCGTGGCGCGCCAGGGCGCGGGGGAGGGCTGCGTCGATGTCGAACATCTGCTGTCGTGGTGCGTCATCTCGGTGCTGCATCGCACGAATCCGCCTCCGGAACAAGCGGATCCGGCTCGAATCGTGTTGGCCTGCACCAGCGGCGAGGCGCATTCGCTGCCACTGGAGGTACTCCGGGCGGCACTGGCCGAGCGCGGGAAGGCCGCGCACATGCTCGGGCCCGACGTACCGACGGACGCCCTGACCGACACGCTCGCCCGACTGGAGCGCGGCGCGGCGGTGGTGCTGTGGTCACAGCAGGAGGGCACGGCGCTGACCTCGGCGGTGCGGGCCTGCGCGGCCGCCGGGGCCGAGGTCCACGTCGGCGGGCCGGGGTGGGACGCGATCATCCTGCCGAAGGGCGCCCAGCGGGTGGAGAGCCTGGTCGACGCCGTGCGGCGGCTGCTGAAGCGCTGATAAAGCGCTGCACAATCGATGCGTCAGTTGGCGCTCGGGTCGGCGGGCGCCGGTTCCCGGCCGAGCAGGTGGCGCAGTGCGGCCTCGAGATCCGGTGTGCGGAAATGATGATCGGCCGCCGCCAACCGCGCCGGGGCCACCCATTGACTGGCCGCCGCGAGTTCGCGCACCCCCTCCGACCCGAGCAGCAGCGCCGGACCGAATTTCGGCACCGGCAGCACGGCCGGTCGGTGCAGCACACCGGCGAGGGTGGCGGTGTACTCGCTGTTGCGCACCGGATTCGGAGCCACGGCATTGACCGGGCCGGAGAGCGAATCGTCCCACAGCGCACGGTGATACACGTCGATCAGATCGTCGATGCCGATCCACGACAGCCATTGGCGGCCGTCACCGATGCGGCCCCCGAGACCGAGTGCGAACAGCGGCCGCAGCATGCGCAGCGTGCCACCGGCCGGTGACTGCACGATGCCGGTGCGGACCCGCACCACCCGCGTTCCGGCCGCGGCCGCCGGGGCCGTGGCCGCCTCCCACGCGTCGACCACATCGGCGAGGAAGCCCTCGCCGCGCTCGCACTCCTCGGTGAGTATCTCGTCGCCCCGGTCGTAGCCGTAGTACCCGATCGCCGACGCGCTCACGAAGGTCGACACCCCGGCGCGGGCGGCCAACTCGGCCAGCGCCCGCGTGGGACCGATCCGGCTGTCGGCGATCTCCCGCTTGTGCCGGTCGGTGAATCGGCCCGCGATGGAGGCACCGGCCAGATGTACCACCGCGTCCACGCCGTCGAGCAGATCCGGGGCCGGATCATCCGGATTCCATTGCCGCTCGGTGGTATCGCGGGGCGTGTGACGGGTGAGTCGGACCACGGTGTGTCCGCCGGTGGTGAGGAAGGCGGTGAGCGCGCTGCCCACGAGCCCGGACGCGCCGGTGACCGCGACGGTGATCGGACCGAAGCCGCGCGCGGCCGCCCGCCGGTGCGCGGCGAGATCGTCGGCCAGCTGGCGGTAGCGGTAGTCGAAGGTGGAGCGCAGCACCGCCGCCGGAATCGGGGTGTCCACCTTGTCCGCCACGCGGGTGTGGGTGGCGTCGACGGCCTCGAATTCGTGCAGGTGCTTCCAGTGCACCGCGAGTCCGGCCGGAGCGGAGGCGAGACCGTCCACGACCACGGCGTCGGCGAAGCGGTACGGCGGGTTGTAGGCGGTGCGATCGTGTTGCGCGACCCACCGCAGACCGCCCGGCAGGGCCAGCACCGCCCGCCCGTCGGCCAGTGATCGCGCCTCGCTCACCAGCGACAATGGCTGCCAGGGCGGACTCAGACGGCGAAACGCCCCTGGCCGCGCGAACCAGTCGAAGACCTCGGTCAGCGGTGCCTCGACAATGCTCGAACACTCGATGCCCATATCTCGACTGTAACCACCCGGAGTTCAGCTGCAACGTTTGTGCATCGTTTGCCGGACAGGCGGCCGCGCAGGGTCCACAATGCTCCTATGACGCGTGACTTCGCGACGGCCACCGCGCCGGTCCGTCCACGAGAGCGCGTCGAGTCGGTCGGATGGGACGAGGGGGACGGGTCCGTGCCCAACCGCGCCGTCCTCGATCCCACCCACCGGCACCACCGGGGGAGGCCGGGCGACGAGGCCCGACCTCCTTCCGGCGATTACAGTCCGAAGGCCTGGCCGACGAGCTTCCAGACCGCGAGCGAGCCGAAGGTCAGCAGATATTCCACGCCGTACAGAATTGCCATGTGCGAGAGTCCTTTTCCGATTGTCAGCTGAAGTAGCTGTCGAGCTGATCGATGGTCTGCATGCCGAAAAGGTCGGTGCCCCAGCCGTACAGGTCGGTAATGAACCGGTCCATACCGCAGTCGGTGGGCTGATAACTCACGTCGGCACCCTGTGACCGATAGGTATCCGCGAGTTCCCTGGCATCCTGGGCCGGGACCAGCGACATGGGCGAATCGTCCTTGGCACAGGAGGCGATGATGACCTTGCCCCGCGGCGTACCGGAGCGACCCAGTTCGTTGTCGTCGAAGGCTCGCTGGAAGGCCGGTTCGTCGGCCGGGCTCAGACCCGAGGTGAACAGCGAACGCAGTGGGACATAAGGCGTTCCGAAGTACGCGGGCACCTGGCACTGGGTGCGGAAGACGTCGGCCAGCGCCCGGCCCGCCGGGTTGGCCTTGGCGTCGACCGCCATCTCGGGGTACCAGGGCTCCAGTCCGAGCAGGGTCGCGAACGCGAATCCGGAGCCGATCGAGCCGTCCGCGACGCGCATGAAATTGCGCGGCTTCACCACCATGCCCTCCAGCACGGTGGATTTGATATCGAGTTCGGGCGCGTACTCCGACGCCATTTCGGTGGCGAAGGCGGAACCCACACCGCCACCGGCGATTCCGAACAGCGCCACCTGGGCCTTCGGATTCAGTCCGGCGTCCTCGAGGCCGAGAGCCGCACGCACACCGTCGAGTTGGGCATGCGCGCCGAACTTGCCCGCGAACACCCCGTGCGGTTTCTTGTCCGCGTCGTTGCCGACATCGGAGATCATGACGGCATAGCCCTTGTCGAACATCATGGCCAGCGGCCCCAGCGCCGACCAGGACGCGCCGTCCAGCGGTGCGCCGCCGGTCCACTGGGTGCTCGGGTGGCAGTTCCAGCCGACGCTGTCGTTGGCCTCCTGATAGCCGATCACATGCCGCTGGTCGTTCGGCTTGCCGTCCACGGGCATCAGCAGGATGCCGGTGCTGATGAACGGTTTGCCGTCATTGCCGGTGGTGACGTACATGAGCTTGTAACCCTCGACATTGTTCGGGGTCACGCCGCTGAAGATCACCTTGACCTTCTTGGATTTCAGTATGTCGCCGGGCTTTTCGGAGCCGGTCAGCGGCGGCTCCTCGTAGAACGGGTCGTCGGCCATGAGGGCCTCGAAGGCCTCCTGCGCCGAGGGCTGCGTCGCGCCCTCGAGGCTGGCGAGGGTGAAGCCGTTGAAGATCCGCTCCGGGCCGGGGGTCGAGGGCGGCACCTCCTCGGCGGTGGCGACGCCGGTCCCGGCGGCCGCGAGCGCCAGCGTCGCGACGGATACCGAGAGCCGCTGGGCAATTCGTCTCATCTCAGCTCTCCCGCTCGATCGGTGTCACCCGGAGCTCGCCCGCCGCCGAGGTCAGCAGCTGCGGGATATTGAGCAGTGGGCGGTGCGTCTCCATTTGCGCCTCGTAGGGCACCTTCATCGCGGATTCCAGTGCGGGCCAATTGGATTCGACCTGGAAGTTGTACTTGGGCAGCAGTTCGGAGGTGATGTAGTCCCACCGCGAGTCCAGGACCGACCAATTCCAGTCCGGCAGCGGCAGGGTGAGCTGCCCCGGGCGGCCGTCGGCCATGGTGACCGGGATGCGCACCGGATGGAATTCGCGCGGCGGCACCACCCCGGCCACCGACGGCGAACCGGCCGCACCGCTGAGATAGGTGATGGCTTCGCCGACACTGCCCTTGTAACCGCGCACCTGATCCCACTGCGCGCTCACGGCCCACTCCTGTTCGCGCCGCAGCAGCGCGCGATTGCCCTCGGCGATCCGATCGCCGTCACCGGAGGCGACATCGCGCCAGGCGTTCATCAGATCCGGGCCGAACAATCCGGCGTCCTCGAACTCCTCCAGCGCCGAAAGCCCTTCCGTGACATAGGCGTCATGCATCGGCATGAGGTCGGAGAAGATGTTCTTCTGCATCACCAGGATCATCCCGTTGATGTAGTTCAGATCCTCCGGGGTGATATTCGGACCCGCTTCGGCGAGCGCGGACAAACCCTTGGGCAGCATGGCGACCGCCTGCGGTCCCGCCGCCTGGTGCACCGCACCCAATACCGTCCGCGCGGCCTCGGAAATACCCGGCAGATCGTAGACATTGCCCAGCAGTTCGAAATCGATGAGCCCGCCGCCGAAATCGGCTCCGACCTGGCCACCCATTCCGGCCCAACGCAATTCGCGATGTGCGAGCTGGAGGTTCTCGTAGAAGCGGTAGGACTTGACGAGGTTGTCGCGGTTGGCCGCCACGCCCGCGCGCGGATTCCACGACTTCAGGTCGATACCCGCCTTGTTCGTCGCGTCGACCAGCCAATACTGGTACAGCAGTGCGGCATAGCGGGTCGGGGCCACGCCCTCGCGCCGGGCCTGGTCCAGGAGATCGCGCAAGCGCGCCGCGTCATAGGGCAATTCGGGATTCACCCCGCCCGGGGCGCTCGCCGCATCGCGATTGACCAGTGGCAGATCCAGGTAGCGGTCGAGATCGGTGGTCGCGCCCGCCGGGGCCGCCGCCGCGAGTCCGAGGCCGACCGCGGCCGCCACGGTCAGCGCTGCCGTACGCAGCGCCATGCCAATTCGCATCTATTCTCCAGCCTTTCTCTCCGCATTTCGACAGCTCGAAAGCCGAATGCCCGATATGTGAGGTCACAGCTGCTGGAGTTAAACGGTAGACCAGGTAACAGGAAGGTAAACACGCAGATCAGTAGCGGCAGCGGGAAACAATAGCTAATTCGCATTAACCGAAACCACGATGTCGCACCGGCGAATTCGCTGGTGGTCCTCGAATTCGGCGGTGAATTCAGCACCCGTCCCGCGCGGCGAAATTCATGAGATAACTCACCGGAATCCCAGAACTCGAGAAACCCGCCGCGCTGGTGCGGCGCGGCCTAGCATGAGGCCGACGGGAGAGACCGCCCCGCCGGGAGGAGCCGATGACCATGCTGGCCGCGCGACTGCATCTGGGACCACAACGACGACTCGAACTCGACGAGGTGCCGATACCCGAGCCCGGACCGGATCAGGTCCTGATCAAGGTCGAAGCCGCCGGGGTCTGCCTCTCCGACGTCCACCTCATCGACGGCACCCTGACCCCGCTGTTCCTGAGCGGTGACGTGGTGACTCTCGGCCACGAGGTGGCGGGCACCGTGCACGCGCTCGGCCCGGGCGTCGCCACCGCGCAGGTCGGCGACCGAGTGTTGTTGCAGGCCGGGGAACTTCGCGGTGCGGCGGTCTTCACCCGCGGCGTCGACTACGACGGCGGCTGGGCCGAGTACACCCTCGCCCGCATCGACACCCTGGTGCCGATTCCCGACGAACTGCCCTTCGAACAGGCCTGCTTCATTCCCGACGCGGTGTCCACGCCGTGGGCGGCCATCACCGCCACCGCCGAGGTGAAACCGGCCGAACCCGTGGGCGTTTGGGGTGTGGGCGGTCTCGGGGCGCATGCCGTACAGCTGTTGCGCGTGATCGGAGCGGCGCCGATCGTGGCCGTCGATCCGCTACCCGCCGCCCGGGAACGCGCGCTCGAACTCGGTGCGGACTTCGCCTTCGATCCGGCCGATCCCGATCTGCGACAAAAGATCTGGACCGCCAGCGGGACCGGGCTGGCGACGGCCTTCGACTTCGCGGGGGTGGCCGCGGTGCGCGAACAGGCCGTGACCTGCCTTGCGCCGCAAGGGCGTCTGGTGCTGGTCGGCCTCACCGACAAGCCGATCACGATCACCGGCGGCACCGCGTTCAGCTTCTTCCAACAGCAGTTGCGCGGGCACTACGGGTCGCAGCCCGAGCATGTCGCGCAATTGGTGCGGCTGCACGCGCTGGGCCGCGTCGACTTCTCGCGCTCGGTCAGCGCGGTGGTGCCGCTCGCCGATGCCGCCAAGGCCGTGCACGCGCTGGAGGCCAAGGAGGGCAACCCCATTCGAATCGTCTTGAAGCCCTAGTCGTCTGGAAGCCCTAGGCCAGTCGACGCTGGAAGGCGGTGGTGTGCGCGCCACTGGCCAGATCGACCGTGACCACGCCCACCTCGACCGCGCTCGGCGTCAGGTCCAGCACCATGAAGCCCAGATCGCGGTAGTTCTCGTACAGGGCCGGAGTTGGAGCCTGGCCCCGAGCGTGTTCGCCGGAGACCGATTTGGCGGCCGCGCCGGAGATGAGCTGGCGGGTGCCCTTGCAGTCGACATCCGGCTCCAGCACCTGGAGCGAGTGGTCGTGGCCGGAGAGCACGAACTGGCAGCGGCCCAACACGTGGTCCTCGAAGAACCGTTTCACGTGAATCCCGTTGATGGGCTCGATATTCAGGCCCTCGTAATTGCCAGCGTTCCCGTGCGGCCCGTTGTTGCGGTACGGGTGATGGGTGCAGGCGATCTTCCACGTGGCCGGTGACTCGGCGAGGGCGCGGTCCAGCCACGCGGCCTGCTCGCTCATGAACTGCCCGTCCGCCGCCCAGTACGGCGCGAACAGCGGCGGGAGGTAGGCCGCGATCGGATTCAGGTCCAGCACGAAGAATTCGACGATCGGCCGCTCTCGCGGCACCCGCACGGAGTAGTAGCGCGCGGGCATGTACCAGCGCGCCGACCGACCGTGATAGGCCACCTCGTGATCGCCGCGCAGCAGCCAGCCGCCGTCGCCGGGCAGGACCGAACTGTTGTCGTGATTGCCCTGGACCATGAGCCACGGGAAGTCGAGGCCGTGATTGGGATCCTCGAACTTCGCCGCGAACTGGGCATCGTCATCGGCCCACGGGCCGGACTCGTAGACATTGTCGCCGAGGCCGAGAGCCAGGGAGAAGGGTGCGCGGGCATGCAGCGCGCGGGCGGCGTCGGCGACCTGCCACTGTGGGCGCGCGCCGGTGCCCGCGTCACCGGTGACCAGCACGCGCAGCGCGGAGTCGGTGGGGAAGGCGGCCTTGGCGACGCCCTCTGCCCGCGCCGTCGCGCCGCCCGGCCACGCGGCCGCTCCGGCGATTCCCGCGGCGGCGGTGGCTCCGGCGAGAAAACCGCGGCGATCCACACTCATCCCGTTCCCCTCACAATTCTCTTGGTCGGTTGACCAGCATTGCCGCTCGCCGACAACCTCGCAGGACAAGCGAAGAAAAACCGAAGCCGACCCTTTTGACAGCACCCGGCACCGGTGAGAGTGTTATGCGCACTATTTCTCACCACCGGGCACCGTAGGGGGACGCCGCGATGACATTACTGGCCTCGGGGCTCTTCATCGATTGGGAGCAGCTCACCGGCCAGCCGCAACTCGTCGTCGATCTGGTGAGTTTTCCCCTCTTCAGCGCCATCGCCGGTTGGCTCACCAACTGGACCGGCGTGCTCATGCTGTTCTGGCCGGTGTACTTCAAGGGCTTCCGGATCCCGGGCCTGGACATCCTCTATCCGTATCTCCCGCGCCGAGTCCAGGTGCTGCCCGTCTTCTCCCCGGACGGTAAGCAGCTCGGCTTCCAGGGCTTCATACCCGCGCGCGCCGAGAAGATGGCCAGTATCTGTGTGGACAAAGCGCTCATGCGCATCGGCAGTCCCCGCGACTTCATCCACGAACTCGATCTCGACGGCATCGCCGACTACATCGCCGAGGTCGCGCGGCGACAGGTGCAGACCATCGTCGACGACATCATGTACCGCGAGAACCCGGATCTGTGGGGCAGCGTGCCGCGCGCGGTCAAGCAGATCATCTACCAGCGCGTGGAGCGCGAGCTGCCGCTACTGGCCCGGCGCTCCTTCGAACACCTCGGTGACAATGTCGACCAGCTCATCGACATCAAGGATTTCGTCATCCGGTACCTGCGGGACAACCCGTACATCCTCAAGGACCTGACCACCACCATCGCCGCGCCGGAGCTCAAGTTCATGGTGCGCGTCGGCCTGCTCGGCGGACCCTTCGGCGTGCTGTTGGCGCTGTACATGCATGTGCACAAGGACATTCCGGTCGTCGGATGGCTGCCGGGCTGGTTCGTGATCCTGGCCGCGGCCGCCGCCATCGGCGTCATCGTCAATGTCATCGCCATCAAGATGGTGTTCGAGCCGGGCGATCCGCAGCCGCGCTACAAGTACCTGTGGAAGCAGGCACTGCTGGCCAAGCGCCAGCCCGAGGCGGCCCAGGATCTGGCGCACATCCTGGCCTACCAGGTGCTGACGCTGCCGAATCTGGCCACCGAACTGCTGGAGGGCCCCAACGGCGACAAGACCCGGCAGCTGCTGGAGCGGCTCATCTCCGAATCCATTCACCGTCAGCTCGGCCCCACCAAGGCGGTGGTGCGCGCGGCCTTCGGCAAGCGGCAGTTCGACAATCTGAAGGTCGGAGCCGTCGGCGCGGCGGTGGGCCTGGCCCCGAGCCTGGTCGAGGACGAGGCCTTCGCGGCCGAACAGGCCAAGAAGATCGACGAATTCGCGGCGCGGAAGCTCCAGCAGCTCACCCCGGGCGAGTTCATGGAGATGTTCTACGCCTCCGTCGAGCAGGACGCGTGGCTGCTGTACCTGCACGGCGCGGTGCTCGGTCTCGGCGTCGGAGCCATTCACCTGATCCTTTTCGGCTGGTAGCCGGGCCGCGACCCGGAAATACAAGCACGCACGCTTGCATTTTTGTGGACCCGCTGCGATGCTGGCCGAGGCAACGGCGCGCACAACGGCGTGCGTGCCGCTCCTTTAGTGACAGGGGACCGCGATGGCCGATCTCGAGGCGCTGCTCGGCGATTTCACCGCCGAATGCGAGGACTTGGACCGCTTGGTCGCCGACCTCGAACCCGCGCAGTGGCAGCGGCAGACCCCCGCGCCCGGCTGGAGCATCGCCCATCAGATCGCCCATCTCGCCTGGACCGACGAGGTCGCGCTGCTGGCGGCCACCGATACCGCCGCCTTCGCGCGCCAGGTGGAGGCGGCCGCGCCGAAGGCGCTGACCTTCGTCGACGAGGCCGCCGAGGCCAAAGCCGCCACACCGGCGCCGCGCCTGCTGGCCGAATGGCGTTCGGGGCGGGCCGCTTTGGTGAACGCCCTACGCGAAGTGCCTGCCGGAACCAAACTTCCGTGGTTCGGGCCGCCCATGAGCCCGGCCTCCATGGTCACCGCACGTCTCATGGAGACCTGGGCGCACGGACAGGATGTGGCCGACGCCCTCGGGGTGGACCGCGCCCCGACCGCACGTATTCGCAATATCGCGCACCTGGGTGTGCGCACCCGGAATTTCGCCTACACGGTGCACGGCCGCACCGCGCCCGCCGAGGAATTCCGCATCGAACTCACCGCGCCCGACGGCAGTCTGTGGACGTGGGGGCCGGAGGACGCCGCGCAGCGGGTCACCGGGCCCGCACTGGATTTCTGCCAACTGGTCACCCAGCGCCGCCATATCGATGACCTGGCCCTGCATTCCGTCGGTGACGACGCGGCCGAATGGCTCGGTATCGCACAGGCTTTCGCGGGTCCCCCCGGAACAGGAAGAGCGGCAGGCCAGTTCGCCTGACCTGCCGCTCGATCCCGACCTCCGACCTGAACGGGAGCGGGCGAGCGCCACCGTGGATGCGCCGTGCCTGGTGCCGACCGGACGCCGTTGGCCGGAGGTCTTCGATGGCAGTCGAAAATGGCGCTCGCCAGCTACCGGAATATTTACCCCGTCTTCAAGGCGCGGAAACCCGACGATGCCTCGGTTTGCCGAGCTGTGATCCTGCTCTCACGGCGGACGTGTGTAACCGCGCGGCACCGTAACCTGGACGCGCGTACGACTTTCAATGGTGCGGGTCGTCCGCCGCAGGGGGAGCAGGGGACGAGGGGAGAGGGAAAGGACCGCACCAGATGTCGCAGCATTCCGCGACGCGGAGCGCGCCCGCCCGAAGGACTCGGCGCGCCGCACAGATTCTCCGACACACCGCCGTCGTCGGCGCGGGTATGGCCAGTATCGGCCTCACCGTCGCCGCGGGCACCTACATCGTGCACGAAATGGCGGGGGCACAGCGGCCCGACGCCAGCCTCGCGGCGCCGCCCGCGCCGAATCGGCCCACCTGGAATACCGGAACGCCCGGTGAGCTGCCCACCTACCGCGCACTCGCGCCGATAGCCGAGAACATCGGTCTGGCTTCGGTATTCACCACCTTGCACGACCTCCCCCGGGAATCGACGGTCGTGGTGACCGGGCTGCCCACCTCGCCGGAGGCGGCGCAGCAGTCGTCGAACTCGCCCGGACTCGCCGGGCGGGTGCGGGTCGGCAATGCCTACCTCGGCGCGCAAGTGGTTCCGGTACAACGCAATTCGCTGTCCATCACGCTGGACACCAATATGGTCGGCACGGCCTTCGATATCGTGCTGCCCACCGGGGCGCGCGAGCGACTCGGCATCGGACCGGCCGGAAACACCCAGCTACACACCGAATTCGACACCAAGCGCGGTGAGGTGACCGTCGTCGTCTCCGATACGGCATTGGGGAAGGTCGACGTGCGGGTGGCCCGCCATCCGGCGCCCGCCCGCACCGAGCCCGCGCAGGCCGCGGACCAGTCGACGGTTCACGAGACGACCACGACACCGGTCGCCGAGGAACCGGCACCCGAATGCGTGATCGAACCCGAACAGGCGGCGGTGCCCGAACATTCGGCCACCGGCGGTGATTCGACAAGTGTGCGTGACGAGATCGTCACCGCCATCGCCGATGCGGCGGTGGCGTCGGAACGCGCCGAGTCGAACCCGCGGATCGCACCGCCCCGCCTTCCGCTCGACCGGCACGCCGCGCCGCACGACCTCGGCGACACCACCGCTGTGTGACACTTCCACCCGTGTACGACTACTGCGTGATCGGCGGCGGGATCGTGGGTGTGGCCACGGCGCACCGGATACTGTCCCGCCGTCCCGGCGCGAGTCTGCTGCTGGTGGAGAAGGCGAGCACGCTGGCGCGGCATCAGACCGGGCACAACAGCGGCGTCATCCACTCCGGAATCTATTACGAGCCCGGCAGTCTCAAGGCGCGGCTGTGCCGGGAAGGCGCGCGGCGCACCAAGGAATTCGCGGCCGAGCACCACATCCCCTTCCGGACCTGTGGAAAGCTGCTGGTGGCAACGAATTCCGCCGAGCACGCGCGCATGCTGGCGCTGTACGAGCGTTCGGTGACCAATGGGGTCGAGGTGGAGCTGCTCGACGCCGCCGAACTGGTGCGGCGCGAACCCCGCGTGACCGGTGTCGGCGCGCTGTTCGTGCCCGACACCGGAATCATCGACTACACGCGGGTGACCGAGGAGCTGGCGCGGCAAGTGCGCGAGGCGGGCGGGGAGATTCGGCTGTCCACCGAGATCACCGCGCTCGCCGAAACCGAGGACGCGGTAACGGTTTCCGGTCCGAGCGGCTCGTGGCGGGCGCGACGCCTGGTGGTGTGCGGCGGCCTGCAATCGGATCGGCTGGCGCGGCTGGCCGGACTCGACATCGACCTGCGCATCGTGCCGTTCCGGGGTGAGTACTATCAGCTGCCGCCCAGTCGCGAGGATCTGGTCCGCACGCTCATCTATCCCATACCGGATCCCGAATTGCCGTTCCTGGGCGTGCATTTGAGCCCGACCATCGACGGTGAGCTGACCGTGGGCCCCAATGCCGTGCTGGGACTGGCGCGGGAGGGCTACCGCAAGGGCAGTGTCGATCTGCGCGACCTGCGAGAGATCCTGGGGTTCCGCGGTTTTCACCGGGTCGCGGCCACCAATACCCGCACCGGCCTACGGGAGCTGCGCAATTCGCTGTTCAAGCGCGGCTACCTCGCCGAATGTCGGCGCTACTGCCCGGAACTCACGCTCGCGGATCTGCTGCCGCGCGAGGCGGGTATCCGCGCCCAGGCGGTGCTGCGCGACGGTAGGCTCGTGCACGACTTCCTGCTCGAGCGCACGCCGCGCTCGGTGCACGTCCTCAACGCGCCCTCCCCGGCGGCCACCTCGGCGCTGCCCATCGCCGATTACATCGTGAATGAATTGGACATTTGACCACATTCATGAATTCCGCAATATGCCAGCGAACCGGCTGTGCCATCGCAAGTTATCCACGGGTAACCCTGCAATAAAGAGGATGAATGTAGTACTTTTAGCGCAGCCGTGGGACAGGGAGCACCTATGGGCCATATCAAACTCGCGAGCGACGTCGGAGCGCCCGTGGAGGTCGCGTTCAGGTACACCGACACCCATGAGTTCGTACCGGACTGGGCTTTCCTCGTCGCCGCCTTCGAACCCGTCGGAGACACCGACCACGGTTCGGGAGCGATCTTCGCATGCCGACTGCGAGTGGGCCTGTGGCATCCCACGGTCGAGTGTGAGATCACCGAGTACCGCCGCAACGGGGTCATCGAATACACGCTCCGCAGGCGTCGGCTGGGGAAGACGACGCCTGCGAACTCCCGACTACTCGCGGTCATCTCCCTGCGCTTCGACCCACTCGGCTACGGTCGTTCCGTGGTCACGTCCGAAGCCGAGTACTTCGAACCGCCCGGTCTACTGGGTCGCCTGTGCTCACGAATGCTCCATCCCGCCGTACAATCGGCGGTGCGACGGACCGAATCGCAATTGCGAAGGGAGATAGAGGAATTCCACGGAACGGATCTTGTCGGCCGGATTGCGTAGGGTGCCAAGCATGATCATCGTGAGCACCGACGGATCGTGCCTGCGTAACCCAGGTGGCGCCATCGGGTGGGCCTGGGTCAATCACGCGGACGGCGCGGCCAGCGGCGGAGCTCCCTCCGGCACCAATCAGATCGCCGAGCTACGCGCGCTGCTGGAAGCCATTCGCGCCCATCCCGGTTCCGAACCTCTGCTCATCGAGAGCGATTCGCTCTACGCCATCAAATGCGCCTCCGAGTGGATCAACGGCTGGCGGCGCAACGGCTGGCGCACCTCCTCCGGCGGCGCGGTCAAGAATGTCGAGCTCATCCGGCTCATCGACGAGGCCATCTCCACCCGCCCCGGACCGGTTCGATTCCGCTGGGTGCGCGGGCACGTGGGCAACTACTTCAACGAGATGGCCGACAAACTGGCGGGCGAGGCCGCCCGCAAGGTCGCCGCGGGCACGCTGCCCGACCCGGACCTCGATCCGATTCCCCCGGCTCCGGTGGACTCCACACCGCCCACCACGCCGATCCCGGCCGTCCCGGCCCCCAAGGCCGCCGCGTCCAAGCGGGTCGTCCGGCCCAAGACCGACGCGGAGCCCGTGCACGCCGAACCCGCGGCCCGCACGATACCGACCGCTCCCGCCGCCTTGGCCGACCCCGCCGCCCTGAGCGCCGCCATCCCGGCACCCGTGCCGGTGCGCCGCCGCCCGGCCACCAAGATTCCGGACCCGGACGCGCTCACCCTCTTCTGAGGCGACACGCCCGAATACGAGAAACGCCCCTCGCCTGTGCGGCGGGGGGCGTTTCGCTGTCGATCGTCAGTTACCGGGAGCCGGGGCCTCGGTGGTCGGCGCGGGCTGCTCGGTCGGCTGACCGCTGCCGCCGGTCGGGGCCAGACCCTTCAGCGCGGGGGAGTCGAAGTTGGCCACCAGCCACTTGCCGTCCTTCTTCTCCAGGTCGGCGACGCCGGAGACGGTGAGCATATCGGGCTGCTGCACCACCGAATTGGAGCGCACCTGGGTGATGATCAGGACGACCTTGGCCTTCTCCTCGTCACCGGATTCGTAGGCGCAGTGGATCTCGTCCAGGGTGGAGCGGGCATTGACGCTCTGCATGGCCTGCTTGAGGGCATCCGACGCGCCGCCGAAGAACTGACCCCACTGTCCGGTGGACATGGAGTTCACGTTCTTGAAGTAGTCCTCGAGGTTCTTGGAGTCGTAATTCGAGACGGCCTTGCCGAATTCGCAGGCTGCGGCCTTGGCCTCGTCGCGGGCGTTGAGCTCGTTCTCGTGCGTGCGGTTCTGCAGGAAGAACCACACACCCGTCGCGATGGCGGCGACGAGCAGCACGCCCGCCACGAACGCGCCGATGATGGGCAGCGACGTCGACCCACTCGAACCCGAGGACGCACCTGCCGGAGCCGCGGCGGCCTTCGCCTTGGGCTCCTCGGCCTTCGGCTTCTCCGCCTCGGCCTGCGCCGCCGTATCCGACTTCTTGTCGAGGCTCGGCGCGGGCGCGTCGGACTTCTTGCCGAGGTCGGCCTTGGTCTCGCCCTTGGCGATCACCTCGGTCTCGGCGTCCGTTCCGGCGGTCGCAGCCTGCGCCGTAGTGTCGGCGGTGCTGTCCCCGGCTTTGGCGGTCGAATCGTCTTCGGTTGTCTTGTCCTGGGCAGCGTCGTCCGACATGAATCGATCTCACTTTTCCCGGTGCGCTGCGGACGCACCGTCTAGGTTCTGTCAGCGAGTATGCCCGGCGCGGTGAACCACACCACCGTGCCGGGGCACATCACCTACTTGACCGGCGGCAGCGTCCGCTCGTTCGGATCGGCGTCCGCGGGCGGGTTGGCGCCGTTGTTCGGCACATCCGGCCGCGGCGCGTTGGCCGAGCCACGAATCTGCTGATCCGCCGGGGGGTTCGGGCAGGTACCGGCCCACCGCGGGAAGGTGCTCTCGGTGGCGACATCCGGTCGTACGTTCTTGGTCGTGTATTCGCAGTACGGCCGCGGCCAGATATCCACGATCGTGTGGAACTCGCCGTCGTGGGCGGGTACGCCCATGGCCGAGGTGCCCACCACCAGCGACGGGAACAGCGCCCGCAGAGCGGGGACACGCAGCTGCGCCGCCTTGGTGATGGCCGCGAAGTTCTGGGCCAGACTGGTCATCGGGTCGGCGGTCTTGTCGAGCACCGCACCGAGGGTGGCCATCTGCCCGGGAGCCTGGTCCAGGATCCGCTGGAGTTCGGCATTCGCGTCGTTGAACTGGTTGAACAACACACTCGAATTACTGGTCAGCGTACCCAGGTCCGGCTGTGCCAGCGAAGTGGTCTGGGTAATGGTCCGCAAGTTGGCGATGAGGTTGGTGGTCTGCGGGAGCAGTCCGTCCAGACCGGCCGTCGCCAGGCTGATGCCATTGATCATGGCGCGCAACTGATCCTGGCCGCCGGAGAGTGCGATATCGAGTTCGTTGAGGATCACGCTGAACTTGTCCGGATCGATCTGGGCGATCAGTTCGCTGGAGTTGTCCAGCACCGACCAGACCGGGGTCGGGGTGCGCACCGTCTCCGGATCGAACTCCACCACCGAGCCATTGCCCAGGAACGGACCCTGATCGGTGTTCGGCCGGAAATCGATGTACTGCTCACCCGCGCCGGACAGCGCCTGCACCGCGACCGAGGTGTCGGTCGGAATCTGGTAGCGCGTGTCGATCTCGACGGTGGCGACGAGCGCCGCGCCGGAATCGGCCAACTCGATGGTGTCGACCTTGCCGACCCGGTAGCCGCGCAGCGTCACGTCGTTGCCGGGCTGCAGACCACCGGATCGGTCCAGATTGACCGCCACCTTGTAGCTGTCGCGCAGCGGATTGACGCGCATGACGCTGATCGCCAGGTAGGACGCGCCCACCACGAGGATCATCACCAGCGCCGCGTTCGACACCAGGTTCTTGTGCCGCTTCACCCAATTCATCGGTGGCCCCCCGAAATCCGGCCATAGACGATCTGCAGCACCTGGATGAGGCTGCCGCCGAAATCGTTGAGGTCCTTCAGATCCGGGAACTTGCTGTTGGCCGGATCGGTGAGCAGGCCGATGTCGAGCATGGACAGCGTGGCGGCCACCGCCAGCGTATTGCCCTTGAACGAGGCGTCGGCCTTGGGCCGGATATCGCGCAGGGCGTCCAGCGCCGGGCCGAGATCCGGCTCGGTCTGGGCCAGCGCGTCCATCAGCTGCTTCACATTGTCGAGCAGACTGGCCAGATCACCGGAGGTGGTGTTGGCGTAATCGCCCAGCGCCGCACTGGTGGTCGAGATGCGGGCGAGCAGATCGCCGAGGGCCTGGTTGTTCTCGGCGATCGCGCCGATCATGGTCGGCAGCGTATCGGCCACCTGGCCGAGTTCGTTGTGATTGGCCTCGAGGGTCGACGACAGTGCGCCGAATCCGGCCAGCACCTGGTCCACCCGGGCGCTGTTGTCGTTGAGACTGGTTGTCACACCGGTCATCTCGGTCAACAGATGGGCCAGCTGCGGGCCACGACCGCCGACGATGGAATCCAGCTCGGAGGTGAGCTTGGACAGGCTCGCGATACCGCCGCCGTTGAACAGCAGCGACACCGACAGCAGCAGCTCCTCGACCGTGGCGCCCGCGGAGGTGTGGTCACGGTTGAGGGTGTCGCCATCCTTCAACAGCTGTTGGCCCGATTGGGCTTTCGGCTTGGAGACCGCCACGAACACATCGCCGAGCGGGGTGGCCTGGCGCAGTTCGGCGGTGCTGTCGGCCGGGAGTTCGATATCGGTGCGGATGGCCAGATCCACATGCGCTTCGAAGTTCTTGGTCTCGATATTGGTGACGACGCCGACATCGGAGCCGCCGATCTTGACCTTGGCCTGATCGGGCAGGTTCAGCGCGTTCTCGAACACCGCGTGCACGGTGTAGGTGTCGTTGCCCGCACCGGGTTTGGGCAGGGGCAGCTTCTCCACCGTGAAACCACAGCCGGATACCGCCAGGGTGGCGGCGCTGGCGGCCAGCGCCACGATCGAGCGGCGAATCCGCTTGGTGCGCCGGGCATCACGGGTGAAACGGTTGCTCATCGTGTCAGTCCCAACATTGCCGCGGTGAGCCCGAAATCGGGGCCGAAATCTTCCATCTTGCCGGTGCGGCAGCCGTCCGCCCGCATCTGGACGCGTTCACAGAACAGGCTGATGATCTCGCCCGACAGTGGCGTGCCGAGTACGGCGTGCAGGCGGATGAACCGTCCCTGGCGGTTGACCGTGCGGTCCAGGTTCTGCATGAGCAGCGGGGCGGTGTCGACCACCTCGATGACGCCGGTGGCATTGTCACGCAGCTGCTGGGTGACATTGGTGAGACCGGTGAGGGTGCCGTTCAGCTGGTCCTGGTACTGCGCGAACGCGCCGCTGGTGTTGTTGAGGAAGCCGTTGAGCTGGTCCAGGGTGGCCTGCAGACCGGGGGCCTGCTCCGCCAGCAGCGTCGACATCTGGGTCATCTTGTCGCTGAAATCGCGCACGGACTGGTCGTTCTCGGCCAGCATGGTGGTCAATTCGTTCAGCTTGATGATGATGTTGGAGACGGCGTCCTTGTTGTCGACGCCGACCTTCAACGCACCCGAGAGCGCGTTGAGGGTGTCGCGCATCTTCTCGCCCTGGCCGTCGAGCATCGGGTACAGCACCCGGCCCGACAGCGGGCCGATGCCCTCCTGCCCGTCCTTCGGCTTGAGCGCTTCGGAGAAGGCGTCGATGGTCTTGATCATCTGGTCCAGCTCGACCGGGGTCCGGGTCTGCTGGGTGGTCAGATGCGCGTTCTCCGGCAGGGTTTCGCCGCCGGTGTAGACCGGGGTGAGTTCGATGTGCCGGTCGGTCACGATGGACGGGGAGATCAGCGCCGCCGTGACGTTCTTCGGGATCTTGATGCCCTTGTCCACCGTGAGGTGCACCTCGGCGAACCGACCCTTCGGCACGATCTTGTCGACCTTGCCGACCTCGAGGCCGAGCACGGTGATCGGGTTGCCCTCGAACATGCCCGCGATATTGAGGAAGTCGGCGGTGAAGTGCTGGGTCTGGCCCGCCGCGTCCTTCACGCCGATCGGCACCACCGAGCAGCTGCCCACGGCGAGCGTGGCCGCGGCGATCAAGGCCGCCTTGGCGATTCGAGCGAACTTCGTCATTACTGGCACCCCTGATTCACCTGCGCGAAGCACAGCCAGTTGTCCGGGAACAGCCACGGCAGACCGACTTCGCCGTAATTGCCGTTGCCGAGGGCATTGTTGAACTGCCGCACCGACGGCGGCATGATCGACAGCAGCCGGTCCAGGTTGTCCTTGTTCTTCTGCAGGCCCTCCGCCATGGTGTTGAGCTGCTCCAGGGTCGGACCGAACTGGTTGTCGTTCTCCGTGCCGATGGCCTGCAACTGACCGCTCAGCGTGGCGATATTGTCCAGCAGCGACTTCAGCAGGGTCTGGCGCTCCATCACCCGGTTGGCGATGGCCTCGCCCTGGGTGATCACCAGCAGCACGCTGTTGCGGTTGTCGCCCAGGATCGTGGTGACCTTGTCCAGATCCTTGAGCAGCTGGTCGACATCGTCCTTGCGGTCGTTCATGGTCTTGGCGAGCGCGCCCACCGCGTCCAGCGCCTGCACGGTCAGCTCCGGGGTGTCACCCATCTGCTGATTGATCACGTTCAGCGATTCCGCGAGCTTCTGGGTGTTGAGCGCCTCGAACTTCGGCGTGCCCTCCTGCACCACATCGGCCAGGTTGTAGGGAACGTCGGTATTGGAGCGGGGGATTCGGTCGTCCTTCAGGCCCGAGCCGTCGCCCGGATCGAGGTCGATGTAGCGCGCGCCGAGCAGGGTGGCCATCTTGATGGCCGCCCGCGCGTCGGGCCCGAGCTTCACGTCGTTGCTGATCTGCAAGGTGATCAGCACGTGATCGCCCTCGAGTTCCATACCGGCCACCCGGCCGACCGGAACACCGGAGACGTCCACCTTGTCGCCGACCTTCACCCCGGCGGTCTGGGCGAACTCCGTCTTGATGCTCTGCTCACCCACGCCGATGAGGCGATAGACGTTGGAGGCCAACAACAGTGCCACGATCAGACCGGCCCCCATGAGGCCCAGCCAGAAATTGCGATTGGAATTGAAGCGGGATTTGATTTTCTCGATCATGGACGGCACACCGCCGAGTGGGAGTTGCCGCCGATCTGGCTGAACAGACCGCGCGGGAAGAGCACGCCGTACAGGGACACGTCCAGGGAGCACACGTACGCGTTGGCGTAGGTGCCGTTCTGGGTGAACTTGCCGACGTCGGACAGGATTGCGGGCAGGTCGATGGCGGCTTGGTCCAGCTTCTCGCCATTGGCGAGCAGCAGGGTGAGCGCGTCCCGGGTGGAGCTCTGCGCCAGCGCGATCTTCGGCTGGATCTGGGCGAGCATGTTCACCAGCGAGCTGGTGGCGTCGGCGATCTGCACCGTCGAGGTCTGCAGCGACTGGCCCTGCTCGTACAGCCCGCCGATCAGGGCGCGGGTCTGCGCCACCAGGGTCTCCAGTTCGTCACCGCGCTTGGCCAATCCGGACATGACACCGGAGAGGTTGGTGATCACATCCGAGAGGATGGCGTCGCGGCGCTGGAAGTCGGTGGCCAACGCGGCGGCCTGGGTGATGAAGGCGCTCAAGGACACCCCGTCACCCTGGAGAGCCTGGATGAAGGTCTCCGACAGGCTGTTCACCTGCTCGGGGGAGAGCACCTGGAACAGCGGCTGGAAACCGTTGAGCAGACCCGAGATATCGAAGGACGGTTCGGTCCGGTCGATCGGGATCGACCCCTTGTTGCGCAGCTGCGAGGTGTCGCCGCCGGTGCCCGGGGCCAGCGCGATGTAGCGCTGACCGATCAGGTTCTGGTACCGCACCAGGGCCTTGGTGTTGTTGTACAACGACTGGTCGCGCTGGACGATGAAGGTCACCTTGGCGTTGTGCTGGTCGTCGAGTTCGATCTTCTCGACCTTGCCGACGCGCACGCCCGCCATGCGGACATCGTCGCCCTCCCGCAGTCCGAGGACGTCGGTGAAGGTGGCGTTGTAGGTATTGGTGGAGCCTTCCACGGTGCGCGCGAGGGTATTCCAGATGACCGCGGTCACCAGGATCGCCACGACCGCGAAGAGACTGAATCCGATCAGCGGTTTGCGAATGCTCATCGGCCGCCTCCGGTTTCGGTCACTTGCAACGTTCCGCCCCTCAGGATCGAGCTCAACAGCATGTACTCGGCAATGGTCGGCTTACGGCCCAGCAGCGCCGTGATGGCGGCGTCGCCGGAGTAGGAGATCGGACCGGCGGAGGCCGGAACGGTATCCGACGGCTGCGCGGCCGGAGCGACCGGCGTACTGCCCGGAACGAGGTTCGGGAACAGGCCCTCCAGCGGCGTACCCGCGAACGGGTGGTTCGGCTGCGGGGTCTCACCCGGCTGGGTGGTATCGGCGGCATTGAGGCCCGGAATGCTCGGGAAGCCCTCCGGCACCGGCAGTTTCGGCAGACCGGCCGCGGAGTCGAGGGCCTTGGGCCGCAGCGATTCCGGCAGCACGCCCGGGCTCGACTCCGCCGGAGCGGTGCCACAGCTCGGGGCCGCCAACTCGCCGTAGCGCGGGCAGTCGGCCTGCGTGTACGGCTTGTACGGCGTGAAGGTGAGGCCCATGTTCCAGACCATCTGCTGCTGCGTGCCCCAGTGGAAGGTGCTCGACAGCGCCCGAATCGAGGTGTTCAGGTTGGCGATGGCCTGCGGAATGGCGCCCGGATCGTCGGACATCGCGCCGAAGAGCGCGCTGGTGCCGATCGTGACCTCCTTGCCCACATCGGGGTTGCGGGCGAACAGGGCGTTGACCTTGTCCACGGTGCCCGCGGTGCCGGTGATGAGCGAGGCCAGTTCGGCGCGCCGATCGGAGATGGTCTGCGCGGTCTTGACCGAATCGGCCAGCACCCCCATGAGGTCGGGGGCGGACTGGTTCAGCGCGTGGAACGAATCGGAGAAGTCGTTCAGCATCACGCCGAGATCCGGGATGGACTCGTCGACGGCCAGCAGCCACCGGTCCACGCGCTCGACGGTGGAGCCGGGCATGCGCCCGCTGCCGTCCAAGGCGTAGGACAGCGTGCCGAGCACGCGGCCGAACTGGACCGGGTCGATCTTGCTGAGAATGTCGCGGACCGTGGTGAGGGTGTCCTGCAGCGCGATGGTGCCCTTGGAGCGGTCCTCCTCGATCTGCGAACCCTCCTTCAGGTGCGCCTTCGCGGGATCGGCTCCGTTGTAGACCAATTCGACCGAGGTCACGGCGAACAGGTTGGAGGGCACCACGCGTGCGGTCACATTGGCCGGAATGCCTTCGACGTACTCCGGCTTCATCTCGATGTGGACCTCTTGCAGCTCGCCCTTGGCGGCCACCGAGACTTCCTTCACCGCACCCACCAGCACCCCGCGGAACTTCACGTCCGCGTTCTGCGGCAGGCCGTCACCGGTGGTGGTCAGGTTGGCGGTGACATTCACCTTGTCGATGAAATAGCCCTGGTAGCGGGCCATCAGGAAGCCCAGGATCAAGGCGAAGACGATCAGACCGCAGACACCGGCTATGAGCAGCTGGCGCATGGTCGGTCCACGCCCACTCGGATCGATGATCATGCTCGCCCCCTACCCCGAGATCCGGATGCCGGGATTGACACCCCAGATGGCCAATGTCATGAACAGGTCAGCGAATACCACGGCGATGATGCAGAGCTTGATCGCGCGGCCCGCCGCCACACCCACGCCCTCCGGGCCACCCGAGGCGAAGAAGCCGTAGTAGCACTGGATGAAGGTCGTGATCGCGACGAACAGCACCGCTTTCAACAGCGAATACAGTACGTCCTGCGGAATCAGGAATTGGTAGAAGTAGTGCTGGAAAGTACCGGCGGCGGTGCCGCCGATCAGCTGCACGGTCAGCGAGCAGGAGATGTAGGCGACCGGGAGCGCCAGGCAGTACAGCGGCACGATGGCGATCATGGCCGCGATCATGCGGGTGCTCACCAGGTACGGAAGCGGCCGAATGGCAACCGATTCCAGCGCGTCGATCTCCTCGGAGATGCGCATGGCGCCCAGCTGCGCCGTGAATCGACACCCCGCCTGGGCCGCGAAGGCCAGCGCCGCCAGCAGCGGTCCGAGTTCGCGGGTGGTGGCGAAGGCGGAGATGGCACCGGTAATCGGGCTCAGGCCCAACAGATTCAGTGAGGTGTGGCCCTGGATGCCGACGGTCATACCGCCGAAGGCCGACAGGATGACCACCACGCCGATGGTGCCGCCGCCGACGACCAGATTGCCGTTGCCCCAGGTGACATCGGACAGCAGCCGCCAGACCTCTTTGGGGTAGTGCCGGAAGGCCAGCGGCATGGAGCCGAGCGAGCGCAGGAAGAAGAAGACCTGGTGGCCGATGCGCGCGACGAAATCGATCGGCGCGCGACCGGAACTCCTGATCTTTTGGAACGGCCGCAGCAGCGGCGGAACATACGTTGCTGACACGACTCAGACCATCTGTGGGGGGAAGAGGGTGTTGTAGACCTGCGTGAGAATCAGATTCACGCCGAACAGCATCACGGCGGACATGACCACCGCGGTGTTCACCGAGTTCGCGACTCCGCCGGGGCCACCACGGGTATTGAGGCCGGTGTCGCAGGCGATGATGGCCGCCAGCAGACCGAAGATCAGCGATTTCAACAGGGCGATGAACAGATCGAGTGTCACCGCGAAGGAGGAGAAGGTGCCGACGTAGGAGCCGGGGGTGCCGCCCTGGGCGAAGATATTGAAGACGTAGCCGGTGAGGAAGCCGACGAAAACCACGAAGCCGCACAGCAATACGGAGACCAGCATGGCCGCGCCGAGACGCGGGGCGACCAGGCGACGCATGGGGTCGACGCCCATCACCTTCATGGCGTCGATCTCCTCGCGGATGGTGCGCGAGCCGAGATCGGCGGTGATGGCGGAGCCGACCGCGCCCGCGATCATGATCGAGGTGACCAGCGGCGCGCCTTGCTGGATGATGCCCAGGCCGTTGGCCGCGCCGATGAACGAGGTGGCACCGACTTGTCCGGCGACCGAGCCGACCTGGATGGAGACGATGACGCCGATGGGAATCGCGACGAGCAGAGTCGGGGCGGCCGCGACACTGGACATGAAGGCGCATTGCCGGACGAACTCGTTGAACGGGAATCGCCGACGGAAGATCGCGATGAACAGTTCGGCGACCGCCGAGACGCCCATGGCCATCATGCGACCGCCGGTCTCCAACGAACGCTTCGGATGGTCTTCCCAGTACTTCCTGGTCCAGTCAGCCGCCGCGTTCAGTCTTGATTGTGTTGGTGACCCGTCCCCTCCCGGACTCTTGGTCAACTGCACCACTGGCTACCCCTCTCGACGCCGGTTACCTGCCTCCGGCGACTGTTGCTTGACGCACCTTACTACGGAGTTAGGAAAAACACATCACGCTGTTGTGCTTCCCGTCATAGAGACGGATCACTTTCCGCGAACTGATGTGACCAGCGACAACATGGTTGGTAGATAGCCCAAATAACCAGGCAGTTGTCTAGAACTTGTTACAGTTCTCCGGTTTTTATCCACCGATCTCGACTTAATCACGACCACTCCCCCATTAATTAATTGGATAGAATTTATCCGAAATCGAGCCGGTGTGCGGATTGTTTCGCCGATCCCGGACCATCCGGCGAACCTCCGACCGGTCCGCTTGAACGCGTCAGGACACGGGTACGCAACATGCGGCAGTACAAGCCGCGATCAGAACCGAATACTGACAGGATGAGATGACAGTCAGTGTGAAAGAGCGGCATCCGACGTCTGGAGGGACATGTTCAGGAAACTCGCCGGGGTGGCTCGAGCCACCTTTGCCGTCGCGTTCAGCGCGGCGCTGCTCGGGTCGGGAGCCGGGGCCGCGCAAGCAGAGCCCGGACCGCCCGTGCTGGGTGGAGGCTCCGGAATCGTGATCGACAACGAATTCGAGTGCACCCTCACCACCATCGGACACGACGGGGCCGGACGGCTGGTCGGTCTCACCGCCGGACACTGCGGTGATCCCGGCGCCCAGGTCTATGCCGAAGCCGCGCGCGGATACGGGGTACTCGGCCGGTTCGTGTACTCCAACCACGAACTCGATTACGCCGTCATCGAATTCGATCCCGGTCGCGTCACGCCGGTCAATCGGATCGGCAATGTCACCATCACCGGTCTCGGCGCTCCGCCACAGTTCCCCATGATCGTCTGCAAGGAAGGCCGCACCACCGGCAACACCTGCGGACTCACCTGGGGTGACGTCTTCGGCACCAATATCGAGACGTGGACCCAGATGTGTGTGGTCGAAGGCGATTCCGGCGCACCGGTCGTCATCGGCAGCACCCTGGTCGGCATGGTGAACGCCTACCTGGCCATCGCCTGCTTCGGCCCGGAGGTCGGCACCAATATGAGCGCCATCATGGCGGATCTGAATGGTCGCGGCGGAGTCGGCTCGGGCTACTACCCGATCTGATCTCGCGAAAAAAGCTGAGCGAGTGAGCATCGTGCCCCCCACCGTCAGGCGGGGGGCACGAGTTGTCTTTACCTCAGAGCGCCGTCACGCAGACGACGAAGCGGCGCTCGTCGTAGACGTAACCCTGGTCGCCCTCGACGCACGAATCCACGCTGGTGGTGTTCTTCTCGATACCGAGCACCTTCACACCCTCGGTGGCGGTCTGGGTGCCGCAGTCGATGCGCAGCGGATCCTCGCCGCCGAGATCAATGCACTGGCCGATGACCCAGTCGATATCCAGGCACAGCGCACCGGTTTCGACGCCGTTGAGCGTCTCGTAGTACGCCTGGTCGACATCGGTCGGGCACTGATCGTTCTTGCGGGCCTTGCCGACGACCTTGTAGTTGGAGTCGGTGGACCCGCAGGTCGCCTTCTCGATGGTGGCGTCGTCGGTGGTGCCGCCGAGCTTCACGCAGTCGCCGATATTGGCCTGGAAGTCGGTGGAACCGCCCTTGTTCACCGTGGTCGGGCTACTGGGCTTGCTGGTGCCACCGGGCTTGGAGGTGGGCGCCGACTTGGTGGTGCTGGTCGGCGCGGAACTGTCGGCCGCCAGCGGAGTACCGCTCACGATCGAGCCGCAGCCCGTCAGGACCAGGGCGGCAGCAGCGGCGAACGCCGAGACGGCGACCCGAACGGTGAACGACTGTCGCGACACTTTTCGATTCCTAAATCCATAGAATGTCTAGCCTTTTGCTTAGGCATGCATACACCACGCGCCCGGGGGCCGTCGACTCCGAAACCGGACGGAACGGACAGCCGAACCTTCCGAATCGAACCGCGCGGCGGGCGGGAACGTAGTGGAGGACATGAGCGTCGAATCCCGGACCGCGTCCATCGGCTCCGCGCCGCGCCCGATGCTGCTGCACGCGCTCCTGGCCGGGATCGACTTCGAGCGGTACTTCCGCTGGCGGCGGGAGCGGGACGGGGATCCGTTCACGGTGCGATTTCCCGGATTCGGTTCGGCATTGTTCACCGGTGGTACGGCGGGGGCGCGCGAGATGTTCACAGCGCCGCCGGAATTGTCGGTGCCGCCGCTGCCCAACCCCATCGAACCCATGGTCGGCCCCGCCTCCTTGATATTGACCGGGGGCGGACAGCATCGACGCGACCGGGCTTTACTGGCACCGGCATTTCACGGCAGTCGAATTCGCAACTACGGCAATGTAATTCGTGAAGCGGCGGAGCGGAGCTGGCCGGGGAGCGCACCGGGATCCCGTGGCGCATCGGGGTGCGGGTGGACGCGCGGGCCGCGGCGCGAGCCCTGACGCTGCGGGTGGCGCTGGCGGTCGTGCTCGGGATCGACGATGCCCGGCGGCGCGCCGAATACACCGCCGCGACAACGGAATTCCTCACCGCGTACGGTGGTCCGCTGATGCTGATGCCGGTCCTGCGGCGGAGCCTGTTCGGGCATTCGCCCTGGGACCGGTTCACGGCGGCGCGAAATCGGTTGGACGCCTTGATCGATGCCGAGATCGATTGCCGCAGAAGGGGTGCAGCGGGCGCGGACATTCTGGGCGCACTGCTCGGCAGCCGGTACGACGACGGCGGTGCGCTCACCGACGCGCAGTTGCGCGATCAAGTGCGGACCCTGTTGGTGGCGGGCCACGAGACCACCGCCACGGCGCTGGTATGGGCGCTCTACCGGTTGCACCGGAATCCGGACGCGCTGAATCGACTCCGCGCGGAGCTGGCGGCGAACTCCGGCGCGGAACCCGCCGAACTGGCGAAACTGCCCTATCTGGACGCGGTGTGTCAGGAGACGCTGCGGCTGCATCCCCCGGTGCCGATCGTATTGCGGCGTCTCACAGGTGATTTCACCCTGCGCGGGCGGGCCATGGTGGCGGGGGACACCATGGGGCTGGCGGTGCCGCTACTGCACTCCGACCCCGAGGTGTGGTCCGCACCGCAGGAATTCCGTCCCGAGCGGTTTCTCGAACGGCGGTACGGGCCTTTCGAATTCGCGCCCTACGGCGGCGGTCACCGGCGGTGCGTGGGGGCGGCGCTGGCGGAGTACGAATTGCGGATCGTGCTCGCGACGCTCCTGAATCGGGTGCGCTTGCGGCTGTCACCGAGGTTCGCGGGAGGGCGGATACCGATATCCGTGCCACACAACATCGCGACCGGTCCACACGCGGCGATTACCTTCGATATCGACCGATCCCGTAGCGCCTGATGTGATTTCGATCACACGAAGGTTTGAGCGTTCCTCGATCGGGTTCTCGACCGACACTGCCGACCGCCGCGCGAATCGCCGGAGTGAACGGCACGTTCGCACACGGTGAGTCACCCACTCACGCGCGTGTGAGCTGACGCACACCAGTTGGTCCGTATGCATAACTGCCAGAAGACAATTGGAATGCCGGTGATCGCACGGTAGGAAGGGATGCGGGGTTGGGGCCTGCCGCGAGATACCTGCTCGCGCTCTGCGCGCGTCGATACGCGTGCGAACCGAAGTACCGGAAGGACTGAGCCTTGCGCATGACCACGTACCGGAGAACGGGACTGCTCTCCCTCGCCGCCGCGGCGGCCGCCGGAGTGGTGCTCGCCGCCCCCGTACACGCCGCGCCGCTGTGGCCGGGCGGACCCGAGATTCCGGGTGTGCCGTCGGCAGTCATGCCGCAGCCCGCACCCGGCGACACACCGGACAATCCGAACGCGAAAGCGCCGATTCCCCCGGCCAACTTCACCGCGCCGAATATCAACCCCGGCGACGGCGAGGTCGTGGGTGTCGCGCAGCCGATCATCATCAACTTCAAGGAACCGGTCACCGATCACGAGACCGCCGAGAAGGCCATCCGCATCACCTCCACCAACAAGGTGGACGGCCATTTCTACTGGATGGGCGACAAGCAGGTGCGCTGGCGGCCGGAGGGCTTCTGGCCCGCCGGTTCCAAGGTGACCGTCGAGGCGGGCGGCACGCACACCGCCTACGAGATCGGCGACGAGTTCATCGCCACCGCCGACGACGCCACCCACGAGATCACCGTGACCCGCAATGGCGAGGTCGTACGGGTCATGCCCACCTCCATGGGCAAGCCCAAGCACGAGACCCCGAACGGGACCTACATCGTCAGCGAACGCAATCGCAAGATGATCATGGACTCCTCCACCTACGGCGTCCCCACCACCGACCCCGAGGGCTACAAGCTCGAGGTCGAATACGCCGTCCGCATGTCCAACAGCGGCATCTTCGTCCACTCGGCCCCCTGGTCGGTAGCGCAACAGGGCGTCTCGAACGCCTCCCACGGCTGCCTGAACGTCAGCCCCGAGGACGCCAAGTGGTTCTTCGAGAACGTCAAGAAGGGCGACCCGGTGGTCGTCCAGAACACCGCCGGTGGAACCCTCAGCAGCAGCGACGGCTACGGCGACTGGAACTAGAACTCGCATAGCCCTCGAATGCCCCGCCCCTCCGGGCGGGGCATTCGCCTATCCCGAGCCGACGTGCCCCGCCCTCCACAGCGGGCAACCACAACGGGTATCCCGCACCACCGGGCGGGACTAACGCCGTATCCCGCACAGCATGACCGTCCCCTTCGCGACCGCCTGCGCCTCACCCCCGAACCGGCGAGGCCTTCACTTCCACACCGAATCGAACAAAGCCTGCGCTGAACAGAAGGGGCCACACCCTAAGGAGCGACCAGCGTCGCGTCCCAGGACCGCGCACCAACGAGATATGAGCACAACTACGTCTCACGACCTCGCGCCCTTCCAAGGAGCGGGCATCGCCATGCTTCACGACTCGACTCGCCGACCCCGGGGACGCAGGTCGAGATCCGCACCTCGCCGACCGCCGCGCCGACGCTCGATCAGACCCAGCTGATCGGGCAGGTGATGCTCCGCATCGAGGTCACCGAGATTCCGATGGAGGGCGATCAGCCCTCACGCTCTAGCCGAGAAGCGGGCAGCGCTACATCTCACGTCTGACCCGCCGAGAAGCGGGCAGCACCACGTCTCACGTCTGACCCGCCGAGAAGCGGTCAGCGCCACGTCTCACGACTGACCCGCCGAGATGCGGGCACCTTCGATTCTTCCTGTTCGTGTGCCCCACCCGGAGGGTGGGGCACACGAGATCCCAGAGTGGGGAACTACCAGATCTTCACGCGCTCAGCGGGTTCCAAGTACAGGGCGTCGCCGGGTTGGACGTCGAAGGCCTGGTGGAAGGTGTCGAGGTTGCGGACTACGCCGTTGCAGCGGAATTCCGGTGGGGAGTGGGGGTCTACCGCGAGGCGGCGGATGGCCTCTTCGGTGCGGGCCTTGGTGCGCCAGACCTGGGCCCAGCCGAAGAAGACGCGCTGTAGGCCGGTGAGGTCGTCGAGGACGGGGGAGTCCTTGTCCTCCAAGGAGATCTTGTAGGCCTCCAGGGCGATGGAGAGGCCGCCGAGGTCGCCGATGTTCTCGCCGATGGTGAACTCACCGTTGACCTTGTGGTCGTCGGCGAGGTCCTTGGGGGAGAACTGGTTGTACTGGGCGATGAGCGCCTTGGTGCGCTTGGCGAATTCGGTGCGGTCGGACTCGGTCCACCAGTCGACCATATTGCCGTCGCCGTCGTACTTGGATCCCTGATCGTCGAAGCCGTGGCCGATCTCGTGGCCGATGACCGCACCGATACCACCGTAATTGGCGGCGTCGTCGGCATTCATGTCGAAGAACGGCGGCTGGAGAATCGCTGCGGGAAAGACGATCTCGTTCATGCCGGGGTTGTAGTAGGCGTTGACCGTCTGCGGGGTCATGAACCATTCGTCACGGTCGACCGGTCCGCCCAGCTTGTTCAGGTCGCGGTCGTGTTCGGCGGCGTAGCCGCGGCGGTAGTTGCCGACCAGATCGGTGGGGTCGATGGCGATCTGGGAGTAGTCGCGCCACTTGTCCGGGTAGCCGATCTTCGGGGTGAACTTCTCCAGCTTCGCCAGCGCGGCCTGCCGGGTCTCCGGGCTCATCCATTCGAGCTGGGAGATATTGCGCCGGTAGGCCTCCTGGAGATTCTCCACCAGCTCCACCATGCGGGCCTTGGCCTCCGGCGGGAAGTGCTGCGCCACATACAGTTTGCCGACCGCCTCGCCGAGCAGGTCCTGCACCAGGGAGACGCCGCGCTTCCAGCGCTCGCGGTTCTCCTGCGCGCCGGTCAGCGTGCGGCCGTAGAAGTCGAAGTTCTCCTCGACCAGATCGTCGGTGAGATAGGCGGCGCGGGAACGCAGTACGCGCCAGGTGGCCCAGGACTGCCAGTCGTCCAGCGATTCCGAGGCCCACAGCTGGGCGAAGGTGCGCACATAGTCGGGCTGGCGTACCACCAGCTCCGCGAACAGCTCCGGCCCGCTGCGGTCCAGGCCCTCCGCCAGCGCGGAAGTCCAGGCGTTCCAGTCGAATTCGGGGTTCTCGGCGACCAGGGCGTCGAAGGTCGTGAGGTTGTAGGACAGTTCGGCGTCGCGGCGGCGCACCACATCCCAGTGTCCGGCGGCGAGCTTGCGCTCCAGGTCGAACACGCGTTGGGCGTCGATGTCCAGCCCCGCCAGATCGGACATGCGGCGAATGTGGGCGATGTACTTCTCGCGGATCTCCGCGTACTCGTCCTGGCGGTAGTAGGACTCGTCGGGCAGCCCGATACCGGACTGGCTGGTGTGCACCAGATAGCGCTCGGAGTTCTTGTCGTCGGTGTCGACGTAGAAGGTGAGCGCCCCACCGACGCCGGTGCGCTGCAGGCGGCCGATCACGGCCGCGAACTCCCCACGATCGGCCACCGCGCGAATGGCGGCCAGTTCCTCGACGATCGGGGTCAGCCCGGCGGCGGCGACGGCGGTCTCGTCCATGAAGCTGGAGTACAGATCGCCGATCTTGCGCTCCTCGGTGCCCGGCTCGGCGTTCGAGGCGGCGGCATCCTGGATGATCTTCTGCACATCCAGCTCGGCCTGGTCGTAGAGCGTGCGGAAGGCACCATCCACGGCCCGGTCGGCCGGTATCTCGTAACTGTCCAGCCATTTGCCGTTGACGTGCGCGAACAGGTCGTCTTGCACCCGCACGCTCGCGTCGACATGGGAAAGATCGATACCGGAGAGAGCTTGCTGCGAAGTCACGACCCCAGTATGCCGATTTACGCGAAGTCAGGCAGGCAGGGCGATGCGGTCGAACTCGCCATCGAGTGCGCCCGCGACGAACGCCGCCCATTCGCCAGGGGTGTAGACCAAAGCGATCTCGCCGTGGCGGAGGGTGGTGCCGTGGGGTGTGGTGTGGAAGGTCAGGGCCTGGGGCATCGTTGCCCGGCCGGTCACAAACTCGATGAAGCGCATCCATTCGGTCGTGGTGACGGTGATGATGGGCTCTTCTTCAGGGCGATGCGCCGGATTGCGCCGGTACTTGCTGTCACGGATGAGCACCGCATCACCATCGAAACGGACCTCGACGCATTGATTGCCGTTGTTGGTACGAGTCGAAGTGAACCATCCGGTGGTTTCCGGATGAAGCCTCGCGGTGATAGACATGGGCTGCATTTTACGGTACGAAATGGAATCATTCCCCTTTCGCATAATTTCTGATCATGTCCAAAGAGTCTGAGCGGCCGAGGGATTGGTCGAGTGCACGCACATATGCAAAGCTCAGATCACGGACCAGATCCGAATCCTCCACCGCCCCACCGAATACCGCGCTCTCGACCCACCCGAATGTGGGCAGACCCTCCGGTGCGAAATCGAGCAGATGAAAACTCGAGCCGCCCAGAATTCCGCCCGCGGTCGCGGTGAACGGGATGATCCGCACCGAGACCGTGTCGAATTCCTCCACGAGCCGGGCCAGATGCTCGAGCTGTCCGCGCAGCACCTTCGGCCCGCCGATCTGCTGGTGCAGCGCCGCCTCGCCCATGACCACGGTCAGCTCCACGCGGTCCTCGCCGTACACCCGCTGCTGTCGGCGCAGGCGCACCCCCACCAGCTGCTCCACCTGCACCGGGCGAATCATGACATCGGCGCTGATGAGCGCGCGGGCGTACTCCTCGGTCTGCAACAGCCCCGGCACCACCAGCGAGTCGTAGCTGCGAATGGCCTCCGCGCCGTACTCCATCCCGTAGTAGCGCTGCAATTCCGCGCCGATGAGCGCGGAGGACTTCGCCCACCAGCCGCGTTCCTTACTGACGGCCAACAGGGCGAGCAGCTCCTCGCGCTCCTCGCCGTCCACCTCGAGCAGCTCCAGCACCGGGCCGATGGTGGTGGCGGTGAGGACCCGGCGCCCCTTCTCCACATGCGACCAGTTGGCCGGGGTGAACCCGACGCGTTTGGCGAAGGTGGCCGAATCGAACCCGCGCTGCTCGCGCAATTCGCGCAATCGCAGCACCAGTTCCCAGCGGGCGACAGTCGGCGAGACGGGTGCCATGACTGCTGATGCTACGCCCGGCAATTACTTGGCGTGTGACTATTGTCATTCAGATTGCGGAGAGTTACGGTCGTTGCACCAAATCCGCGGAGCTGGTTCGAACCGAGACGAGTTCGCCGATGAGCACGCTCGACCCACATGCGTTCACGACCACGCAGGAAGCCCTGGCCCGATGCCGCCGGTACCGCACCGAGCACGGACTGTACGGCGTGGTGGATCCGACCCTCGGCCGGATCAGTCTGGAAATCGGCGCGGTCGGCGCGGTCACCATGCCCGCCGATCTCGGTAAGAGGGTGCGCGATCACCTCCACGGCCGTGCCCGCTGTGGCCCGGTGATCGCGCACCCTCGATCCGGGCGGTGGACCTTCCTCACCGGCCCCAACGACGATTCGTACCTCGATATGGCGCTGTTCGCCGACCTCTTCCGCGACTGCGCGGGCGTCGCCCTGCCGGGCAGCCGCATCGTGCTGCCCTCGCCCGCCGACGAGCACACCGGCTACCGACGCTGGGTGTGCCCGCCGGACAAGGACTTTCGGCCCGAACTGTCGGAGGTCGTCACCGCGACCCGGACCTGTCGGGCGCTACCGCACTAGGGCGTCGGCGGCGGGGTGACGGTGACGCTGAACTTGTCCTCGACCCGCTGCTCGAAGTCGCGCTGGCACTGTTCGATCTTGGCCTGATCGCCATTGGCCGCGGTGACGCAGTCGAGGTAGTTGTCGAACCCGGTGTCCTTGAAGACACTCCAGGTGAACAGGCCGATCACAATGCCGATGATCAGACCGATGACGCCGAGAACGATGCCGGTGATGGCCAGCCCCGCGCCGCCCGCCTTCTTGCTCAACAGCGCGACCAGGCCGAAGATGGCCGCGAGCACGCCGAACAGCACACCGCCGATCACGGTCCAACAGCTGAGCAGGGCGATGACGCCGAGCACCAGCGCGGTGATCGCGAGCCCCTTGCCCTTCTGCGGCTCCTGCCAGTACTGCTGACCGGGCTGCTGCGGATATCCGCCCGGCTGCTGCGGGTAGGGCTGCTCGCCGTAACCACCCGGTGGCGGATAGTCGCCGGAAGGCGGGTAATTGCCGGGGGGCGGGTACTGCGACATGGTGGCGTCCTTCCGTCGGTGCTGCTCCCGGTAATCGCGTGTTCGCGGCGAGGCCGTTAACGCGCTCGGTCACGCACTGCTGTGGCCGTCATCCAGGATGCTATTGCCCACCGAGCCGCGCGTGCATTTCCCACACCAGGATCTCAGCGGGCGTGTTCGCGGTGACACGCTGGCCGCCGCTGCGCGTCAGACGGACCGCGTCGCCCTCGTACAGGGTGCCCACGCCCTCCATGTCCACCTCGCCGCGTGCCACGAAGACGTGCAGGTACGGCGCTTCGGGTAGTCGCACCTCACTGGTCTGCTGCTCGGGCAGGCGGGCCACGTGCATGGCGGAGTGGCTGCTCGCGATGGCGATGGCGGTGCGGTCGCGGTACTGGGGCAGGCCCGAGGCCACCGTCACCAGTCCGCCGCCCGCCAATTCCTCGTCGATCTCGAGCTGCTGATAGCCGGGGTCGAGACCGGGTTCGTCGGGCACCACCCACATCTGGACGAAATGCACCGGCTCGTCATGGGCGGGATCGGCGCTGAGACGCCACGAATCGTTCTTCTCCGAATGCAGAATCCCGGTGCCCGCGCTCATGCGCTGTGCCAGACCCGGATAGATGACCCCCGCGTGCCCCAGTGAATCCTGATGCACCAGACTCCCGCTCAACACCCAGGTGACTATCTCCATATCCCGATGTGGATGGGTGTCGAATCCCTCGCCGGGTAGGACGATGTCCTCATTGTTGACCAGTAGTAGGCCGTGATGGGTGTTGTCCGGGTCGTAATGTTCGCCGAACGAGAAGGAATGCTTCGAATCCAGCCACGCCACACGGGTTTTCATGCGGTCGCCGCCCCGATGGACATCGATGTGTGGTGTCGTGAGCGTGGACACCGCCCGTCTCCTCTCACCGGCGAGACCCGATCTGCTTCCAGGGTAGAAGCCCATTCGGAACCCCTGCCTGAATTCCCGGTAAATTCTATCGTGCGGGCAGCAACCACCCGCACGCCCCCGACCAGGCAATAAGCGTCCCACGGTGGATCGAGCGAATTCTCGGCATCGAGCGCGCCGAGACGGGTGCCACCGTGCCGGTCCCCGGCGGCGACCGTAACATGATGTGCCGCAACAGGTACCGGAGGGAGGGGACGGGATGCGACCAGAGGTGCTGGCGGGTATCGAACGCGAACTGCGACAGCAGGCCCAGAGTGAGGGAATCGAACATTTCGTGGTCGGCGTCGCTGTCTTCCGCAATGGCAAACTCCTGGTCGTGCGGCGTGTCGCCGATGACTGGCACGGGGGAATGTACGAACTGCCGGGCGGCGGCGTGGAATCCGGGGAATCCTTCGCCGAATGCGTGGAGCGCGAACTGTTCGAGGAAACCGGACTGCGCGTCGTGCGAATCACCGATGTCCTCGGCGGATTCGATTACGCCACCCGCACCAAATCGCGGGTGCGCAAATACAGCTTCGTGGTGGAGGCCGAGGTCGGTGAGATCGCCCTCGACCCGACCGAACACGACCAATTCCAGTGGGTGGACGCCGACGGTCTGGACAGTCTGCCCATGGCCCCCGATATGCGCGCCGCCGTCTACGCCCTCGTCACCACGCACCCCGCCAGGTGAAGAACGGACGCTCCCCGCTGGCGGTGGCGCGCACCGTACGTGCCGCGCTGCACGACAGTCCGGGGGTGGTGCGGCTGGCGGTGATCCGCCTGGCCGGGCCGTTCGGGGACGGCGTGTTCCAGGCGGCGCTGAGCGGGGCGATCCTGTTCAACCCGGAGCGGCAGACCGATCCGCTGGATATCGCGGCGGGCTTCGCGGCGCTGCTGCTGCCGTACTCGATCATCGGACCGTACGCGGGCGCGCTGCTGGACCGCTGGGACCGGCGGACGGTCCTGCTGTTGGCCAACGCGCTGCGCGCGGTGCTCATCGGCGTGACGGCCGTCCTGCTGGCCGCGGGCCTGAGCGCCACACCCCTGCTGTTGCTCGCGCTGGCGGTGGTGGGGATCGGGCGATTCGTGGGAGCCGGATGTTCGGCCGCGCTGCCGCGGGTTCTGGCGCAGCGCTGGCTGGTGACCATGAACTCGGTCATGGCGACGACCGCGGCCGGATGCGCCATCGTGGGCGCGAGCCTGGGCTTCGCGATCGTGGGGTGGACCGGCGGCGGTGATTCCGGCTCGGCCGCCGCCGTCGCGGTGAGCGCGGTGGGCTCGCTGGTCGGTCTGGTCGCCGCGGCCGGGTTCCGTACGCGCGCGCTGGGGCCCGACGAGTCCGAGCGCGATGCCCGAAGTTCGGTGCGGGCCATCGCCAACGGCCTGCGCAATGGCGCGGTGGCGGCCTGGCGTTCGCGCGCCGTGACCACCGCCATGATCGGAATCGGCTCGCACCGCATGGTGTTCGGGGCCGACACGCTGCTCATGGTGTTGGTGCTGCGGCGCGGGGCGGGGGAGGACGTCGCGGGACGGTTGGCCGATTTCGGCGTGGCCATCGCGTGCGCGGGTGCGGGCATGCTGGCGGCGGCGGTGATCGCGCCGCTGCTGATTCCGCGCCTGGGGCGTTCCCGCACGGTGGTCGCCGGGCTGACGGCCGCGATCATGGTGCAGCTGGCGCTGGTCACGCCGATCACGGTGGCGACCGGGCCGGACGAGGCGCGGGCGCGACTGGCGCTGCTCACGGCGGCCTTCCTGCTCGGCCTGGCCGGGCAGATCATCAAACTCACCGGCGACGCGGCCATGCAGATCGAGATCGACGACGCCCATCGCGGGCAGGTGTTCGCCTTGCAGGACACCGTGTTCAATATCGGCTTCGTACTGGCGGTGGCCGCGACCTCGACGGTGATTCCGGCCGATGGGCGCTCGGTCGCGGTGGTCGCCGCGGCGGCCGGGATCTACGGCTGCGGACTGGCGGCAATCGCGCTGAACTCGCGGCGGCGCACCGACATTCCGTGATAGACCGTATCGATTCGATCGCAAATCGCGGCGACGACCCCGCGCACGGTCGCGGGGGCCACGGCGACCGGATACGGTGACACGGTTCGATCTTGAAAGCGCGGTTCGCCGCGGCCCGACAGGAGACGCGCAGCGCAATGGGATTCCCGCCGTCCCCAGCGATCCCCAGATCCACGCTCCGCACCGCCTCGGTCCTGACCGGCGTTGTGCTGGCCGGTCTGGCGTGCACCACGCCGTCCGCGGCCGCCCCGCACCCGTGGGCCCCCGCACCCGTGAACAGTTGCGGCGAAGTGGGATTCGATCCGCTGGCCCGCGAACAGAAGCCGGGCGTCACCCCCGAGTACCGGCCGCCGACCGTCCAAATCCCGGTCCCCGTCCCGGAATTCGTGCCCGTGCCCGTCCCCGGGCCACAGCCGGACAACACCCGAATCGATGCCGCGCCGCTGCCCGTGGACCCGTGCGCCAATCCCTGCCCGGATATTCGGGACGCGCCGAAACCGGTCACCACCCCGACCACGACCGCGCCGCCGGATGGCGGGCAGCGCGCGGAATCGACGCCGCCGACCACGACCACCACCGAACCCGAACCCGAACCACAGGGCGCCACGTCGACCGCGCCGCCCCCGCCGGACGGAATCGAGCTGCCCCGTATCGAATTCAATCCGGAGACCGAGCCGATCCCGGTGCCGGTACCGGGCGGCGAGGGACCGGAACCGCAGCCCGCGCCCGCACCGGTGTACGTGCCGCCCGCCCCCGCACCGCTGGCCGCGCCGATCGCGCCGCCGAGGGTGACGAGTGTGCGGCTCGTCGATCAGCTCACCGGGCCCGGCTCGGAGAACCGCACCGATATGCGGTGGTCGGTGGATGGCACCGATCTCGGTCTGATGTGGGAGAACAAGCCCGGCGAGGTGGCCGTGGTCTTCGGCGACACCTTCGGCAAGGGCTGGAGCCCGGGCGGCGCGGGCGCCGCGGACGAGGACTGGCGCAGCAATGTCTTGGCCTACAGCACCGACCGCGACCTCTCCGACGGGCTGACCCTGGACACCTTCGTGCAGGACAGCCGGTGTCACGCCGCAGAGCTGCTGGACAGCCGCAAGATCAAGAACTTCGAGACCACCACCATCCCGACCTCCGGTTTCGCCGTGGGGGATCGGCAGTACATGACGTACATGTCGATCAACCGGTGGAGCCGCATCCCGGGCATGTGGTGGACCAACCACGGCGGCATCGCCTGGTCCGACGACAATGGCCGCACCTGGACCAAATCCCAGCATGCGGTGTGGGACAACCTGTTCGGGGCCGGACGCTTCCAGGTGGCGACCATGGTGCCGCAGGGCGACTGGGTGTACATGTTCGGAACTCCCAACGGCCGCATGGGCGTCATCGGCCTGGCCCGGGTGCCCGCCACCGAGGTGCTGAACAAGACGGCCTACCAGTACTGGGTCGCCGGTAACTGGGTGAACGCCGACGCCGCGAACGAATTGCTCGCCACCCCACTGGTTCTCGGCACCGCGAGCGAACTGTCGGTGCGTTACGACGCCGAGAGCGCACAGTGGCAGATGGTGTACCTGGACGCGCCCGCGCATCAGATCGTGCTGCGCACCGCCGCCGAACCGCAGGGCGCGTGGAGCGATCCGATCCCCTTGGTGGACACCAACGATTACCCCGCGGCGTACGGCGGGTTCATCCACCCGTGGTCCACCGCCGAGGACCTGTACTTCACCATGTCGGCGTGGGGGAGCTACAACGTGTACCTCATGCACGCGAAGCTGAACCGCTAGCAGCGGCGGAAGCGAATGGTCTGACCGGGCCGAGCCTGGGCGACGGCATCCACGTCGGCGTCCACCACCACGGCGATCACCGGATAGCCGCCGGTGATCGGGTGATCGGCCAGGAAGACCACCGGCTGACCGCTCGGCGGCACCTGGATGGAGCCCAGAGCCACTCCCTCCGTGGGCAATTCGTCGGTGGCGCGCCGTCGCAGCGGCGGCCCGGAACGGCGGTCCAGGCGCGCGCCGATGCGATCGGTATCCGAGGACACCGCCCACTCACCCGCGAAAAGCGTTGCGGGATCGGTGAACCAGTCGTCGCGGGGACCGAGGATGGCGTGGATGATCATCGGTTCGGCGGTCGGCGAGGGCACGGGGGCGACATCGATGATCGGATAGGTGCGCGGCGGCGCGCCGACGGGCAGTACATCGCCGGGGCGCAAGGGGTCCGGGCCGATGCCCGACATGGTGTCGCGGCTGCGCGAACCCAGCACCGGCGCGATGTCGATACCGCCGCGCACCGCGACGTAGCTGCGCAGCCCGGCGCTCGCGAGCCCGAGGCGAAGCCGTTGTCCCTCTTCGATTTCCAGTACGCTCGCGGGTCCGACCGGGCGGCCGTCGACGGTGGCGGGCGCGGGCGCTCCGGTCACCGCGACGGTGAGATGCCGGTCGGCGGTGAGTTCCAGACCACCCAGCAGCACCTCGATTCCGGCCGCGCCCTCCGGATTGCCGACCAGGCGATTGGCCAGGCGCAGCGAGGCGCGGTCGGCGGCGCCGGACGGCCCCACGCCGGAGTCGAACCAGCCGGGGCGGCCCAGATCCTGAATGGTGGCGAGCGGTCCCACCCGCTCCACGCGAATCACGCGTCCACCCGCATGAATCGGACCCGGGTGGCGGCCCGGACCAGCGCGGGCGGGTCGCGGTCCACATCCCACATGCGCAGCCCGGTGCTGCCGATGAGCTGCCAACCGCCGGGACTGCGGCGCGGATAGACCGCCGAGTAGCCGCCCGCCAACGCGACCGCCCCCGCCGGTATGGCGGTGCGCGACTGGGCACGCCGGGGGACCGTCAGTCGTCCGTCGGGGGATTCCAGATACCCGAAGCCCGGAGCGAAACCCACGAAGGCGCAACGCCATACGGTGCCGGTGTGCTGGGCGATGACCTCGTCCACGGTGAGGCCGAGCCGCCGCGCGACCTCCGGGAGGTCCTCCCCGTCGTAGCGCACCGGTACGACCAGCGGATCGGCGCGAAAACCATTGCCGCCCACGGCGTCTTCGGGTGCGTCCCCGCGCTCGGGCAGCCAGCCGGGTAGTCGGCGCGCACCGGCCGCCACCCGAGCCTCGGCATCGAGGCGCTCCAGCAGCTCCGCCAGGCGACGGCGGACCTTCTCGGCGGCGGCGGGTGCGATCAGCGTGATCAGGACGGTCTCCGCGGCGGGCAGTACATCGGCGACGCCCTCGGGGCGCGGGCGCAGAGCGGTGACCAGATCCGCGATCATGGTGCGCGACGGTGGAATCACCAGCAGCGCACGGTCTCCCGCCGCGCGGATCTCCCCGGCCGCCGTCTCGCGCTCGCTGTCACTCACCGCCCACTCCCATCAGGTGAACGCGGTGACGGTAACACCGGAATCGTCCAGGGCGGACCGAATCCGGCGGGCCATTTCCACCGCGGCCGGAGAATCGCCGTGTACGCAGATACTCGCCGCGCGCACCGCCACGGTATCGCCGCCGACCGTGGCGGCCTTGCCGTCGCGGGCGATCGAGAGCGCCTGGACGACCGCGTCGTCCGGCCAGAGCACCGCGCCGGGCTGGCTGCGCGGCGCGAGGATGCCGGACGGGGTGTAGGCGCGATCGGCGAAACCCTCACCGACGAAAGCGATTCCGGCGTCGCGGGCCGCACTCTCCAATTGGGTGCCGGATGGTCCGAGCAGCGCCAGACCGGTGCCGTCGAGGTGATCCGGTGTGGGGCCCCCGAATTCGCGCATGGCCGCCACCACCGCGTCCGCGAGCTCCCGGTCGGCGGCGGCCGCGTGGTACAGCGCGCCATGGGGTTTCACGTAGCGCACCCGGCCACCGGCCGCGCGGGCGAAGGCCTCGAGGCTGCCGAGCTGGTACAGCGTCTCGTCCCGCAACTCCTGCGGCGCGACGGCCAGGGCACGGCGGCCGAAGCCCACCAGATCGCGGTATCCCACGTGCGCGCCGATGCGCACGCCCTTGGCCACGGCCAGCTCGCAGGTGCGCCGCATGATGGACGGATCGCCCGCGTGAAAGCCGCAGGCGATGTTCGCGCTGGTCACGATGTCGAGCATGGCGGCGTCGTCGCCCATGCGCCATGCGCCGAAGCCCTCGCCGAGATCGCTGTTGAGATCGAACGCCATATCTCCAGCATGGCACTCGACCGGCCTATGACACAGCTCACCGCCGGAGGCGTCACGTTCGCCCGGAACGGATCGTCCGATGGGTATGAACGACACCAAGCACATCCTGCTCGCCGGGGCCACCGGGGTCCTCGGCCACCACATCACCCGCGCGTTGGAGCGGGCCGGGTACATCGTGCTCGCCCTCTCACGCGCTCCCGAGGCGGCCGTGCGGGCCGATCTCCTGGACCGTGACCAGCTACTGCGCGCCGTCGAGGGGCTGCGGATCGACACCGTGGTGCACGCCGCCACGGCGCTGCGCAGCACACCCATGCGGCACAAGGACATGTACGCCACCAACCACCTGCGCATCGCCGGAACGACGAACCTCATGGAAGCCGCCCAACTGGTCGGTGCGCGTCGCGTCATCTGCGAATCCATGGTGTTCGGCTACGGCTACCGCGATTTCGACGGACGCGTCCTCACCGAGGAGGACCCCTTCGCCGCGCCCGGGGACACGGCGGTCGAACCGCACCTGGAAGGGATGCGCGTCAAGGAGCGGCTCATGCTGGGCACCCCGGGTATCGAGGGAATCTCGCTGCGCTACGGCCTCTTCTACGGCGCGGGCGGCACCGAGAACCTGGTGGCCCTGCTGCGCAAACGGCAGTTGCCGACCGTCGACGACCACGGGCGGGTACTGCCGTGGGTGAACCTGGCCGATGCCGGAACCGCCGTCGCACTGGCGGTGGAGCACGGACGACCGGGCCAGGCCTACAACATCGCCGACGACGCGCCGCTGGGATTCGGCGCACACGTCGAGATGGTGGCCGAGACCTTCGACACGCCGCGGCCGTTGCGGGTGCCGGGCTGGCTGATGAAGCCGATGTCCTACGCCTATCGCGTCACGCGGGCCGATATTCGCGTCTCCACCGCCAAGGCCAAGGCGGAACTGGGTTGGAAGCCGCAGTACCCGACGGTGGCCGACGGCCTGCGCGCCTTGGTCGCCCCGTCAGCGTGAATAGACCCGCACCTCAGCGGCTTTCACCGAGAAGTACACCTCCGCGCCCGGGGCCAGCCCCAGATCCGCCACCGCCCCGGGCGTCAGATCCGCCAGCAGCCCCTCCACCGGACCGTCGGCCCTGACCCGGACGATGCCGCCGCGATCGACCAATTCGGCGACGCGCACGCGAAACACATTGCGCGGACTGCCTTCCGGACGCTGCCGGTAGACCGCGACGGCCGTGGGCGAGAACACCGCGGCGGCCGGGCCGCCGGGCAGCCACTGCTCCTGGGCCTGACCGTGCACCAGCCAATCACTCACCGCGACCGCGTGATTCGGTTCGACCGAGGACTCGGCGACACCGTTGGCGGCCACACCGACAAGCAGATTCATTCCCGCGATCCGCGCCGCGAACGCACTGCGCGGGCGCGTCAGCACCTCGGCCACCGGGCCGGACTCCACCGCCCGCCCGGATTCCAGCACCAGCAGTCGGTCGGCCAGGGTGAGCGCGTCGATCATGTCGTGCGTCACCAGAACCGTGCAGGTGGGCGCGGTGTCGTGGGCTCGCAGCACGCGCCGCAGCAGGGTGCGCATGGCCGGAGCCGCCGTCACGTCGAGGGCGGCCATGGGCTCGTCGAGCAACAGCACCCGGGGGCGCACCGCCAAGGCCCGCGCCAACCCGACGCGCTGCGCCTGCCCGCCCGAGAGCGAGTCGGGGGAGCGCTGCGCGAACGGCTCGGCATCGACGGCCCGCAGCCACTCCCGCGCGACCCGATCGGCGGCGCGGGCGCGCAGGCCCTGACTGCGCGGGCCGAAGGCCACATTCGCCGCCACCGAGAGATGGGGGAACAGCAGCGGCTCCTGGGCCAGCAGCCCGATTTCGCGCCGGTGCGGCGGCAGCACAACACCATTCGCGGTATCGGTCAGGGTGCGACCCGCGAGACGCACCGTGCCCTCATCCGGGACCACCAAACCCGCGATGACGTCCAGCAGCGTGGACTTCCCGGCACCGTTGGGGCCCAATACCGCCAGCACCTCGCCCGCGTCGGCCTCGAGTTCGACGTGGAAATCCCGGGCGGCGACCCGGGCCGATACCTCCAGACCGCCCGTCATGCCACGCGTCCGTTCGGCACGGCGCCCATGCGGCGGTAGGCCACCAGCACGATGACCACCGCGACGAGCACCAGCAGCAGCGAGAGGGCCACCGCGGCATCGGGATCCGTCTCACGCTCCAGGTAGATCTCCAAAGGCAGTGTGCGGGTGCGGCCCTGGAGGCTGCCCGCGAAGGTGAGTGTCGCGCCGAATTCGCCCAGGGCGCGGGCGAAGGCGAGCACCGCACCCGAGACGAGCGCCGGACGCAGCAGCGGCAGCGTCACGCGCCACCACACGGTGGTCGGGCGCGCGCCCAGTGTCGCCGCGATGCGTTCGTAGCGGTCACCGGCGGTGCGCATCGCTCCCTCCAGGGTGATGACCAGGAAGGGCAGCGCCACGAAGGTCTGCGCCAGCACCACCGCCGTCGTACTGAAGGCGATGCGAATTCCGGCCGCTTCCAGTTCCTGGCCCAGCAGTCCCTGACGACCGAAGAGGTAGAGCAGCGCCAGACCACCCACCACGGGCGGTAATACCAAGGGCAGCAACACCATCGACCGCAGGATCGGCAGTATCCGCCACCGCAGCCTGGCCAGCAGAATCGCCATGGGCACACCCAGCAGCACGCACAGCACCGTCGCGGCGAGGGCGGTCTTCAGGCTCAACACCAAGGCGTCGCGCGAGGCCGCGGTCGTGATGAGGCCGAGGAAATTCGACCAGTCCACCGCCGCGGCCAGGGCCAGCAGCGGTCCGATCACCAGCGCAAAGCCCACCAACCCGGGGAGCAGCAGCCACCCGGGAATACCAGGACCGAGCGCTGGCGAGCGGAAATGTTTCACGGGGAACCGAATCCGGCCGCCGTCAGGGCCTGACGGCCGTCGGGTCCGGTCACCAGGTCCACGAACCCGCGCGCCGCCTCGGCCGCCGTCGAATCCGACAGCACGGCAATGGGATAGGAGTTCACCACCGACGCAGACTCCGCGAAGGGGACCGTCACCACCTTGTCGCCCGCGCCCGCGGCATCGGTCACATAGACGACACCGGCATCGGCTTGGCCGGTGGTGACCTTGGCGAGCACATCGCTCACCGAGGACTCCTCACTCACCGGCGCGAGGGCGACATTCGCGGCGCTGGCCACCTTCTTCGTCGCCGCGCCACACGGCACCTGCGGCGCGCACACCACCAGGCGCAGCCCGGGACGGGCCAGATCCTGAAGTGTCGCAATCCTTTCCGGGTTACCGGGCGGGGTGACGATGGTCAGGGTGTTGGTGGCGAAGACCCGCGGCGTCTCCGTGACACGGCCGCCGTCGACCACCTTGTCCATATTCGCGGTATCGGCGGTGGCCAGCACATCGGCCGGTGCTCCCTGGTTCAGCTGTGCGGCCAGATCGGACGAACCGGCGAAGGAGAACACCACTTTCGTTCCGGGATGGGCGTTTTCGTATCGCGTGCCCAGATCGGTGAACACCTGCTTCAGGGAGGCGGCGGCGAAGACCGTCACCGTCCGGGTGTCGGTGGCCGAATCCGAGGAGCAGCCCGAGAGCACCGACGCGCCGACCGCCGCCAGAGCGGTGAGGGCCGCGGTCCGCGAACCTATGCCGCCCCACCGGAATCCGCGTCGGTCTCGACCACCACGGTCGTGGCCTTCACGCTCGCCACGGCCACGCTGCCCGGGCGCAACCCCAGCTCCCGTACCGCTTCGCTGCTCATCAACGACACCACCGTGAAAGGCCCGCATTGCATCTCCACCTGCGCCATCACCTTGTCGGACACCACACGGGTGACCAATCCGGGAAACCTGTTGCGTGCCGAGCTGGCACTACCCAGTCGCGTCCGCGGGGTACGGGCCTGATCGACGGCGAAGGCCGCCAACTCCGCGCCGTCCACCACCAGGCGACCCGCCTCGTCCTTGTGGGCCGAGAGCGATCCGGCATCGATCCAGCGGCGAACGGTGTCGTCGCTGACGCCCAAGAGCTGGGCGGCGTCACGGATACGGATGCTGGGCATGGGGAGACAATAGTTCCGCATATGCGGAACTATCAATTGGATGATTCCGCGAATGCGGTTATCCCCGCGTTCCTGGCACTGTGAGAAGCTCCAATGGACCTGGCGCTGTCACCTACGGCCGGTACTCTCGGGGCAATCATGGCCACGTATTTCGATCCGAAGGCCTGGTCACCACTGCGCGCGGTGGACCTGGGTCTGGACCTGGGTAAACGCCTGTTCGATCAGAGCTGGCTGGACCAGTGGACCAGCTTCACCACCGCCTGGCTGGACCCGGTCGCGGATTTCGGGGCGGGCACCGTCACCGCGCTCATGCCCGACGTGCTCATGACGCTGCTGTCGGAGGGGATTCTCAGCCAGTTCGGCGGGCAGGAGGTGGAGGCCACCCTGCTCGGCCATGATCTGCGGGCCCGGCTGCACACCCTCAAGGTGCGGCGGCGCGGTGCGCACTTCCAGTCGAAAATCGTGCTCACCGAACTGCATTGGAACACCCATCCCATCGAGGAGCTCACCGTCATCGCGCACGGGGTGCGGCTGATTCCGGGGGTACCGACGAAAATCCGCTCCGCGCAACTGGATCTGCGCGGCGCCGTCACCGTGGACGCGCTGCTGAACTGGATCAACAGCTGGCAGCCGGAGTGGATTCTGGAACCCGCGCCCGACGGCATGATCGCGGCGCGACACCGCAAACGAAGACTCCGGGCGCTGGCCACGGCCGAGATCGCCGACAATGTCCTCACCGTAACCCTGCACCGCGCCAGCTGGTGGGGTGTGCGCGTACCGCGAAAGGCGGCGCGACTCGCCCCGATCCCTTTGACGGACCTACCGAATCACGCGCGCATCACCCGCGCCGAGTGTGTCGGCGACTACATCCATTTCGAGGCCGACCTCCCCGGCCTGACCGGTTCGTTCGATCTGGCGCAGATCCGCGCCGCCATTGTCGCGGGCACGACGCTGATCGTCTTCTAGCGCTTGCCCTTTCAGCCCGCGGGCTGCTGCGACTTCCACCAGGCCAGCAATTCCTTCTCCGCCTCGTCGCGGCTGAGTGGACCGCGGTCCAGGCGCAGTTCCTTCAGGAATTTCCACGCCTTGCCCACCTCGGGGCCGGGCTGGATGTGCAGCAGCTCCATGATGGCGTTGCCGTCGAGGTCCGGGCGCACCCGCGCCAGATCCTCCTGCTCCTGGAGCTTGGCGATGCGCACTTCCAGATCGTCGTAGGTGGATTGCAGCATGGCGGCGCGGCGCTTGTTGCGGGTGGTGCAGTCGGCGCGCACCAGTTTGTGCAGGCGCGGCAGCAGCTCGTCGGCGTCGGTGACGTAGCGGCGCACCGCCGAATCGGTCCACTGGCCCTTGCCGTAGCCGTGGAAGCGCAGGTGCAGGTAGACCAGGCGTGCCACGTCCTCGGTGAACTGCTTGGGATACTTCAAGGCGCGCATACGCTTTCGCACCATCTTCGCGCCCACCACCTCGTGGTGGTGGAAGCTCACGCCGCCGCCCGGCTCGTTCTTCTTGGTCGGCGGCTTGCCGATGTCGTGCAGCAGCGCCGCCCAGCGCAGCACCAGATCCGGATCGCCCTGCTCCTGGTCGATGGCCTGGCGCAGCACGGTCAGCGAATGCTGGTAGACGTCCTTGTGCTGGTGATGCTCGTCGATCTCCAACTTCATGGCCGGGACCTCGGGCAGCACACGCTCGGCGAGACCGGTCTCGCACATGATGTCGATGCCCTCGGTCGGATGCAATCCGCCGATGAGCTTGTCCAGTTCGGTGCGCACCCGCTCGGCGGTGATCCGGTCGATCTCGGGGGCCATGGCGACGATCGCCGCGCGCACCCGCGGAGCCAGGTCGAAGCCGAGCTGGGAGACGAACCGCGCCGCGCGCAGCATGCGCAGCGGATCGTCCTGGAACGAATTCTCCGGCGCCGCGGGGGTATCCAGGATCCCGGCCAGCAGATCGTCCATACCGCCCAGCGGATCTACGAACTCCAGCTCACCCAGCGCGCCGATGCGCACGGCCATGGCGTTCACCCGGAAATCGCGGCGCACCAGATCGCCCTCGAGCGTATCGCCGAAGGTCACCTCGGGATTGCGCGAGACCCGGTCGTAGGCGTCGCTGCGGAAGGTGGTGATCTCCAGCTGCTGCCCGTCCTTGGCCGCGGTCACCGTGCCGAAGGCCAATCCGCCGGTATCCCACAGATTGTCGGCCCAGCCGCGCAGCATCTCCTGCACCACCTCGGGCCGGGCATCGGTGGTGAAATCCAGATCGGTGCCCAGACGGCCCAGCACCGCGTCGCGCACACTGCCGCCCACCAGATACAGCTGATGGCCGTGGGCCGCGAAGAGTTCGCCCAGCGGGGTCATGACATCGGAGAGCCGTCCCAGGGTGATCGCCGCCGCCGCGAGCAATCGGGTACGGCGGTCCTCGTTAGCGTCCTCGGACTTCGGCGAAACCACGAAAACGCAGCTTAGTGGAGTCGGGCAAATCAATTACCGGCCCATCGCACTCACGGGCGGCGGTCGCGGCGACACCCCGGACGATAGCCGGGTCCAGCGGCGAAACGGCACCTCGGCGCAGCGGGGCGGCTGATCGGACTCTCCCCGCTAGACTGACGCAGTGTCCCCGGCCGATCGCGCGAACAGTCGACGCCGCCAGCCCCGGCGCCGTGGTGGTTCGGCCGGTAGTGCGGCCAAACCACGCATGCGCACGGTCCGCGAAACCTCCGCGGGCGGCCTGGTGGTGGATGGCCTCGACGGTCCCAGCGAGAAGCGGTGCGCGGCCCTGATCGGGCGCACCGACCGGCGCGGGCGGTTGCTCTGGTCACTACCCAAGGGACATATCGAGGAGGGTGAGACCTCCGAACAGACCGCCATTCGCGAGGTCGCCGAGGAGACCGGAATTCGCGGCACCGTGGTCGCCGAACTGGGCAGTATCGATTATTGGTTCGTGACCGAGGGCCGACGGGTACACAAGACCGTGCACCACTACCTCATGCGGTCCATCGGCGGGGAACTCTCCGACGCCGACGTGGAGGTCACCAAGGTGGCCTGGGTTCCGTTGAGCGAACTGGATTCTCGCCTCGCGTATGCCGACGAACGGCGGCTGGCGGAGGTGGCGAACCGGCTGATCGATCGGATGGAGAACGGCAGACAATGACGCGTGCGGGGTCTGGGCGTCGGAAGCACACGGCGGCGGCTCACCCGACTCGAACGAATTGGACGCTGCACCGCTCGATTTCGTCGTTCGTCGCGGTGATGCTGGCCGTGCTGGCGACCGCCGTGTGCGCCCTGCCCGCCGCCGCGCAACCCAACGGCAACGGTGACGGCGTCGACTCGTCGAGTCCGAAATTCCTGAAGCTCTCCCTGGATTCGGTGACGCCCACGGCGATCACCACCACCAGCGACCCGTATTTCGTGGTGTCGGGGACGGTCACCAATATCGGCGACCGGGTGGTGGACGACGTGAGCATCCGCATCCAGCGCGCGGGGGCCGTCGATTCGGCCAGCGGACTGCGCAGTTCGCTGCGCCTGGACCAGATCAACTACGACGTCACCGGCCAATTCAAGGATGTGGCCGAGCGACTCAGCCCCGGACAGCGCAAACAGTTCAGCCTGACCGTCGCGCTGCGCGCGGGAGGCGAACTGCCCGAGGACGTCTCCACCGTCGACATCACCGCCCCCGGCGTCTACCCGCTGCTGCTCAATGTCAACGGCGAACCCGCCTACGGCAATCAGGCCCGCCTCGACGACGCCCGCTTCCTGCTGCCGGTGCTCGGCCTGCCCGCGGCCGCCGACGCGAATACCACCGCGCCGCCGCCGGTTCCGGCCGCACCGGAGGCTCCGCCGGTGGCCACCACCATGATCTGGCCGCTGGCCGACCGACCCCGGCTGGTGGCGGGCATTCCCGGCTCCGCCGAGGGTCAGGCCCTGCTCACCGATGACGAGCTGGCCTCCTCGCTGGCCACCGGCGGACGGCTCGACCAATTGCTCTCGGCGGTGGAGTCGGCGGTGCGGCCCGACGGCGGGCACCGCGACCTGGCCAGCGCGCTGTGTCTGGCCATCGACCCGGATCTGCTCATCACCGTGTCGGACATGATCCTGGGCTACCGGGTGCTGGCCAGCCCGTCCGATCCCGACGGCCCCACCCGGGAGGGCACCGGCACCGAGGCCGCCAAGAACTGGCTGGAACGGCTGCGCACCCTCGCGCCCGGCCTGTGCACGGTCGCGCTGCCCTTCGCGCAGGTCGACGAGACCGCGCTGGCGGCCGTCGACGATCCGACACTGACCGACCGCGCCCTCAACGGACCCGCCGATTTGATCGACTCGCTGCTGTCGATCAAATCGGTGCGCGGGGTGAGCCTGCCCGACGCGGGCACCATCGACACCGAGGCCGCCGAGCTGATCACCGCTCACGGGTTCACCACCACGGTGCTCGCCGACAACGCGGTCGTGCCCACCGACGGCCGATCCACCGCCACCAGTGCGACCACCTCACCCGCCGCCGAGCCCGCCCCCGGCAATCCCGACGTTGTGCGGCTGCCCGATGTGACCACCGCGCCGGTGGCCGGGACGCCGCCGCCCGCCGACCCCGGGCTGCGGGTCGCCACCTTCGATATCTGGTCGGCCACCGCACTGGCCGCCGTGGGCTCCCATCCGCCGACCCCCGCCTTCACCCCGGACGCGGTGCGCTACGACGTCACCAACGATTCGCGCGCCGCCCGGCTCCAGGACGCGCTCGGCGCGATCTCCTGGTCGGCGCTCAATCCCCAGCCCGATCGGCCGCGTTCGGCGCTGCTCATGCCGCCGCAGCAGTGGGGCGCGAACCGGGACGAGGCGACCGCGCTGCTCGGTCAGCTGGAACTGCTCTTCCGCAACAATCTCGCCACCCCGCGCGCGTTCCAGGATCTACTCGCGCAGCCCGCCGACGCGCAGCCCTACGAACTGGACTATCTCAGCCAGGCCGCCGACCAGTCGGTACCGCGCTACTTCGCCGATCCGGTGCGCGACCAGGCCCGGCGCGTCACCGAATTGATGAACGCGCTGGTCGATGTGCCGCAACAGGATCTGAGCCCGCGCGCCTTCCTGACCCCGCTGCGCGACGATTTGATTCGTGTGCTCACCCTCTCCGACCGCGGCGGCGAGGGACAGCCGGACACCACCGCGCAACGCCGTCTGGACCAGACCGGTCGGACGGTGGGGGAGCTGTATCAATTGGTGAACGTCCTGCCGCCAGGCGGCGTGTACACCCTCGCCTCGGAGCAGAGTCCGCTACTGCTGGTGGCGCGCAATGATCTCCCCGTCGCCATTCGCGTGAAATTCCGCATCGACGCACCCGCCGAGACGAATATCACCGATATCGGTGAACAGGTATTGCCCGCCAAGGGAACCCGCTCCTTCCAGATCCCCACCGAAGTGAGCGACAGCCGAAACCTGGTGATCCCCATCGCACTTACCACGCCCGACGGCGTGCCGCTGGGCAATGCGGTAACGGTGTCGGTGCGTTCCAACGCCTATGGTCAGGCGTTGGCAATAATTACCGCGTGCGCTGGTGCGCTGCTGCTGCTCCTGGCCGGTCGTCGACTCTGGCACCGGTTCCGGGGCGAGGCGGACCCGGCGGACGAGGGGTTCGACCCCGAGACGCGACGCCGGGTGAACAGATTCCGGCGGGCGCGTAAGCGGGAGCAACGGAAGGAGGCGTGATGAGACACGAATGTGTCGCCCTCATCGCGCCCACGGGGTGCGGGTCCGCCCGCACGCCACAGGAGCACCGATGAGCGAGCATGGGGAACCACCGCGCTCATCGGGACGAGAGCCAGAGGGGCCGCCACCGCGGCGCGCCCCGTCAGCACCTTGGGAGCGAGGCGTGGGACGACAACCCGGTGGACCCGGTATGCCGCCGGGCCGACAGCCCCAACCCGGTCGACCGCGACCGGGTCAACCGCAACCGCAACCGGGTCAACCGTCCGGTCTTCCACCCATGCGCCCGCGCCCACCGGCGGAGGACGGGCCCGTCCTGCGCCGTCCGGCCGGACCGCCGCCACAGCGACCGCAGCCGCCACAGCGCCCACAGCCACAACCGCGGCCCCAACCCCGCCCGCGCCCCGCACCGCCCGCCGCCGTGCCGCCGGAGGAGCGCTACCACTGGGGACACCAGAACCCGCAGCAACGACCGGCGGGACCCGGTCCGCAGCGCTATCCGACCCCGCCCTCGGACCGCCAGCCCCGGCCGCTGCCGCGCCACGGCGCGCGCCCGGCCACCGCGGCGCTGAAAACGGCCGAGCGGACCGATGATTCGAATGCCCGGCTGGTCAAGGAGTCCGGGTCCATCGCCTTCGCGACCCTGATCAGCCGCATCACCGGCTTCGGCAAACAGCTGCTGCTGCTCACCGTGCTCGGCCCGGCCATCGCCTCGGCCTTCACCGTCGCCAGCACCATTCCGACCATGATCTCCGAGCTGCTGCTCGGCGCGGTCCTCACCGCCATCGTGGTGCCGACCCTGGTGCGCGCGGAGAAGGAGGACCCCGACGGCGGCGCGGCCTTCGTGCGGCGACTGTTCACCGCGGCACTGACCGTGCTCGGCCTCGGCACCCTGCTCGTCACCGCCGCGACACCGCTGCTGGTGACCCACGTCTTCCTGTCCGACGACGGCCAGGTCGACGTCGGGCTCACCACCGCGCTGACCTTCCTGCTGGTGCCCGCCATCCTCTTCTACGGCATGACGGCCCTGCTCACGGCCATTCTCAATACCCATCAGGTGTTCAAACCCGGTGCGTGGGCGCCGGTGCTGAACAACATCGTGGTGCTGGTCGTGCTCGTGCTCTACGCCATCACGCCGGGGGAGATCAGCGTCGACCCGGTGAAGATGGGTGAGCCGAAACTGCTGTTGCTCGGCGTCGGCGTCACCCTCGGCGTGATCGTGCAGGTGGTGAGCCTGGTGCCCGCCATCCGGCGCGAGGGCATCGACCTGAAGCCGCTGTGGGGAGTGGACGCCCGGCTCAAGATGTTCGCGGGGATGGGCGCGGCCATCATTCTCTACGTCTTCATCAGCCAGGCCGGTTGGACCATCGCCACCCGCATCTCCTCCCATGTGGACGAGGCCGGTCCGGCGATCTACCAGAACGCGTGGCTGCTGCTGCAATTGCCGTACGGCGTGCTCGGCGTGACCGTGCTGACGGCCATCATGCCGCGCCTGAGTCGCAATGCCGCCGCCGACGACACGCCCGCCGTGGTCGACGATCTCGGCGCGGCGACCCGACTCACCATGATCGCGCTGGTTCCGGTGGTCACCTTCCTGACCCTGGCCGGACCGCAGATCGGCCAAGCCCTCTACGGCTACGGCAATTTCGGCGACGATGCCGTGCGGCTCGGCGAGGCGGTGTCCTGGTCGGCCTTCACGCTGATTCCGTATGCCATGGTCCTGATCCACCTGCGCGTGTTCTACGCGCGCGAACAGGCGTGGACGCCCACCTGGATCATCCTCGGCATCACCACCGTCAAGATCGTGCTGTCGGTGGTGGCCCCGATGGTGCTCGGCGAGAACAACGTGGTGATCGGCCTCGGCGTGGCCAATGGGCTGGGCTTCGTGGCCGGTGCGCTCATCGGCGGCTGGCTGCTGCACCAGAGCCTCGGCGATCTGCGCATGACCAATGTCGGGCGCACCGTCACCCGGGTCGTGCTGGCCTCGCTGGCGGGCGGCGCGGTCATGTGGATCGTGGACAAAGTGCTGGGCCTGCACCGGCTTTCGGACTCCTTCGGCGGGATCGGATCGCTCATCCGGATCGGGCTCACCGCCATCGTCATGTTCGCGGTGGCCTTCGGCCTCATGCGGCTGGCCGGGATTCCGGAGATCGTGGCCATTACGGTCGCCATCTCGCGCCGCCTCGGCTTCACGCCGCCCGCACCCGATCTGGACCTCGAAGGTCCCCCCGGAATCGAAGCCACCACGGTGCTGCCCGCGGCCGATCTGCGCGCCGCGCCGTACTACTACCGGTACGACCCCTATCTCGACGCACAGACCATGGTGCTTCCCGTCATCCGACCCGGTGCGGTTGACATCACCGGGACGGGTGAGTTCCCGTACCCTGTTGCGCAGAGAAACGCAACCGCCGGATCCGGCGTTCGCGGCGAAGCAGGTTCGGGTACTCGCGCGGTGTCGGGCGACGCGCGCGCAGCGTCGGAACACGACGTCCACGCCGTCGACGAACCGAGTCGGGCACGGAATTACGGCGAAGGAGGAACGAGGGTGAGCGACGACGCGGCGGGCAACGTCCCGGCCGCCGAATCCGCAGCGGCCGCGGGAGGCGGGCTCTCGACCGATGTTCCTCCGGGGTCGCAACAGCCCGGGGACGCGGCGAGCAGAGAGACGGCGGACTCCGCCGGATCCGGCCCCGACCAACCCCGGCAAGCGGATTCGAGCGCCGAGGCACCGGCCGATCCCACGCAGACGGGCATCATGCCGATGCCGCCGCTACGGATCGAGGCACCGTCCAAGCGAGTTCAGCGCGGTCCCAAGCTGATTCCGGGCGCGTCCGTGGCGGGCGGCCGGTACCGGCTGCTGGCCAGCTGTGGCGGCGCGCGCGGATTGCGGTTCTGGCAGGCCCTGGACGTGAAGCTCGACCGCGAGGTCGCGCTCACCTTCGTGGACGCCGACCAGAAGGACGCCGACAACTCCGGACACGATGGGCCGCAGGCGATTCTGTCGCGCACGCTGCGCCTGGGGCGGATCAATTCGCCCGGCCTGGCGCGCGTGCTCGACGTGGTGCGCGGCTCCTCCGGCGGCATCGTGGTGGCCGAGTGGACACCCGGTCGCTCGCTCAAGGAGATGGCCGACACCCAGCCCTCCCCGATCGGCGCGGCGCGCGCCATTCGGGCGTTGGCGGCGGCGGCCGAAATGGCCCACCGCGGCGGCGGATCGCTATCCATCGACCATCCGGACCGCATTCGCATCAGCGCCAATGGCGATGCGGTGCTCGCCTTCCCGGGCACGCTGTCGGATTCCGACGCGCAGTCGGATGTGCGCGGGCTCGGCGCCATGCTCTACGCCCTCACCGTCGCCCGCTGGCCCATTCGGACCGGCGGCGTGACGGGCAGTGCCGCCACCGTCGGCGGGCTGCGGCTGGCCGATTTCGGACCGGACGGAACTCCGGTGGAGCCCAGGCAGATTCGGCCCGAGGTGCCCTTCGAGATCTCCGCGGTCGCGGTGCGCTCGCTGGAATCCAACAAGGGCGTGCGGACCGCGGCGACCGTCCAGCACGTGCTGGAGCAGGCGTCGGTGGTCGATCAGAAGACCGATTTCATCCCGGTGCTACGCCTGGGCCAGAAGCCGCCCAGCGTGCCCGACGAGACCCTCGCCGATCCGGAGCTGCTCGCCGCCGAGAAGGAACGCTCGCAGCGGATGATGTGGATCCTGGTCGGGCTCGGTGTGCTCGCCGCGCTGGTGGTCGGCGTCGTGATCTGGTGGCTGCTCAGCATTTTCGCGCCGGGCGCCTCGGAGCAGCCGCTCAACGAACAGCGCAATATCGGGCTCACCACGCCCAGCTCCGCCCCGCTCGTCCCCGGCACCGCGCCCTCCCCGACCGCTCCGGCCGCGGGTGGGGTGCCGGTGCCGATCACCGGCGTATCGGTGTTCTCCCCGGAGGGCACCCCGGACGGGATCGGCAGCGTGTCCGGCGTGTTGGACAACGATCCGGCCACGCTGTGGCGCACCGACCAGTACTTCCAGCAGTTCCCGGCCCTCAAGAAGGGGGTCGGGGTGCTGGCCACGCTGGGCAGCCCGAGCAAGCTCACCAAGGTGACCATCGATTCGCCGACCCCGGGGACGCAGGTCGAGATCCGCACCTCTCCGACCGCCGCGCCGACGCTCGATCAGACTCAGCTGATCGGGCAGGCGGTGCTCGGCAACGGGGTCACCGAGATTCCGGTGGAGGGCGATCAGCCCGCACGCTACGTGCTCATCTGGATCACCGCGCTGGGCAACAACGGGGGACAGTTCCAGTCCCAGATCTCCGAGGTTCGTTTCGAGGCCGCGCCGTAAGGACGCGAAGGCAGCCCCGGCCCCATCGATGCGGCCGCCCGGCTCGCGCAGTTCATGAGAGAAGTCCGGCCGTGACCGCACCGGCCCGCCCGATTCGCCCGGACCAGCCCCGCTAGCTGCGTAAATATTCTCTGGTTCGTTGCTGCCGAATCGTTATCACCGATATGATCATGGCTGCTCTCGGCAGGAGAGTTCCTGGGATCGGTGCTAGGGGTTCGTATTGTCCTCTCAACCGAATGACGGCCACGAGGGGTTGCTGGACGCCCCCGACCACGCCCTGCTCACCGCCCACGCCGGGGGAGACCGGCACGCCTTCGCCGAGCTATTGCGCCGCCATCGAGATCATCTGTGGCAGACGGCCGTTCGCGCCTCCTACACGCCGGAGGATGCCGCCGATTCGCTCCAGGACGCTTTGCTGTCCGCGCATCGCAAGGCGGCGACCTTCCGCGGTGACGCCGAGGTGCGCAGTTGGCTGCACACCATCGTGCTCAACGCGTGTCTCGACCGGATTCGCCGCAACAAGCTGCGTCGCACGGTACCGTTGGCGGACGAGTCGCTGCCCGAACCCCGTTATGCCCGAGACGATTTCGCGGCGGCGGAAACGACGATGATCGTGGACGCCGCACTGTTCGCGCTGCCCGACGAGCAACGCACCGCGCTGGTCGCGGTCGAGCTGGAAGGGTATTCGGTCGCGGATGCGGCGAAACTGCTCGGCGTTCCGGAAGGCACCGTCAAGAGTCGGTGCTCGCGTGGACGGCGGCGGCTCGAGGAACACCTGAAATCGTTGCGCGATGGCGGGAACCGGCCGTAGCGCATATGCGTCACTAATAGAAGAAAAGCGAATGTCGATGTTCCCACGGACCCGTTGGCGCGGGTCCGCCAATTCCCATGACAGGCCCGACCTGGAGGGGCAGTGGACGAGCAAGGCGCAGCAGCGGCACGCGGACCCGTACGGGCGCAGGCCCGGGGCACCCGCGTACCAGAGACGACCGGAGGCGTAATGGCGGCGACCGACACCGTGCCGCAACCGCCCTACTCGACCGAACTGCTGGCCGATCTGCACGCCGGAAACATGCCCGACCACCTCTCCCGGCGGCTCTGGCCGCAGGTGCGTCGCGATCCCGAGGCCATGCGCTATCTGCGCGCCCTCGACGGCGTGAACGACGAACTGCGCGCCCTCGGCCGCGACGAGCGCATGCTGCACCCCATGCCCGCCGAGGTCACCGCCCGGCTGGAACGCATGATCGACGACCTCTCCACTCCCGATCGGAACGAACGAAGCGCCACCGTGCATCGCATCCATCCAGACCGCCCCGCCCCCCTCGAGCGCGACACCCCGCCGCAACCCGGTCAGCGGCCCCGCGCCGTCGCGCCGAGGCCCGCCGCCACCGCGCCGATGCCCGTACTCTCCCCACTCGACACCGGCGAGCTGACCGCCACCGACCTCGATCTCGACCCCGCCGAATTCGACCGCGACACCGCGGATTTCGACGCCCACGACTTCGACGACGCCGACCACGTGCGGGAACCGGCCCCCTGGTCGGGCCGCCTGCGCTGGATCACCGCGATAGCCGCCGCCGTCGCCCTCATCGCCGGAGCCTTCGTGGCGGCCGACGCCATGCGCGGCGGTGACGCGGCCCCCACCGCCCACCCCGTGGAAATGCAACTGGGAGAGACCCTTTCGCCCTCCGAGGTGCTGACGGTCATGGGCCGCAACGAAGTTACCGGCCCACTCGCCTCCCGCGAGGCGCTGACCGGCTGCCTGCGCGCCGCGGGCCTCGACCGCGGCATCCTCGGCTCCCGCAATGTCACCTACTCCGGCCGGTCCGCCGTCCTGGTGCTGCTCACCGGCCCCAACGCCCCCACCATCACCGCCGTCGTCCTCGGCACCAACTGCGGCCCCGACGACGCCCAACTCCTCGCCAACGCCGACATCGGCTGAGGCCGCCACCTGACCTGGGCGTGACGGACATTCGCTGCTCCCTATCGCCCGGTCTGGGGGCCCGCTTCGCACCCCTTTCGGGGGTCTCGGGGGCAGCGCTCCTGAGACCCATGCCACCCCCGTCCCTCCCGGTCAGAGGGGCGGGGAACAACAGCGTTTAGGCTGTTGTTGACCGACACGCTGAGTTTCACATCGTCCTCGGAGGGCCCATTGAGCACGTCTGTTCGCGACCTGATCATCGTCGGTTCCGGGCCCGCCGGATACACCGCGGCCGTGTACGCGGCCCGTGCGGAACTCGAACCGATCCTCTTCGAGGGCACCCAGTTCGGCGGCGCGCTCATGACCACCACCGAGGTCGAGAACTTCCCCGGCTTCCGCGACGGCATCATGGGCCCCGACCTCATGGAAGAGATGCGGGAGCAGGCCAAGCGCTTCGGCGCCGATATCCGCACCGAGGATGTCGACGAGCTCGACCTGAGCGGCCCCATCAAGAAGGTCGTGGTCGGCGGCGAGACCTACGAGGCCTACGCGGTCATCCTGGCCATGGGCTCGGCGGCGCGCTACCTGGGCGTCCCCGGTGAACAGGAACTGCTCGGCCGCGGCGTGAGCGCCTGCGCCACCTGCGACGGCTTCTTCTTCAAGGGCCAGGACATCGTGGTGGTCGGCGGCGGCGACTCCGCCATGGAAGAGGCGACCTTCCTCACCAAATTCGCCTCCAGCGTGACCATCGTGCACCGCCGCGAGGAGTTCCGCGCCTCCCGCATCATGCTGGAGCGCGCCAAGAACAACGAGAAGATCCGCTTCCTGCTGAACTCTGAGATCATTCGGGTCAACGGCGAGAACAGCGTCACCAGCCTGACCGTGCGCGACACCAAGACGGGGGAGACCTCGGAGCTGGCCGCCACCGGCCTGTTCGTCGCCATCGGCCACGACCCGCGCAGCGAACTGGTGCGCGGCCAGGTCGATCTGGACGGCGAGGGCTACGTGGAGGTCCAGGGCCAGAGCACCTACACCTCGGTGCCGGGCGTCTTCGCCGCCGGTGACCTGGTCGACCACACCTACCGCCAGGCCATCACCGCCGCCGGAACCGGCTGCCGCGCGGCCATCGACGCCGAACGCTGGCTCGCCGACCAGGGCGACATCACGAGCAATACCCTCGAACACGCCGGTGCGCCGGTCGAAGTAACCAAGTAGGAGTAACCATGTCCGACGCCAAGACCACCGCGACGATCACCGTCACCGACCAGACCTTCGCCGATCAGGTGTTGGTCAGCGAGAAGCCGGTGCTGGTCGACTTCTGGGCGGCGTGGTGCGGTCCCTGCAAGATGGTCGCTCCCGTGCTCGAGGAGATCGCCGCCACACACGGCGACAAGCTGACCATCGCCAAGGTCGACGCCGACGCCAATCCGGAGACCTCGAAGCACTACGGCATTCTGTCGTTGCCTACGATGGTGCTGTTCGAGGGGGGCAAGGAGACCAAGCGAATCGTCGGCGCGAAGGGCAAAGCCGCCCTTCTGCGTGAACTCGAAGGTGTTATCTGACGACTCGCCGTAGGATGCCTGGACCCACCGGAATTGCCGAAATGCGGTCCAGGTCTGAGACAATCGACCGACGCTCCGGTCGTGCGAAGGATTACACCTGCGCATGAGTGGGTACCCGGGTTGGCGGAAGGAAAGGGCTCTCACGCATGCACCGACTTCGTCACGGCGATACTGGTCCAGCCGTAGCAGAGGTTCGGAGCACCCTCGCAAGTCTCGGGTTCCTGCACACTCACCCGCATGGCGAACAGCCCGCGCGCAATGGTGAGTACTGGAAGGATTCCGACGCCGTCTTCGATCACGACCTGGATTCCGCGGTACGTGCCTTCCAGCAGTATCGCGGACTTCTGGTCGACGGCGTCGTGGGTCCGGCGACCTATCGGGCGCTGAAAGAGGCGTCCTATCGGCTCGGCGCTCGCACGCTCATCTACCAGCTGTCGGCCCCGCTGTACGGCGACGATGTCGCCACCTTGCAGCGGCGGCTCCAGGATCTGGGCTTCTACGTGCACCGTGTGGACGGCTATTTCGGACCGCACACCCACGACGCGCTGACCTCGTTCCAGCGCGAGATCGGCCTCGCCTCGGACGGTATCTGCGGTCCGGATACCCTGCGGTCGCTGGATCTGCTGGGCGCGCGCGTGACCGGCGGCAATCCCCATCGCATCGCCGAGGAAGAGGTCGTGCACCGCGCCGGGCCGCAACTCACCGGCAAGCGCATCGTCATCGATCCCGGCCTGGGCGGGCCCGACAAGGGCTGTGCCGTGCCGAGCGAATTCGGCGACGTGTACGAATCGGAAATCCTGTGGGACTTGGCCTCTCGGCTGGAGGGCCGCATGGCCGCCACCGGTATGGAGACCTTCCTGTCGCGTCCGTGGGGAGCCAATCCCTCCGATGCCGAACGCGCGGAGACCTCCAACACCTTCGATGCCGACCTCATGATCTCGCTGCGCTGCGCCAGCAATCCGAGCTCCTCGGCCAGCGGCGTCGCCAGCTTCCACTTCGGCAATTCACACGGCTCCACCTCGATGATCGGTCAGGTGTTGGCCGGATTCATCCAGCGCGAGATCGTAGCGCGCACCTCGCTACAGGACTGCCGCACGCACGCCCGCACCTGGGATCTGTTGCGGCTCACCAAGATGCCGACCGTGCAGGTCGATATCGGTTATCTCACCAACGATTACGACGCCTCGGTGCTCACCAACCCGCGCATGCGCGATGTGATCGCCGAAGCCATTCTCATCTCGGTGAAGCGGCTGTACCTGCTCGGACAGGACGATCAGCCCACCGGGACATACACCTTCGCGGAGCTGTTGGCCGAGGAATTGGCTGCGGCCGACCGCATCTGAGCTGGACGACAGAGAGCGAGCCCCCGGATTCCCGGGGGCTCGCTTCGTTCGTGGGCGGCGTTGTGAGGCGGGTCAAAAGCAGAGCACGCGGCCCGGCTCGGTCATCGACGCGGCGGCCAGCAGCTGATCCAGCGCCCGCTCCACGTCTTCCTTCCAGAGGTGGTCGCTGTCGAGCTCCAGCCGCAACCGCGGGAACCGATGATGCGAGGCAACGACTTTGAATCCGACATCCTCCAGGAAATCGGCCTCGATCATGCAGTTGTCCGGGGTGCAGCGCGTCGACGACGTGGCGGTGGGGATGCCGCGCGGGGGAGTGTCGATGCGCTCCATCAGGCGCATGGAGCCGATATTCCGGTCCGACATGGAGGTGGTCGGCGGATCCTTGCGGATGCCGAACGCCTCGATGGCGCGCACGCCGCGTCGCATCAGATCGCCCACCACGGCCTGGATGAGCAGTTGGGCTACATCGGTGTCCTGGTAGGGGAATTCGGCCCGCAGCGTGGTCAGCAGCACGGCATCCGGGCTCACCGGGGAGGTGGGGAAGAGTCCGGCGCGCGGTGAGGCGCTGGGCGGCGAGTACAGGGCGCAGCCCGCGGACTGCCCGTCCACCATCGCGACCTGCCCGCACAGCCCCCATTCGAGCATGACGGTGGAGAGCCAGGCCTCCTTGTCGAAGACCGGGTCGCTGAATTCCCGGGAGTCCGCCGCCACGGCAGGGTCGATCTCCCAGAACACGCACCGGCGCGCGTGTCCGGGAAGTTTGTCGAGTCCGCCGAGGGTAAGTGCGGTAACGCTGGTCGACACCGCTCTGCTCAGCCTCCAGCTCTCCGATTCATTCACACGCTCCCCCGACACCCAGAAACCTCAGTGCCGCCACCGGGCCCGCACACATACCGCCGGTTGGGTGCCGAACCGATTCTAGACGTACCCGGTGAGTTCCCCCGACCCTCACGAGATCAGTTGTCACTTACCGAACCTTTCACTGAGTTGCCGAGAAAGCGTGGTCCGAAGTCCATTCTGTTCCACGTGGAAATACAGCCACCCACAGCCCCACCCAAACCACCGAGTCGGGTTGCGGCGACTACGTTTCCGACCAAGCCCCGATGACGGGGATTTGGAGCCAAGCCCCTGAGAGCCCAATCGCACGCTCGGGGTCCGAGACACCGCCAGCCCGATCCCGGGGTCCGAGTCCGAGCCACCGCCAACCTGATCCCGCAGTCCGAGTCGCAGCCGACCGATCCGGGGGTCCGGGTCCGAGCGACCCGCCAGCACGATCCTGGGGTCCGGGGTTCCAGTCACAGCCAACCCGATCCTGGTTTTCAAGTGGGAGTCACCAAGAGCCCGTGATCCCGGGTTTCGGGTCTAGTCACCGACTGAACGCTTCCGGGGGCTGGGCCAGAGCCCGAGTGCCCGCTTTTGGGGGTTCGGGGGCGAAGCCCCTGAGAGCCCACCCGAGAGTGGGGTCCCGTCACAGTGACGTTTCGCCCGAAGGCCCCGGGTTAGAGCTTTGTTTGCTCCATCAGGCTCACAATTCGCTCCAAATCCTCGACGGAACCGAACTCGACGACGATCTTGCCCTTGCGCTTGCCGAGCGCGACGGTCACGCGCGTATCGAACGATTCCGACAACCGCTCCGCCACATCTTGTAGACCCGGCATCTGGATCGGCTTGCGTTTGGGCGCCGGGGGAGTGGCCGCGGCATCCGGATTCCGATTGGCCAGGGTGACGGCTTCCTCGGTGGCCCGAACCGAGAGACCCTCGGCGACGATCCGTGCCGCGAGCGCCTCCTGCGCCTCGGCCCCACCCTCCAGTGCGAGCAGCGCGCGAGCGTGCCCGGCGGAGAGCACCCCCGCCGCCACCCGACGCTGCACCGGAATCGGAAGCTTCAGCAGGCGAATCATATTCGTCACGACCGGACGGGAGCGGCCGATTCGGGTAGCCAGTTCCTCGTGGGTGACCCCGAATTCCTCCAGCAGCTGCTGATAGGCCGCCGCCTCTTCGAGCGGATTCAGCTGCACGCGATGGATGTTCTCCAACAACGCGTCCCGCAGCAGCGATTCATCCGCGGTCTCGCGCACGATCGCCGGAATGGCGGCGAGCCCCGCCTCCTGGCTGGCCCGCCACCGCCGCTCGCCCATGATGAGCTGATACCGAGGCTCGGGCAGCGTATCGAGCTGGCGCACCACGATCGGCTGCATGAGGCCGAATTCCTTGATGGAGTGCACCAGTTCGGCGAGCGCCTCTTCCTCGAAGACCGTGCGCGGCTGTTTCGGGTTGGGCTCGATCTGCTCCGGCGGGATCTCCTTGTAGACCGCCCCGGGCCCCTCACCGTCGGCCGGATCGGGAACCCGATGCAGATACGCGGTAGCCGGTTGCGGCCCAATGGGATCCAGGCCGATGACGACGTTGGCGGCGGCGCTGCCGAGCCCTTGGGTGGCCGTGGGCCCGGTCGGGATCAATGCGGCGAGACCGCGTCCCAGTCCGCCCTTCTTCGCCTGACTCATCGGCCTATCGACCCCTTTCATCCGTGTTGTTGTCGGCCGCCGTGGCATTCGCCTCGACGGCCGCCCGCGCCGCGAGCTCGCGCCCGGCATCGAGGTAGCTCATCGCACCTCGGGAACCGGGATCGTAATTGAGCACGGTCATGCCGTAGCCGGGAGCCTCGGAGACCTTGACGCTGCGGGGGATGACCGACTTCAGCACCGCGTCACCGAAGTGCCCGCGAACCTCCTCGGCCACCTGATCGGCGAGCTTGGTGCGCCCGTCGTACATGGTGAGAACGACGGTGGAGACATGCAATTCGGGGTTCAGGTGCGACTGCACCAGGCTGATATTGCGGAGCAGCTGACCCACGCCCTCCAGCGCGTAGTACTCGCACTGAATGGGGATCAGCACCTCCTTGGCCGCCACCATGGCATTGACGGTGAGCAGACCCAGCGACGGCGGGCAGTCGATCATGACGTAGTCGATGTCGTACCCGGCGAGGTTGGCCTGTTCGATGGCGGTCTTCAACCGGCTCTCGCGCGCCACCATGGAGACGAGTTCGATCTCCGCACCGGCGAGGTCGATGGTGGCCGGAATGCACAGCAGCCGTTCATTGTGCGGACTCTGCTGAATGGCGTCCTTGACCGACACCTCGCCGATGAGCAACTCGTAGCTGGAGGGCACCCCGGAGTGGTGCTCCACGCCGAGCGCCGTACTCGCATTGCCCTGCGGATCGAGATCGATCACCAACACCCGCATGCCCTGAATCGCGAGCGCGGCCGCGAGATTCACCGCCGTGGTGGTCTTGCCGACGCCACCCTTCTGATTGGCGATGGTGAGCACGCGCTGTTCCTTGGGGCGCGGCACACTCGCCGTTCCGGGGTGCAGAATCTGGCTGGCGCGCTGAGCCTCAGCGGCGATCGGAGTCTCGGCGGGGGAGATGTTCCCGAAGGCGGTGCGGCCGAACTCGTCGGTCCCGAAGCTTTCGGCATCCAACAATCCGGGGACCCGCGACGTTGTTTCCCGTGAAACATTCGCTGGACCGTTCGACATAAAGGCTCCTAACCCCGAGAACTTCAAGACACGTGGTCGAGCTGATGAGGCGCACCCAGGCGATCGCAACCGCGGTCATGGATCGGTCGGCGGAGCCGCCGCTACTCGCCGCCACGCGACGTTGCGTTGCCACCGAGACGGTGCGTGGTGCGAGATCGATACCCATTCCGAAGCCGCTTCCGAGCCGGGTGTCGGGCATCGCGGGTCTGCGTTCACGCTCGACGCTCCTAGCTTGCCAGCACTGAAGACAATACGGAAGTTGAACGGGGGCGATTGCGGTACGACACGCGTTTCCCGCACCAAACTTCGTCCGGCGCACCACTTTCGTTCAAAAATCGGACACCGCGCGATGTTTCACATGAAACCGACGAGTACCGAGAGGTGAGCGAGACCCCGATGCTGAGTCGTCACTGTGACGGTCGAACGATCACTGCGGGGGCTCCGGAGTTGTTTCACGGGAAACAATGTCGTGCGCGTAGACCGAGACCGCCACCCGCGCACCGAGATCGGCAAGCCGCGCCAGCGTCCCCACCGAGAGCATCGGTGCTCCGGTTCGACTCTCCGCGACAGCGTCGTAGCCGAAGTCGAACACTCGATCCTCCGCGCCGTCCCAGCGGGCACGCGCCTCCGCGGGCAATCGCTCGATCGCCGCGCAGCAGGCGGCGGCCACCGCGTCCGGCTCACTGGCGGGCTCGACATAGACCTCGAACGAGAGCAGCCACCGCCCCTCGTCCTCCGCGCCGCAGTAGAGCGGAGCGACGCTCGTATCGACGGTCTGCAACGCATCGCGCAGAGCCGTCAGATCCGCATCGTCACGGATCTCCACATCAACATTCAGAAATCGCACAGCCCGAGCCTGTTCCACGTGAAACAAGGAAGCAACTCAATTGAACCGAGGCGGCCACCGCCCGGCAGCCGCGCGAGTCAGCGCCCGCGCTTCTTGCGACGCTCGGAGCGGGGGAGCCGTTCGGCACTGATGACCACCGTCGGGGTGGCGAGCACGCCGACGCCACACTCCAAGACCTGAGCCTTGCCCGCGCCCGCCCGCGTCAGCTCGTCGCGGTCGCGCTCGAGTTCCTCCGCGGCGCTGATTCCCTTGAGCGCCAACATCCGACCGTGCTCGTGCACCAGCGGCATGGACCACCCGGCCAGCTTCGCGAGCGGAGCGACGGCACGTGACGTGACCACATCCGCACCCCCGGCTTCCTTCTTCACCCCGGACTGCTCGGCTCGCCCGCGTACGACGGTGACATCCAATCCGGCCGACTCGATGAACTCGGCCAGAAAGACCGTCCGCCGCAACAGCGGCTCCACCAAGGTGATTCGAAGGTCCGGCCGAGCGATGGCGAGCGGGATTCCGGGCAGCCCCGCGCCGCTGCCCACATCCACCACCGTCGCCCCCTGCGGAATGAGCTCACCGATCACCGCGCAGTTGAGGATGTGCCGATCCCACAGCCGGGGCACCTCGCGCGGACCGATCAGCCCGCGCTCCACACCCGCGCTCGCGAGTGCGTCGCAATACTTCCGAGCGATCGACAACCGGTCCCCGAAGACGATCGCCGCCTCGGCGGGCGGCTCGAGATCAGGGGCGGTCACATCGGCACCTGGTTCCACGTGAAACATCCTTCCGAAGAATCGCTCTCAGGGAGTGCGCCCGAGCATCCCCGCGAGAGGCACGGCGGGGGAGGGGACTACGGGATAAGCGTAGGGCCCCCGGTTCCGAGAACCGGGGGCCCTGTGGTTTTCGCGTCGAGCGTGTCAGGCCGGGAGGACGACCACGCGACGGTTCGGCTCCACGCCTTCGCTCTCACTCGTGACGCCCTCGACGGATGCCACGGCGTCGTGCACGATCTTGCGCTCGAACGGAGTCATGGGCGTGAGCGATTCCCGCTCGCCGGACTTCACGACCCGCTCGGCCGCTTCCTTGCCGAGGGCGCTCAGCTCCGAACGACGCTTGGCGCGCCAGCCCGCCACATCGAGCATGAGGCGGCTGCGGACGCCGGTCGCCTGCTGCACGGCCAGACGGGTCAGCTCCTGGAGGGCGTCGAGCACCTCACCGCGGCGGCCGACCAGCTTGGTCAGATCCTTGCCGCCGTCGATGCTCACCACGGCGCGGTCACCCTCGACATCGAGATCGATATCGCCGTCGAAGTCGAGCACATCCAGGAGCTGCTCGAGGTAGTCGCCCGCGATCTCGCCTTCTTCGATGAGCGCCTCCTCGGCGTCGTTCACGACATCCGTGTCCGCCGCAGCTGCCGTCACAGTGGGGTCCCCTCCGTCGGTCTCAACAGTCATTGTCAATTTCCTTCATCTGCAGTTGTCGGCGCAGACTCGCACGCCGTCGAATGCTTGGGGGGTCGGCTCAGCGCCGCTTCTTCTGATTGGCGCGACCTCGGTTGCCGCCGCCGGAGCGCTTCTTGCCGCCAGTCGCCTTGGCGCCGGGCTTGGGCTTCGCGCCGTTCTGCGTCGCGGGAGCCGGTGCGGCGGCATCGGCGTCGGTGACGGTGTCGTCGGAGGCCGCCGACTTCTTGCGGACATCGACCGGCTTGGCACCGGGCTTGGGAGCGTTCGCGGCGCGCTTCTCGATGGCGGCCGCCTTGCGCTCCTCTTCTTCCTTCTCCATCCGGCCGAACACGAAGTGCTGCTGCACGTAGGTCCAGATGTTGTTGGAGACCCAGTAGATGAGGATGGCGACGGGCAGGAACGGACCACCGACGAGCACGCCGAGCGGGAAGACGTACAGCGCCAGCTTGTTCATCAGGGCGGCCTGCGGATTGGCGAGCGCTTCCGGGCTCTGCCGGGCCACCGAGGCGCGCGCGTTGAAGTGCGTCGCGACGCCCGCGATGATCATCAGCGGAATGGAGACGGCCGCGATGGCCACCCGGGACGGCTCACCACCGGAGACGGTGAACGCCTCCATCATGCTGTCCGGCATGGTGATCATGGCCGAGAGCGGAGCGCCGAAAATACGTGCGCCCAGGAAGGATTGGACGTCGGCCGCGCTGAAGATGTAGTTCGCGGTGTTGGCGTTCTCCTGCACCGACATGCCGAGCTGACCGAAGCCGCTACCGGTCCGGTTGAACGAGCGCAGCACATGGAACAGGCCGAGGAACACCGGCACCTGCAGCAGCACGGGCAGACAGCCCATGAGCGGATTGAAGCCGTGGTCCTTCTGCAGCTTCTGCATTTCGAGCGCCATCTTCTGGCGGTCGTTCTTGTACTTGGCCTGCAGCGCCTTGATCTGCGGCTGCAACTCCTGCATCTGCTTGGTGGTGCGCACCTGCTTCACGAAGGGCTTGTACAGCACCAGGCGCAGCGTGAACACCAGGAACACCACGGCGAGTGCCCAGGCCCAACCATTGTCGTTGCCCAGCACGAACCCGAAGGCGCGGTGCCAGAACCACAGAATGGCCGACACCGGATAGTAGATGAAATCGAGCACGGCGCTATGCACTCCCGTCGGTCGTATCGCCGGTCACCGCGGGCGGTGACCCTTTACAAGTCGATGCCGCGTTCGGCTCGGAGATCTCGGCTCGCGCGGGCGAGTTCTTCCGCTCCGGAACGGGGTCCCACCCACCAGGGTGCCAGGGCGCACATTTGGCCAGACGCACGGCCGCCAGTCCGAGTCCGACGAACAGACCTCGGGTGCGCAACGCTGTCACCGCGTACTCGCTACAGGTGGGAGTGAATCGACACACCGGCATACGAGTGGGGGAGACGTAGGTCCGATACAGCTCGATGAGAAAGATCAGGGCCCGGGCGGGTAGCCGCGCGGCGGCGCGCAGGGTGGTCATGCGTCACTGCCGGTGAGTACGCCGAGTTTGCGCAGTCCGGTACGCAGCTGCCGTCGCAGTTCCTCGGACGGTGCGTCCGCCGCGCCGGGCAGTGCGCGCAGTACGACATCAGCGCCGTCGGGGAGATCGACGATCACGCTCGCGCAGATATGACGCAGGCGGCGGGCGACCCGGTGGCGAACCACCGCATTGCCCACCGCCTTGCTGACGATCAATCCGAATCGCGGCCCGCCCATCCGAGTACTCGGGTGGTCCGGGTTCGCCGCTTCCTGCTCGTCGGCTAGTAGTACATGCACGACAAGGTCCCGCCTCCCAATCCGTCGGCCGCGGCGCACCGTCCGGGAGAAGTCGGTACGCCGATGCAGCCGATAGGGCTCAGGCAGCACCTGAGCGTCCGAGCGGGAGGGAATGGGCGGGAATCCGGAGCAACGAGACCGTGCGTCCGGCAGGGTACGGCGAGCCGGTCATGCGACGCCGAATCCGGGTACTACCCGAATCAGGCAGTGAGCCGGGCGCGGCCCTTGCCGCGACGCGCGGAAACGATGGCACGGCCCGCACGGGTCCGCATCCGGAGACGGAACCCGTGGACCCGCGCCCGACGACGGTTGTTCGGCTGGAACGTCCGCTTGCCCTTGGCCACGGTCAACACTCCTCTAGGTGGTGGGCGCCCTGTGACGCCCGAAGCTTGTCGGTGAAACATGTTCGCGAGAGACTCGCGCGCAATACCCAGCGGCACGGGCAGCAGACAGCCGCCACCGCACCATAGGGTGACTGTACGAGGGTACTGATCACCTGAACGAGAAGCAAACTCGGGTCGGGGATCGCCGTCGCGGGCGATCTTCCTGGGCGTTCGTCTCGAGCCGGGGTCCTCGTGTACGGTCCTTGGCACGGCTTCCTGAGGGGTCGCCCATTCTTTGCTGGATGGTTGCTGAAGAACCGCAGGTACACGCCCGATTCGGGGGATTCCACGCGCCGACACGCGTATCCCCAGGTTGTCCACATCTGTGGATAATTGTGTGGAAAGACCCCTGGAGTGGCATATTCGTAGGGCCGACGCGTCCTTCGCTGTGCCCGGAATATGGGAGATCCGAGCAGTGCCCGACCGTCTGCTCCTATCGACCTACTCCGGGGAGGACGAACGTTCGTGGACGCCGAGCAGAACGAGTTGACCGCCGTATGGCCCGATGTCGTGGCCGAACTCACCGCGGGCTCCACCGACGGTGAGATTCAGCCCGTGTCCAAGGCTCTCAAAGCCTGGTTGGGGCTCATTACGCCGATCACCTTCGCACAGGGATTCGCCCTGCTCTCGGTGTCCGGCCCGCTGGCCCAGCAGGTGGTGGAACGCGATCTGCGCGAACCGATCCTGCGTTCGCTGGCGCGGCGGCTCGGTCCGCAGGTGGAGGGCCTCGGCGTGCGCATCGCCGCACCGCAGCACCCGCCCGCCGATCGCGCGCCCAACCCCCGGCACGCCCGAATGACCTCGCGCCCGGAGCGTCCGCGCGAGCCGCAGCAGGCGCCGCCCTCCTACCCCTCCGCCCCCGAACCGCGCATGGTCGAGCGCCAGCCGCCGCGCTATCAGAGCGCCCCGGACTATCCCGAACCCCCGCGCTACCTGGAGCCTTCCGAGTATTCGGATCGGGACAACGACTACGCGCCTGTGGATTACGGACAGACGGCGGATTACGGACAGCCGCCGATGGCCGAGGAATTGCCGGAGCCCATGCCGGAGCGTATGCCCGAGCCGGTCTCGCAGCCCATGGCTCCGCCCGCGCAGGCCGCGCCCCGGCGGCGCGAGGCCCCGCATCGGGCTCCCGCCATGCCGCCCGGGCAGGAATCGCTGTTCCCGACCGAACCGGAGCCGGAGCCCGAACCCATGCCCGCCGCGCGGCGGCCGGTGGAGGACGACGACGAGCCGGTGGTGAATGCCCGCAACTCCTGGCCTACCTATTTCAACAAGTCGCCCGAGCGCGACACCCCCTCGCCGTCCTCGGCCAGCTTGAACGCCAAGTACACCTTCGAGACCTTCGTGATCGGCGCCTCGAATCGCTTCGCCCATGCCGCCGCGGTGGCCATCGCGGAGGCCCCGGCGCGTGCGTACAACCCGCTGTTCGTTTGGGGCGCTTCGGGTTTGGGCAAGACGCACCTGCTGCACGCGGCCGGGCACTACGCCCAGCGGCTGTTCCCGGGCATGCGGGTGAAGTACGTGTCCACCGAGGAGTTCACCAACGACTTCATCAACTCGCTGCGCGACGACCGGAAGGTGGCGTTCAAGCGCCGCTACCGCGAGACCGACATTCTGCTCGTCGACGACATCCAGTTCATCGAAGGTAAGGAAGGCATCCAGGAGGAGTTCTTCCACACCTTCAACACGCTGCACAACGCGAACAAGCAGATCGTGGTCTCCTCGGACCGCCCGCCCAAGCAGCTGGCCACCCTGGAGGAGCGGCTGCGCACCCGGTTCGAATGGGGCCTCATCACCGATGTGCAGCCGCCCGAGCTGGAGACGCGAATCGCCATCCTGCGCAAGAAGGCTCGGATGGACCGTCTCGATGTGCCGCACGACGTGCTCGAACTCATCGCCAGCCGGGTGGAGCGCAATATCCGCGAGCTGGAGGGCGCGCTCATTCGGGTGACCGCCTTCGCCTCGCTCAACGGCCAGCCGCTCGACCTGTCGCTGGCCGAGGTGGTGCTGCGCGATCTCATGCCCGACACCGCCACGCTGGAGATCACGGCGGCCACCATCATGGCGGTGACCGCGGAGTACTTCAATACGACGCTCGAGGAGCTGACCGGTCCCGGCAAGGCGCGCCCGCTCGCACAGGCCCGGCAGATCGCCATGTACCTGTGCCGCGAGCTGACCGACCTATCCCTACCGAAGATCGGTCAGGCCTTCGGCCGCGACCACACGACGGTCATGTACGCCGAGAAGAAAGTGCGCAAGGAGATGACCGAGCGCAGGCGGGTCTACGACCAGGTTCAAGAACTCACAGCCCGTATCAAGCAACGCTCGCGCTGATCCACAGCTAACAGGCCCCCACGTCCGCTGACGTGGGGGTCTGTTGTTTTCGGGGTTGGGGATTCCTCGAGGAGTCCTCGAGGAAACCGTGTGGATTCCTCGAGGAATCCCACTGTTGTCCACCGGTTTGCGCACAGGGCTTCGCTAACAGGGGTGCACAACTTTTCGTGCACAGTTCCCACAGGTGGATTCATCCACGGGCACTGACCTGCCCGGACTCGAGATATGGCCTGTGGATTCCTCGAGGACTCCCTGTCAGGTCCTCGAGGAATCCTCGAGTTGTCCCCGGATTCGCTCCCATGTGCGCAGAGTGGGGCGTGATGGTGGAACAACTCGAGGACGACTCGAGGATGGATGGTGAACAACTTCGGTGGGTCCACAGCCCCTCCCGGTTCATCCTCGAGTCACCCAATGGACATCCCCACGCCGCCACACGTTCTCACCTGGGAGAACCGGCGAAGTCCACAGTTTCCACACGCCCTATTACTACTTAGATTTCTTCTCTAGAGAACTCTTCTTTAAAACAGGGTGTGTGGAAACTTGGCTTGGGAGCGCACGGTTCGATCCCTGCCCCCTCCACACCCGAACGGGAGGCATGGAAGAGAAGGACCATCCACTCCGCTCGAAGATCGACACCGCGAACCCGCCGGAGGGTCGACGTTGGCGGGCGGGCTTCGCGCGGGTACGGTTTGGTGTCGGTCGCCTGTGCCAGACTTCTAGGCGGTCGATTCACCAGCAGCCCCGCGCACTAGCCAACGCTGGACAGCCGACAGATCACGTATCGATCGAGACTGGGAGAGGACAGACCGGGCGATGGAACAGGCAAGTATGAAGTTTCGGGTCGCTCGCGAGGATTTCGCCGAATCCGTTGCGTGGGTGGCTCGCAGCCTGCCCTCGCGGCCTCCTGTGCCCGTACTCGGCGGCGTGCTCCTCGTGGCGGATGAAGACGGCCTGACGGTCTCCGGGTTCGACTACGAGGTCTCCGCGCAGATGCGCGTGGCGGCCGAAGTCGCCGGGGGCGGACAGGTTCTCGTCTCCGGCCGCCTGCTGGCCGATATCACCAAGGCGCTCTCCAACAAGCCGGTGGACGTCTCCGTGGACGGCACCCGCGTCCTGATCCAGTGCGGCAGTGCGAAGTTCTCGCTGCCCACCATGCCGGTCGAGGACTATCCCCAGCTTCCCGAACTTCCTCCCCAGACCGGTGAACTCGCGGTCGACGTGTTCTCCGAAGCGGTCGGCCAGGTGGCCGTCGCCGCCGGACGCGACGACACGCTGCCCATGCTCACCGGCATCCGGGTCGAGATCGAGGGCCCCAAGGTGGTGCTCGCGGCCACCGACCGCTTCCGCCTCGCCGTGCGCGAGCTGGAGTGGAATCCGGGTCGCCCCGATGTGGAGACCGCGGTGCTGGTTCCGGCCCGCACGCTCTCCGAGGCCGGTAAGACCCTCGGCCCGTCGGACGCGCCCGTGCAGTTGGCCTTCGGCACCGGCACCGACGGCCTGCTCGGCATCGTGAACGGCGGCCGCCGCACCACGACCCGCCTGCTCGACGCGGAATTCCCCAAGTTCCGCCAGTTGCTCCCCAAGGAGCACACCTCCATCGCCACGCTGTCGGTCAGCGCGCTCACCGAGGCCATCAAGCGTGTGGCGCTGGTGGCGGAGCGGGGCGCGCAGGTGCGCCTGGAGTTCAACGAGGAGGGTCTGCTGCTCTCTGCCGGTGGTGACGATGCCGGTCGCGCCGAGGAGTGGCTGGTGGCCGACTTCCGGGGTCAGCCGCTGACCATCGCCTTCAATCCGGGCTACCTGGTGGACGGGCTCTCGGCGCTGCGTTCGGATCGGGTGGCCTTCGGGTTCACCACGCCGAGCCGCCCGGCGGTGCTGTTGCCCGCTCCGGAGGAGGAGCCCGAGCCCAGTGAGTCCGGTGCCTTCGCGGCACTGGCCGGGAATTACATCTACCTGTTGATGCCGGTCCGGCTCCCGGGCTGATTCGGTCGAACATCTGTGCACAGTGTTGATAACCCTGTGAAAAACGCGCCGCGAGTGGGGATTTCGCCGCATTCAGGTGGAAATCCCCAGGCCGCCGCGGTTCTCCACAGGGCGGCGACGGGCGCGGGGGAGTAGATGTACGTTCGGCAGCTGTCGCTGCTCGATTTCCGCTCCTGGGAGCAGGCCGAACTCGAATTGCCGCCGGGGCGCACGGTTTTCCTCGGCTCCAACGGCAATGGCAAGACCAATCTGGTGGAGGCCGTCGGCTATCTGTCCACACTCGGCTCACACCGGGTGTCGGCCGACGCACCGCTGATCCGGATGGGTGCGCAGCGGGCGCGCATCGGGGCAACGGTGGTGAACACCGGGCGCGAGCTGCGTATCGACATGGAGCTCAATCAGGGCTCGGCGAATCGGGCGCAGATCAATCGGTCGCCGGTGCGGCGGACCCGGGAGATCCTGGGGATTCTGCACACCGTGCTCTTCGCGCCCGAGGATCTGTCGCTGGTGCGCGGGGATCCTTCGGAGCGGCGGCGGTTCCTCGACGAGCTGGCCACGGCGCGGCTGCCGCGGCTGGCCGGGGTGCGCGCGGATTACGACAAGGTGCTGCGGCAGCGCTCGGCGTTGTTGAAATCCGCTGGCCGCCAAGGGCGTTCGAGCGGGCGATCCGGGTCGGGGGCGGAACTGACCACCCTGGACGTGTGGGATGGGCACCTCGCCGCACACGGCAGCGTGCTGCTCGCCCAGCGGCTGCGGCTCGTGCACGAGCTTTATCCACATCTCGCACAGGCATATTCGTCGATCGCTCCCGAATCACGCCCCGCCACAATCGGTTACCGCAGTTCGCACCTACCGCCGGAGTTCCTCGACCCGGCGCGTGCGCCGCGCGACGACGATCAGGAAGTCCTCGAGTCGGTCCTGTTGCGCGAGTTGTCCACAGCCCGTCCCAAGGAATTGGAACGCGGCGTGTGCCTGGTCGGCCCACACCGGGACGACCTGGAACTCATGCTCGGCTCCGCCCCCGCCAAGGGTTTCGCCAGCCACGGCGAATCCTGGTCCTTCGCACTGGCGTTGCGCCTCGGCGCCTTCGAACTGCTCCGCACCCACGGCAGCGACCCGGTCCTCATCCTCGACGACGTCTTCGCCGAACTCGACCGCCGCCGCCGCACCGCCCTGGCCGCCGTCGCCGCCACCGCCGAGCAGGTCCTCATCACCGCCGCCGTCCCCGAGGACGTGCCCCCCGAACTCGACGCCAACCCACTGCGCGTGGAAACAACCGGCGAGGCGGACCGCCGCACCTCCCGCATAGCCGAACAGTCGGTCCCCACCGAATCCCCATAACGTCCGGTGACGAAATGACCTGGCCCCCAGAACTATCCACAGTTACTGTCGGCCTGTGCATATCGCGGGCACACCATCGCTCGTGGCCGTCGCCACTACGAATCCACCCTCCGCGGCACCGAACGCTGAGTCGTGTCCCCCGTATGGTGCAGAATCGGTGATCACGTAGGCAGCAGCGGAGGGAGTCGCGGGATGGCCGAGCAGCCGGAGCAGTCCGATACTCCGGGCGGGAAAGGTCCGGAGGGCGAACTGCGCGGAGTGGATCTGGCTCGACGCGCTCTCGAAGAAGCTCGGGCGGCGGCGCGCGCCGCTGGGAAGTCGGTCGGGCAGGGGCGTGCCTCGCCGCGCAAGGGTGGTGTGCGCGCGCTGCGTCGCCGCCGCACCGGGTGGTCCGGTGCTCATCCCGACGACCGCGATCCGCAGACCTTCGGTGCCCTGACCGGTGCGTTGGCCCGCAGCCGCGGCTGGTCCGGCAAGGTCGCCGAGGGCACGGTGTTCGGCCGCTGGCATGCCGTGGTCGGTGCGGAGATCGCCGATCACGCCCAGCCGATCGCATTGAAGGACGGCGTCCTCAGCATCCAAGCCGAGTCCACCGCCTGGGCCACCCAACTCCGCATGCTGCAATCCCAGATCCTCGCCAAGATCAATGCCGCCGTCGGCCAAGGCGTGGTCACCTCCCTCCGCATCAACGGCCCCGCCGCCCCGAGTTGGCGCAAGGGCGACCGCCACATCAAAGGCCGCGGCCCGCGCGACACCTACGGATAGACACCACGAGCAGAGGCCCCTCCTCCTCGTGTCCGCTGCGCCGCAGCGGGCACGAGAACCCGAAGAGCTCGGCCCCCTCCCTGGTCAACCCCCAGTTTCACGTGGAACGTGGGCTGAATTTGTCGGTGGGTGGCACTAGGCTCGGGGTATTCCGGTCGCGGGGCTGACGTGGGCGTCCTACTCGCGTTCCAGCGAGTTGCTGGTGAACTTTGTGGCGCTTTCTGTGGCGGCATTCCATGTGCCCGCTGAGGGTGCGTGAACCCCTCCCGCCCATCTCCGGACTCGTGGATGGTCGATTTCACGCACCTACGACTCATTCAGGGGTGTCATAGGTGCATTCTGTGTCGGGTCTACCAGTAGGATGGTGGGGTAACTAGCGGCGATACCTTCGGCGTGTTCCGCAGAGTCCGCGCGTGGACCCGTAACTCTCGAGCAGACAGTGCCCGGGGTCCCACGTGTGCCGACTCGCGTCGCGCCGACAGGATCAGCAAGTAAGGAGAGCTACCGAGCAGTGGCTGCCAACGACTCCAATGAAGACGGCTCGACCAAGCCCAAGTCAGGCAATCAGAACTACGGTGCCGACTCCATCACCGTGCTGGAGGGTCTCGAAGCCGTCCGCAAGCGCCCCGGTATGTACATCGGTTCCACCGGTGAGCGCGGTCTGCATCATCTGATCTGGGAGGTCGTCGACAACTCCGTCGACGAGGCGATGGCCGGATACGCCTCGCGGGTCGATGTCACCCTGCTCGCCGACGGCGGCGTCGAGGTGGTCGACGACGGCCGCGGTATCCCCACCACCATGCACGCCCAGGGCATTCCCACCATCGAGGTGGTCATGACCCAGCTGCACGCGGGCGGCAAGTTCGACTCGGATGCCTACGCCGTCTCCGGCGGTCTGCACGGTGTCGGCATCTCCGTGGTGAACGCGCTCTCCACCCGCCTCGAGGCGGATGTGGACTTCGACGGCTACCACTGGACCCAGCAGTACAAGGACTCCAAGCCGGGCAAGCTGGTCCAGGGCGATGCCACCAAGCGCACCGGTACCACCATCCGCTTCTGGCCGGACCCGGACATCTTCGAGACCACCACCTTCAACTTCGAGACGGTGGCGCGGCGTCTGCAGGAGATGGCGTTCCTGAACAAGGGCCTCACCATCACCCTGACCGACGAGCGGGTGTCGGAGAGCGAGGTCACCGACGAGGTCGTCAGCGAAACCGCCGAGGCCCCCAAGCACGTCGACGAGAACGCCCCGGCCGCCGAGCCGAAGGTGAAGACCCGCACGTACCACTACCCGGGCGGGCTCGAGGACTACGTCAAGCACATCAACCGGACCAAGACCCCGATCCACAATTCGATCGTGGCCTTCACCGGCAAGGGCACCGGCCACGAGGTCGAGGTCGCCATGCAGTGGAACTCGGGCTACTCCGAGTCGGTCCACACCTTCGCCAACACCATCAACACCCATGAGGGCGGCACGCACGAAGAGGGCTTCCGCGCCGCGCTCACCACGGTGGTGAACAAGTACGCGAAGGACAAGAAGCTGCTCAAGGAGAAGGACGGCAACCTCACCGGCGACGATATCCGCGAGGGTCTCGCCGCCATCGTGAGCGTCAAGATCTCCGATCCGCAGTTCGAGGGCCAGACCAAGACCAAGCTCGGCAACACCGAGGTGAAGTCGTTCGTGCAGCGCACCTGCAACGAGCACATCGGTCACTGGTTCGAGGCCAATCCGGCCGACGCCAAAACCATTGTCACCAAGGCGGTCTCGTCGGCGCAGGCGCGAGTCGCCGCGCGCAAGGCGCGAGAGCTGGTGCGGCGCAAGAGCGCTACCGATATCGGCGGTCTGCCCGGCAAGCTGGCCGACTGCCGCTCCAAGGATCCGAGCAAGTCCGAGATCTACATCGTCGAGGGCGACTCCGCCGGTGGCTCGGCGAAATCCGGCCGCGACTCCATGTACCAGGCGATCCTGCCGCTGCGCGGCAAGATCATCAATGTCGAGAAGTCGCGCATCGACAAGGTGCTCAAGAACAACGAAGTCCAGTCGATCATCACGGCCTTCGGCACCGGTATCCACGACGAGTTCGATATCGCCAAGCTGCGCTATCACAAGATCGTGCTGATGGCCGACGCCGACGTCGACGGTCAGCACATCTCGACTCTGCTGCTCACCCTGCTGTTCCGCTTCATGCGGCCGCTGGTCGAGCACGGGCACGTGTACCTGGCACAGCCGCCGCTGTACAAGCTCAAGTGGCAGCGCACCGAGCCGGAGTTCGCCTACTCCGACCGGGAGCGCGACGCGCTGCTCGAGCACGGCCTGGCCTCCGGCAAGAAGATCAACAAGGACGATGGCGTCCAGCGCTACAAGGGTCTCGGTGAGATGAACCCGAAGGAGCTGTGGGAGACCACCATGGACCCGAGCGTGCGGGTGCTGCGCCTGGTCACGCTCGATGACGCCGCCGCGGCCGACGAGCTGTTCTCCGTCCTCATGGGCGAGGACGTGGAGGCGCGCCGCAGCTTCATCACCCGCAACGCCAAGGATGTTCGCTTCCTCGATGTGTAAGGGACGCGGCCCGCGCCGAAATCCCTTGCCCACAAGACTTCCTACGGAGACCAATCCATGACAGAGACTTCGTTGCCTCCCTCCGGCGGGGACCGGATCGAACCGGTCGACATCCAGCAGGAGATGCAGAACTCCTACATCGACTACGCCATGAGCGTGATCGTCGGGCGCGCGCTGCCCGAGGTCCGCGACGGCCTCAAGCCGGTGCACCGCCGCATCATGTACGCGATGTACGACAACGGGTACCGGCCCGATCGCAGCTACGTGAAGTCGGCCCGCCCGGTCGCCGACACCATGGGCAACTACCACCCGCACGGCGATACGGCCATCTACGACACCCTGGTGCGTATGGCCCAGCCGTGGTCGCTGCGCTACCCGCTGGTCGACGGCCAGGGCAACTTCGGCTCGCGCGGCAACGACGGCGCGGCCGCCATGCGCTACACCGAGTGCCGCCTGACCCCGCTGGCCATGGAGCTGCTGCGCGAAATCGACCACGAGACGGTCGATTTCATTCCGAACTACGACGGCAAGACGCAGGAGCCGGTGGTGCTCCCGGCGCGCGTGCCGGTGCTGTTGATGAACGGCTCCAACGGCATTGCCGTCGGTATGGCCACGAATATCCCGCCGCACAATCTGACCGAGCTGGCCGAGGCCATCTACTGGGCGCTGGACAATCACACCGCCGACGAGGAGACCACCCTCGCCGCGTGCATGGAGCGCGTGAAGGGTCCGGACTTCCCGACCTCGGGCCTGATCGTGGGCACCCAGGGCATTCACGACGCGTACACCACGGGCCGCGGCTCGATCCGGATGCGCGGTGTGGTGGAGATCGAGGAGGACCAGCGCGGTCGCACCACGATCGTCATCACCGAACTGCCCTACCAGGTCAATACCGACAACTTCATCAACTCGATCGCCGAGCAGGTGAAGGATGCCAAGATCGCCGGTGTCGCCGATATCCACGACGAGTCCTCGGACCGCGTGGGCATGCGCATCGTCATCACGGTCAAGCGGGACGCGGTCGCCAAGGTGGTGCTGAACAACCTCTACAAGCACACCCAGCTGCAGACCAGCTTCGGCGCGAACATGCTGTCCATCGTGGACGGCGTGCCGCGCACGCTGCGCCTGGACCAGATGATTCGCCTGTATGTGAATCACCAGTTGGACGTGATCATCCGGCGCACCAAGTACCTGCTGCGCAAGGCCGAGGAACGCGCCCACATCCTGCGCGGTCTGGTGAAGGCCCTCGATCAGCTCGACGCCGTGATCGCCCTGATCCGCCGTTCGGCCGATACCGAGACCGCCCGCACCGGCCTCATGCAGTTGCTGGATATCGACGAGATCCAGGCGACCGCCATTCTCGATATGCAGCTGCGTCGCCTCTCAGCCCTGGAGCGGCAGAAGATCCTCGACGAATTGGCCAAGATCGAGGCCGAGATCGCCGACCTCAAGGACATTCTGGCCAAGCCGGAGCGCCAGCGCGCGATCGTGCGCGACGAGCTCGCGGAGATCGTCGACAAGCATGGCGACGAGCGCCGCACCAAGATCATCTCGGCGGATGGCGACGTGGCCGACGAGGATCTGATCGCCCGCGAGGACGTGGTCGTCACCATCACCGAGACCGGCTACGCCAAGCGCACCAAGACCGACCTCTACCGCTCGCAGAAGCGCGGCGGCAAGGGCGTGCAGGGCGCGGGTCTCAAGCAGGACGACATCGTCAAGCACTTCTTCGTCACCAGCACGCACGACTGGCTGCTGTTCTTCACCAACAAGGGCCGCGTGTACCGCGCCAAGGCCTACGAGCTGCCCGAGGCCAACCGCACCGCGCGCGGCCAGCACGTGGCGAACCTGCTGGCCTTCCAGCCGGACGAGAAGATCGCCCAGGTCATTCAGCTCAAGACCTACGAGGATGCGCCCTACCTGGTGCTCGCCACCCGCCGCGGCCTGGTCAAGAAGTCCCGTCTTACCGATTTCGACTCCAACCGCAGCGGTGGCATCGTCGCCGTGAATCTGCGCGATGAGGACGAATTGGTCGGGGCCGCGCTCTGCTCCGCCGACGACGATCTGTTGCTCGTCTCCGCGCACGGCCAGTCGATTCGCTTCGCGGCCAACGACGAGGTGCTGCGCCCCATGGGCCGCGCCACCTCCGGCGTGCAGGGCATGCGCTTCAACACCGACGACGAACTGTTGTCGCTCAACGTGGTTCACGAAGGCGAGGAGGGCTACCTCCTGGTCGCCACGGCGGGCGGGTACTCCAAGCGCACGGCGCTGGAGGAGTACACGGCGCAGGGCCGCGGTGGAAAGGGCGTATTGACCATCCAATACGACGTGAAACGTGGCAGTCTGGTCGGAGCGCTCATCGTCAACGACGATGACGAGCTTTACGCCATCACCTCCGGCGGCGGTGTCATCCGGACGGCGGCCAACCAGGTTCGCAAGGCCGGACGCCAGACCAAGGGCGTGCGATTGATGAATCTGGGCGAGGGCGATACGTTGCTCGCAATCGCGCGCAACGCCGATGAGCCCGACGCGGTTTCCGGTGAAGAAGATGCCAGTGGTTCGGCGAAGCAGTAGTTTTCACGACAGCAGCGGCGGCACAACGGATCGAAGGATTCACCATTGACCACTCCGAATCAGCCGAATGACCAGCGGCAACCTGCCAACGGTGTGACCGAGAGAATCGCACCGTCTCCGATTCCGCCGCGGCCCATTCCGCGGCCGGGGTCGCCGGAAGGGCAGTCGCAATCGCCCGAAATGTCGGGCCAGTCGGGCGATTTCGCGCCGGACGGCCCGACCGCACGGCTGAACGATCAGGATCAGTCCGACGACCAGGCGGCCGGTGACGCCGCCCGGTACGACGAGGGCGGCTGGTCCCAGCTGCCGCAGCGGGAACCGCAGTCCAATCTGTACCGGCCGGGCCAGGCTCCGGTGTCGGGACGGCCGAGCGGCCAGTCCCAGGGCGGTGTCGGCCTGAACGCGGGCGTCTCGAACGCCCGCACCACGGCCGACCTGGCGGCCAAGGCGGCCCGCAAGGAAGCCGCCATGGTGAAGTCCGTCGGCATCGACGGACCAACCCGCAGCATCGCGCGGCCGGAACTGGTCAAGGACATGCCGGACCTGTCGGATCTGCGGCATCCGCTGCCGACCCACGTCGAGGCTCCGGCCATGGCGGTGGCCGGTCCGGTGTCGCCGTCCGCCCCGGCGGCGGTGCAGCAGGCCGTCTCCAACGGCGAGCCGTTGCGGGCGACCGTGCAGCTGCGCCATATCGATCCGTGGTCCACGCTGAAGGTGTCGCTGGTGATCAGCGTCGCGCTTTTCTTCGTGTGGATGCTGGCGGTGGGTCTGCTCTACCTGGTGCTGCAGGGCATGGGCGTCTGGGAGCGGATGAACTCCACCTTCACCGATATCGTCTCCGACGGCGGTTCGTCCTCGGCAATCGTGGACGCGGGCACGGTATTCGGCTACGCCGGTGTCATCGGCCTGATCAATGTGGTGCTTTTCACGGCGCTGTCCACGGTCGGCGTGTTCGTCTACAACAACTGCACCGATCTGGTCGGCGGCGTCCAGGTGACCCTGGCCGATCCGGACTAGTTCCAGGCTTCGGCGAGCGGCCGGTCGCAGGGCTCATTCGGGCCTGTGACCGGCCGTTTTGCTTATTGCGCGAGTGGTACGGTAATCTCGTGCCTCGGTTCGGGTGACACACTCGGAACCGAGATGAGGGCCTATAGCTCAGGCGGTTAGAGCGCTTCGCTGATAACGAAGAGGTCGGAGGTTCAAGTCCTCCTAGGCCCACTCCCGAACATCTCTGTAGGGTGGGATTCATGAAAATTCTCCTGACTGTCGGCCTGGTCGCCGCGGTGATTTTCGGAATCAGCAAACTACGCCAGCGCAGCGACGCGGACCTCTGGCACGAAGTCACCACTCGCTGAACAGGTTTCGGGGAATCTCTCCTTCGTCGGAGATTTTTCCCAGCTCGGGGCCTTAGCTCAATTGGCAGAGCACTGCCTTTGCAAGGCAGGGGTTAGGAGTTCGATTCTCCTAGGCTCCACGCACAAGGATCATGCTCGCCGAGCATGATCCTTTTTCTTGTCTGCTGTGATCATTCACTGGCACGGCACTGCCGACGGCCGACCGCATCGATCTCGTCGTAAGGTACGAGGATGGCGTCCACCGAGATCTCCAAACTGGTTCAGTCGGTGGTGGAGCCGTATCTGCTGAGTGGGGAGCGCAAGTACAACCGGCGGCAGGTGGCCGATCTGACCGGGGTGCCCTCGACGCTGTCGCGGCGGCTGTGGGTGTCGCTGGGGTTTCCGGCCGATCCCGATGACAGCGCGGTCGAGTTCACCGACGCGGATGTGCGGGCGGTCAACGCGTTCACGAAGCTGAACGCGCTGGCGCGGGCCGATGTGCCGCGGCAGACGGCGGCGGCGCGGCAGCTGGGGCAGTCCATGGCGCGGCTGGCGGAGTGGCAGGTGGATCTGGTGACCGAGGAGATCCTGGACCGGATCGCCAAGTTCACCGCCGCCAATCCGGAGGCCGATCCCGAGACCGTGGCGCGGGCCGCGACCGAGGAGGTCGTCTCCGAACTCGAGCAGTTGCTGTCCTACGCCTGGCGGCGGCAGCTGGCCTCCTCGCTGGCGCGGTCGCTGGACGGCGGCGCGGTGACCGGCGACCAGATGCGCCATCTCGCAGTGGGATTCGCCGATATGGTGAGCTACACCCGGCTGACGCGGCATCTGGATCCCGAAGAGCTGTCGGCGTTGCTGGAGTCCTTCGAGACGGTCACCAGCAATGCCATCACGGCCAATGGCGGCTGGGTCATCAAGAATGTCGGCGACGAGGTCATGTACGCCGCCAATACCGCCAAGGAGGGCGCGCGCATCTCGCTCGCCATCCAGGAGGCCGCCGAGGCGTCGCCCGGTATCACCACCGAACTGCGCATCGGATTGGCCTATGGCGAAGTGCTGCAACGCTTCGGGGACCTGTACGGGTCGGTGGTGAACGTGGCGGCGCGGCTCACGGGCGTGGCGCGGCCCGGCACGGTCCTGATCGACGACGGGGCCGCCCTGGCACTGGACGGCGACGCGGAGTTCACGCTGCGGCATCTGCGCAGTGTCCGAGTCCGGGGTATCACGCGGCTGCGTGGACATGTGTTGCGCCGCAATGAGATTCGTCCCCTGGTGTAGCGAATTCGCGTGCCGCGGCGCGGCGGCCGAACCGTACCCGGAAATAGGGGCGGGCCTCGGCGAAGGGGGGGAGTTAGCCGAGGCCCGCAGTAGGTCGGCCCGGGGGGGAGGGGCCGACGGGAACGATCCTACGCGACGATTCGCGTTTGTGTGCGCACGGGGACCATCGCGTTGGAAGAATTTTTCGCCGAACTTGTCGTACCCCGGTGCGAACATGTGTTCGTGACCGAACCGATGCCTACCGCATCCCCAATACCCGTGGGCGCGTGCCGAAGTCGAGTAGCGCACTACTCGCGACCCGCCCGCCCACCGGGGCGGACGATGAACTCGGTCGCATCCCGTACCGGTACCCCCGAGCACCACCGGATCCCCACGGGATGCGGCCATTTTTGCGACTCGGGCACTTCATATCCGGAGAAATCGGATGAAATGCCGATCGCTCTGGACAATACTGAGGCTTTGGCGGACCGGTCATGGTCGATATATCCGCGCAGCTCAACCCACACGAGACACCAGGAGAATCATGCCCGACGCAGTAGTCGCCGAGGGTCTGGTCAAACGGTACGGCCGCTTGGTCGCGTTGGACGGACTCGACATATCGGTGCCCGAAGGAACGGTCACGGCCCTGTTGGGCCCCAATGGCGCGGGTAAGACCACCACGGTCCGCGTCCTCACCACCCTGCTCATCCCCGACGCCGGTTCGGCGACCGTGGCGGGCGTGGACGTGCTGAAGGATCCGCAGCTGCTGCGCTCGCGCATCGGCGCGTCCGGCCAGTACGCCGCCGTCGACGAGTACCTCACCGGCTTCGAGAACCTCGAGATGGTCGGTCGGCTGTACCACATGGGGGTGCAGCGCAGTAAGGAGCGAGCGCGGGAGCTGCTGGAACGCTTCCGGCTCACCGATGCCGCCGACCGCCCGGTCAAGGGCTACTCCGGCGGTATGCGACGGCGACTCGACCTGGCGGGTGCGTTGGTCGCCAATCCGCCGGTGCTGTTCCTGGACGAGCCGACCACCGGTCTGGATCCCCGTGCGCGCCTGGATCTCTGGGATGTCATCGAGGAATTGGTGGCAGGCGGCACCACTCTGCTGCTGACCACGCAGTACATGGAGGAGGCCGACCGCTTGGCCGATTCCATCGCCGTCATCGATCACGGCAAGGTGATCGCGAAGGGCACCTCCGACGAGCTGAAGGCCATGATCGGCGGCGACCGCATCGAACTGACCGTGGACCATGCGGACAATCTCGCGGTCGCGCAGCGGGCCCTGGAAGGGTTGGCGCAGGGCGAGATTCGGCTGGAACCGGCCATGCGCCGCATCATCGTTCCGGTCAACGACGGCTCGCAGGCCCTGGTGGATGCCATCGGGCAACTCACCAAACACGAGGTCGCCATTCACGATGTGGGGCTACGGCGGCCCTCGCTCGACGATGTGTTCCTCACGCTGACCGGCCACGAGGCCGAAGAACTGGTGAACGGCTCGGGTTCGGCGGAGCTGGAGACGGAAGGACAGGTCCGATGACCGCGGCCACGATCGCCGATGGGAAGCCGACGCTGGCACAGCGGGCGTCGATGCTGGTGAGCGACAGCCTCACCATTACCAAGCGCAATGTCATCAAGATCAAGCGCGTACCCGACGTGCTGATCTTCACCACGCTCTCGCCGATCATGTTCGTGCTGCTGTTCGCGTACGTGTTCGGCACGGCCATTCAGGTGCCCGGTCTGGAGGGCGGCTACCGCGAATTCCTGATCGCGGGCATCTTCGCCCAAACCGTCGTATTCGGCGGCACCTTCACGGGTTTGAGCCTGGCCGAGGATATGCAGAAGGGCATCATCGATCGGTTCCGGTCGCTACCCATGGAGCCCGCGGCCGTGCTCATCGGACGCACCGCGGCGGATGTCGTCATCAATGTGGTGAGCCTCGTGGTGATGTCGCTGGCCGGTCTGCTGGTCGGTTGGCGCATTCGCGGCTCGTTCCTCGACGCGATCCTGGCGTATCTGCTGTTGCTGCTGTTCGCCTACGCGGTCTCGTGGATCATGGCCGTGATCGGTCTGATCGTGCGCGCACCCGAGGTGTTCAACAACGCGGTGTTCATGGTGATCTTCCCGCTCACCTTCCTGGCCAACACCTTCGTGCCGATGGAGAACCTGCCCGGACCGCTGAAGGTGTTCGCGGAGTGGAATCCGGTCTCGGCGTTGACGCAGGCCACCCGCGAGCTGTTCGGCAACACCAACGCGGCGCTGCCGCCGCCGGATACCTGGTCGATGCGGCACCCGGTGGCCACCACCCTGATCTGGGTGGTCGCCATTCTGGTGATCTTCGTGCCGCTGGCCGTGCGGCAGTACAAGCGCTCGGTGAGCCGCTAGGGAATTCTCAGCGCGCGGTTTCCGCGTCCGCCGCGGTGGGCGCGGAACCGTTGCGGGAGTAGCCGAGTCGCGGAGGTTCCGGGGCCGGGGCGGGCGGCTGGGGTCGTCGATTGAGGATGGCGGCGACTACCGCGCCCGCCGCTCCGAGTAGTGCCGCCGCGATGATTCGGTTGCGAAAACTCCCCAGCTCCATCCGACCACTGTGACACAGCGGGGGAGTTCACGCACCAAGGGGTGGTGACCACCTCGGCACGGCTTAGCATGGGGCGCGTGACCTCACCGAATCAGACCGCCGTGGCGACGCTGCACACCAACCTCGGCGACATCAAGATCTCGCTCTTCGGTAACCATGCCCCCGCGACGGTGCGGAACTTCATCGGCCTGGCCGACGGTTCGGCCCCGTACACCACGAAGAACGCCTCCGACGGCACGTCGGGACCGTTCTACGACGGGTCCACCTTCCACCGCGTGATCGATGGCTTCATGATTCAGGGTGGCGACCCCACCGGCACCGGTCGTGGCGGGCCGGGCTACGAGTTCAAGGACGAGTTCCATCCGGAGCTGCGGTTCGATCGCGGCTACCTGCTGGCCATGGCGAATGCCGGTCCGGGCACCAACGGTTCCCAGTTCTTCATCACGGTGCGCCCGCAGGCGCATTTGAACCGTAAGCACACCATTTTCGGCGAGGTGGTGGATCCCGATTCCCGCAAGGTGGTGGACGCCATTGCCGCCACCGCCACCGATCGCAATGACCGGCCCAAGGATCCGGTCGTGATCAACAGCATCACCATCGGCTGAATTCGAAAGCGGCAGACATGAATCCACAACCGCCCGCACCGACGTGTTACCGGCACCCGGACCGCCCCACCGGTCTGGGCTGTACCCGGTGCGGGCGGCCCGCCTGCCCCGAATGCCTACGCCCGGCCTCGGTCGGCCAGCACTGCGTGGAATGTATTCAGCAGGGGCAGAAGGACGTTCGCCAAGCGCGCACGGTGGGCGGAGCCTCGCTGTCGCAGCGGCCGCAGCCCTATGTGACGTATGTGCTGATCGCGGTCAATGTGCTCATCTACGCGATCACCGCGTTGCAGGCGGGCAATCTCATGGACAACCGCGCCTCGGACCTGTTCCGGCAGTGGCGGCTGGTGCCCGCCTTCGTCGGCGACGGCGAGTGGTTCCGGGTGGTCGGCTCCGGCTTCCTGCACTACGGGCTGGTGCATCTGGCCGTCAATATGCTCGCGCTGTACATGCTCGGCCCCTACTGCGAGACCGCGCTCGGGCGCGGCCGCTACCTGGCGGTCTATCTCGCTTCGCTGCTGGGCGGTTCGGCCGCGGTCATGGCGATGGTGGATCCGCTGACCGCGACGGTCGGCGCCTCGGGCGCGATCTACGGTCTGTTCGGCGCGGTCGCGGTGATCATGTTGCGCACCCGCCAGAACCTCACCCAGATCGCCGTCCTGCTCGCCATCAACCTGATCCTCAGCGTCTCGCTGCCGGGCGTGTCGATCTGGGCGCATCTGGGTGGGCTGGCCGCGGGAACGCTCTCGGCGGCGGGAATCCTCTACCTGCCGCGTTTGCTGCGGGCGAAGACGCAGTCGACCGCCGCGGCGATCGGCTGGGGTTCGGTGGCGGTGGTGATCGTGGCCGCGCTGGTCGTCACCGCGGCGTTCGCGCCGACACTCGTCTACTGAGCGACCTCGCTGGGCAGAGTGCGGCCGCCAGGCACAGTGCCGCGGTGATTCGGTCGCGCTGTGGAGAACTGGCGCGGGCTGTGGAGAACTAGCGCGGCAGATACGCCTGGAGAGTCTCGAAGACGTCCTGGGGATGAGCGCCCAGATCCCAGCGTCCGAAGATCAACAGGCGCTCGTCGCCGTGCTCGTTCACATCCAGTTCGAGCATGGGAACCTTGCGGCCGAGCCGCCGGTAGTTCACGATGCGGGCGCGCAGTATCTCGTCCGGGCCGAACCGCTTGGCCCCGGCCACGCCGCGCACCACGATGGGCTGGGCAGTGCCCGGTTCGATGGCCAGCCGCGGCCGCTGCCGCAGTCCCACACCGGCCATGACCAGCAGGGCGAGGGCGGCAAACGCGATGAGCAGTCGCCCGGCGGGGTCGTTGGAGAGCACCGCGGCCACCGCGAGCACGATGCCGCCCAGCGCGCAGACGGCCAGTGCCGCCGGAGGGGTGGACCACGCCAGTGCGCGGGCGTCGGCAGGCGTCATTCCCCAAACCCTCCTCGAGTTGTCCACAGGCTCATCCACAGGTGTGTATGAATAACACTGTTGTAAGGCGATGAAGCTCACTGCCAGGCGCAATATGTAGCGGTGGAACGCCTTCATCCCCCGCTCATCTTGTGTGGGTTGGGGATGAAGTTCAGATCTTTAACAGCCTTGCTAGCGCCAGCGCATGGTCATGATCAGGCCCACGACCATGAGGCCGAAGCCGATCAGGAAGTTCCACGCGCCCAGATCGCTCATCCAGCTGATCTGCTCGGCCGCCAGGTAGTACACCAGCAGCCACACCAGCCCGGCCAGCATGAAACCGAGCATGATGGAGACGTACCAGACCGGCGACGGACCAGCCGACTTCACTCTCACGGGGGTGCGGCTCGCCGGATTGATCGAGTAATCGTTCTTCTTCCGGACCTTCGACTTAGGCATGACGTCCTCAGCTATTGGCGTGCAGTCTGGGTAAAGGTTATCCCAGGTGGTTCGACGGCAGGCCCCCGACGACTCCGGCCCGAGCGGTATTGCCCGCGACAGGCTGAACAGCGGCGACGTAGTCTGACCCTATGCGTGTACTGGTCGTCGACAATTACGACAGCTTCGTGTTCAACCTGGTGCAGTATCTCGGTCAGCTGGGTGTGGACGCGACCGTCTGGCGCAATGACGACGAGCGGCTCGCCGACCGCGACGCCGTGGTGCGCGAGTACGACGGCATTCTGATCAGCCCCGGGCCGGGAACACCCGACCGAGCGGGGGCGAGTATCGATCTGGTGCATGCCTGCGCCCGGCGCGAGGTCCCGTTGCTCGGGGTGTGCCTCGGGCATCAGGCCATCGGCGAGGCGTTCGGTGCGACCGTGACGCGGGCCCCGGAGCTGTTGCACGGCAAGACCTCCGAGGTCTTCCACATCGGCGCCGGCGTGCTGGCCGGGCTGCCGGATCCGTTCATCGCCACCCGCTACCACTCGCTGACCGTGCTCGAGGAGACCATGCCTCCGGAGCTGGAAGTGTTGGGCCGCACCGACAGCGGGATCGTCATGGCCATGCGCCATCGCGAACTGCCCATTCACGGCGTGCAGTTCCATCCCGAATCGGTCCTCACCCAGGGCGGTCACCGCATGCTCGCCAACTGGCTCGGCGTCTGCGGCGAGCGCCCGGACGAAGGGCTGGTGCGCACGCTCGAAGCGGAAGTCGCGGCGCTGGTGTGAACCGGCCCGACGGTGTCCGGGGCCGCCGACCGCATGTGCTGCTGTCGGTGGCGGTGAGCATCGACGGATATATCGACGACGCCGGACCGGATCGACTGCTGCTGTCCAACGAAGCCGATTTCGATCGGGTGGACGCGCTGCGCGCCGCCTCGGACGCCATACTCATTGGCGCGGAGACACTTCGGCGCGACAATCCTCGGCTGCTGGTCAACAGCGCACACCGCAGGGCCAAGCGGGTCGAGGCCGGAAAGCCCGAATACCCGCTGCGCGTGGTCGTTTCCGCGAAGGGGGAGCTCGACCCGGCCGCGAACTTCTGGCAGCACGGCGGCGAGCGGCTCGTCTACACCACCGCGGCCGGTGCCGCCCGCATCGGTGACACGCTCCCGGCGACCGTCGTATCCCTCGGCGACACAGTCGATTTCGCCGCGCTGCTCGACGATCTCGGCGAGCGCGGCATCACCAGTTTGATGGTGGAGGGCGGCGGATCCATCCACACCGCCTTCCTCTCGGCCGGTCTGGTCGACGAACTGCTGATGGCGGTCGCGCCGATCCTGGTCGGCGATCCGGCCGCCCCCGGTTTCCTGCGGCCCGCCGCGTTTCCGGGCGGCCCGCACCGCCGCATGCGCCTGGCCGATGTCGGCCGCGTCGGCGATATGGCACTGCTGCGCTATCTACCGCAGGAGGAGGGTCCCGATGCCGGATGAGCAACGCCTGCACCGACAGTGGATGCGCCACGCCATCGGACTGGCGCGACTGTGCCCGATCAGCCCGACCGCGTTCTCGGTCGGCGCGGTGATCGTCGGCGCGGACGGTGTGGAGATCACGCACGGCTGGTCGCGGGAGACCGACGAGAAGGTGCACGCCGAGGAATCGGCGCTGAACAAACTCGATCCCGACGACCCGCGCCTGCCGCACGCCACGCTCTACAGCACCCTCGAACCCTGTTCGCAGCGCGCCAGTCTGGACCGTGCGCCGTGCACCGATCGCATTCTGCGCTCGGGCATTCGGCAGGTGGTCATCGCCTGGCGCGAGCCCGGCACCTTCGTGGTGAACTGCGTGGGTGTGGAGAGACTGCGCGAGCACGGCGTCGAGGTGATCGAGCTGCCCGACCTCGCCGACGAGGCCATGTCGATGAACCGGCACCTGAATCTGCGACCCTGACCATTCGGCCCCGTGAACACGAAAGCCGCACTCCGACAATCGGAGCGCGGCTTTCACGGTTCGGGGGCGTGCCTCACGGCGGGCCGAGCGACAGCACTCCGGTCGTGATCGTCACCGTCGCGTTCTTGGCCAGCGACGACCCGACGGCGGGCTGCTGGGCGATGACGCGTCCGACGCTGCCCGCGTCCAAGGTGCTCTGGGTGTTCTGGCTGATCTGCCCGCTCCACCCGCGCTGGCGCAGCGTGTCCGCCGCCTGCGCGGCGGTCATGCCGCGCAGGTCGGGCATGGCGATGGCATTGCCCGAGGACACCTGCACCACGACCGTGGAACCCTTGTCGGCCATACTGCCGCCGGAGGGGTTGGTGCCGATGACGGTGCCCTTGGGCTGCGAGTTGTCCACTTCCTGAATGGTGATCTTGAAGCCCGCGCTGTCCACCAGATTCGGTTCGGCGACCTCGATGTCCTGGCCCACCACATCGGGCACCCGCACCTGCTCCGGCCCCTTGCCCAAGGTGATGGTGACGGTGCCGCCCGCGTCGACCTTGGTGGCCTCGGACGGATCGGTGCGCACCACCTTGTCCTTGTCCTCGACGCTGGACGCCTCGCGCTTCACATCCGAATTCATGCGCAGGCCAATGGATGTCAGCTTCTGCTCGGCCTGCTGCTGGGTGAGACCGGCCAGCCGCGGCACCGTGACCTGCGCCGGTCCGGTGGACACCTGCAAGGTGACGGTGCTGCCCTTGTCGACGCGGGAGCCGCCGAGCGGCTGGGTGGCGATGACATTGCCCGCCGCCACCTTGTTGTCCGGCTTCTCCTGAATGGCCACCGAGAAGTCGAGCTTCTCCAGATCCTTCTGCGCGGTCGCCGCGGGCCGACCGGACAGATCGGGCACGGCCACCTGATCTGGTTTCGCGCCCGGGCCGACCAGCATCCAGAACAGCGCGAACGCCACCACCACCGCGGCCGCCGAGGCCGCGCCGATATAGAGGCTGCGCCGCGAGCCGCCGGGTTCGACGATCTCCTGTTCGGTGGTGTCGTCGCGGCGCTCGACGGTGCGGTAGCGCGGGGTGGGCGCGTCCTCGTCGAGGAAGTTGGTGCGGTCCTCCTCGGTCATGACCATGGGCGCGGTGGGCTTCTGCCCGCCCAGCACCCGAATCAGATCGGCGCGCATCTCGGCGGCGCTCTGATACCGGTTGGCCGGGTTCTTGCTCATGGCCTTGAGTACGACCGAATCGAGTTCGCGCGGTACGCCCGGATGCACGTGCGAGGGCAGCCGCGGATCCTCCCGCACATGCTGGTACGCCACCGCCACCGGTGAATCACCGGTGAAAGGCGGTTCGCCCGTGAGGATTTCGTAGAGCACACAGCCGACCGAGTACACATCGGAGCGGGCGTCCACCTGTTCGCCGCGCGCCTGCTCGGGCGAAAGATACTGCGCCGTACCGATCACCGCGGCGGTCTGGGTCATGGGATTGGAGCTGTCGGCGATGGCGCGCGCGATACCGAAGTCCATCACCTTCACCGCACCCGCGCGGTTGATCATGATGTTGGCGGGCTTCATATCCCGGTGCACGATGCCGTTGCGATGGCTGAAGTCCAGCGCCGCGCAGACGTCGGCGATGACCTCCATGGCGCGCCGCGGCGGCAGCGGACCCTTGCCGCGCACGATATCGCGCAGCGTGTCGCCCTCCACGTACTCCATGACGATGTAGGGCAGCGGCCCGCCGTCGACCTCGGCCTCGCCGGTGTCGTAGACGGCCACGATGGCGGGGTGGTTCAGCGCGGCGGCGTTCTGGGCCTCGCGCTTGAACCGCAGGTAGAACGTGGGGTCGCGGGCCAGGTCGGCGCGCAGCACCTTGATGGCGACGTCGCGGCCCAGCCGAGTGTCACGGGCCTTGTGTACCTCGGACATACCGCCGAACCCGATGATCTCGCCCAACTCGTAGCGAGAGGACAGATTCTTCGGGGTCGTCATGGCAGTCCTTGCTCGGGGGTGGGGCTGCTGGGGTAGTTCCCGCCGCGGGCACCGGGAACGGTCGGTACATACGTTGGTATCTGAGAGGGTAATTCGAGTCCGGGCAACCCGTTGGTCCTGGTCGGCTTCTGCGCCGTCGTGGTCGGCTCACCGGTCTTGCTCGGCGCCGTCGTGGTCGGCTTCTGCGTCGTGGTCGGCGGCTGCGTGGTGGTCGGCGGGAGCGTGGTGGTCGGCTCCGGTTCCGTGGTGGGCGGCAGCGTCACCGGCGGCGGCACGTACTGCGTGGTCGTCGGCGGCGCGACGGTGGTGGTGCTCGGCACCTGCGGCGGCACCACGACGGCACTGGACTTGGTCGGCGGCGTCGGCTCCGGCGGATCACCGCTGAGCAGCACGAAAGCCGCCGCGCCACCGAGGATCAGCGCGCCGACGCCGAGTCCGGCCAGCGCCTTCTGACTGTTGGTGAACCGGCCGCCCCCGCCATCGGCCCCGCGCACGCCGGTCGGGGGAGCCCCGGGCGGCGGCGTGGCCGGACCCTGCATGACCGAGGTCGCCGCGATCGGGACCGGTTGCTGCCGCTGCGGATGCGGCGGCGTCGGATAGCGCACGGTGGCCTGATCGGAGATCGGCGGAATCACCATGGTCGGGCCGGGCGGCAGCACCCGGGTGGCGCCGGTCATCGCGCCGGTGGCATTGCCGCTGGGCGGCGGGGGACGCCTGCCCGCGCGCACGGCGGCCACCGCGTCGGCGAATTCGCCGCCGGTGGCGTAGCGCTGCGTCGGCTCCTTGGCCAGGGTGATCTCGATGAGTTCGCGGACGTTCGGGGGCAGATCGGCGGGCAGCGGCGGCGGCGTCTCGCGCACATGCTTCATGGCGACGGTCAGCGCGCCGTCACCGGTGAAGGGGCGGGTTCCGGCCAGGGCCTCGTAGCCGACCACGGCCAGCGAGTAGACGTCCGAGGCCGCGGTGGCGTCGTCGCCGGTGGCCTGTTCGGGCGCGATGTACTGGGCGGTGCCCATGACCATGCCGGTCTTGGTGACCGGGGAGGCGTCCACGGCCTTGGCGATGCCGAAGTCGGTGATCTTCACCTGGCCGGTCGGGGTGACGAGGATATTGCCGGGCTTCACATCCCGGTGCACCACTCCGGCGGCGTGGGCGACCTGGAGCGCGCGTCCGGTCTGCTCCAACATGTCCAGACCCTGCACCACCGACAGGCGGGTCATTCGGTTCAGCACCGCGTTGAGCGGTTCACCCGACACCAATTCCATGACCAGATAGGCGGTTTCGCCGCCCGCCGGGTCCATGGTCTCGCCGTAGTCGTAGATTCCGGCGATGCCGGGGTGGTTGAGCTGCGCGGTCGTCTTGGCTTCGGTGCGGAACCGGTGGCGGAAGGTGGGGTCCGCCGAGAACTCCGCCTTGAGCACCTTCACCGCGACGCGTCGGTCGAGCCGGGTGTCCAGCGCCTCCCAGACCTGGCCCATGCCGCCGGTGGCGATCAGCCGCTGCAGCCGGTACCGGTCGGCGATCAATGCACCGTTGGTCAGCATTCCAGCCCCCGTCTAGCTAGCACGTACATGTCGTTCAGCCCCCCAGTCCGGCGTCGAGCACCGCACGGGCGACGGGTGCGGCGACGGACCCACCGGTCGCGGCCAGTGCGCGGTCGCCGCCGTTCTCCACGATCACCGCGATCGCGATCTTGGGGTTCTGCGCCGGGGCGAAGGCGATGTACCAGGCGTGCGGCGGGGTGTTGCGCGGATCGCTGCCGTGCTCGGCGGTGCCGGTCTTGGAAGCGATGGTGTAGGGCCGCTGCCCCCCTCCCTGCGTGTTCTTCTCCGATTCGATCATCAGGTTGGTCAGCTGCGAGGCCACCTGGGCATTCACCGCCTGCCCGACCGACATCGGCTTGGTGGTGTCGATGACGCTCAGATCGGGACCCTGCAACTGGTCGACCAGATACGGCTGCATCCGTACGCCGCCGTTGGCGACGGTCGCCGCGATGACCGCGTTGTCCAAGGGCGTCACGGCCACATCGCGCTGGCCGATGCTGCTCTGACCCACCGCCGCCGGATCCGGCATGGTGCCGACGGCGCTGTCCGCCACCGGAATCGGAATGCCCTCGTGCTGGCCGATACCGAAGGCGGCGGCCTCGTCCTTGAGTTTCGCGGCGCCAACCTTGATACCGAGGTCGACGAAAGCGGTGTTACACGAGTACTTGAACGCCTCGGTCAGCGACGCGGTCGGGCCGTCACCGGGGCCGCAGTGGCTGCCGTTGTAGTTCTCCAGCGTTGTGGCGGTGTCCGGCAAGGTGATTCGCGAGGCCGCCGTGAGCTGATCCTCCGGCTTCACGATGCCCGCCGAGAGCGCCGCCGCGGTGACCACGACCTTGAATGTGGAGCCGGGCGGATAGGTCTGCGACACAGCGCGATTGAGCATCGGCTGGCGCGGATCCTGCTGCAGCTCGTTCCAGGTCTGGGTGACCGCCGCGCCGTCGTGGCTGGAGAGCTGGTTCGGGTCGTAGCTGGGGGTGGACACCATGGTGAGAATGCGCCCGGAGCTCGGCTCGATGGCGACCACGGAACCGGTGTAGCCCTTGGCCGTCAGCTGTTCGTAGGCGACCTTCTGCATCACCGGGTTGATGGTGGTGACCACATTGCCGCCACGCGGGTCACGCCCGGAGACCATATCGATGAGACGGCGGCCGAAGAGCTTGTTGTCCGAACCGTTGAGCACCGAATCCTCGGCGTGCTCGAGCCCGGTGCTGCCGTACTGCATGGAGTAGAAGCCGGTGACGGGTGCGTAGGCCATCGGATCGGTCGGGTAGGTGCGCAGGTACTTGTACCGGTCGTCGGTGGCGACGGAACTGGCGAGAACCGTTCCCTGCGCGGAGATCTGGCCGCGCTGGCGGGCGTACTCGTCGAGCAGCACGCGCACATTGCGCGGATCGTTGCGCAGCGAATCGGCCTTGATGACCTGGACGTAGGTGGCATTGGCGAGCAGGGCCACGATCATGACCATGACCGCGATGGCCACCCGGCGCAGCGGAGTGTTCATTCAGACACCGCCCTGTGTGTTCATCAGGCACCGCCCTGGGCCGGTCGCCGCACCATCTGGGTGGGGGCGTCGGCAATGGGTTCGGGGGCGCGTTTGCGAGCCGGAGCGGGCGCGCGCGCCGCGTCGGAGATCTTGATGAGCAGCCCCAGCAGTGCGTAGTTGGCCAACAGTGACGAACCGCCGTAGGAGACGAACGGCGTCGTGAGACCGGTCAGCGGAATCAGTTTGGTGACACCGCCGACCACCACGAACACCTGCACGGCGATGGTGAAGGAAAGTCCGGCCGCCAGCAGCTTGCCGAAGCTGTCGCGCACCGCCAGCGCCGTGCGCAGCCCGCGCACCACCAGGATGGTGAACAGCATGAGCAGGGCGGTCAGGCCGATCAGCCCGAGCTCCTCACCCGCGGTGGTGACGATGAAGTCGGTCTTGGCGAAGGGCACCTGCGAGGGCCGCCCGCTGCCCAGGCCGGTGCCCGCGAGCCCGCCGGTGGCGAGTCCGAACAGCGACTGGGAGATCTGGTAGCCGGTGTTGTTGTAATCGTCGAACGGGTGCAGCCAGGTCTCCACGCGCACCCGGACGTGCCCGAAGGCGTTGTAGGCGAACAGGAATCCGATGGCGAGCAGGCCGCCGCCGATGACCAGCCAGCCCACCCGCTCGGTGGCGATGTAGAGCATCACCAGCACGGTGGCGAAGATGAGCAGCGAGGTGCCGAGATCCTTCTCGACCACCAGTACGCCGATGCACACGATCCAGACGACCAGGATCGGACCCAGGTCGCGGGCGCGCGGCAGTTCCAGGCCGAAGACGTGCTTGCCCGCGGCGGTGAACAGATCGCGCTTGGCGACGAGCACACCGGCGAAGAAGACGATCAGCAGCAGTTTCGCGAATTCGCCCGGCTGCAAACTGAATCCGGGCAGGCGGATCCAGATCTTCGCGCCGTTGACCATGGAGAAGCGGTCCGGCAGCAGCGCCGGGATGGCGAGGGCGATCAGGCCGATGAGGCCGAGCGTGTAGGCGAACCGGGCCAGCGTGCGGTAGTCGCGCAGCGCGATGAGCAGGCCCATGAACACCACCATCCCCAACCCCGTCCACAGCACCTGCTGGTTGGCGTCGGGGGAGGGGATGGACGTGGAGTTGAACAGCGCGTCCTGTTCGTCGGCCAGGTCCAGGCGGTGGATGAGCACCAGTCCGAGGCCGTTGAGCAGGGCCACGATCGGTAGTAGCACCGGGTCGGCGAAGGCCGCGAAGCGCCGCACCGCCAGGTGCGCGACCCCGAACAGCGCCAGGTACGCCAGGCCGAGCTTGGCGATATCCCAGCTGATCGGCTGTTCCTGGCTGGCCTCCACCAACACCAGGGCCACCGTGGTGATCAGCGCGGCCAGGCCGAGCAGCATCAGCTCGACATTGCGCCGGGTGGACGGCGGCGGCGGGGGAGCGAATCCGCCCGGGGGACTGGGAAAGGCCCCAGCGGACGGTGGTGCCGGTGCGGACATCAGTCCGCCACCCTGCAGTTCTGGCCCGCGATCTGCGGGGCCTGGGTGGTGGTGACGGGGGCGCTCGTCTGGGTCTGGTTGCGGTTCTCCAGCGGCCGTTCCTCACCGGTGCGCTCGGCACCGGGAACCGTCTGGGTCTCCGTCGGAGTGGTGGGAGCGGGGGTGCCCGTCGTGGTGGGCGCGCCCGAGGCGGGCGGCTGATTGGGGTCGGTCGGCGTGGTCGGCGGTGCGGGCTTCTCGCAGGGCGGCAGCAGTTCTCGCTGCGCCAGCGACTGCATCTGCCGCACGGCCTCCTCGCGCGAGCCCGGCGGCAGCCCCTTGTCGACGGAGTCGCGGCCGGTGGGTTTGAGATCGGTGAGCTTCAATTCGCGGCAGCCGGAGGGGAATTCGGCGCCGGGGGAGACCAGGGACAGATCACCGTTGCGGGTGACGCAGCCGACCTGGTCCACATCGTTGATGGAGTAGCCCAGCACCGAACCGGGCAGCCCGCGTAGTACCACCACCCGGTCGCCGTCCGCGCCCACGTAGTAGTTGCCGCGAATCATGTTGTAGCCCACCGTGAGTCCCGCGCCGATGGCGACGATCAGGGCCAGCGCCAACAGTCCCCAGCGCAGTTTGTGGCTCTTGCGCTCCGGTTCCGGCTCCGACTGCTGCACGGCGCGTCTCGGCGCGGCGCGCGGCGGGCGCATGGCGGCGGCCCGTCCGGCGGCGGTATTCGGCGGCGGCGTGTCCTCGTCCTCGCCGGAGGCCGCGCCCGCGACGATCGGATGGCTCTGCCCGTAGTCGAGGTCGATCACATCGGCCACGACGACGGTCACATTGTCGGGACCGCCGCTGCGCAGGGCCAATTCGATGAGCCGGTCGGCCGCCTCGTCGGTGCTGCCCTCGCGCAGGGTGTTGCAGATGGTCTCGTCGCTGACCACATCGGAGAGGCCGTCGGAGCACAGCAGATAGCGGTCTCCGGCGCGGGCCTCGCGCACGATGAGGGTCGGCTCGATCTCGTTGCCGGTGAGCGCGCGCATGATGAGCGAGCGCTGCGGATGTGTGTGCGCCTGCTCCGGCGTGATCCGGCCCTCGTCGACCAGCGACTGCACGAAGGTGTCGTCGCGGGTGATCTGGGTCAGCTCGGCATTGCGGAGCATGTAGGCGCGCGAGTCGCCGATGTGGGCGAGGCCGAGTTTCTTGCCTGCGAACAGGATGGCGGTGAGCGTGGTGCCCATGCCGTCGAGTTCCGGCTCCTCCTCGACCTGGTCGGCGATGGCGGCATTGCCCTCGCGCACCGCGCGATCGAGCTTGCCGAGCAGATCGTCGCCCGGTTCGTCGTCGTCGAGATGCGCCAGCGCGGCGATCATCAGCTGTGAGGCGACCTCACCGGCGGCGTGGCCGCCCATTCCGTCGGCGAGCGCGAGCAGGCGCGCACCCGCGTAGACGGAGTCCTCGTTGTTGGCGCGTACGAGACCGCGGTCGCTGCGCGCTGCGTAGCGGAGAACAAGTGTCACGATCGCAGCTCGATCACTGTTTTGCCGACACGGACAGGAGTGCCGAGCGGAACCCGCACCGGCGTGGTGACTTTCGCGCGATCGAGGTAGGTCCCATTGGTGGAACCGAGGTCCTCGACGTACCAGTCCTCACCACGCGGCGACAGGCGCGCGTGGCGGGTGGAAGCGTAGTCGTCGGTGAGTACCAGCGTGGAATCGTCGGCCCGTCCGATCAGCACCGGCTGTGAGCCGAGTGTGATGCGGGTACCGGCGAGAGAGCCCTGAGTCACCACGAGATATTTGGCGCCCTTCTGGCCCCGGCGAAACGATGGGAGCACCGCGGAACCGCTCGAGGCCCGTGGCGCGACCCTGATGCCGGATGCCGCGTAGATATCGCTGCGCAAGGTCCGGAGCACCGCCCACACGAACAGCCACAACAACAGCAGGAACCCCGCACGGGTCAATTGCAGGATCAGTCCCTGCACGGTGCTCCACCTCCTGTTCGACCGTGTTTGTAGGTACGGTTCGTCGACCCCCAACCGGTGTGCCTGGGTCGGCCCGGCCGACTACCGCCGCCCGCGTGAGTGTTGGCAGCATCATAGGGCCGTGGACCGGTTGCGATCACGATACGACCGAGGATTCTCGCGCCATATCGTGACCTGCTTCGCGAGCTTACGGGATCAGACGATCCGGATCAGGATCTCGGAATGTCCGGCGCGGATGACATCCCCGTCCGCGAGCTGCCAATCCTGCACGGGCGAGCCGTTGACCAGCGTGCCATTGGTCGAACCGAGGTCCGAGAGCATGGCGGTCTGACCGTCCCAACGCACCTCGATGTGGCGGCGCGAGACACCGGTGTCGGGCAGCCGGAAGTGCGCGTCCTGGCCGCGGCCGATGATGTTGGAACCTTCACGCAACTGATACGTGCGGCCGCTGCCGTCGTCGAGTTGCAGGGTCGCGCTGTAGCTGGAGCCGCTGTGCGCGGGCGCGGCCGGAGCCTGCTGCCCGTAGCCCTGCTGGCCGTAGCCGGGCTGCTGGCCGTAGCCCTGCTGGCCGTACTGGTCGTCGGGCGCGTAGCCGCCCTGCTCGTACCCCGGGTCGGCGTAGCCCTGTTGCGCGTAGCCCTGCTGCCCGTACGCCTGGTCGTTGCCGTAGGCCTGGTCGCCGTAGCCGCCCTGCTGGCCGTAGCCCTGGTCGTAGCCGCCCTGCTGCTGGCCGTACGCCTGGTCGTAGCCAGGCTGCTGGTCGTACCCCGGCTGCGGCGCGTAACCCTGGTCGTAGCCCTGCTGGTAACCCGGGTCGGCGTAGCCCTGGTCGTAGCCGCCCTGCTGCTGCCCGTAGGCCTGGTCGTAGCCGGGCTGCTGGCCGTATGCCTGCTGGTCGTAGCCGCCCTGCTGGCCGTAGCCCTGCTGCCCGTATCCGGCCTGGTCGTAGCCGTTCTGATAGTCGCCGTAGCCGCCCTGATCGGCGTAGCCCGGCTGACCGCCGTGCCCGTAATCGTCGCGGTAGCCACCCTGCTGCCCGGGAGCTCCCCCGGCTGGCGGGGGTGCGTACCCGCGGCTGCGTGGATCGGACTCCGCGGCGTCACGGCTGGGGTCGTAGCCTGAGTTCTGCGTCATGGGGCCAGCTCCTGGTTGCGGGTGTGCGGGTCGTTGTGGTCGTTCAGATCCCGGTGGAGGGCCGGTCCGACGGCCCGCGTCCGGATCGACCCGGCCGCGAGTTCTGAACTGTCCGGTGTGCAGCGTAGGTGATGGCTCGAATGCCACGTGCACTTCGCCGTAGGTCTGCCAACCCTGTTCGCGTATGTGATCCTGCAGATGTTTGGCGAACGCGCGGGTGGTGAGTTCGTGGTCGGCGTCGAGTTGCCGCAGGTCCGACTCGTTGATGGTGATGATGTAACTGTTGGGAGCCAACAGATGCCCACCGTCGAGTTCCTGGAGTTGATCGGTGGCCTCGCGCTGCAGCGCCGCCTCGACCTCCTGGGGTACGACGCTGCCGCCGAATACGCGCGCGAAGACATCCCCGACAGCTCCCTGGAGGCGACGCTCGAATCGCGAAACGATGCCCATCGCCCCTCCTCCCGGGTCATGACGCCCCTCGAGTGATGAGCGTTCCTGGTGTCGTGGTCTGTGTAGACACCGTGGCATGCGCGGTTTGTCCGATACGGCGACACGCGGGTAGGGCGTGTCGCCGTAGGGACACGGTGATTGCATGATATCCACGATCGTCCACACCTGTAACTCTTGGCGAAGCCGCCGGGTTCCCACAGGTGTCTCCGGCCGGTAACCAGGCGATTTCGTTTTAGGGTGTACCCCGTGATAACTTTTTCACGTCGCTCGGGCGAGTGGCGGAATGGCAGACGCGCTGGCTTCAGGTGCCAGTGTCCGTAAGGACGTGGGGGTTCAAGTCCCCCCTCGCCCACCAGCTGCGAAAGGCTCGATCCAAATTCGGATCGAGCCTTTCGTCGTATTCGGGCAGCTGTCCTTGCCGGATTGGTTACTCAACTGCCCAGTTTCGAACCCCTTGTCCCGCAAGGATGTCCAGTCCCAGTCCCACTGTTCGAATCCCGAGTGGCGTAATGCACGACTGGTCGGTATGGGTGCGGCAGGATCGGCGGCTGTGATCGCTCGGAGAATTGGACGGTCGGCATTGGGGCTGCTGACTGTCGGGCTGGTAGGGGTTCTGACCGCGGGGACGGGTGCGGCGGCACCCGGATGGGGGCCGTTCGCGGAACCGAATCCGCATCTGGGACCGGTGGGCACCGCGACCATGCACGGGGACGCGGGATCGTCCGATGCCGTGCCGTACGCGGGGCCGGGCTCGGAGGCGCGGTTCCGGGGCGCGTATCCGTTGGCCTCGGCGTGCCCGACGCTGTTGCAGGGCTCCGACGGTCTGGTGGTGGCGCTGTGCACGGCGATCACGAACCGCGCGCCCGTGGTCCATCTCATCGACCCGGAGGCGGCGCTGCCGGTGGACGGGTCGCTGGCGCGGCTGGAATTGACCCGTGGCGGACTGCTGGGCGGGGTGTATGCCTACCTGGACAACGCGGACCGGTTGGTCGTCGTGGACGGTTCGCGGACCCTGCTGCGAATCGGCCACGAGCGCAATGCCTCCGGGCGCTGGGAACTGAAGGCGGTGTCCTCGGTGGACCTCTCCGCCGCGATCCCGGACGGCGACAGCGTCACCGGTCTGGTGCCGGACTGGGACGGCAATGTCTGGTTCGCGACCGCCAAGGGATTGGTGGGGACGGTGACGCCGGGGGGTTCGGTCGCCACCCTGGCCCTGCCCGCCGGAGAGCAAGTGGCCAACAGTATTTCGTCCGCGCCCAGCGGCCGGGTCGCGGTGGCGACAACGCACGCGCTCTACGAATTCGAGGCCGAGGATTCGGGCCGACCGCGCCAGCTGTGGCGGGCGGTCTACGACCGGGGCTCGGCGCGTAAGCCCGGACAGCTGTCCTGGGGGACCGGATCCACGCCCACCTACTTCGGTCCTCGGACCGGGGCCGACTACCTCACCATCGTCGACAATGCCGACGGTCAGGTGAAGCTGCTGGTATTCCGTTCCGGCGGTGGCGAACTCGTCTGTTCGCGGCCGGTGCTGACGCGAGGTGGGGCGGGCAGTGAGAATTCGCCCGTCGGCCTCGGCGGTTCGGTGTTCGTGGCCTCCACCTACGGCTATCCGTATCCGGCGGTGCCCGAGGGGGCCGGGCCCGCGGTACCCGCCTCGGCTCTCTTCGTCGGCGGGATGACCCGGGTCGATGTGGACGACAGCGGCTGCCGCACCGTCTGGGAGAACACGGTGCGCAGTGCCGCGGTGCCGCACCTGGCGGCGGGGGACGGGCTGCTCTATACGGTCACCCGGGTCGGCCTGCCGGTCACGACCCCGCTCGACGGCTACGCGTTCACGGTGGTGGATCCGAGTACCGGGGCGGTGGTGAGCGATCGGGGGCTGCCGCCGACGGTGGTCTCCGATCCGTTGCAGACCTCACCCTTGCTGATGCCGTCCGCGGGCGTGCTCCAGGGCACCACGACCGGCGTCGTCCGCATTGGCGGCTGAGGCGAAAGCCCAGGTCGCCGCCCGAATGTGACGAAGATCGCAGGTACCGCGCGTGGGCCCCGGTGGCGGCGTTGCCGGGCGGCGGCGGATGGGTGCGAGGGGGGTCGGTGAGAGCGAAATTCGATTGCTCGCCGCCGCCCCCGCGCGGTATCGGACACCTTTTCTCGGGGTTTTCCCGGATGCAGGTTTGGGGGTAGCCGTTCTAAACCAACTTCGAGTTTGTTTCGAAACGGGCGAATTGCTGGCAATGGCGGCCGAATCCAGGAAAACGCCAGATGAACACGGGTTGTCCGAGTTATGAAAGCCGTTTCGTCCGAAACGGTGCAAACGTTCGGATCGAGTTCACATCGCATACCAATCGGAACGGTCTCGGCGGTCGCGTGAGAGTTGCGGCGCGCGGGTTTCGAGACGGTCACGGACGGTGCGAAAAGTCGGAAGCTGGAAATTAGCGATCTTGTCGGATTCCACTCGGGCAGTGTCCGTTTCGCCTGGTCGCCTTATACGCTCGCGATCCGTGTCGAGGGTTGCGTCGGCATAACGATTGTGTAGAGTTGACGGTAACGCTGGCCGCAGCTGAGCTGGACTCGCTGCGGCCAGTGGAAATCAAATTCCGGCGGTTGCCGCCGAGGTCGAAGTGCCTTTCCCCGCAGCCGGTTCCAGTCCCGGCGCGCCCGGATTGCCCGCGATGTGCTCGGACGCCTCCTCCGCCAGCACCACGCGCCGTCCGAGATCGAAGACGTAGACCAGGAACGCCAACTCGGCCAGGGCTCCCACCGCGATGCGCAGGGCCGCGGGTAGGTCGCTGGGGGTGACGAAGCCTTCGATGAGTCCGGAGATGAACAGCACGACGGTCAGGCCGACCGCGATGACGGCGGTGGCGCGGCCCTGCCGGGCCAGGGCCTTGACCCGACTCTCCCGGCCCGGGTCGACGAGTGTCCAGCCGAGCTTCAGACCCGCGCCGCCCGCCACGAAAATGGCCGTCAGCTCCAGCATTCCGTGCGGCAGGATGAAGGTGAAGAACGAGTCCAGGCGATCGGCGTGCGCCATCAGCCCGGCACTGATGCCCAGATTCACCGCGTTCATGGCCAGCACGAAGACGGCGGGCAGGATGAGGAAACCGGTGAACAGGGCCAGCGCCGCCACCCAGGCATTGTTGGTCCACACCTGCGCGGCGAAGGCATCGTGCGGATGTTCGGAGTAGTAGGTCTCGAAGGCTCCGCCGGGACCGGTCAATTCGGGCGCGTACTCGGGTAGGCCGAGAGTCCGTCTGGCGTACGAGGACTGGTCCACCCAAATCGCCAGTGCCGTCGCGCCCAGTACGAAGACCGCGCCGACCCCCACCCACCACTTCCAGGCGCGGTACACGGCCGCCGGAAACACCTCGGTGAAGAACCGGCCGATCTCGCGGACCGTATCGCCCTCGGCGCTCAGCACTCGCCCGCGCGCCCGGGTGAGAATCGCGGAGAGTCCAACGATGAGCTCCGGGTCCGCCTCCAGCGTCTGCAATCGGGCGAGCTGTTGGGAGGTGAGGCGATACAGCCGCACCAATTCGTCGGCCTCCGCCCCGCTCAGCCGCGGGCGCTGCGTGGCGAGCTGGTCGAGCCGATCCCAGGATCGCCTGTGGACGAAGGCGTACACGTCCAGATCCATCGATTCCCCTCCTGTGCCCGCGGCTGGGTAGATGCTATCCAGCGCGGCCGACAGATATCGGCCGCGCACGAGACCGCCTCGCCACCACGGCAATTCACCACCCGGTCGCCGGGGGCGAGTCGGAAGCGGGGTGAGGGCTGGATCGGTGACAACGGATCTCGTAGGGTCGAGGCGACTTACCGGGTACGTCCGTAATCGGTTCGGCACCTACTGTGGCACGCGGACACAGAGGCCGACTCAGCGCTCAGTATGCGAAGGGAAGGGGGGAGTCCATGGCACTGTTCACCACGGGTGAGGCGGTCGCCGTCGAGCTGCCCGTCGCGCGGATCCCGACCCGGGCCGCCGCGTTCCTCATCGACCTGGCGCTGCAAGTGGTCGGCGGTACGGCGCTGATCTTCCTCGCCGAGGGCGTTCTGGCCGCGGCGCGGGCGGACTCCGCCTGGGAGGACGCCGCGCTGGTGATCATCCTGGTCAGCGTGATCATCGGCTATCCGGCGGTGCTCGAAACTCTCACGCGCGGACGGACCGTCGGCAAGATGGCGCTCGGGCTGCGGGTGGTGCGCGCCGACGGCGGGCCGATCGGCGTCAAGCACGCGCTCACCCGCGCGCTGGGTGGCATCGTGGACTTCTGGATGCTGGGGACCGGGGTGATCGCCATTCTGGTGTCACTGTGCTCCCCGAACGCCCGTCGGGTCGGCGATATCCTCGCGGGCACCGTGGTGGTGCATTCCCAGGCGCGACTACCGTATGTCGGTCTGACGGTGCCGCCGCCGTGGCTCATGGGCTGGGTACGCCAGGTGGATGTCACCCGGCTCTCCGACGAACTCGCCTTGGCCGTGCGCCGCTATCTGCTGCGCTTCCCGCAGTTGACCCCCGCCGCCCAGCAGCAGTTCGGGGAGCTGCTGCTCGAGGCCGTCTGCGGCGAACTGAAAATGCCTGTCCCGCCGGGCTACCCGCCGATGCATCTGCTCGCCGCGGTGCTGGCCGAGCGGCAACGTCGGGTACTCCCGCCGCCGCCCGCACCGCCGAATATGCCGCTGCCGCACGGCGCGCCTTTCGAGCGTCCGACCGTCGCCACTCTCCCGTAGCGGACCGCCCGCATCACGCTCCGCCGTGCCGGGCGGCACCTCCGCGCGCCGATCTACAGCGCGCCGGTCTGTTTGAGCTCCAGATACTCGTCCGCGAGCGCCTCCGGCAGGAGGGCCGGTGGCTCCGCGATCACCCGGACCCCGGTGCGTCGCAAGGTTTCCCGGGCCAAGGCGTGTTCGGCGACTATGTTCTCGGCCGCGGCGGCGGCGTAGAGGTCTGCGACGCCGGTGCGGCGGGTCGTGGCGGCCGCGACATCCGGATCGGTGACCGAGACGATGAGTACTCGGTGACGGCGGGTGAGGACCGGGAGGACGGGCAGCAGGCCCTCCTGCACGGTGGCGGCGTCGAGGTGGGTGAACCAGACGACCAGACTGCGACGTCGGGCGCGTTGCAGGGTGGTGCGCATGAGCCCCTGGAAGTCGGTGTCGACCAGCTGCGGGGTGACCCCGGCGAGGGCGTGCATGAGCTTGTACTGCAACCGTTTTCCGCCCACCCCGCGCACCTCGGTGCGGATCTCCCGGTCGTAGGCGAACAGGTCCACGGTGTCGCCACCGGCGGCGGCCAACCCGCCGAGCAGCAGCGCCGCCTCGATCATGGCGTCGAGCCGGGTGCCGTCGCCGACGCGGCCCGCGCTCACCCGACCGGTGTCCAACAGCAGCACCACGTGCCGATTGCGCTCCGGCCGCCAGGTGCGCACCAGCACGTCGGAGGCGCGGGCGGTGGCGCGCCAGTCGATGGTGCGCACATCGTCGCCGACCACGTACTCGCGGAAGGAGTCGAATTCGGTGCCCTGCCCGCGAATGGTGGTGGTGTTGCGGCCCTCCATATGTTGCAGCCGTTGGACTTTCGAGGCGAGCAGGCGCTCGCTGTGGAAGGGCGGCAGCGCGCGCAGGCGGGCCGGAACCACGCGGCGCGTCTGTCGTCCCGCCATCCCGAGGGGCCCGAGCAGCCGCACCGTCACCGGCCCGGCGACGCGGTCGCCCCGGTAGGCGGGTGTGAGTTCGGTGTGGAAGCGAACCCGGGTGTTGGCGGGCAGCCGCAGGTCGTGGCCGCGGTGCACGGCCCGCGCGCTGGCGGGCCAGTCGTCCCAAACCCGGCCGCGCACGGTGCGCGAACCCCGGTTCAGCACAGTCAATTCCACCTCGATGCCGCGCCCGGTGCGCACCGTCGTCAGCGGTTGGCGCGACATCTCGAGGTGCTCGGCCGACCCGGCCAGCCCGATATCGATCAGTGCCAGCGCGACCAGCACGGCGGTCGCCAGCAGCACCCCCGGCCAGGTCGGCAGCACGAAGGTGACGAACAGCGCCGCGGCCGCCGCGACGAGGGCCAACCGGCCGGTGACGACCATCGATTACACCGGGACGGGGACGGACAGCAGCAGCGAGGCCATGACGCCCTCGGCCGTCACACCCTCCACCTCGTGTTCGGGCCGCAGCTGCAGCCGATGCCGAAGTACCGCGGTCGCAACGGCTTTCACATCGTCGGGTGTGGTGTAGCCGCGGCCGTTGAGCCAGGCGAAGGCCCGCGCGGCCGCCATGAGGGCGGTCGCGCCACGGGTGGAGGCCCCGTGCGCGACGGCGGGGGAGGTGCGCGTCGCCCGGCAGATGTCCACCGTGTAGGCCAGCACCTCCGGACTGATGGTGACCTGTGCGACGGCCTCGCGCGCGGCCTTCAGATGCGCCGCCCCGGCCACCCGCCGCAGCCCCGCCGCGACGAGATCGCGCGGATCGAATCCGGCCGCGTGCCGTTGCAGAATCCGGAATTCGTCGTCGCGGCTGGGCAATTGGACGTCCACCTTGAACAGGAACCGGTCCAGCTGCGCCTCCGGCAGCGGGTAGGTGCCCTCCTGTTCGATGGGGTTCTGGGTGGCGATCACCACGAAGGGATCGGGCAGCGGCTGCGGTACGCCGTCCACCGAAACCTGGCGCTCCTCCATGGATTCCAGCAGCGCCGACTGGGTTTTCGGTGGGGTGCGGTTGATTTCGTCGGCGAGCAACAGATTGGTGAAGACCGGTCCGCGCCGGAAGGTGAACTCGGCCGAGTGCGGATCGTAGATCTGCGAACCGGTGACATCGCCGGGCATGAGGTCGGGAGTGAACTGGATGCGCGCGTGCTCCAGATCGAGTGCGGTGGCCAGGGATCGCACCAACAGCGTCTTCGCCACTCCCGGAACGCCTTCGAGCAGTACGTGGCCGCGGCACAGCAGTGCCAGCACCAGGTACATGACGGCGGTGTCGTTGCCGACGACGGCCTTGCCGATCTCGGCGCGCAGGGCCAACAGCGCCTGCTGCGCCTCCTCGGCGGTCGGGGTGTGGGTTTTGTCCACTGTGGTCACAGGACCTCCGCTTCGATCCATTCGAGTTGGGCGGCAACGAGTTCCAGCGTTGCCCGATCGGTGACCGGGTCGTGCAGGGCGGCGGCGGCCAGGGCCGGGTCCGCGCCGCTGCGGGCGGCGATGGCCGCCAGCACCCGGTCGGGGGTGGTGTCGGCGGTGAGGCCGAGGGCGGGCCGCAGCCGCCGCAGCGTGGCCGAGCGCAGTTTGGTCGCCACGTGGTCGTAGTCGCGGGATTTGCGGTACAGCCCGGCCTGTCCGCTGAGCACCTCGTTGGCCGGTGCCTCCACGGGCAGCGGTTCGGCCACCACGCTGCCGCGGCGGCGGCCCCGCCACCACAGCACGACCACCCAGGCGATGGCCCACTGCAATCCGGCGAACGCGATCCAGCCGCCGCTTTCGAAGATGGACTCGCGGCCCTCGCCGAATTCCGGTGGCGGAATGTCGATGGGGTCCCGGGTGGGTGGCGGTTCGTAGGTCGGGGGCGGCGGCATATCCGGAATGTCCGGGGGCTGCGGCGGTTTCGGTACCGAGATCGAGATCAGGACGTAGGTCAGTAGCGCCACGCCGATCACGCCCGCGATCACCGCCCAGAAGCGCCAGTCCCGCAACAGGTCCGGTGTCGTCGGCAGCTTCAGCTCACGCTTGCGCACCGTCTTCGCGCGCTTGCGCCGCTTCTCGGTGATCTCCTCCGGCTCGTCGGGCGGCGCAGGGGCGACGGAGAACCGATCGGCGCGCTCCAGGTGCCGGTACTCCGCCTCGGTGGCCGGTCGCCCGCCGTAGACGACCTCGTCGAAACTGTATGCCGCCGAAGCCAGTTCGGTGGGATCGGCGAGTTCACCGCGTTCCCCGAGCGCGACGGTGGCGTCTTGGGCGGTGACGCGCGCGGTGCGGGCGCGCCGCACCTCCAAGACCCCGCGCTGTTCGAGCCCGCGGGTGACCGCGCGGAAGCGCTCCCGCAGCGCGGTGCCGAAATCCCGGCGGTGCGCGGCCTGTTCGGCGGCGGCGAGGTGCGCGGCGGCCGGGCCCAGTCGCGGTGGCGGAGGAGCGATGTCCTGTGATGCGGGGCCGGTGGCCGGATGCCCGTTGTGGTCGTTCGGTCCGGTCATCGCACCCCTCCACCGGCTCGCGGAATGCGGATGTCCCAGGCTTCGCGGCGGCAGCGGCGGTCGACGTAGACGACCACCTGGGTCGCGGATTCGATGGTTTCGGCGAAGGCGACCACGCCCATGACGGCGGTGATGATCAGCGCGGTGACGGTCCAGCGCTGTGTGCCGGTGATATCGGCGACCACGTCCTGGAACAGCACCAGCGGCAGGAGCAGCATCACGAACAGCGCGCGCAGGTACAGCCAGACCCAGACCAGCTGCCATTCCGCGCCGGACACAAGGGTTTTCGACCGCTGCGTCGCGACCCGAGCGCTGGCGGACTCCTCGAAGACGATCGCCGCTGTCGGATATCGACGCGCCCGCAGCGAGCCCAGCCAGATGACCGCCAACGGCAGCGTGATCATCAGCGGGGTGCCCAACGCCAGCACGCCGATCCCGATCAGCGTGTACTTGGTCTGATAGAGCGCCAGCGGTCCGAGCCGCGCGGCCACGCGACGCAGGGCCGCGCGCCAGCCGAGCGGCTGCCGGTGCACCACCGACAGCGCGACGGCGGTGCTGACGCCGCGAATGTACAAGCGCAGCAACCACGCACAGAGCAGGCTGGTCAGAACGGCCGCCACGGCGACGGCCAGATCCGAATCCCCGGTGGCCAGCGAGACCAGCGCCGTGACGCCGAACGCGATGACCGCGGCGACCGCCGCACCAGCCCCGGCCATGGCCGCCAAGGGTTTGATTCGCGCCTGTACCACGCCGAACGGCCGGTCCAACAGTTCACGTAACTGCATGGGCCGGATCGGTACCGGCGCATCGGGCATCGACTCCACCCCCGCGCCGCTCGGCGGACCGACGTGGTCGGCGGCTGGCAACACGGGGTGAGTCTATCGGCAGCGGGCGCTTCGGTCGCCCGTTGTTTCGCGGGGCTCGCCGACGGGTCAGCGGCCGAGCAGGCGAGCCACCACGCGGCGGTACAGCTCGGGATCGCCCGGCGGCTGGCCGAGCAGGGCGCGCAGGTAGAGGCCGTCACCGACCAGGGCGACGATCTCGGCCTGGACGGGATCCTGGAACTCGTTGTCCAAGGCGGTCTTCCAGCTGTCCATGACATCGGTGAGGGCCCGGTCCACCTCGTCCTCGTCGGTGTCCTGCGGGCCGTCGACGGTGCGCATGGCGGCGAGCATGGAGCGGTAGAGGGCGAGCTCGAGGGCGTCGGACTCGTTGTCGGGGTGCGGGCTCTGCAGGTACCACTCGGCCACCGATTTGCCTTGTTCGACAGCGGTTCTCAGCTGCTGGTCGGCGCGCTCGCCGAGGCGGCGGACCAGCCCGGCGAGCAGGGCGTCCTTGGATTTGAAGTGGTAGAGCAGACCGCCCTTGGAGACGCCCGCCGTCGCGGCGACGCTCTCCAGCGTCACCTGGGACAGGCCCTTGTCCAGTAGCAGCGTCTCCAGCGCGTCCAGAATCCGGTCGCGGGTGCCCGCCCGGTCGCGAGTAGTTGTCACGGTAATCACTGTACCGTCTGGACGGTTAATCTGTTACTGTACCGTCTGGACGGTTGAAAGCCGTTGTTTCATCGGTAGCTCACAGCGCCCGAAAGTCGAGAAGGAAATGCCCACGCACGCCAATGCCCGGTCCGGCCCGAACCCTGTCTCGGGACCCGTCAACACGGCCGACGTCCCCGCGGATGCCACACCCCAGCGCGCGACCGCGCGGACCTGGGGCGGTCTTGCGGTGCTGGCACTGGCACTGCTGCTGGTCTCGGTCGACGCCACCGTGCTCGACCTCGCCGTCCCGGCGATCAGCGCCGATCTGGCCCCGACCACGCCGCAGCTGCTGTGGATCATCGACGTCTACTCGTTCGTGCTGGCCGGTCTGCTCATCACCATGGGCACGCTCGGCGACCGCATCGGCCGCCGCAGGCTGCTGCTCGTCGGCGCGGCCGGATTCGGTATCGCCTCGGCCGTCGCCGCCTGGGCCGTCAATCCCGAAATGCTCATTGCCGCACGCGTATTGCAGGGCATCGCGGGTGCGACGCTCATGCCCGCCACGCTGGGCCTGATCCGAAGCATGTTCGCCGACCCGAAACAGCGCACCCTCGCGATCTCGGTCTGGGGCGCGATGGCCGGTTCGGGTGCGGCCTTCGGTCCGCTACTGGGCGGCTGGCTGCTAGAGCACTACTGGTGGGGTTCGGTATTCCTGGTGAACCTGCCGGTCATGGCGCTGCTCGTGGTACTCGGCCCGGTACTGGTGCCGGAGTCGCGGGATCCGAATCCGGGCCGCTTCGATCTGGCGAGTGCGGGTCTGTCCATGCTGGCGCTGATTCCGATCGTGTACGCGGTCAAGGAACTCGCCGCCCATGGCGCGAGCGCGGGCGTGCTGGTCGCGGCCGTGATCGGTGTGCTGGCCGGTATCGCGTTCATGCGTCGCCAGCGTCGGCTGGCCGCGCCGCTGCTGGACCTCGACCTGTTCCGCCTGCCGCCCTTCCGCGCGGCGGTGCTGACCAACCTGCTGTCGATCTTCGCCCTGGCGGGTGTGCTGTTCTTCGGTTCGCAGTACCTTCAGCTGGTGCTCGGCAAGGCTCCCCTCGAGGCGGGTCTGCTGCTCATCCCCGGCACACTCGGCAGTATGGCCGGTTCGCTGGGCGCGGCCTGGCTGGTCGCCCGCTTCCGCCCGATCCACGCGCTGTGCGGTGCGCTGATCCTCTCGGCGGCCGGTGCCATGCTGTTCTGGCTGCTGCGCGCCGATCCGACGGCGTCGGTGACCCCGTTCGTGCTGGGCTTCCTGCTCATCGGCGCGGGTGTCGGTGTGGCGCTGACGGTTTCGGCCGATCTGATCGTCAGCTCCGCCCCCGCCGAGCGCGCCGGAAACGCGGCCGCGATCTCCGAAACCGCGTTGGAGGGCGGTATCGCCTTGGGCGTGGCGGTCCTCGGCAGCGTGGTGATGGCGGTCTTCCGCCACGGGCTGGATCTGTCCACGGTGCCGTCGGCCAATGCCGACGCGGCCCGCGAATCCCTGGGCGGCGCGGTCGAAGCCGCCCGCGGCCTACCGGATTCCGCGGCCACGGCGCTGCTGGACTCGGCGCACTCGGCGTTCGTCACCGGTATCCACCTGGCGGCCACCGGCACCACGGTGATCCTGCTGGCATCGGCCTACGTCGCCTACCGCGCCGCCGCCAGCCGCTCGGCGAAGTAGCCCCCCGGCCCCGGTCACGCTGTGGCCGGGGCCTTTTCGCGAGACCGACGGTCAGCGCGGGTCGTTCAGCGGCGGTAGCAGCGGTGTCGGGAACAGCTCCTCGAGCGGTGTCGGCCCGGTGTAGTGACGGCATCCGCACCGAGCCCACTCCTTGTACCCCCACGGCGATTTCCGCCGGTACTCCGCATGGCACTCCCCGGCTTTGCGATCGTGCAGGGACAGATCGTGCCCACATCCGCACAGCGCCGGACTAGTGCCCTCGGCCTTACCACGCGCCATCCGATGGCCGAAGCGGCCGACAACCCAGCCGACGCCGACCAGCCCGGCACCGACGATGAGACTGATCGGATCCATGGAGCGATTATACGTACTCGTATACGTATAAGGCTAGGGTTCGTCTATCCCTCATTCTTGCCCGGCGGCAGCTCGCGCGGCCCTCGGTATTCGAGCGCGCGATCCTGACGGCCGGACAGCTCACCCTGCTCCGGCGTGGCGGGCAGTCCATAGCCGTGGTCGACGTACTGCCCTTGCGGCAGCGCCGAATACCCGGGCGCGTAGCCCTGATGCCGAGGATCGACGGCGGTCGCGGCGACGCGCTGGCCGTAGGACTGCTGCGCACCCGGCGGCAGTTGGTAGCCGCCCTGCTGGACGTAGGCCTGCTGGGCGGCGGAATCCTGGGAGTCGACGGTCACCTTGCGGGTGCGCTTGAGGGTGAAGGTGATCTCCTCGGCCTCCTCGAAGGCCTGCCGCACCGTGCGCAGCGGATGGGTCGCGGTGTCGATGGCATTGGCGACGAAGGAGGGGACCAGCGGGCGGATCCAGCGGGCCGCGGTATCGGTGAAGGGGACCGTGCCGATGATCGGGAGTTCCAGTCCGCCACCGGATTTCCCGGGGACCGGCTGTGCGGCGGAGCCCGCCGGTGCGAGCGCGCCGCCGGTCGGAGCCACGACTCCCGGGACGATCTGGGCGGGCAGATTGGGCGACTGGGTCACATTCCCCTCCTGGGACTTCTCGTCGCCGACCGGAACTCCGGCCGGTAGTTCCAGCGACCGCGCGTCTTCCAGTGCGGCGCGGTCGAATTCGCTCACCGCGCGGCGGCCGGATTCGGTGATGCCGATCTCCAGGCCACCGATGGCGGCGATGATCCGCTTGCGCTGCTGTTCCCGATCGATGGCGGTATCGGCGTGCGCGGCCAGTCGGGCGGCGGTGACGTGTTGTTCGTTGCGCAGCTTCTCGACCTGCACTCGCGTCTCGGCGCGCTCCTGGGCGATGGCGGTCGCGGCCTCCTGCTCGACCCGGTCGGTCTCGGTCCGGAAGGCCACCCGCCGGTCGTAGGAGGTCTCACCGCGCCACCGGCGCAGCAGCAGCGGCAGCAGGGCCAGCAGCACCGTGAGCGCGATGACGCCGAGGCGCAGCGCCAGCGCGCCGCCGTGCGAGGTGGTGTGGTCGTTCATGGCCACCCAGCGCGCCCCGAGTCCGCGGTCGCCCTCGGTGTAGGCGGCGGTGCGCGCGTCGGTGAGGGCCTGCTCCTTGTCGCGCACGCGCGCGTCGAGCGCTTCGATCCGTCCTTCGGCCGTGGTCAGCCGGTTGCGCGCGTCGGTGAGCATCTCGTTGGCGGTGCGCTCCTCCGGACCGCGCCCGGGCACCCCGGTGACCGGGGCCCGCTGGCAGTCCTGAGCGGGGTTGAATTCGCAGCGCGCGATCACGAGGGCGGTGTCGACATCGGTCTTGGCCTGCGCGATCTGCTGGTCGAGCGCCGCGCGATCGCCACGCGCCCGGTCGAGTTCGTCGCGCGCCCCGACCACGCTGGACACGGATTCGGTGTCCCGCCTTGCCGTTTCGTCCAGCAGCCGGTCCACGGTGCCGCCGAACAGCGCGGTGGCGGCCAATTCGGCGATGATGACCCCGGCCAGGACCGCGACCGCGACACGCCCACCGAATTCCGCTCGGCGACGGCGTGTTTCATTGCGCGCGGGCGTGGGCGCGGTCGCCAGGGCGCGCGCGACGGCCCCCATCAACAGGGTCGCGGCCAGCGCGCTCACGACGACGGCGAACAGCGGCCACCCGGCGGCTCCGGTCGCCAGGGCGGTGACGCCTCCGGCGACGGCCGCGAACAGCGCCACAACCGCCCCGGTCAGCGCATAACCCGAGCGTTCGTGCCGGTCGGTGAGGTGGGAATCGCCGCCGCCGAGCCAGGTGAGCAGGGCCGCTCCCGAGGCGGTCGCGTCCGAGATCCGCGAGGAGAGAGAAGTGTTCGAACCCGGGGTCGCCGTCGGCTGCGCGGAGGAGGATTCCGACTCGCCGGACTCGGCGGAAACGTGCGGCTCAGGGATGTCGTGTGCGGTCATGGGATCTCACATCCTCTAAGTCCCAGGGTGTTTCGGCATGGCGAAACTGTCGCTTGTTCGTTGTCTCAGCGTGACAGGCCGGACCTGGTTCCACCGAGCGGGCCGCGGGGGTTGTGGCCAGGCTCACAGTGGCGAGTTTCGGGCACGTTTCGTGCCCTTCGTCACTCCCGTCTACCTCGGGAAATGTGACTTGGCGCATATTCACAGTTAGCTGACCGTGTGCCAAATCGCACAAACTGGAAACGATTCCGTACGGTCGGAACGTTGCGAATCCTTATCTCCCAGCGGGTCTCACGAACTGCCGGGGCCCTCCGGAGAGTTAGCCACCTTACGTCCGGTTTATCCGAAGTCCCTGTGGGGAAACCTGATTCGATGCAGGTGAGAGGCCGTTCCCGGACTCGAGCGAGCCGGTCCGGGGCAATCCCTACCCACGCGGACGGCAGTGGCGAACTCGACTGAAACGATGCTGCTCGGCTGCTTTACACTGGAGAACGCGCAGGTAGTGGAGGATCGATGAAGAAGCCCAGCTAGACACTGTTATTAGTGCAACCTAAGTTGGTTGGGCTCGAGTCCTGACTTATCGTTTGCTCTTACGCCGAACGCCACAAGTTCGGCATTTCGCTCATATGGCCTGGGACCTGACCGGTCCCCAGACTAAAGGGCGGAAACGGCGCGGTAGGTAGCCGATGCGTAAGCACTGGGTTACCGCCGAGCACCCGATTAGGTATTCGAAGCGGGTGGACAACTGGAGAGTTGACTGCACGGTATGACCATCAGCGCCGCTGGTCTCCGAAACGTACGGGCGCAGTCTGACGGAGGCGTTCGACGAAGGCCGCATTCTTCGAAGGCCTGTTTTTTGTGAAGGCAGAGGCATGACGCAACTTCCCGGCCACAGGTCCCCTGGACCCCGCGGGCTCTATGATCCGGCGAACGAACACGACGCCTGTGGTGTCGCATTCGTCGTCGACATGCACGGCCGTCGCAGCCGCGACATTGTCGACAAGGCTATTACGGCCTTGCTGAACCTGGAGCACCGTGGTGCTGCCGGAGCCGAGCCGAACTCCGGCGACGGCGCGGGCATCCTGATCCAGCTCCCGGACAAGTTCTTCCGTGCGATCGTCGATTTCGAGCTGCCCGCCGAGGGCTCGTACGCGACCGGTATCGCCTTCCTCCCGCAGGCCCGCCGCGAAGCCGCGCGCGCCGCCTACGGCGTCGAGAAGATCGTCCGCGAAGAGGGCCTCGAGGTACTCGGCTGGCGCGAGGTGCCGATCGACGAATCGTCGCTGGGCGCGCTGGCGCGCGATGCCATGCCGACGTTCCGGCAGATCTTCATCGCCTCGCCGAAGGACGGCGCCGAGCAGCTCGCGGGCATGGACCTGGAGCGCCGCGCCTACGTCGTGCGCAAGCGCATCGAGCACGAACTCGGCAAGGCGGGCGCGGGCGCGGGCAGCACCGGCAAGGAGTCGGTGTACTTCCCGAGCCTGTCCGGTCAGACCTTCGTCTACAAGGGCATGTTCACCACCCCGCAGCTGCGCGCGTTCTACCTGGACCTCCAGGACGACCGCGTCGAGTCCGCGCTGGGCATCGTGCACTCCCGCTTCTCCACCAACACCTTCCCGTCGTGGCCGCTGGCGCATCCGTTCCGCCGCGTCGCGCACAACGGCGAGATCAACACCGTCACCGGTAACGAGAACTGGATGCGGGCGCGCGAGGCGCTGCTCAAGTCCGACAAGTTCGGCATCGACTCCGAGGGCAACAACCGCCTGGAGAAGATCTTCCCGGTCTGCACCCCGGGCGCGTCCGACACCGCGCGCTTCGACGAGGTGCTGGAACTGCTGCACCTGGGCGGCCGCAGCCTGCCGCACGCCGTGCTCATGATGATCCCGGAGGCCTGGGAGCGCCACGAGTCCATGGACGCCGCGCAGCGCGCGTTCTACCGCTACCACTCCTTCCTCATGGAGCCGTGGGACGGCCCGGCGTCGGTGTGCTTCTCCGACGGCACCGTCGTCGGCGCGGTGCTGGACCGAAACGGTCTGCGCCCCAGCCGCATCTGGGTCACCGAGGACGGCCTGGTCGTCATGGCCTCCGAGGTCGGCGTGCTCGACATCGACCCCGCCAAGGTGGTCAAGAAGGCGCGTCTGCAGCCCGGCCGCATGTTCCTGGTGGACACCTCGCAGGGCCGCATCATCGGCGACGACGAGATCAAGAACGAGCTCGCCAACGAGCACCCGTACCAGGAGTGGCTGGACGAGGGCCCGGTCAAGCTGAGCGATCTGCCCGACCGCCCGCACGAGCACATGTCGCACGACCGCGTGCTCATTCGCCAGCAGATCTTCGGATACACCACCGAAGAGCTGAACATCCTGCTCGCGCCGATGGCCAAGACCGGCGGCGAGGCGTTGGGCTCGATGGGTACGGATACGCCGATCGCGGTGCTGTCCAACCGTTCTCGCCTGCTGTTCGACTACTTCGCGCAGCTGTTCGCGCAGGTCACCAACCCGCCGCTGGACGCCATCCGCGAAGAGGTGGTCACCTCGCTGCGCAGCATGATCGGCCCCGAGGGCGATCTGCTGCACCCGAGCCCCGACAGCTGTCGCCAGATCACGCTGACCCAGCCGATTCTGGACAACGACGAGCTGGCCAAGCTCGTGCACATCAACGACGACGGCTCGCGCCCCGAGCTGCGGTCGGTGGTCGTGCACGGCCTGTACCCGGTCAAGAAGGGCGGCAAGGGACTGCGCAAGGCCATCGAGGCCGTGCAGAAGCAGGTCTCGGCCGCCATCGACGGCGGCGCGCGCATCATCGTGCTGTCGGACCGCGAGTCCAACGAGAAGCTCGCCCCGATTCCGTCGCTGCTGCTGACCGCCGCCGTGCACCACCACCTGGTGCGCGAGCGCACCCGCACCAAGGTCGGCCTGGTCGTGGAGGCCGGTGACGCCCGCGAGGTGCACCACATGGCCCTGCTGATCGGTTTCGGCGCAGCCGCGATCAACCCGTACATGGCCTTCGAGTCCATCGAGGACATGCTCGAGCGCGGCATGCTGGAGCTCGGCACCGGCAGCATCGAGAGCGATTTCCGCAAGGCCGTCGCCAACTACAACAAGGCCGCGGGCAAGGGCGTGCTGAAGGTGATGTCCAAGATGGGCATCTCCACCATCGCCTCCTACCGCGGCGCGCAGCTGTTCCAGGTCGTGGGCCTGTCGCAGGCGCTGTGCGACGAGTACTTCACCGGTCTGCGCTCGCCGCTGGACGGTATCGGCCTCGACGACATCGCCGACGAGGTCGCCGCCCGCCATCGCCTGGCCTACCTGGAGAACCGCAACGAGCGCGCGCACCGCGAGCTCGAGATCGGCGGCGAATACCAGTGGCGGCGTGAGGGCGAGTACCACCTGTTCAACCCGGACACGGTGTTCAAGCTGCAGCACGCCACCCGTTCGGGGCAGTACTCCATCTTCAAGGAGTACACCAAGATGGTGGACGACCAGTCCGAGCGACTGGCCTCGCTGCGCGGTCTGTTCAAGTTCAAGTCCAAGGGCCGCAACCCGATTCCGATCGAGGAAGTCGAGCCCGCGAGCGAGATCGTGAAGCGCTTCTCGACCGGCGCGATGAGCTACGGCTCCATCTCGGCCGAGGCGCACGAGACCCTCGCCGTGGCGATGAACCGGCTCGGCGGCCGCTCCAACTCCGGTGAGGGCGGCGAGCATCCGGCGCGCTTCGAGCCGGAGGAGAACGGTGACTGGCGTCGGTCCGCGATCAAGCAGGTGGCCTCCGGCCGCTTCGGCGTGACCGCGCACTACCTGACCAACTGCACCGATATCCAGATCAAGATGGCGCAGGGCGCGAAGCCCGGTGAGGGCGGCCAGCTTCCGGCGCACAAGGTGTACCCGTGGGTCGCCGAGGTCCGGCACTCCACCCCGGGCGTGGGCCTGATCTCCCCGCCGCCGCACCACGACATCTACTCGATCGAGGATCTCGCCCAGCTGATCCACGACCTGAAGAACGCGAACCCGCAGGCTCGGATTCACGTGAAACTCGTCGCGGAGCCCGGCGTCGGCACCGTCGCCGCGGGTGTGTCCAAGGCGCATGCCGACGTGGTGCTCATCTCCGGCCACGACGGCGGCACCGGCGCCTCGCCGCTGACCTCGCTCAAGCATGCGGGCGGTCCCTGGGAGCTCGGTCTGGCCGAGACCCAGCAGACGCTGCTGCTGAACGGTCTGCGCGACCGCATCGTGGTGCAGGTCGACGGTCAGATGAAGACCGGTCGCGATGTCATGATCGCCGCGCTGCTGGGCGCCGAGGAGTACGGTTTCGCGACCGCTCCGCTGGTGGTCTCGGGCTGCATCATGATGCGCGTGTGCCACCTCGACACCTGCCCGGTCGGCGTCGCCACCCAGAACCCCGTGCTGCGTGAGCGCTACACCGGTAAGCCGGAGTTCGTCGAGAACTTCATGCTCTACATCGCCGAGGAGGTGCGCGAGCTGCTGGCGTCGCTGGGTCTGCGGACCCTGGACGAGGCCATCGGCCGGGTCGACCTGCTCGACACCACCGCCGCCAAGGCGCACTGGAAGGCCAGCAAGCTGGACCTGTCGCCCATCCTCGACGATGTCGAGACGGCGTTCATGTACCAGGACCGCCGCCAGACCAAGACCCAGGACCACGGTCTGGACAAGGCGCTGGACAACCAGCTCATCACCCAAGCGCGCGACGCGCTGGAGCGCGGCAAGCCGGTCAAGTTCGAAACCAAGATCACGAACGTGAACCGGACCGTCGGCACCATGCTCGGCCACGAGGTGACCAAGCTCTACGGCGGCGCGGGCCTGCCCGACGACACCATCGACATCACGTTCACCGGTTCCGCCGGTAACTCCTTCGGTGCGTTCGTTCCGGCCGGTATCACCCTGCGCGTGCAGGGCGACGCCAACGACTATGTGGGCAAGGGCCTTTCGGGTGGACGCATTGTCGTGCGCCCCTCCGCCGACGCCCCCGCCGACTTCGTCGCGGAGCAGAACATCATCGCGGGCAACGTGATCCTGTTCGGCGCGACCAACGGCCAGGCGTTCATTCGCGGTGTCGTGGGCGAGCGCTTCGCCGTGCGCAACTCCGGCGCCACCGCGGTGGTCGAGGGCGTGGGCGACCACGGCCTCGAGTACATGACCGGCGGCAAGGTGGTCATCCTCGGCGAGACCGGCCGCAACTTCGGCGCCGGTATGTCGGGCGGTGTCGCCTACATCTACAACCCGAACGGCACCTTCGAGAAGAATGTCTCGGTCGATCAGGCCGATGCCATCGAGGCGCTCTCCGGTGACGACTTCACCTGGCTGCACGACATCGTCGCGCGCCATCGCGAGGAGACGGGTTCGGCTGTGGCCGAACGCATTCTGAGCGACTGGTCGCAGCAGGTGAACCACTTCGTGAAGGTCATGCCGCGCGAGTACAAGAAGGTCCTGCTCGCCATCTCCGAGGCCGAGAAGTCGGGTCGGGATGTCGACGAAGCGATCATGGAGGCCGCACGTGGCTGACATCAATCGCTGTAGTTCTGCTGGATGCGCCGCGTGGCGTGGAAGTTTGTCAGGAGCTGTAAATGGGTGACGCACAGGGCTTCCTGAAGCACACGTCCCGCGAACTGCCGAAGCGTCGGCCGGTTCCGCTGCGCCTCATGGACTGGAAAGAGGTCTACGAGGAGAAGTTCCCGCACGAGACCCTGCAGAAGCAGGCCAGCCGCTGCATGGACTGCGGTATCCCCTTCTGCCACAACGGCTGCCCGCTCGGGAACCTGATTCCCGAGTGGAACGACCTGGTGTTCAAGGGTTCCTGGCGGGAATCGATCGACCGCCTGCACGCCACCAACAACTTCCCGGAGTTCACCGGCCGCCTGTGCCCGGCTCCGTGCGAGGCGTCCTGCGTGCTCGGCATCAACCAGGATCCGGTCACGATCAAGCAGGTCGAGGTCGAGATCATCGAGAACGCCTTCGACGAGGGCTGGGTCACCCCGGTGTACCCGACCCGGCTGACCGGCAAGCGGATCGCCGTGGTCGGCTCCGGCCCGGCCGGTCTGGCCGCCGCGCAGCAGCTGACCCGCGCGGGCCACACCGTCACGGTCTTCGAGCGCGACGACCGCATCGGCGGCCTGCTGCGCTACGGCATTCCGGAATTCAAGATGGAGAAGCGCTTCATCGACCGCCGTCTCGCGCAGATGGAGGCCGAGGGCACCATCTTCAAGACCGGTGTGAACGTGGGCGTGGACATCACCGCCGAGCAGCTGCGCGAGCAGTTCGACGCGGTGGTGCTGGCCGGTGGCTCCACCATCGCGCGTGATCTGCCGGTGCCGGGTCGCGACCTGGACGGCATCCACCAGGCCATGGAGTTCCTGCCGCTGGCCAACCGCGTGCAGCTGGGCGATCCCATCACCGACGAGAACGGCCTGCCGCCGATCAACGCGCGCGGCAAGAAGGTCGTCATCATCGGCGGCGGCGACACCGGCGCGGACTGCCTGGGCACCTCGCACCGCCAGGGTGCGGAGTCGGTCCACCAGTTCGAGATCATGCCGCGTCCGCCGGAGGAGCGCGCCACCTCCACCCCGTGGCCGACCTACCCCCTCATGTACCGGGTCTCCTCGGCGCACGAGGAGGGCGGCGAGCGCGTGTTCTCCGTGAACACCGAGCGTTTCGTCGGCGAGGACGGCAAGGTCACCGGTCTGCAGGCCCACGAGGTCACCATGGTGAACGGTCGCTTCGAGAAGGTCGAGGGCACCGATTTCACCCTCGAGGCCGATCTGGTGCTGCTGGCCATGGGCTTCGTCGGACCGCAGAAGAACGGTCTGCTCGAGGCCCTGGGCGTCGGCTACGACCAGCGCGGAAACGTCAAGCGCGACAACGACTGGCAGACCACCGTCCCCGGCGTCTTCGTCGCGGGCGATATGGGCCGCGGTCAGTCGCTGATCGTGTGGGCCATCGCCGAGGGCCGCGCCGCGGCCGCCGCGGTGGACAAGTACCTGGAGGGCGATTCCGCCCTGCCGTCGCCGATCGTTCCGACGGCGGTCGCCCAGCGCTGACGCGCCGAGCCGGAAAACCCGAGACGCCCACGGACTTCGGTCCGTGGGCGTCTTGCTGTTCGGGTCAGCGACGGACGGTGACGACACCGACCAGTGCCGCGACGATTCCGGCGGCCAGGAGGACCGTGCTGGGTGAGCTGCGGTCGACGAGCAGGCCGCCCAGCACCGCCCCGACCGCGAAGGTGGCCTGGAACGACGCCGTGAACAGGACGGACGCGGCCTCCGGTGTATCGGGAAGGGCACTGGCGAAACAGGTTTGGGTGGCGACCGGAACCGCGCCGTAGCCGAGGCCCCACACGACCAACAGGACGAGCGCACCGAATTCCCAGTGACCCAGGGCCGGAAGAGCCAGGGTCGCGGCGGCCATGAGCGCGGCCGCACCGGCGAGCGCGACGGATGGTCGGCGCGCGGCCACGAAGCTGCCGAGGAAGTTCCCGGCAATGCCCGCGACGCCGTAGATCAGCAGCAGCACGGTGATGGTTCGGGCGTCGGCGCGGGTGACCCCTTCGAGGAAGGGCGTCACGTAGGTGTACGCGCCGAAGTGTGCGAGCACGAGGAAAGCCGTTGCCGACAAGGCGAATCGGGTCGCCGGACGGGCGGTCGCGGCGCGCAGCGAGGCGAAGCGCATCGATTCGTGGGCGGGCAGCGGTGGGAGTGTGGTCAGCAATAGGGCGAGGACCAGCGCCGACAGCACCGCGAGTACCACGAAAGGGCTTCGCCAACCGAACAGGTCGCCGAGGAAAGTGCCCGCCGGGACGCCCAGCACCGAGCCGAGCGGTACCGCCGCGAAGATGATGCCGGTGGCTCGGGCGGTCGCGGTCGGTGGGACCAGGCGGGCGGCGAGCCCGGCGGCAATGGACCAGTACGCGCCGATGGTGACACCGAGCAGGATGCGCGAGACCAGCATCAGCCAGAACTGTGGTGCGAGTGCCGCGAGCACGGTAGCCAGCAGCAGCACCAGTGTGCACGCGGCCAACAGCAGTCTGCGGTCGATGCGCCCCGCGGCCACCGTGACCACGGGTGCGGCGACCGCGGCCACGAGGCCCGGCATGGTCATCATGAGTCCGGCCATTCCGTCGGAAATGGCGAAATCCGCGCCGATGGAGGTGAGTAGGCCGATGGGCAGGATTTCCGTGGTGACGATGGTGAATATGCCGAGGGTGACCGCGGCGACCGCGAGCCAGCGCGGCCGCGCGTGGACGGTAGGGGTGTCGAGGGCGGTGGACATGGCTCCAGTCCAGCAATCGGATCTTGCTGGTACCGGCGGGTTTCCGCCATCACCGTTCAAGGGTGCCGCGAGGGTGAATCCGTCGGACAGGCCTCGGCGTCAACCCTTGTGGGAATGCTCTCGTTCGCCCCACCGGCCTTGCCGACGGGCATACGCTTCGGTCAGAGATTTCTTCGGGTGCGACGGAGATGCCCATGGAAGCGCAGTGGTGGCCGAACGCCAATTCGCTTGCGGCCGATGCCGATCGGGAACGTGCGGTCGAGGCGTTGAAACAGAATTTTCAGGCGGGGCGGATCAAGGCCGACGAGCTGTCGGACCGAATAGGGTTGGCGCTCAATGCGCGGACGTTCGGGGATCTCGACAATGCCATGGAGAATCTGCCGCCGCTGCGGCCCTTGGGGTCGATGGGGGAGCGGTTCGTGCAGCCGTTCCAACAGCCCCAGGTGCCGGTGCCCTACGGACAGACGATGTATCCCGTTCCCGTGCCGCTGTCTCCGACGGCACCGCAGCGGCGCAAGCGGCTCGGGCTCTCGGCCTTCGTGCTCGGTCTGTGCGGATTCCTGTGCGGGGCTCCCGCGGTAGTCGGCCTGGGGTTCGGCGTGGCGGCGCTGTTCGAGGAGGAGGACCGCGAAGACCGGGGATACGCCATCGCGGGTCTCGCCATGAGCGTGCTGTGGTTGGTGATCTTCGCGATCGTGTGGGCCACCTAGCCGATGTCGATGGTGACCGTCTCGGTTGTGGTCCGTGCCGGGAGCTTGGTCGTATCGACGGCCAGGATTTCGCCGGTGTCCTGCAGACCGTTCGGCTGCGTCTTGGCCTTCAGCGTGAACGGCGGCTGATCATTGGCGATACCGTCCAGACCGAAATCGCTGTCATTGGCGATATAGACGGTGCGGCCGCCGTCGGTGGTGGCGATGCCCTCGATCTTGTCGTGGCCGAAGAACTTTCCTTCACCGTTCAAACCCGTGACGAGCGCGGCGAGGTCGAGATTCTCCTTCTTGGCGACCGGGGTGATACCGGCCTTCTGGAGCGCGGCCACGCCGTCGGCGGTGGAGACCGCGCCGACGTGGGTTTCGATGCCCTTGTCGCCGATCATCAGGCCGATCTTCGGATCGTAATGCGCGCCGGGCACATTCGCCTGCGGGCCGATATCGGTGGCACCGGAGATATCGATGGTCCACACCTTCTTGTTGGCATTCGGCTCGGTCTTGCCGTCGCGCTCGTCCACCAGGAAAGTCGTATCGCTCAGCGCGGTGATCTCCGAAACGCCCAGCTGCGATTTGGGATCTTCGAGGGGATGGACGAATTCGCGGACCGCCTTGGATTTCAGATCGATGGTGACAATGCGGGTCATGGGCACCGACCGCGCGGAATCGAGGCCGGGGGTCTTGAGACCGCTCTGCATCATGCCCACCAGGGTGGAGCCGTCGGGGGTGACGGTCAGGCCTTCCATGCCCTGGTTCGGGGTGCGCTGCGACAGTTCGGCGGGTAGGCCGTTGCCGGGGGAGAGGCGCTCGATCTCGGTGCCCGCGGCATCGAAATGCACCAGGTATGGGCCGTATTCGTCGGAAACCCAGAAGGTGCCGTCGGGCAGTGCGACCAGACCTTCGGGATCGAGGCCGTGATCGGTGGGCGGCAGGGTGTTGCCGTTCAGGTCGCGCATGGTCTCGCCGGTGGAGGCCCCGGAATCGACGATGCCGTTGAAAGGCACGCCCGCGCGATTGCGCAATTCGATGGTGGAGACGAGTTCGGCGCGATTGTCGACCAGACGGAATTTCGCGATCTTCGGCACGAATTCCGGCATGGGCACGATCTTTTCGTTCTTGACCTTGCCGTCGACATTCGGGCCGCGGTCGGTGAGTCCATAGAACTCGTCGCTGGAACCGGGCACCGCGGTGAAACCCGAACCGAAGGCGCTGCCCTGTACCGGCACGCCGCCGAATTCGCCGAGCGCGGGAATATCGGTGGTGTACAGGCGAACCGCGTCGGTGGTGGTGACCTTCAGCGATTCGGTGCCCGTGTATCCGGGGTGGGGCGTGTAGACCAGCGCGCCGTCGGCGGTGCGGGTGAGATCGCCGTGCTCGGGGTTCGCGATGGCGACCACGGCGGTGCCACCCGCCTTGGCGAGCAGGTCGTCGAGGGAGATGGTCAGCGGCTGATCCTTGGCGGTCGTGAAGTCGGCGCCGTCGTCGGACGAGCAGGCGGCCGTGACAGCCAGGGTGCAGAGCAGGGTGGCGGCCGTGGTGGCGCGGGCGGTTCGACGAATTCTCACCAGGGCTGCCTACCGGTCGTGAGCGACCGGAAGATGGCGTGCGCCTGAACGTTTGGCGACCCGGTCGCGGGGTACGCAAATCGGACGATTTCCGATGTTGGTCGGCACATGCGCCAAGCCCCCTTTATTCTTGTCTGCGGTGTGTCGCCGATCGCTTCGATGCGGCCGGGTTCGCGGATCTCATACGGGTGGGTCACCAGCGTTAACCCGGTGTGCACGGATACGTCATCGAGCGACCGCACCATCATCGGGAATCGGGATGATCGTACGTCCCGGGCACAGGGTTGAACTGGAGCAAGATGCGGTTGAAGAAGATTGTCGCCGCTGCGGGGGCAGCGGCGAGCGTGTTGTCCGGCGTTGTTCTCGGCGGAAGCGGCTCTGCGGCAGCGGATCCGGGATGCCCGAGTCTGTATGTGGTCGCGATCCCCGGTACCTGGGAGACCGGACGTGAGAAGGGCGTACAGCCCGGCATGTTGACCGGTGTGACCAATGGCCTTCGCGCGGAGGTGGATTACGTCACCTATGCGGCGACCGCCTTCCCGTGGGAGGGCAATGTCTACGGCGCCTCCAAGAAGGAGGCCACCGACAGCGCCCGTGATCTGGTGAGCGCCATGGCGGCCAGTTGCGGGGCGACCAAGATCGCGCTGGTCGGCTACAGCCAGGGCGCGGACGCCGCCGGTGATCTGGCGGCCGAGATCGGCAGTGGTTCCGGGCCGGTCGCGCCGGAGCGCATCGCGGGCGTCGGGCTCATCTCCGATCCTCGGCGTTCGGTCACCGATACGCAGGTCGGTCCGGCGGCCCCGGGCGCGGGTGCGGGCGGGCCGCGCGTCGGCGGATTCGGTTGGATCGCCGACCGGGTGCGCACCATCTGCGCCATCGGCGACCTGTACTGCTCCACCGAGGAGAACGATTTCGTCACCCGCTTCGCGGGCTTCCTCGCCCAGTCCTCCAACCCCAACCCCACCAGCCTCTGGAAGTACCAGCTGGAGTTGGGCGCCATCATGACCGACCTCATGTCCCAGGGCGGCCTGCCCACCCTCCAAGCCCAGCTCAGCGACGACGCCAACCAGCAGCGCGCCAAGCAGTTGGAGCAGTTCTACGGCTCCGGCACCCACCAGATGTACGGCAGCTACCCGGTAGGCGGCGGCCAAACCGCCATCACCTGGATGCACAACTGGATCGCCGGAATGGCCTGAGATAAGGACTCTTTGGTCTCGAGGGCCGCTCCCTGACGGGAGCGGCCCTCGTCGTTATTCGCGGTCAGCGGAGGTTGCGGGGGAGGAGGTCCCAGACGTGACTGTTCTCGTTGATGGTGGCGGCGGTGCGGCGGCCGGTGCGGGAGTAGAGGATTCGGGTGACCGAGCAGTAGTCGATGGGGAAGGTGAGGGGGCGTTCGAGGTTCAGGACGTCTTGGAGGAGGACGTTGATGACGCCGCCGTGGGCGAAGGCGACCACCGTCTCGGCGGGGTCGGCGGTGGCGACGAGGCTGTCGATGGCGGCGAAGACGCGGGATTTGAAGGCGTCGCTGTCGATCTGCTCGGGGATGTACCCGGACTTGATGCGGTCGTAGACGGCTTGGAATTCTTGTTGGGCGTCCTCGATGGGGATGTAGACGGGGAGGTCGCGGTCGTATTCGGCCAGACCGTCCAGGATGTCGACCGGCAGGCCCAGCTTCTCGGCCGTCGGGCGCGCCGTCTCGCGCGCTCGCCGCTGCGGGCTGCTCACCACCCGTGAGATGCGGTGCGGGGCGAGCACACCCGGTACGCGCTCGGCCTGCTGCACGCCGATCTCGGTGAGGTCGGGATCGGCCGGAGCGTCGGTACCGTGAATGCGCTGCGGCTGGGCATGGCGGACGAGGATCAACTGCACGCCCCCACTCTGCCGCACCCGCGGTCGCCGCGGCGGATCGGGCTTGGTCAGCCGCTTGCCACCTGCCGCGTGCCCAGCGCTCGGTGCTTTCCGCCCAGCCCTCGCCGCTCGGTGCCTGCCGGGCCAGCGGGACCGCCCGGTGGCTCCCACCCAGCGCCCGCCGCCCAACGCGCGGCGGGCGGGGTCGCGGTGCTAGCCCTGGTTCTTCTTCTTGCGGTTGGTGATGAGGTAGACGATGCCGAGGATCAGCACCACCAGTCCGATGCAGCAGATGGCGCCGAAGATCAGGCCGGTGTTCTTGCTCTTTTTCTTCTTCGCGGCCTGGTACTCCAGTGCGGAGGTCCAGGTGTCCGGATTCGTCCACACCTGGTGGTCGAGCAGATTGGCTTGGGTCATCAGATCCAGGTAATACATAGCGAAACCCCATCTCTCGAACTGCGGCCCAGCGACAGGGGCCGATCATCAAGGGTAGTCGTGGACGTGTGGATTCGTGTTAATACGAGCAGGTCAGGGCGGGCGCGCCGGTCGGGTCGGGCGTGGCGCGCCCGCCGTTCCTAGCGTGAATCCCCCTGTGCGGTGCGCGGTTTCACCAGAGGGAACGGCAGTGTTTCACGAATACTGCGGCCGGTCAGCAACATGACCACGCGGTCCACTCCGATCCCGAGCCCACCGGTCGGCGGCATGGCGTGTTCGAGCGCCTGCAGGAAGTCCTCATCCAATTCCATGGCCTCCGGATCACCGCCCGCCGCCAGCATGGACTGCTCGGTCAAGCGCTTGCGCTGTTCGATCGGATCGGTCAATTCACTGTAGGCAGTACCCAATTCGACGCCCCATGCCACCAGATCCCAGCGCTCGGTGACCCCGCGCACATGCCGGTGCGCCCGCGTGAGCGGTGAGACCGAGGTCGGAAAATCGATGTAGAAGGTGGGCTCCTCGGTCTTGCACTCCACCAGATGCTCGTACATCTCGAGCACGATCTGCCCTTCGTCCCAACCCAATTGGTAAGGCACCCCGACCTTGTCGCACAGCACCCGCAGCCGCTCCACATCCGTCTCGGGCGTGACGGTTTCGCCGAGCGCCGCGGAGATGGAGCCGTGCACGGTCTTGACCGTCCACTCCCCGGAGATGTCCACCTCGACGAGCGTCCCGTCCGGCCCGGGCCGCAGCGCCACCATCCGACCGTTGGCCGCCACCGCCGCCTCCTGGATGAGCTGTCGGCAGGCATGCATCATGCGCTCGTAATCACTGTGCGCCTCATAGGCTTCCAGCACCGTGAACTCGGGGTTGTGGCTGTAGTCCACCCCCTCGTTGCGGAACACCCGCCCGAGCTCGAACACCTTCTCCATACCGCCCACGCACAACCGCTTGAGATACAGCTCCGGCGCGATGCGCAGGTACAGATCCAGGTCGTAGGCATTGATGTGGGTGGTGAACGGCGTGGCGTTCGCGCCGCCGTGGACCTGTTGCAGCACCGGGGTTTCCACCTCCAGGAACCCCCAGCCGTTCAAGGTGTCGCGCAGCGACCGCACCACGGCGCTGCGCTTGGTCAGCAGCTCCCGCGCCTCGGTGTTGATGGCCATGTCCACGTACCGCTGCCGCACCCGCGCTTCCGGATCGGCCAGGCCCTTCCACTTGTCGGGCAGTGGATGCAGGCACTTGCCGAGCATCCGCCAGTCCTGCGCGAGCAGCGACAGCTCACCGCGGCGGCTGGTGCCGATCTGACCGCTCACCTCGATGAGATCGCCCAGATCGAAGAACTCGTCGAATTCGGCCGAGCGTTTCGCCCCGACCCGCCCCCGGTCGATCATCAGCTGGATCTCCCCGGACCAGTCCCGCAGCAGCGCGAAGCACACGCCGCCGTAATCGCGAATCCGCAAGAGCCGCCCGCACACTCGCACCGTGGTGCCCTGCGGCGAGCGGCGCGCGGCGGCGATCGTATGGGTCGGCGGATAGGCCACCGGATAGGCCTCGACGCCGCGCGCCTCCAATCGCGCGAGCTTGTCCATGCGCACCCGCACCTGTTCGGGTCGGCGCGGCCCCTGGTCGGCGGCATCCTCGGCGGGGAGTTCCGGCGCGCTGCCGTCGGCGTGCAATCCGGTCAGGGTGTCGGGCACCGAGGAGACCGAACCGGTGTGCGCGGAGGCGTCGGTGGTCTTGCCGATGCGCGGCAGGAAGCCCTCGGCGAGCGCGCTGGCAAGCGCGACCCGGGGCAGCTGCCGCCGATCCTCGAACAGCGAGAACCTCGGCACCCACGTGGGCTGGTACTTCACATTCGACCGGTACAGCGCCTCCAGCTGCCACCACCGCGAGAAGAACATGAGGATACTGCGCCACAGCCGTAGCACCGGTCCCGCGCCGATGCGCCCGCCCTCCTCGAACACCGCGCGGAACACCGCGAAGTTCAACGAGATTCGCGTGATGCCGTACTGCTCGGAGTTCAGCGCCAGCTGCGAGATCATCAATTCCATGATCCCGTTGGGGCCCTTGGGATCGCGTCGCATGAGATCCAGCGACACCCCGGTGCGGCCCCACGGCACCAGCGAGAGCATGCCGAGCACCCGCCCCTCGCCAGGCGCGTCGCCCGGGTTGGCGCAGGATTCCCCGGGCTCGACCGCCTCGACGAGCAGGCAGTCGCCGTCGAGCGGATCGCCCAAGCGGCCCAAGGCCATCGAGAACCCGCGTTCGGTCTCGGTATCGCGCCAGGCGTCGGCGCGGCGAATGGTCTCGCGCATCTCCTCGGGCGTGAGTTCGGCGTGGCGGCGGACCCGCACGATCACACCCTGTTTGCGCAACCGGTTCGCGGCCTGGCGCACCTGCTTCATCTCCGGCCCGGCCAGCGAGAAGGCGCGGGTCTCCAGAATCGCCTCGTCGCCCAGGCGCAGCGCGGAGAGTCCGGCCCGCCGATACGCGGTCGCGCCCGCCTCGCTGGCACCCATGACCGCCGGTGCCCACCCGTACTTGTCGCACATGCGCAGCCACGCGTCGATGGCGTGCGGCCAGGCCTGCTGCATGCCGATGGGGTCACCGGAGGCCAGGCACACCCCCAGTTCCACGCGATAGGTCAGCGCCGCTTTGCCGCTGGGCGCGAACACCACCGCCTTGTCGCGCCGGGTGGCGAAGTAGCCGAGCGAATCGTCCACATCGGCGCGCTCGAGCAGTCCGCGCAGCGCGGATTCGTCGAGTCCGGTGAGCGCGTTGGAGGCGCGCTGCGAGCGGAACAGCACCATGGCCGCCGCCAGCAGTGCCGCCGCACCGAACAGACCGAGCAGCAGGTTCACGAAGTGCGGCGGGTGTCCGTCGAAATTCTCGTTGCTCACCAGAATGGTGGCGGTGACGCGCGAGATCGCCCAGAGCGGCCGCTCGACGCCGCGCGGCAGGCTGCCCGGGAACAACTCCACCAGACCCCAGCCGACGAGGCAGCCGACGACGAGCCCTCCGGCCAATACCCCCAGGGCCTTCCACGCCGCCCCGCGCCGCACCTGCGTGTAGAACTCCGGCCAGGCGGCGATGAGAACGCCGATCACCGCGAGATGCACCACGAGGGCCACGAGCGCGTGGTAGTCGCGTTCCCCGGCGAAGTCGAGCCAATTGGCCACGGCGTAAAGCGCCATGTATCCGACCAGCACCCACCAGGCTATGCGTTTGCGGCTGGCCGTCGCGCCCGCGAGCAGACCGACCATGAGCGCCCACACGAACGAGGTGTCGGGCGCGTCGAAGTAGTAGTTGTCGACGTAGTGACGCAGTCCGGAGGTCACATAGCGCAGTCCGGGCGAGATGCTCCAGAGCGCACAGCACGCGGCGAACACGCCGAGGACGAGCCCGGCGAAATGCGGTACTTCACCGAAACGTCCGTGTCCGCGATGCGGAACCTCCGGCGACCGCGCCTGGGATCTCTGCTCGGTGTCCTGGTACTGCCGGTCCTGCGTCGAAGTCACCGCACCAGTGTGTCCTGTGTGAGGCACTCCTGTGGAGAAGGACGGCCAACCGTGTCTCGCGGCGGGCGAATTTGGAACCGGGGGGTCGGCGGGTGAGGATGTACCCCATGTCGGATCCAGTCGATGTGCCGATCGCGGACGATGTCATTCGACTCGGCCAATTCCTGAAGTTGGCGAACCTCATCGATTCAGGTTCGGAAGCCAAGACGGTTATCGCCGAAGGGCTGGTGCGGGTGAACGACGAAGTGGAGCTGCGGCGCGGGCGGCAGCTATCCGCCGGTGACGTGGTCACTCTCGCCGGACACAAGGCCCGGGTCACCAGCGGCTGAGCCGCCCACCCGTCGTCGCGGGCCGCCACGGCGGCGGCGCGGCCTAGCTCTCGGCGCGCACCACGACACCATCGTGGTCGCTGTAGAGCATGTCGCCCGGAACGAAGGTGACGCCGCCGAATTCGACCGGAACATCCTTGTCCCCGGAGCCGGTCTGAGTGCTCTTGCGCGGATTCGTGCCCAGCGCCTTGATGCCGATGTCGAGGGTCCGCAGAATCGCGGAGTCGCGCACCGCGCCATTGACGATGACACCGGCCCAGCCGTTGTCCACGCCGCGGCCCGCGATGATGTCGCCGACGAGTGCGGTGTGCACGCTCGCGCCGCCGTCGACGACCAGTACCCGGCCCTCGCCCGGTTCGCCGAGCGTCTGCTTCACCAGCAGATTGTCCTGGAAGCAGCGGATGGTGACGATGCGCCCGGCGAAGGCCTCGCGCCCGCCGAACTGAATGAACTGGGTATCGCAGCTGCGGATTTCGGGGCCGATCTCATCGGCCAGGTCGGCAGTGGCGACAACATTTGCTGAATCGGTCACGGGGCTATCTTCCCCCTTGGTTACCGATGAGTATTTCTCGGCCCCGCGATAGCGCGGGGCAGACCGGGGTCGGCGTCGTCGGCGACCGTCCGGCGCGCCGGTCAGGCGTTGGCTTCGGCCTGGTGGAAGGCGGCGATCTGGGTGGTCAGATTGTGCGTGGAGGCCTTCACGGCCAATTTCACGAACGGCTCGATGGTCTTGCCGAGCACCTTGCCCGCGAGGCCGCCCGGCACCCGGTACTCGACAATGGCGTCGATGGTGCTGGCATTGTCGCCCTTGGCGTGGAACAGGAACGTCGATTCGATCTCGAAGCCCTTGATGGATTTCACGCCGATGGCGAAATTCTGTTCGTGGCGCACGATTTCGATGGTGGAGTGCAAGGTGACGGGCCCGAGTTGAATGGTGCCGTCGAAAGTCGCGCCGACGCCCTCGGTCTGTTCGGTGAGCGGTGTGAACGCGCTGATCTCATTGATGAATTTCGGGAGATTGCGGTAGTCGTTCACATAGGCGAACGCGGATTCGGCGGAGGCGGCGCACTCGGCGACGATCTTGACTTCGGTCATGCGCACGACTGTAACGTGTTCTAGTTTTGCACGCAGGGTGGCTGTGGCCACACCGAAATTCAGGCCGTGACCGCGAGCGTAGCAGCCAATCCGAAGACCACCGCCATCGCCACCGTCTCCAGAACGGCTCGGCGCAACGAGGATTCGGCGTTCATACGGTGATCGCGGGCAATGGGCACCCACCGGGTGCGCCACCACCACCCCAAACCGAGCAGGGCCGCGAGAAATACCGTCTTGGCCAAGAGGATTCGGCCGTAGCCGGTCGTGATCAACGGTGTCACACCGCCGATGCGCACCAATCCGTCGATGATTCCCGTCGCCGCCACCACCGCCGCCAAGGGCAGCGCCCAGGCCGAATACCGGGGGAGCAGCACCGCCCACTCGCCGCGCGTGCGCACCACGAGAGCCAGGGCGAGCAACAGACCGAGCCAGGCCGACGCGGCGAGCGCGTGGATCGCGCCCAGCACCGACCCGAACAGCTGCTGCGACATGTGCCCGGTGATCGGCCGCAGCGCGAGGGTCACCGCCGCGAAGACCAACACCAGGTCCGGGGTGGCCCGATCCGGCAGCCGAAAACCGAAGGCGCTGTAGGCGGCCACCGCGCCGCTGCCGAGCAGAATCGCGATACCGATCTGCCCGCCGCTCACCTCCACGAGGTAGTCGGCGAACTGCCCTGCCGCGAGTTCGCCGGTCGAAACACCGAGCACCTCGGTGGCTTCCAGGACCAGCATGGCGAATTCCATTGCCACCCAGCATCCGGCGACGACGGTCAGCGTGCGCCAACTGGTCTCCACGCGGTCGTGCAGGCGGGGCAGCGCGGCCAGGCCCAGCACCGCCGCGCCCGCCAGATCCGCGAGGGCGCGGACCGGGGCCTCCGGCTGCACCGGATCGCTGGCGGCCAGCATCCAGGCGAGCAGGGCCCCGATCAGGGCCGCGGGTGCGACCAGCAGCAGCCATCTACGCGTGCCGCCGGTCGCCTCCCCTCGGCGATCGGTGCGGTCGGACCGGCTCACGAACGCTTCGTGCCCCGTCCGCCCAGCAGTGCGAAGGCGAGACCACCGCCGAACAGCACCACCGCGCCCGCTATGAACACCCACAGCGGGACGCCGCCATCGCTTTCGTCACCGGATTCGGCCTTGGCATTGGCCTTCGGCCCGGGCGTGCCGTTGCCCTGCTCGGTGAGTTCGAAGTTGATCTTGCCGCTGACCGGGTGGCCGTCGGCCGAGGTGACCCGGTAGGCGATCTTGTACTCGCCGACCGGCCCCAGCTCGCCCAGGGCGATGCTGATGGTGCGGCCCTCCACGGTCGGCTCGCCCTTCGACCAGAGGTTGCCGTCCGGACCGGTGACGGTCATGGACGGGTAGCTGGTCTGCAAATCCTCGTTGAAGGTGACGGTCGCCCTGGCCGGGCCCTGCGCCAGCCGCGCGCCCGCGGCCGGATCGCTGGCGACCACCGACGAATGCGCGTTCGCCACACCGGTTCCCAGCAGAGCCATACCGCCCACCAACAGTCCGGTGACCACACCGGCGAGTACTCGACGCATCATGAGCGGCGGCTCCGAATCACCGCGCCCAGACCCAGGGCCGCGCCCAACGCGCCCAGCGCCAGGCCGATGCCGCCGAGCCAGCGGGCGGTGGTGTCGGTGGCGTCGTCGCTCTCGGCGGCGGCATTGTCGACCCGGTGGCCGTCCTCGCCGTCCTTGCTCGCGCCCAGGGTCAGCGACGGCGCGGGATGCTCCGGTTCGCTGCCGTCGGCGTTCTCCGGCTGATTCCACTCGACGACCTTGCCGTCGCTGTAGGTCTGCGCCGCCGCGAAACTCACGGTCTCCTGCTCGGGCAGCTTGCCCAGCGACACCACGAACCGCTGGAACTGGCCCGGGCCGACACCCGGATTGCCCGGCTCCGCGGTCCAGGTGACCGAGGTGGCCTCGCCCTTGTCGTTGCGGTCGACCTTGGCCGACCAGCCCGCCATGGGCTCGGTCCGCGCGCTCTTCACATTGGGCAGCGCGACGGTGAGTTTGGTGGTGGAGGCGGTATCCGATTCGGTCGGCACCTTGAAGGTGGCGACGGTGTAGCCGCCCTGCGTGGCGCCCGGGGCGTCCACGGTGACGTGGGCGAGGGCGGTGCCCGCGCTCAGCAGCGTGAGGCTCGCGGCCACGGCGGCTGTGCCGAGCGCACGCTTGAAGGAGGTGTGCATGAGTGAAAGACCTTCTCTGGCAGAGGGTTCGGGGTGAATGTGTGGTTCAGCCCGCAACCGGTGGGGCGCGCGGCCCGACAGCGCCCAGCTCGAGAAGGTGGCGAATGTGCCCCGCCGCGCGAACCCACCGCAACGCGCCGCGCCGCGACGGAACCGGCGCGGGCCGCGTCACCGCCACCCGAATCGCCTGCGAGACAAGCCCGTACAGCCGCTCCGCGGCGAGAATCAGTACCGCGCACAGGATCGCGGCCACCGCGTGCGCGACGACCATGAGCCGATCGGGCAGAACGGCAGCCGCACCGCTCCCCGAAACCCCTGCCCCCGAACCGTGTCCGTGGCCGCTGAACAGCGATAGCGCGGTATGACACCCGAGCTGCCCGCCCACCAGCCACCCGGCCACGGCCCACCGCGACCGCACCGGCCCCACCGAGGCCAGCGCGCCGACCGCGCCCGCGATCAACAGCAGCAGCGCAAGCCCATTCGATCCGGGCGTATCCCCACCCGCCGCACCGTGCGCGGCCACCGCCAGCGCGGCCACGGCGAGCCCTACGAGACCCCCTCGCAGCCAATACGTTTCGCCGCGTTCCGCGCCGACCCCGTACGTTCGGGTGCTTCCAGCCGACAGCGCACCCAAATATCCAGGGTGCGTGCGCACCGCGAGATCGTGCGCCTCACTGCGGACGGGTTGTGGTCGTGGTGAGACGGCCCCGCCGCCTGAGCGGCGCGCCAATGGCGAGCAGCGCACCGCGTGATGCCGGTTGTGCGCGGCATTCGTCAGTGGCTGGTCCACACGTGGCCGGAGCTGGCCGCCGGGGCTGGTGCCTCGGCGGTCGGCGCGTCCACGGTGGCGCATTCCTGGGCCGGGTCAGCGCACGCCGAGGCGTGCGAGCACATCCGACTCGATGCCGGAGAGCTCGTTGGAGATGGAGGCGTGCACCGCGCGGCGGCGCTGCACGGGCATCTGGGCGGCGGTGCGGGTGGCGGCGGTGAGCGAGTCCAGGCGGTCGCGGGTGGTGGTCGCGAACTGCTTGGTGTCGGTGTCGGAGTGCTTCTGCTCCAGCTCGCCCAGCGTGGTCTCGACATTGGCGATGCGCGCCTGCAATTTGGCTCCGGGACCGGAGAATTCGCTCAGCTGATCGATGCCGATACCCAGCTGTGCCGCACGGCGGTTGTCGAGCTGCCCGCGCACCAGGGTCGCGCCCCGGTAGGCCAGCGGCGCGAGCACCGGAATCAGAATCCGCGCCACGCCGAGGTACTTGCGCACCTGCGCCGCGCTGAACAGTTCGCGCTCGGCCCGCTCGGCGACCTTCAGCGCCGCCTTCTCCTCGGCCTGCAGCGCCGCGATCTGTGCCTTGGCGACCTTGGCCTGGGTCTTGGCCTCGGCCCGGTGCTTCTTGCGTTCGTTGCGCGCGCTCAGCTTGGCCTCGATACCGGCCTTGTGCTTGAGGGCCTTCGCCTCGGCTCGGCGGCTGACCCGCTTCTTGCGCTTGGTGAACAACCCCATAGATGGCCTCCGTCATGCTGGTTCGCCATGGCAGCACAGGGCCGGGGGAATGCCTGTCCGCCCATGTCACACAGTTTGCCGCTCACAGTAGCGGGTCGGGAAGGGCGAGGGTGAACGCTGTGCCTTTTCCGTCCCGCCGGGGCGGATCGGCGCGCCGGGTCGAGGCCGAAATTCCGCGCTCGGGCCGAGGCTCTCCGGCGCGGCGGCAGGGGGCGGGGGGCGGAGGGTGTCGGGGGTTCACGCCATACTGCTATGCGTGTATTCGGGCATCGGCGACCGAGCGGGTCGCGACAATCACGGCATTGCCGACGGTCGGCGGCCTGCCGACGCGGCGTCCGTAACGCCCGATTCGCCGCGTGAATCCGGGGCGCGAGCCGCCTTTGTCGACGCGCGGGCGTTGATCGGGTGTCGGCATCGACTGCACCTGGACGCGGTGCATCCGGGCGTCCTGGCCGGGGTGGCCGAGGACTCCGGGGTGAAGCAGAGACGGGAAGCGGCACAGGCCCATCGGGAATCGGTGCGCGACACGCTCGTCGAGGCCGCGCCGCACAAATGGGTGGTGATCGACCCGAATCTCACCGCCGCGCAACGCGCCGAGCTCACCATGCGCGCGTGTGCCGAAGGCGTGGAACGCATTTGGGGCGCACTGCTGCCGCAGGAGCCCGAGACCGGCCGCCGCGGCGGCTGCGAGATCCTGTGGCGCGACGACGACCGCGGCGGCTACATCCCGGTGATCGTGGTGAACCACAAGGTCACCGACCCGCGCCAGCCCGACCCGGCCGACTACCACCCGATGACCACCGGCCTGTACGAGTGGAATCCGCAGCCGGACAAGCACGTTCGCACCCGGCCACAGCAGCGCGACCAACAGCGCCTCGCGCACCTGTTCCGCATGTTGCAGCACCACGGCTACGCCAGCCCGGCGGTCGTGGGCGGCGCCATCGGCTATCACTTCGACCGCATTCTGGTGCACGACCTCACCACCGTCCTCGACGACTACGACATTCGCTATGCCGAGCGCATCGCGGTGGTGCGCGACGAGCTGCCCACCATTCCGTCCAAGGTCCCCGAATGCCGCCAGTGCCCCTGGTGGACCCGCACCGCCCCCGCCGCCGCGGACAAGGAAGGCCCGCTCGATCCGCTCGACGGCGGCTGTGAGAAGTGGCTGATCCAGCACCGCGACGTCAGCCTCGTCGCCCCCGGCTCGCGGGCCGACGTGCTCCGCCGCCACGGCGTGGAAACCATCGACGACCTGGCCGGATGGTCCGGCGATGATCCCGACGACTGGCAGTACGAACCCTTCACCGAGGCGGTCGTCACCGCCCGCGCCTGGGCCACCAACGCGCCCTTGGTGCGTCGCGTCGACAAGGTGTGGGTCAAGCGGGCCGATGTCGAGGTGGACGTCGACCTGGAGAGTTTCCAGGAGCACGGCGCGTACCTGTGGGGCACCCTCCTCGACGGCGTGTACCGCCCCTTCGTCACCTGGGACCCGCTGCCCACCCCCGACGAGGGCCGCTCCTTCGCCGAATTCTGGACCTGGCTCATGCGGATTCGCGCCGAGGCCAAGGCCAATGGCAAAACCTTTGCCGCATACTGCTATTCCCGCACCGCCGAGGACAAGTGGCTCTACGAGTCGGCCCGCCGCTTCGCCGGTCAGCCGGGCGTGCCGACCGAGAAGCAGATCCAGCACTTCGTCGACGGCCCGCAGTGGGTGGACATGTTCCAGGCCGTCTCCGAGCAGTTCATCTGCCCGAACGGCAAGGGCCTCAAGAAGATCGCCCCCGTCGCGGGCTTCCACTGGCGTGATCCGGAGGCCGGGGGAGAGGCGTCCATGAGCTGGTACCGGCTGGCCGTCGGCTACGAGGGCGAACCCGACCTCAGCCAGCGCACCCGCATCCTCGAGTACAACGAGGACGATGTGCTCGCCACCAAGGCGCTGCGCGACTGGATGACCGACCGGGCCGATGCCGAGGTTCCCTCCATCGCCGATTTCGCCCGTCGTACCATCACGTCGTGACCGATCACGTCGAACAATTGGAGTTCCAGGCCGAGACCCATCAGCTCCTGGAGCTGATGATCCACTCGGTCTATTCGAACAAGGACACCTTCCTGCGGGAACTGATCTCGAATGCCTCCGACGCCCTCGACAAGCTGCGGCTGGAGTCGTTCCGGGACAAGGATCTGGATGCCGACACATCCGATCTGCACATCGAGCTCGAGGTGGACCGAGACAACCGGGTACTGACCGTCCGCGACAACGGCATCGGCATGTCGCGCGCCGAGGTGGTGGACCTCATCGGCACGCTCGCCAAGTCCGGCACCGCGGAGCTGCGCAAGCAGCTGCTGGAGGCCAAGAAGTCGCAGACCGAGGCCGAGGAGCTGATCGGCCAGTTCGGCATCGGCTTCTACTCGACCTTCATGGTGGCCGACAAGGTCGCGCTCACCACCCGCAAGGCGGGCGAGACCACGGGCACCCGGTGGGAATCCGCCGCGGGCAGCTCGACCTACACCATCGAGGAGCTCGCCGAGGCGCCGCAGGGCACCGCGGTGACGCTGCACCTCAAGCCCGCCGACGAGGACGACCACCTCTTCGACTACACGCAGGAGTGGAAGCTCCGCGAAATCGTCAAGAAGTACTCGGATTTCATCGCCTGGCCCATCCGCATGGACGTGACGCGCACCGTCATGGAGGGCGAGGGCGAGGAGAAGACCGAGAAGGAACTCACCGAGACCCAGACCCTGAACTCCCAGAAGGCGCTGTGGACCCGCCCCAAGAGCGAGGTCTCCGACGAGGAGTACAAGGAGTTCTACAAGCACGTCGCGCACGCCTGGGACGATCCGCTCGAGATCATCCCGATGAAGGCCGAGGGCACCTTCGAATACCAAGCGCTGCTGTTCGTTCCGTCGCACGCGCCGTTCGACCTGTTCACCCGTGAGCACAAGCGCGGCGTGCAGCTGTACGTGCGCCGGGTGTTCATCATGGACAACTGCGAAGAGCTGATGCCGGAGTATCTGCGCTTCGTCAAGGGCGTGGTGGACGCGCAGGACCTCTCGCTCAACGTGTCTCGCGAGATCCTGCAGCAGGACCGGCAGATCCGCGCGATTCGCAAGCGCCTGGTGAAGAAGGTGCTGTCCACGGTCAAGGACATGAAGACCGCCGCGTCGTCCGAGGATGGGGACACGACCAAGTACGACACCTTCTGGAAGGAATTCGGCCGGGTCCTCAAGGAGGGTCTGCTCTCCGACCAGGACAATCGCGAAACCATCCTGGGTGTCGCGTCTTTCGCCTCCACTCACTCGGAGACCGAGCTCACCTCGCTGGCCGAGTACGTGGAGCGCATGAAGGACGGCCAGGAGGCGATCTACTACCTGACCGGCGAAACCCGCCAGCAGATCGAGAACTCCCCGCACATCGAGGCGTTCAAGGCCAAGGGCATCGAGGTGCTGGTGCTCACCGATCCGGTCGACGAGATGTGGGTCGGCGCGGTGCCGGAGTTCGAGGGCAAGCCGTTCCAGTCCATCGCCAAGGGCGAGATCGACCTGGAGACCGAGGACGAGAAGAAGGCCTCCGAGCAGCTGCGTGAGCAGCAGGACAAGGATTTCGCCGACGTCCTGAAGTTCCTGCAGGAGACCCTGGACGCGGAGGTCAAGGAGGTGCGCCTGACCAACCGGCTCACCACCTCGCCCGCCTGCATCGTGGGCGATGTCTACGATTTCACCCCGATGCTCGAGCGCATGTACCGCGCCTCCGGGCAGGAATTGCCGCACACCAAGCGGATTCTGGAGCTGAACCCGACGCATCCGCTGGTCACCGGGTTGCGTGACGCGTACGCCCAGCGCAAGCCGGAGGAGAGTTCGGATCTCACCGAGACCGCCGAATTGCTCTATGGCACAGCGGTTCTCGCCGAGGGCGGCGAGCTGAAGGATCCGGCGCAGTTCGCGCGCATCCTGGCGGAGCGCCTGACCCGCACCCTGTGATCGCGCCGTGCGGGAGCGTCGGAAACGGCGCTCCCGCACGGAAACAAGATCACTGGTCTGTTATGTGTCGAAGGTCACGATTGTGACACTCGTTACGTTGTCGTGATTCCGGGAACCCGTGTGCCGGGCGTACGTTGTACTTCTTGGTCGTTGTTTTTCGTGTACGTGTATTACATGCTCGCGCGGAATATTGTGCGGGCGTCGCTTCTCTTGCAGGGCAAGTAGCAAGTCGCCGTCTGATCGACCCGGTCGTCGTGACCACGTCGGCCGCAGCAAAACCCTGTCAGGAGAAGACATATGGTTCAGGGAACCGTGAAGTGGTTCAACGCGGAGAAGGGCTACGGCTTCATCTCGCACGAGGGTGGGGCCGACGTGTTCGTCCACTACTCGGAGATCGAGGGCACCGGCTACCGCGGTCTGGAAGAGGGCCAGCAGGTCAGCTTCGAGATCACCCAGGGCAAGAAGGGCCCGCAGGCCTCCTCGGTCCGCAAGCACTGAGATAAGGCTTGCTCTCATAACTTGATAGACGAGCAAGGCCCGCACCGGAAACCGGTGCGGGCCTTGTTGTTTCGAGCGGGGTGTCAGCCCACGACGCTCAGCGTCAGCGCGGGGCCATGCGCAGCGCGCCGTCCATGCGGATGGTCTCGCCGTTGAGGTAGTCGTGCTCGGCGATGTACTGCGCCAGCTGCGCGTACTCGTCCGGGCGGCCCAGGCGGGACGGGAAGGGCACGCCCGCCTCGAGGCCCTTGCGGTACTCCTCGGTGACACCGGCGAGCATCGGGGTGTCGATGATGCCGGGGGCGATGGTGTTCACGCGAATGCCGAACTGCGCCAGGTCGCGCGCGGCCGGGATGGTCATACCGGCGACGCCGCCCTTGGAGGCGGAGTAGGCGATCTGGCCGATCTGGCCCTCGAACGCGGCGACGGAGGCGGTGTTGATGACCACGCCGCGCTGGCCGTACTCGTCGACCGGGTCGGTCTTGGCGATGGCGTCGGCGGCCAGGCGCATGACATTGAACGAGCCCAGCAGGTTCACGGTGATGACCGTGCGGAACAGCTCCAGATCGTGCGGGCCGTTCTTGGACAGGATGCGACCCGCCCAGCCCACACCGGCGCAGTTCACGACGGTACGCAGCGGCACACCGGATTCCACGACCTGGGCGACCGCGGCGGCCACCTCGTCACCGCTGGTGACATCGGTCGGGATCAGGGTGACACCGGCGGGGACGCTGTCACCGGCGCGCTCGATCGACTGCGCCAGGTCGAGTCCGAACACGGTGGCGCCCAGGTCGGCGAAGCGCTTGGCGGTCGCTGCGCCCAGGCCGGACGCACCTCCGGTGACAATGGCGGCGGAGCCCGAAATCTCCACGGTGATTGGTCCTCTCCAACGTTGGACGGCCTCTCGCTGGCCTTCCGTCAATAGCACGATAACGGGGTGCCTCGGCGCGGCTGCGTCGGGTCGGGTGTACCGGACATCCCGGGCGGACTGGACGGCGCGATTTCCGGGGGCTCTCCGGAGCTTCGTCCCCAGCCCCCCAGCGGGTTTGGCGGACCGAACACTTCGCACAGCAAGAAGACCGAACTGTTTGCGAACACTGATGTTCGTTGAGTGGTACCGTCACTGCATGAAGTCGCGTGCGGCCCGGTGGCGTCGTCCCTTCGGCCCGTCTCCCTCGGTCGAAGGTCGCCGGATTCTGGTGACGGGCGCGGCGCGCGGCATCGGGGCGGCCCTGGCTCGGCAGCTGCACGCGCGGGGAGCGCGGGTGGCACTGCTCGGGATCGAGCAGGAGATGTTGGCCGAGGTGGCGGCCGACTGCGGGGACGCACCGTGGCGGTACTGCGATATCGGCGATCCGACCCAGGTGGAGCGGGTGGTCGAATCGCTGGTGGGCGAACTCGGCGGCCTCGACGCCGTGGTCGCGAATGCCGGTATCGCCAAACAGCTTCCTCTCATCGGCGGTGATCCCTCGGTCCTCGAGGAGACCCTCACGGTCAATGTCCTCGGCGTGTACTACACGCTGCGCGCCGCCGGTCCGCATATCAGCCATCCGGACGGGTATGTGCTCTTGGTGACCTCGCTGGCCGCCGCCATCCACCTACCCCTGGCCGGGGCGTACAGCGCGTCCAAGGCCGCCGTCGAATCGCTGGGCCACACCCTGCGAATCGAATTGCGGCACACCGGAGCCCGCGTCGGCATCGCCTATTTCGCCGAACTCGACACCGATATGACCAGCACCGGCTTCGGCACCGAGGCCGCCCGCGCCATCCTCGGCCGGTCCTCGGTCTCCGGCGTGGCCCCGCTCGGCCCGGCCATCGACGGTATGGAACGAGCCCTCGCGCGCCGGTCGCGCCGGGTGGTGTCACCCTATTGGGTGGGTGTGGTGGTGTGGTTCCGCGGCGTCGGCCAATGGGCCGTGGACATGGCGCTGCGCGGCGGCGTCGGTTCCGGCGTGGCGATCGCCCGCGACGAGGCCGTCCCCTACACGACCGACCAGCCCGCCCGCCCGCGCAAACTGAGACGACCCGCCTGACAGCGACGGAGCCCGCATGACCGACTCGGCAGTCACCGCCCGCCTGCCCCGTGGCCGCCACGGCCTGCCCCGGGAGACGGTGGTCCGCGCGCAACGCGACCGCATCCTGCTCGCCATGGCCGAGGCCATGGCCGAAAACGGTTATGTGGGAACGCCCGTCGCCTCCATCATCAAACGCGCGGGAGTGTCCCGGGAAACCTTCTACGAGCAGTTCCGCTCCAAGGAGGACTGCTTCGAGGCGGCCTACGAACGCGCGGTGGAGCTGCTGCTCACGGGTCTGCTGGAGGTCACCGGCCAAGCGCCCGAGGACGAAACCCCGCGCCAACGCATCGAACGCGTGCTCACCGCCTACCTCGACGGACTGGCCGCGCACCCCGCCTTCGCGCGGCTGTTCCTGGTGGAGGTCTACGCCGCGGGGAACGAGGCCATCACCCGGCGCACCACGCTGCAGGACACCTTCGTCGCGATAGTCGGCGATATCCTCGGCGCGGAAACCGATTCCCAGCGCTTCGCCTGCCAGACCCTGGTGGCCGCGCTGAGCGCCATGGTCACCGCCCGCATAGCCGCCGACGATATCGCGGGCCTGCGGGAATTGCGTGATCCGCTACTGGACCTGGTCGGCCGCAGCGGGGATCTCTTCGGCAGCCCGGAGTCCTCCGGTCGCTGAAGCCCGGCGGCGCAGCGCGATCAGCGCGATTCCGGCCAGCACCGGCAGCCCGGCCGCCGCGACAGCGACTGCCGCACTGCCCAAGTGCGTCACGGTTCCCAACAGCGTCAACGCGCCGAAATAGAGGAACAGCAGTCCGGAGCACACGGCGATGGCGCGCTCCGGAATGTGCTTGCCGACAGTCACTCCCACCGCGATGGCCAGCGCACCGGCCGCCACCATTCCGGCCACGGAGCCGATCCACACCGCCAGCCAGCCCTTGTTGGAGGCCAGCGCCATGGTCGCGAACATGGTGCGGTCGCCGAGTTCGGCGAGGGTGAAGGCCGAGAGCACGACCAGGAAGGCCGACCGCGAGGTGGGCTGCGCCGGGATCTCTTCGGAGTCTTCGGCGGCGGCGCGTCCGGGCAGCACCTCGCGCAGGGTCCACAGTCCGACCAGAATGAGCGTGGCGGCGGCGAACAGCGAGATCAGCTCGGTCGGCAGGGCCGCGCCGAGGAAGTGGCCGACGCCCACCGCGATGAGGTTCACCGCCACGCTGGCCGTCGCGATCGCGCCGAGCACCACCCACCAGCGGTAGCGCAGCGCGAAGGTCAGCGCCATGAGTTGCGATTTGTCGCCGAGCTCGGCGAGAAAGAGTGCGCCGAAACTCAGCAACACGGTGGTGATCATTTCGTTCAGGCTCCCAGGGCTCCGGCCTGTCGACTGAACGGATCTGCCTTCAGCCGACACCGCACCGGTAATTCGGATCGGTTGTCTGGCCGAAGGTCTCGCCCACCGAGCGGTCTCGGTTCACGCAGCCGGATCCGCGACGGGACCAGTATGTCGACTGCGCGATTGGGGGCTACTCCCCTTCGCTGGCCGCCACTCTACCCCGGCAAACCGGACGTCGCCAACCCGGCATGACCGAAATCGCAATGCGCACAATAAGTTTGGGAGCCCGCCCCGATGGTTTCGGGTACCCTCACGCGGCCAGCAGCATAGCCAGAACCGCGGTGTCGGGATCGCTGATCGGATCGACGCCCACCCGCGAGATCATGGAGGTCACCACCCCGTCGCCGTCGGTCTCCACCCAGGCCGCGCGGTGTTCCAGGCCCAGATGCGGTACGCCGGGCAGCAGCACGCACCCGGAGGCGGCATTCGAGATCTCCGGCAGCGAAGGCCGGGTCTCGCGCGGCGGATGCAGCATGATCAACGCCGATGGCATATGGCTGGCAAACCGCCCGGGCTGCAACGCCTCCTCGCCCATCACCGGCCCCTCCGCCAGCACCAGGCCCACGGTGCCCGGCTCCGGATCGTCGGGCAGGTCGTCACGCGTTCCGAACACCGTCGAGGTGGGCAGCAATCCCGGCAGACTGGCCACTCGCACCGCCAGGACCAGCAGTTGTGCCCACTCCTTGGTGGAATCGGGCCATCGTCCCGAGATCAGAAATCCGCGCAGCGATCCGCGCGCCTGGAACGGCGTGACGCCGATGTGGTCGTTCGTGTTCATCTGTGCCCTCCCGAGATGTCGAAATCGGGGCGGCGTCGCCCGTCCTACCAGTAGGGATACCCAGGTTGCACGGAAAATGAACTGGCACACAAGTACCAGAGACTGCTAGCAAACCGACACGTCGAACGACAGCGCCCCCTCCGACATGACATAGGCCCGCGAACCGGAATGGTTCGCGGGCCCGTTCGTGCCTCGGGCGGCTGTGTCGCCCCGGGGCGCTCAGCCGAAGATGAGGCCCTTGCCCTGCGCCACGGCGCGGGTGAAGCGGTCCTGCACCTCGGCCCAGTTGACCACGTTCCAGAACGCCTTGACGTAGTCCGCCTTGACGTTCTTGTACTGCAGGTAGAAGGCGTGCTCCCACATGTCCAGGCCGAGCAGCGGGATGATGCCCAGCGGCACATTGCCCTGCTGGTCGGTGAGCTGGAAGGTGAGCAGCTTGCCCGCGAGGGTGTCGTAGCCCAGCCAGGCCCAGCCCGAACCCTGCAGGCCGTTGGCGGCCGCGGAGAACTGCGCGACGAACTTGTCGAACGACCCGAACTGGTCGTCAATGGCGGCGCCCAGATCGCCGACCGGCTTGTCGCCGCCGTCCTTGGACAGGCTCTTCCACCAGATGGAGTGGTTCACGTGGCCGCCGAGGTGGAAGGCCAGGTTCTTCTCGTTCAGGAAGATGGCGGAGTGGTCGCCAGCTTCGCGAGCCGCCTCCAACTTCTCCAGCGCGGCGTTCGCACCGGCCACGTAGGCGGCGTGATGCTTCGAGTGGTGCAGTTCGTTGATCTGCCCGGAGATGAACGGCTCCAGGGCGCTGTAGTCGTAATCCAGATCTGGCAGCGTGTACTCAGCCACGATGTCCCTTCCTCAGTGTCGGGGCTGTGTGCCCTCGGTGTGTAGAGCGCACCCAACCATCATTCGTACACCCGCTCGGTTGCAACCGGGGGCGCTCCCCCCTGATTCCTGGCTCACCCGGTTGTCCCAGCAAGTGGACAGTGTCGGTGATCGGCGTCCGGGGTCCGCGACGACCCCGCCGCCCGCCCACGGCTCCCGTAGCATCGACTCATGTCGTGGTACGACGAGCTCGTAGGACGCGTACGACTACCCCAGCCGGTCATGGTGACCCCGGAACAAGCGCTGCCGGGGCGACCCGAACCGCTGGTCGTCCCCGAGAAGCACTACGTCAACGGCCATCCGATCAAGGCTCCTTTCCCCGAGGGTACGCAGGTCGCGGTGGTGGGGATGGGCTGTTTCTGGGGTGCGGAAAAGGGTTACTGGCAGCTCGACGGCGTGTACAGCACCGCCGTCGGCTACGCCGGGGGGTATACCCGGAATCCGACATACGAAGAGACCTGTAGCGGCCGAACCGGTCACACCGAGGCCGTTCTGGTGGCCTTCGATCCGAAGGTCGTCGACTATCCGGCGATTCTGCGGCGGTTCTGGGAGAACCACGATCCGACGCAGGGCATGCGGCAGGGCAACGACCGAGGGTCGCAGTACCGCTCGGCCATCCTCACGATGGGCGACGAGCAGCGCGAGATCGCGCACGAGACGGCGGCCGCGTATCAGGACCGGCTGACGGCAGCGGGTTTCGGGACGATCACCACCGAAATCACCCCGCTGCCAGATCTTTCCGCGTTCTACTACGCCGAGGGTTATCACCAGCAGTACCTGGCGAAGAACCCCGGCGGCTACTGCCCCGATCACGGGACCGGCGTCCGCTGCGACCGCCAGCCCGGGAACTGAGCGTCTCGGTTACAGCGGCGGCACGATATCCGGGCGCATGGTGCGCGGATCGCACTTGTCGTGCGCCTGCCACCAGCGCACCCCGCCCGCGATGAAGTCCGCGATCGGGATCTCGCAGCCGTGGCAGTCCTGAATACTGACCTGCTCGAACCAGATTCGGATATCGAGTTCGCGCGGGTCGATGCCCTCCTCCTGGGAGAACTCCAGGACGTGCGTGGGCGGGCGGTCGCTGACCTGGGTGTCGAAGCTGAGCATTTCCCGCCACAGCGTCCAGCTGCTGTCGTCGAGATCGAAGAATTCCCAGCCGTGCAGTGCGGCTCCGCCGAAGCTGCGCACGGCCTCGCCCAGGCCGTCGAGGGTCAGCGGCAGGATCTCGGGTTCGAGCGCGTCCCACACCTGACGGCGGAACGACGCGGCGACCCGGCTGACGCCGGAGAGGGTGAGAAAAACATCGCAGTCGGCGGGCGGCGGGCCGTCGACCGGCAAGGTGAGTACATCCAGTTCGAGCTTTAGCTGCGCGTTTGCGGGTTCGACCACCATGCCGAGGCAGGTCGCCTCGGACAGGGCGGTGTTGAGTCCGGTGGTATCCAGTCCGTCGAGTAGCCCCCTGCTCGTATTCATAGGTCCAGGCTACCGAGAAGCCCTGTTCGAACCCGGGATTTTCGTTTTTCAGTAGTGTTGTCGTTTTTTTCGGGTTCGAACGGAACCGATTGCCGCGCGGATGCGTCCAAAGAGATATCCGGCCGAACGCTCCGGCATGTGGAGGGGACTTACCGGAGCGGTCGGCCGGACATTTGGGACAGGTCTCGACCTGTGGATCAGGTTGTGGATTATGTGGATAACCACCACGTGACCGGAATGGAACTCCCCCGGCCCCGGATGCCCGTGGCAGGATCGACAGCGTGACAAGTCCGGACATCCCCTCGGTACCGATCGAAGCCGTCCCCGCGGAATTCGACACCACCGCACCGTTGGGCGCGACCGGCACCGTCCCCGCCATCCTGCTGGACGTCCGCGAGCCCGACGAATGGCAGCTCGGCCACGCGCCCGGCGCGGTCCACATTCCCATGGCCGATGTCCCGGCCCGCATCGACGAACTCGACTACGACTCCCAGATCTACGTCATCTGCCGTCAGGGCGGCCGCTCGATCCAGGTGGCGAAATATCTCGAGCACGTCGGCTTCGAAGTGCTGCACGTCGCGGGTGGCATGGTGGCCTGGCAGCAGGTCGGTCGGCCGTTGACCGCCGACGGCGACCAGCAGGCGAAGATCTACTGAATGAACGGGGGACAGCGGTGACGACTCCGCGATCGAACTCACGATCGCCGGTGGTGCAGCCCTGCGCGCGCTGCGGTGCGCGCTGGGCCGTGGTGGGCAGCCCGCTGCACTGGTGCCCGCGCTGCCGCGGCGTACTGCTCTCACCCGCGACCCTCGACGCGCCCCCGGCCCGCCGCAACTACCGCTGGGTGGCGCGGCCGCCGGGGCGCAAACCGCGCGCGACGCAGGCTCCGAAACGCCAGGGGTCCTGGGAGACGCCGCGGTATCAGCGCATGCCGCGCTGGGGGTTGCACGATCTGCCGCCGCGCCCCGCCGTCGCGCCGCGCGGACGGTTGGAGCGGCTCTCGATTCTCGTGCCGCGGTTGTTGATTCTCACCGCGGCGGTGTTCATCGCCGCCGGTCTCGCCGAATTCGGGCGCTACGGGGTGCTGCTGCGCAATCGGACGCGGTTGATCCAGCCGTGGCTGTTGACGGTCTCCGATATCGCGGTCTACGTCACCGGATTGGCCGCCATGGTGTTGGCGCTGGTCACCGCCGTCGCACTGGTCGGTCGGCTGGTCGAGATCCGGCGCGACGCGTATGCCGCGGCCGGACAACGGGATCCGCGCCCGCGCGTACTGCTCGCGCTGGGATGCCTTGTGCCCGGCGTGAATCTGCTGTGGCCGGGTGTGTTCCTCACCGAGGTGGCCCGGCGACGGGCGGATCCGCGGCTGTTGAAGGCCGTCCGAATCTGGTGGGGCGGCTGGATTCTCAACGCGTTCATGGTGGTCGGCGCGTTGCTGTGGCGACTTCCGGGCACCTTGCAGGCCGAGGCCGACGGCGTGCTGTGGACCGGGGTGACCGATCTGGTCGCCGCCGCCGTGGCCGTGCTGACGCTGTGGGTGGTGCGCGGGTGCGCGGGTCTGGACCTGCGCGGACGTCCACACGAGGTGCATCGCTGGACCGTCGCGACCGCTCCGGCCGAACCCGTGATCGAGCCCGTGCGCCCCGGCGGCTCCGCCGAGCGCGCGCCGGAGCGCGGCGTCGGGAATGATGAGGTCGGTGTATCCGAACCGGCAGGTGTGCTCGAAAACCCGGCCGGGACGCCGGAATCCGAGCAGGAGGAGGTAATGGCGAAGTGAGCCCGGCCAGTCGTGCGCCGTTCGTGGTCGCGCATCGGGGCGCGTCGGCGGCGCGACCCGAACACACCCTCGCCGCGTACGAACTCGCATTGCAGGAGGGCGCGGACGGCGTCGAATGCGATGTGCGCCTGACCAAGGACGGCCATCTGGTCTGCGTGCACGACCGCACCGTGGACCGCACCTCCTCCGGCACCGGCGCGGTCAGCGAAATGACCCTCGCCGAACTCGAGGCCCTGAACTACGGCACCGACGGCGAACCCGCCACCCTGCTCACCCTCGCCCAATTGGTGGAACTGGTGCTGGACTGGAAGAGCCGCCCCACCAAGCTCTTCATCGAGACCAAACATCCGGTCCGCTACGGCGCTCTCGTCGAAACGACGCTGCTGAACGAACTGCAGCGCTACGGCATCGCCGCCCCCGCCTCGGCCGACCACTCCCGGGCGGTGGTCATGTCCTTCGCCGCGACGGCCGTCTGGCGCATTCGCCGTGCCGCGCCGCTGCTGCCCACCGTCCTGCTCGGCGAATCCTCCCTGTACCTCTCCGGCGGCGCCGCCACCACCGTCGGCGCGACCGCCGTCGGCCCCTCGGTCCGCACCCTGCGCGAACACCCCGACCTGGTCGACAAGGCCGCCGCCGCGGGCCGCGCCACCTACTGCTGGACCGTCGACGACGCCGACGACATCCGCCTCTGCGCCGACCTCGGCGTCAGCTGGGTCGCCACCAACCACCCGGGCCGCACGAAAGCCCTTCTCGCAGCGGCATAACCCGGCCAGCCGAAACCCGCCGGAGCGAAGCGGAGCCGAATCCGACACCGTGTAGCTTCTCCAGCTATGGGTAAGAGCAAGCGGAACAGTCCGAAGCCGGACAGCAATCGGGCGCAGAAGCTGGCCGAGCGGCGGGCCGCGCAGGAGCAGGCGGCGCAGGCCGTGACGCGGCCGTTCGAGGGGCTCGCGGCGGAGTGCGATCTGGTCGCGCTACGGGAGTTCGTGCCGTCGGCGACCGCTACGTTGAAGCTGTCGGCGAATGTCGCCGCCGAGCGGCCGGTGGTGCTCTCCACCGTGCTGCCGGGTGCGGTGGCCGCGCTGGTGCGGGCGGGTGACGAGCCGACCGGATTCGTGGGTACGCAGGTGCAGTTCCAGTCGGAGAATCCGGCGGCCGATCTGGCCAGCTCGATTCTGTGGACGCAGTCGGCCGAGCCGGGCGAGTCGCTGGCGCACGCCACCGTCGAGGGTGTGCCGAGCCTGGCCGAGGTGCTCGATCCCGGTGCCGCACTGGATCTCACCGTGCACCAGGACTTCAACTGGTGGGTGCCCGAGGGTGTCACCCCGGACGCGCAGGTCGCCGCCACCATCGAGCAGGCGAATCAGGCCATCATGCCGTCGGCGCGCCTGGAGCTGGGCGCGGATTCCGTCGGCGCGGCCTGGTGGGTGGACGCGGGCGAGAAGGCGCATGTGCGCTGGGTCCGGCCCGAGGACGAGGATGCGCTCATGCTGGCGTTGGCGCGCCTGCACGCGGCCGGTGACCTGCACCTGGGCGAGGGTTCCCGCTTCGCGGGCTCGTTCCGCACGCACGGCCTGCTGGTTCCGGTCTTCGATCTCGATCGCGAGCGGCACGCCAGCGAATGGGTGCCGGGCGCAACCGAATTCGGTGCGAAGCTGGCCGCCGCGCTGGCCAACGACGAGCCGTTGACCAGCGCCGAGCGGCGTTCCCGCGACGGGCTGCGGTCGCGTCAGGTCACGCTGCGCTGAGCCGAAAAATTTGCCGGAGAATTTTTTGAAAAACCATCATTTCTAACGCTGACTCGGTTAGGTTCTGATCACCCCAGAAGGTCGGGGGCGGTGAGACTCCCTCACCGAGTTCAGCAAGAGATGAGGAAATCCATGGACGGCATTCTGGCCCTGATCAAGCAGCTCTTCGCCAGCATCAGCGCGGACAAGTGAGCTGTATCCGTCGGTAGACGGCGACAGGCCCGGTCCAGCGCAAGGGACCGGGCCTGTTCGTCTGTTTCCGGGAATTCCCGGTATTACAGGTGGCCGCCCGCCGTGGACGGCGCGCCGGACGCATCCGACGGACCGCTCATCTCGCGAGAGACGAAATTCTCCAGGTCGAACAGATTCGCACCGGCCCGTTCGGCGACATTGACGAGGGTCGTCATATGGGCGACCTCCTCGACCTGCTCCTTCAGGAACCACTGCATGAACTGTTCACCCAGGTAGTCGCCCTCTTCCCGGGCGGTGCTGGCGAGCTGGACAATCTGGTCGGTGACCGTCTTCTCCTGGGCCAGCGCCATCTGCAGCGCTTCCTTCGCATTCGCGAATTGCGACTTGGCGGCACTGACATCGGAGAATTCGACATCGATATCGCGGTCGAGGAAGTACTGCACGATCATCATGGCGTGATTGCGTTCTTCCACGGCCTGCTTGTAGAAATGCTTGGCCAGCACGGGCAGATCAGCATTGTCGAACCACACCGCCATCGCGATGTACTGGTGTTCGGCATTGAATTCGTTCCGGATCTGGTCGTGCAGCAGGGCGTGGAACTTGCTGCGCTGAGTCTTGGCTTGGCTGGACATAGACATGACATTAACCCTGGTCAAAGCGCGTGTCATCCAAGTGCAGCCTTATTGAGCACAACCTTATTGAGGCTAGTATTGCCTAATTCAGGTTGCCCTTATTTCTAATCCACGGTGGTCAAGAGTTCGCTCGGGATCGGCTTGTCCGCGGCCAGTGCCTCGAAGAACTGGCTGGCCTTGGTCTTGTCCCACATCAGCACATTGCCGCTGTCGGTGTCCTCGAATCCGCCGATCGGCACCGTCGTGGCAATCGGATCGCCCTTCAGCGCCCAGCCCAGACGTGCCAAATCCCACACATGCGCGCCCTGATCGACCTTCAGCGCCTTCGTAAGTCCTTGCAGCAGTGGCCAACCGCGCAACGGGTTCAGCAGCGTGGCCGGGCTCGTCGCCTTCTTCAGCAGGGCCGCCATGAATTTGCGCTGATTGTTCATGCGGTCCAGATCGGCCAGCGCGGTGGCACGGCTGCGCACGAAACCCAGCGATTCCGCGCCATTGAGCCGCTGACAGCCCGCGGCCAGGTCGATACCCGCCAGCGGATCGTCGATCGGCTGGTCCAGGCACATATCGATGCCGCCGACCGCGTCGACGATATCGGCGAAACCGCTGAAGCCGATCTGCGCGTAGTGGTCTATACGCAGGCCGGTCGCGGTCTCCACGGTCTGGGTGAGCAGCTGCGGGCCGCCGAGCGAGAAGGAGGCGTTGAGCTTGTCCTTGCCGTAGCCCGGAATGCTCACGTAGGAGTCGCGCGGCAGGCTCACCAGCGTCGGCGCGCCCGACTTCGGAATGTGAATGAGGATGATCGTGTCGGTGCGCTCCGACCCGACCTCACCGCCGGTGGCGAGTTCCTGTTCCTGCTCCGGAGTGAGCCCGGCACGGCTGTCGGACCCCACGAGAAGCCAATTCGTCCCGGGCGTGTCGGCGACCCGGTCCGCGCCGAAGGCATCGATGCGCACCAGATTGGTCTCGACATAGAACAGCGCCGCGAGGGGCAGCGCCACCAGCACGATGAGAATGAGCGACAGCCAGCGCTTCCAATGGCGTTTGCGCTTGGGGCGCGGGCCTTTCGGCGGCTTGTCGCCGCCGCGACCGCGCTTGGTCGGCGGCAGCGAGGGCGGCGGCGGGGTGCCTTCGCGGTAGGGGACCGGCCGCTGCCTGGGCGCGTGCGTCGGCGCGGGGTCGAGATCCTCGGCCGTGTACTTGCGGGTGGCGCGCGGCGGGACCGGTGCGGCGGGCTGACCCTGACCGCGCCGCGGGGGTGCGGCCTGTGGGTTGCGGGCGTTCGGATTTCGCGGGGGGACGCGCTGGCCGGGTGGCGGCTGTCGGCGCTCCGGTTGCGGCCCGCGCGCCTGGCGCGGTGGCGGTTGCGGGGCGCCCCAGCGGGCTTCGCCGGGGTGCGGTTGCGGGGGTCGCGGTCGCGCCGGGGGCTCGCGACGTGGCGGTGGCTCCCGGCGCATCCGTGCGTTGTGCCGGGGGTCGTCGCCGTTCATCATCCAAGACTGTACTTATTCACCGCGGCGCTCGGTTCATCTCGATGTGATCACGGTAACCAGGAGACGTGTCCGCGCAGGAACGTGTAGCCGATATACGCGACCGTATCGATGAGCGCGTGCGCCAGCAGCAATGGCCACAATCGCCCGGTCCGCTGCCAATAACGCCCGAAGATCACACCCATGACGAGGTTCCCGACGCCGCCGCCGAGGCCTTGGTACAGGTGATAACTGCCACGCAGCACCGCCGAGGCCAGCAGTGATCGATTCTCCGACCACCCCAGCGCCCGCAATCGCGATATCAGATAGGCGACGACGAGAATTTCCTCCGCCGCCGAATTGGCCCACGCCGACAGCACCAATACCGGCAGCCGCCACCAGTGTTCGAGTGAACTCGGCACGATGGTGACGCTGACCCCCAGCGCGTGCGCCACCAAATACAGTGCCAATCCGGGTATACCGATCACCGCCGCGAGCACCAGCCCCGGCAGCACGTCCCCGCGCCATCGCATTCGCGCGAGCCCGATGGCCCGTGGCCCGATCCCGCTGCGCCACAACAGGTACAGCCCCAACGCCGCCCACCCGAGCAGGCGCGCCACACTCAACAGCTGAAACAGCAGATCGATGATCGACTGCGCGGCCCGCGGCGCGTTCAACGCCACCGTCTGCCCGCCCACCCCGCCGGGCGAGAGCGCACTCTCGAGGAGCGACAGCCCCGCACTGGCCCCGCTCAGCCCGAACGTCACGACCAGAACAACGAGAATCTCGAGCCGAATGGCCCGCTTCTCCTGATCGGACGACGCGGGCGCGGGCCACACGGGCGCGGAATCAGCCGAAACCATGCCCGTAAATCTATGCGCGCGAGCGCGTGGACTAGCGGCGGCGCAGGCCGGTGCGGTAGCCGCAGCCCGCGAGGGCGCGCACGGCGCGGCTCAGCGAGTCGATGTCGTCGGCGGGGAATTCGAAGGGCAGGCGGATGTCGTGGTCGCGATCGGCGGCCTCGACGCGCAGGGTCACGCCGTAGCGGTCGATGGCGAGGGGGTGGATGAGCGCGCCGCGGCGCAGATGGGCGGGGACGTGGCGGGCGATCTGGTCGATGACATCGCCGTGGTCGGCCTGAAGATGTTGCAGCCAGGGCCCTTCCATCTCGCAGAAGGGGTCGGGGCGGGCCGCGCGCAGGCCGTCGCGGCAGACCGATTCCGCGCCGGTCGAGTCGGCGACCACCGCGGAGTCGACGACCAGGCGCAACAGCGTGGTGGTGTGGCCGACGTCGAGGAGGTTGGGGTGCGGATGATCCTCGGCGACGTGGGCGGCGAGGGCGCGCTGGGCGTGCGCGGGGACGGCGCGGACCCAGCCGCGCAGCCAGACCAGGGCGCGCACGGGTTCGCGCAACGGCAAGGGCGCGTGGTCGGTGAGCTCCAGAACCGCGGGGGAGCCGGTGCTGCCGGAATTGGTGGTGAGCATGGCGGCGGTGGAGGCCATGGGCACCGCGACCACGGCGTCGCCGCACTGCCGCAAAAGGTGCACCGAGGTGGGGATGGGATCGAGGCCGGGCAGCGCCAACATGGCCTGCTCGGCGTGGGCGCAGGCGCTGTGCACGCGTTCGGCGGTATTGGGAGCGACAGCGGCCGGTGCCGGTTTTGTCATACACACCTCCGGGGGAATTAGGTAAACCTAAGCTAAGTGACGGAGATCGCTTGCGCAAGCGGGCGCCCGTCCCGGAATCGGCGGCCGCCCCGAAGATCGCTACCGTGAAGCGGTGCCGCATGATTCGCCCGCGCCCGAGCCGATTCCCCTGAGCCTGTCGGTGCCGCCGCGCCCGGCGCGTGGTCTCACCGAGGATCTGGTGCGCTCGGCGGCAGGGCATCCGGAGGTCGAGGTGCTCGAGCTGTCCGCCTCCGACGCGGAGATCGCCGAGTTCCTGGTGCGCATCGCCCACTCCGACAGCGGCTTCGTGGCCCGGACCGACTCCGGCGCGCGGGCCCTCGGCATCGTGGCCGCGACGGTCGCCGCGCTCATGGGCGAGGACATCCAGGCCGCGCTGGCGAATCCGGATATCGCCTTCCTGGCGGGCCTCAAACCCCCGGCCGTCGAAGCCTTGCGCGAGGTCCTGCTCGCCATCGAAACCGATGAGCCCGCCGCCGTTTCCGCGTCGCTCGCCGCGCTGGCCACCGGTACGGACCGGTAGTATTTCGCCCGCTATCCACGATCCGGGGCGTAGTGGCCGTGTGCGGCGATGACAACGAGCTGGTCAAGGGCTGCTTCGGGTTCGCCTGATCGCAAACCTGAAGGTGAGCTGCCGCACACAAGTAACCTCGTTGTCGTGCCGCGTATCGCCTACTTCGGGCCGTCGGGAACTTTCACCGAGATGGCCCTCGCCCAGCTGGAGTCCGCCGGAGCCTTCGACGGTCCGGTGGAGCGCGTGCCCGCCTCCAGCCAGGGGGCCGCGGTGGAGCTGGTGCGCACCGGGGAGGCCGAGGGCGCGGTGGTGCCGATCGAGAGTTCGGTCGAGGGCTCGATAGCGCCGACGCTCGACGCCCTGGCCATGGGGCCGCGCTTGCAGATCATCGCCGAGACCGAACTCGAGGTGGCCTTCACGATCGTGGGGCGGTCGGGGATCGACCTGTCGGACGTGCGGACCATCGCGGCCTACCCGGTCGCGGCGGCGCAGGTGCGAATGTGGTTGGCGGACCGACTGCCTCGGGCGCAGCTGTACACCTCGGCCTCCAATGCCGCCGCGGCCGAGGATGTGGCCGGTGGTCACGCCGACGCCGCCGTCTCCACCGCGCTGGCGGGGGAGCGGCTCGGGCTGGCGGTGCTCGCCGACGGGGTGGCCGATCACGAGCAGGCGGTGACGCGGTTCGTGCTGGTCACCCGGCCGCGAGTCGCGCCGCCGCGCACCGGGGCCGACCGCACCTCCATCGTGCTGGAGCTGGCCAACGAGCCGGGTTCGCTCATGCGCGCCTTCGCCGAATTCGCCACGCGCGGAATCGATCTCACCCGTATCGAATCGCGGCCGACGCGCACGGGGATGGGCACCTACCGTTTCTATCTGGACTGCGTCGGCCATATCGACGACACCGCCGTCGCCGAGGCGCTCAAGGCGCTGCATCGCACCGCCGCCCGGATTCGCTTCCTCGGATCCTGGCCCGCGACCTCGGCGACCGGCGCGCCACCACCCTCGGACGAACCGGCCGCGGCGTGGTTGGCCGATCTCAGAAAGGGGGTGGCGGACCTGTGACGGGCAAACTGATTCTGGTCCGGCACGGCGAGACCGAGGGCAATGTCGCGAAAATTCTCGACACCCGGCTACCGGGCCTGCCGCTCACCGAACGCGGTGTGGCACAGGCGAAGACCTTCGGCTCCACACTCGCGCGCCCGCCGCAGCGGCTGTTCTCCTCCGAGGCCCTGCGGGCCCGCCAGACCGGCGGCTACATCGAGGAGGCCACGGGCGTGCCCCTGGAGGTGCTGCCCGATCTGCAGGAGGTGCAGCTCGGCGACCTGGAGGGCGCGAATTCCTCCGCGGCACACGTGATGTTCCAGGACGTCTACCACCGCTGGCACGCGGGGGAGTTGGAGGAGCGGGTGCCCGGCGGCGAAACCGGCCGCGAGGTGCTCGAGCGCTACGTTCCCACCTTGGAGCGGCTGCGCGAGGACTATCTGTCCGATCCCGAGGCCGGGGACATCGTGCTGGTCAGCCATGGTGCGGCCATGCGCCTGGTGTCACGCGAACTCACCAAGGTGCCAAGGCTTTTCGCGACCAACAATCACCTCGACAACACCGAGACCATCGAACTGCTCCCGGTCGAGGGTGGTTGGGAGTGCACGCGCTGGGGACGCTTCACCCCACCGTTCGGCGACGATATCTCGCCCACCGGCGACGATCCGATGGGCTAGCCGTCAGGGTTTGGCCGGAAACTCCTGGCGCAGTGGCAGTTCGGCGATCAGATCCTGGAGCGCGGTGCGCAGCCGGGCCGGGGTGCCACTGCTGAAGGATGTCCATTTCACGCCGTCGTCGGCTCGGCTGGCGGTGGCGAGGAAGCGGCCGTGGCGAGTGTTGTAGACGGCGATGTGCTTGTCGGCCACCTCGCGGGTGCCGTCGTCGTAACGCACCGCCACGATCTCGGCGTGCGAGTGGACCTGCACCAGCGCCGACGCCAGAGTCTGCGCGTCGCGCGGCGGATCGCACACGCGGGCAAGGCGATTCGCCGTCGCGGTGGCATCGCCGGTGTCGTCGAAGATGGGTGTCAGATCCTCGGTGGGCGCGTTCATACCGTGCAGTTCGAGCGGCTCGAACGGACCGAGCGCCGCCATGACGGTGCCGGGCAGGTCGTGTCCCGCTTCGTCCACCACATAGGAGTGCGGCCCGCGCAGCGCCACCACGTCGAAGTCGTCGCCCTTGGCCAGGCAGCAGCGGTGCACCTGATCGTCGACGTACCAGCGCAGCGCGAGTACCCAGTGCGGCCGGTTCAGCACCCGAAGCCGTTCGGCCAGTTCGGGATCCACCTCGTCACCGGCGAGCAGGTCGCGTTCGGTGAGGGCGGTGGCGGCCGCCGCCATGGCTCGATCGTGCTGCTCGGCATTGTCGTAGCGGCCGAGGGCGTTGAGCACCACGGGCAGTTCGTCGATGCCCAATGTCTCCAGCAGGAACTGCATTTCGTCGAGCGCGAGCGTGACCGCCCCGAGTCGGGACGGCCCGCGGCCCGCGCCGAGCACTGTCACCTGGCGGGCTCCGGATCGGCCCCGATGACGGCGGGCGCGATGGCCCGGCCGTCGGCGAAGTGCTCGACCGACCGGCCGTAGTCCTTGCCGTCGTGGGTTCGTTCGTCCTCGTCCTGCGCTTGGCTGCCGAGCAGCGGGCTGCCGGGATTCGCCGATCGCACCGGCGCGGCGGCATCCATTCGGCCCGCACCGGCTCCGGCTTCGGCTACGACCGCGGGGGCGGAAGGTGTTGCGCCACCACCGAATCCGGCCCCGGCGCCCCAGCCCTCGGGGACTCGGAGCGTGCCCGCGCCGTTGCCGATGCCGACGGTCGATCCGCCGCCGAAGGACACGGCATGGGTGGCCACGGCCGCGCCCGCGACCCCGGCCGCCGCCGTCGCACCGGCTCCCGCCGACGACGGCATCGCACTCACGCCCGGCCCGGCCTGGATCGCATTGCTCACGGCCGAAATCGCGGTTCCGGCAACATTTCCCACGGTGCTCACACCGGTTGTCGCCACCGAACCGGCGACCTGGGCGGCCTGCGAGACGGCGCTCATGACGGCGGGATTGTTGGCCAGCGCGGCGGCGGCCGCCATCGCGGTCTGCACCGGATTGCCGCTGTCGCCGAAGGCCTGTGCCGCGGCGGCCGGATCGGCCGACCCGGCTCCCATGGCGATGGGCGGCGGCATCAGGAATTCACCGGGCGTGGTGACCAGGGCCGTCGTCGCGGCCTCATAGGTCTCCATGACCAGCGCGGCGCGAATATCGAGGGCCAGTTTGGCGGCCTCGGCGGCCTCGGCCGTGCCGTTGAGCGCACCGCCGGTGGAGTAGGCGGCCACCCGCGCGGCCTCGACGGCCGCGATCTCCGGCAGGCTCGGCATGGCGATGGAGGCCACGGTGTAGGCGGTGGCATTGGCGGCGGTCTTACCGGCCATGACCGCGGCCATCACGCCCTGCTGCTCGGCCCAGACGGTGAACCCGCCCAGACGGCCCAGCACATTGAGGCCGTTGATGCCCTGTAGGCCGACGCCGACCTCGGCCATGACGCGGGCGACGGTGGTGGTGGCATCCACCCAGGCGGCGGTCAGCGTGCTCCACGAGGTGGAGGCGGCGGCGATCGGAATGGCGTGCGCGCCCGCGTTCAGGGTGATGGAATTGATCTCGGCCATGCGCGGCAGCCAGAACACACCGGTGATTCCCAGGGTCATGCGTTGGTATCTCCCTCTTACACCGGAATCGAGGCGATGCCGACGGCGCGAATGGCGTCCTGCGCCAGGTACTGGGCGAGTTGGCTGCGTAGCGTCGCGGCGGCGTGGTGCAGCTCCAGAATCCCCTGGGCTACCGCGCGGTCATGGCTCAGCGCGGCGTGGTTGAAGTGGCCCGCCGCCAACAGCGACACCTCTTCGGTACCCGAGGGCAGCACGTGCGTGGTCGGTCCGGCGGCGGCGGAGACGGCGGCCAGGCGCTCGGCCAGCAGATCGAGCTCGGCGGCCGCCGCGAGGACGACCTCCGGCTGCACGAGTACGTGTCCCACCATGCTCGAGCGCTCCTTCCAGCGGTACCGAGAGACCGCGGATGGCCCCTACGAGAGATTGGACGCGCCGCGGACTGAAACGGTTCCAGCAAATCTGGAGCACACCTACGGCGTCAGCCCCATCCCAGCTGATGAAGGCGGTCGTCGTCAATCCCGAAATAGTGCGCTATCTCGTGAATCACTGTGATTGCCACCTCCTCGACCACCTCTTCTTCGGTGTGACACAGGCCGAGGATGGGCTCGCGGTAGATGGTGATGGTGTCCGGCAAAGCGCCGCCGTAGTGGCTGAAGTCCCGCTCGGTGAGGGCGATGCCGTGGTACAGGCCGAGCAGATGCGGATCGTCTTCGCTGCGCGGTTCGATGAGAACCACCACATTGTCGATGGCCCGCGCCAATTCGGGCGGAATCAGGTCGAGGGCATCGCCGACCAGTTCCTCGAAACGGTCGTCGGACATGGAGACCGGCATGGCTATCCGATCACCGCGGCTGCGGAATGACCGGCGGGGCGGCGCCCGGCAGCGGCGGCGGGGTGTAGCGGCCGTTGTTGGGCGGCGGCACGGGGGCCTGGCCGTCGATGAGGATATCGCCGCGCGCCGATCCGGTGACGGCCGCGAAGCCCTCTTGGTCCGCGCCCTTGCCGACCATGCAGTTGAGGCTGTGGCTACCGGCCAGCCAGCTGCGCGTGTCGAGGTAGTCCCAGAACAGGGTGAGGGTCTTGTTGCGCAGCGCGTCGGCCGAGCCGAGGTAGTTGGTGGAGTCGGTGGCGCACTGCTCCTCCATGAACTTGTCCTGCTCGTCCTTGCCGGGCGGGTTGCCGCCGAAGCGCGCGGAAAGGTCCACGGTGGACACGATTTCGAAGGCGTGCGGCTGCGAGCAGTCCACCTGGTCGGTGGGCAGATTGCGATTGATGCCGATGCACGAGCCCACGTCGTAGATCTTGGACTGATTGCTCTCGCGCACGGTGCCGGTGGTCGGATGGGTGGCGGTGCCCGCGCTGGCGGCGACCTGGAGGCCGCAGCGCAGGGTCCGCTCGCCCGCCTTCCAGCCCGCTTCGCCTGGATTGATCAGGCCCACCACGAACTTGCCGCGCGGGTCGAGCTTGCCGCCGAGGTAGCGCTGGGCGGCGCTGACGCAGTGCTCGTCGCGCAGTTCGGAGAAGCGCAGCGAATCGGGAAAGCGCGAACCGGAGCCGAATTCGCGGCCCGGGTACTTGCTCAGGTCGATATCGGCGGTCACCTCGAACAGGTGCTTGCTCGAGCAGTCGACCTTCTGGAGATCGCTGGCATTGCTCTTGCTCCAGGTGAGGCAGTCGCCCTGTTTGGCGGTGCCGAAGGCGGCGCCCGCCACCGCGCCGGTGGGCTGCGGCCCAGCGGGGTTGTGCGCCTCCACCTTTCCGGCGTCGAAGCCGGAGATGGCCAGTGTCACCAGGGCGGCCACCACCGCCCCGACCGCCACCGCGAGCAGTCCCCAGCGCAGGGTGGGCGCGGAGAGCGGACCCTTGTCGAAGGTGGCGCGCAGCGGCGTCAGCACTCGGTCGAAGGCCTTCGGGGCCCGACGAACGGGCGGCGCGGACCGCTGCGGTTCTGGAGGCACATGTTCGGACATCGCCGTCCATCATTGCAGCGGCCCGCCGATCCTCGCCACGTCCGGCCCAGACAGCCTCGGAATTCTCAGGTGAGGCGGCCGCTACCCCCCGATCAGGTCCGCTGCCTTCTCGCCGATCAGCACCGCGGGTGCGTGGGTGTGGCCGCGGGTGATGACCGGCATGACCGAAGCGTCGGCTACGCGGAGGTTGTGCAGGCCGCGGACGCGGAGTTCGGGGTCCACGACGCCGGTCTCGTCGGTGCTCATGCGGCAGGTGCCGACCGGGTGGTACAGCGTGTGAGAGTGGTTCTCCAGGCAGGTGCGCAGGACTTCGTCCAGCGGGGTGTCGGCCGGGAGCGCCGGTTGCATGAGCTCGCCGAGGTGGCCCTTGAGCGCGGGCTGATGCGCGATGTCCACGCAGGCGCGTAGGCCGGTCAACAGGGCGGCGCGGTCGAGGCCCTCGGGATCGGTGCAGTAGCGCGGGTCGATGAGGGGCGCGGTGAACGGGTCCGCGGAGGCCAACGAGATGGAGCCGGTGCTGGCCGGGCGCAACAGGATCGAGCCGAAGGTGATGGCGTGTCCGTCGGGATCGACCAGGCCCTCGCCGATGTACGGGGCGGGCGCGAAGACGAGTTCGAGATCGGGGAGGTCGAGATCGTCTCGGCTGCGGATGAATCCGTAGGCCTCGCCGACATTGGAGGTGAGCATGCCGCGGCGGCGCAGCAGGTAGTTCACCAGTTCGGGAATGCGTTCGGCATCGAAGAGGGTGCCGGTGCGGGTGCGGTAGACAATGGGCGCGACCAGGTGATCGCGCAGATTGCGGCCCACCTCCGGGCTGTGGTGCAGCACCGGAATCCCCAAGGCGGACAGCTGTTCCGCGTCCCCGATCCCCGAAAGCATCAGCAGCTGCGGCGTATTGATCGCACCGCCGCTCAGGATGACCTCGCGCCGCGCGTGCAGTCGCCGCAGTTGCCCGCCGCGTCGGTACTCCACGCCGATGGCGCGCTTGTCCTCGAACAGCACGCGGGTGACCTGCGCGTCGGTGAGCACATCCAGCGCCCGGTGTCGCTGGAGCGCGGGACGCAGGTACGCATCGGTCGTGCCCCAGCGGGCCCCGCGCTTCTGGGTCACCATGGTCTCCGAGAAGCCTTGCGGCTGGTCGATATTCGCGTCCTCGACCGGATATCCGGCCTCGGTCGCCGCCTGGAGGAAGTCGCGGGTCAGCGGGCGCGGGCTGCGCTGTCTCGAGATATGCAGGGGTCCCGCGCCCGGCTCGGCGGCCCCCTCCATCCGTTCGATGCGCCGGAAATACGGCAGCACCTGCTGGAACGACCAGCCGGGCCCGCCGTGCGTCGCCCATTCGTCGTAGTCGGCCGCGAATCCGCGCACCCACATCATGGCGTTCATATTCGACGAACCGCCGAGCATCTTCCCGCGCGGCCAGTAGACGCGCCGCCCGCTCAGACTCGGCTGCGGCTCGGTGAAGTAGTTCCAGTCGTTCGCGCCCTGGAACAACTTGCCGAACCCGGCCGGAATCCGAATGAACTTGTCCTTGTCCGCCGACCCCGCCTCCAGCACGCTGACGCTGGTACCGGGCCGTTCACTCAACCGCGCGGCCAGCGCCGCCCCGGCTGATCCCGCGCCGACGATAATGAAATCGACTGTGTCCGCACTGGTTTCGGGCATGGTGACTCCTCGGGAAGATTGCGCCGACGGCATGACGCATGTCCACTATGGGTGGATCACCGATCCCCTGGCCCAATTTCGTCGGAATAGTCCGTAAACCCGAACTCCCCCACGCAACGTGCTCCGTTCGCCGCGGACCGGCCCGCGGCGAAGCAGAGGGCGATAAAACCCACTGGACCCCGCCTACTAGGCTGTTTGCCTATGATCGACCTTCGATTCCTGCGGGAGAATCCCGACGTCGTCCGCGCCTCGCAGCGGGCACGCGGGGAGGACCCGGCCCTGGTGGACGCCCTGCTCGAGGCGGATGCCGCGCGGCGCGCGGCCGTCGCGGCGGCGGATGGGCTGCGCGCCGAGCACAAGGCGCTGGGCAAGAAGGTCGGCAAGGCGTCCCCGGAGGAACGCCCGCAGCTGCTCGCCCACGGTGCGGAGCTCTCGGCCAAGGTGAAGGAGGCCGAGGCGGCCGAGCATGCCGCCGACGCCGACCTCGAGGCCGCCCAGCGCGCCCTGTCGAATGTGGTGCAGGAGGGCGCTCCGGCGGGCGGCGAGGACGATTACGTCGTACTCGACACCATCGGCACGCCGCGCGAGTTCGACTTCGAGGTGAAGGACCACCTGGAACTCGGCGAGTCGCTGGGCCTGATCGATATGGAGCGCGGCGCGAAGGTCTCGGGTGCGCGCTTCTACTTCCTCACCGGCCACGGCGCGCTGTTGCAGCTCGGCCTGCTCCAGCTGGCGGCGCAGCGGGCCACGAAAAACGGTTTCACCATGATGATCCCGCCGGTGCTGGTGCGCCCGGAGGTCATGCAGGGCACCGGTTTCCTGGGTCAGCACGCCGCCGAGGTCTACCACCTGGAAGAGGACGACCTGTATCTGGTCGGTACCTCGGAGGTCCCGCTCGCGGGCTACCACCAGGGCGAGATCCTCGATCTGAGCGAGGGCCCCAAGCGCTACGCCGGATGGTCGTCGTGCTTCCGCCGCGAGGCGGGCAGCTACGGCAAGGACACCCGCGGCATCATTCGCGTGCACCAGTTCGACAAGGTGGAGATGTTCGTCTACACCACCCCCGAACAGGCCGACGAGGAGCACAAGCGACTGTTGGCGTGGGAGCAGGAGATGCTCGCCGCCATCGAGGTGCCCTATCGCGTGATCGATGTGGCCGCCGGTGATCTCGGCAGCTCGGCGGCGCGCAAATTCGACTGCGAGGCCTGGGTGCCGAGCCAGCGGACCTACCGCGAGCTCACCTCGACCTCCAATTGCACGACCTTCCAGGCGCGGCGGCTCAATGTGCGCTACCGCGACGAGAACAACAAGCCGCAGATCGCCGCGACCCTGAACGGCACGCTGGCCACCACCCGCTGGATCGTCGCCATTCTGGAGAACCACCAGCAGGCCGACGGCTCGGTGCGGGTGCCCGCCGCTTTGGTCCCGTTCGTCGGGGCCGAGGTGTTGGAGCCGAAGCGCTGAGCGCGAAAGTTCGCACGGTAACCGGTAGTTCGCAGCTGTGCCCGACGATTCGCGCGGTTGTGTCTACCATTGGCAAGTTCTGTGTCTAGGCTAGGCGACGTGCGAGGAATCGGGTCTCGCGGCGATACCCGAACGCGGGTGCGGACCGCATCGGCGCTGGCGACAGCAATGGTCATGGCTCGGACCACCGGGGCGTTCTACGTCATGGGCGGGGTCCTGGGTCTGATGATCACTGCCATCGCTCCCGGTGATGAGGGCAATCGTCCGCTGGTGGGTACTGCGGCGTTCGTCGCGCTGCTGCTCGGAATAAGTCTGCTCATCTGGGGCCCGCGGATGCCGCATTCCGCGCATCACGTCTATGTCGGCGTCGCGACCATTCTGGTAACCGTTGCGGTGCACTGGTTCCCGAATACCGTCGGCGCGATCACCCTGGCGGCGTTCTATGTCTTCGTCGCCTGCGACGCGGCCATATTCTTCTCGTGGCGCTGGCTGGCCGCGCATCTGAGTTTCGCGGTGCTGTGCTGTCTGTGGGTGGTGCCCTCGCGCGGGCTGGAGTGGTGGTCGGGCCTCATTCCCTCCGGCATCACGGTGGGCGTGGGCATTGTGGTCGGCATTCTCACCAGAATGGCCGCCGACGCCGATATCGATGTGCTGACGGGCCTGCTGAATCGCCGCGGTTTCGATCGCGCGCTGAATGTGGCCATCGCGCAGGCGGGCCGGACCGGTCAGGGCCTGGCATTGGTGCTCGTGGATCTCGACCGCTTCCAGAAGATCAACGACCACCTAGGCCACCGGGCCGGTGATGCCGTCCTGCAACGGGTCGGCGACACCTGGCAGAAGTTGTTGGCACCCGATCAGCGGCTGGCCCGCTACGGCGGTGACGCGTTCGCGCTGCTGCTGCCCAATACCACCGAACAGGCGGCGATTCTGCTGACGGAGCAACTGCGGGCCGCGGTCACCACCGGATGCTCGGCGGGTGTGACCTCCTGGCAGCCGGGCGAATCCGGTTCGCTGCTGGTCTCGCGCGCCGATGTGGGTCTGTACCGCGCCAAGCAGGCGGGCCGCAATCGCACGGTGCTGGAATCGTCGCGGCAACTGCCCCTGGCGGTCGAATTGCGTGAGGCCATCGACCGCGGCGCGCTGGACGTGCAGTACCAGCCGATCGTCACCCTCGGCGAGGGCGGCGCGAAAGCCGTTGGCGTGGAGGCGCTGCTGCGCTGGTCCTCGCATGCGCAGCCGGAGGTCACCACGGAGGGGCTCATTCGCGTCGCCGAGGAGTACGACCTCATCTCCGATCTGGACGAATTGGTCTTGCGCCGGGCCTGTGCGGATGCCGCGCGGTTGCAGGAGACCTTCGCACAACTCGATCTGACGTTGAATGTGAATGTCAGCGGCCTGGAATTGGCCGAATCCGAGTACGCCGAGCGGGTTTCGGGCATTCTCGCCGATACCGGATGGCCCGCCGACCAATTGGTGCTCGAGGTGACCGAGAGCGAATTGGCCGCCGAATCCGAGACCGCCATCGCGAATCTGCACACGCTGCGGGAGCGCGGGGTGCGGATCGCCATCGACGATTTCGGCACCGGCTATTCGTCCCTGAGCCGTCTGGCCACCCTGCCCAGCGACATTCTGAAGGTGGATCAATCCTTCGTGGCCGCCATTCGCTCCGATTCCCCCGCTCCGCCGCTGCTGGGAGTCATTGCGGCGCTGAGCAAGTCGCTGGATCTGCAGGTGATCGCCGAGGGCGTGGAGACCGAGTATCAGGCGGCGGTGCTGACCGAACTCGGTTTCGCGCTGGCGCAGGGCTACCACTACAGCGATTCGCAGCCGGTATCCGAGCTCATCAACGATCTGAACGAGCGCAGCGGTCTGGTGGGCGCGAGTACCGAGCCCACGACCAACGGCTGGATTCCGGTCGATAATCCGCTTGACTGAGCCACCCGCGCGGGTGACGCTGTGATCATGCGTTTGCTCCTCTACGCCTATTGATTCCTACGCCTGGCGCGCACCCGAGTCCTGGGAACCGGACTCGCGGTGCGCGCGGTGCTGTTCCGCGGTTCCGCGGATCTCATCCCGCTCTACGCGCTCTACGCCCTGCTCTTCGCCGATCACGGGCTGAACACCGCGCAGATCTCCGGGCTGCTGGCCATCTGGTCGACGACCTCGTTCGTGCTCGAGGTGCCCTCGGGCGCGTGGGCCGATACGGTGTCGCGCCGACTGCTGCTGATTCTCAGCGGCGTGCTGCTGGTGGCGGGCTTCGGGCTGTGGACGGTCGCTCCGTCGTATCTCGGCTTCGCCCTGGGCTTCGTGTGCTGGGGCACCTCGGGCGCGCTGCTGTCGGGCACCTTCGAGGCGCTGCTCTACGACGAGCTGGCCGCGCGCGGCGAGACCGCCGAGTACCCGCGGATCATGGGCTACACCCGGGCCGCCTCCGAGACCGCTGCGCTGCTGGGCATTGTCGCGGCGGCGCCGCTGTTCGCCTGGGGCGGTTACGCCTTGGTCGGATGGGTCAGCGTCGTCATCGCCGGGCTGCACGCCCTGCTGGCGTTCACGCTGCCGAGTGCGCCGAAGACGGTGTCGGCGGAGCAGGCACAGGAGCTCGCCGAGGAGGAAGCTCCCGAATCCATCGCACCGCAGGACGCTGACCTGTCGGTGCCGGGAAGTACAGCGTCGGTCGGTGCCGCCGTGGCGGTCGGGACGGAAGCCATTCCGGCGCAGGGTTCGGCCATCGCCCGCTACTTCTTCATGCTCCGCACCGGTCTCCGAGAGGCCGTGCGCGTCAAGACGGTTCGGCACGGCCTGTTCCTCGCCTCGATCCTCTACGGTATGACCGCCTTCGACGAGTACTTCGCCCTGGTGGCCGGTGCGGCGGGCGTCGCGCCCTGGGTGACGGCGCTACTGGTCGGCCTGACGGTTGTCGGTGCCCTGGTGGGTTCCACCCTGGCCGGTCGCACCGAGGCCATGCGTGCCCGCACCATGGCGATCGCGCTGACCGTCGGTGGTGTCCTGTTCATCGGGGGCGCGCTGCTCGCCGGTCTCGCGGTCCATCGTCCCGCAGCGGTGTATCCGCTCACCGCGCTGGGCTTCTCGGCCATCGGCATCGCCTACGGCATCGTCTACAACGCGGGCGTGATCGCCGCGGCGCGCCTCCAGGACGCCATCGAGGGCCCGGCGCGGGCGACGGTGACCTCGGTATCGGGGGTGCTCGAGGAGCTGTTCTCGCTGGCGGTGTTCGGTTTCGTCGCACTGGTCTCGCTGTGGCTGCCGATCGCGCCCATCGTGGCGCTGCTCGGTGTCCCGATGCTCGTCGCGGCGGCACTGGTCCCGGCGTGGCTGCCGCCGCGCGGCTCGGCCGACTGATCGGTCCGTGCAGAATCGGAACAATGCGACGGCGGATCGGATTGGTGCTGGGCGGGTGTATCGGCGCGGCGGTGGCGGGGCAGGCGCGGATCAACGGGGCACTGGGTGAGCGCCTGGGCGACGGTGTGGCGGCGGCGGTGATCAGCTTCGGCACCGGGCTGGTGGTGCTGGCGGTGGTGTTCGCGCTCAGCGGGCGTTTGCGCGCCGGGCTCGGCGAGGTCCGGCGCGCGCTGGCGGTCGGAAAGTTGCGCTGGTGGCAGTTGCTCGGCGGCCTGTGTGGCGCGTTCTTCGTTGCCTGCCAAGGGCTTACGGTCGCAACGATCGGGGTCACGGCCTTCACGGTGGCCGTGGTGGCCGGGCAGTTGGTCAGCAGTCTGGTGGTCGACCGCATGGGTGTGGGCCCCAACGGTCGGACCCCGGTGACCGTCATGCGTGGCGCGGGTGCGGGTTTGGCGCTGGTCGCCGTGCTGCTGGCATCCGTCGGGCGCAACAGTGCGGGCGGCGGCCTCTCGGTCCCCGCGGCCTTCGACGGCGCGCCGAAACTCCTGCTCATCGCCCTGCCGCTCTTGGCGGGCTTCGGTCTGGCCTGGCAGCAGGCGGTGAACGGCCGCGTCGGCGCGGTCGGCGGCCCACCCTCGGCGACCCTGGCGAATTTCGCGACCGGAACCGTCGGCCTGGTGCTCGTCGAATCGCTGGTGATATCCCGAAGTGGTTGGCCCACAGGCTTTCCCACCGAGCCGTGGCTCTACATCGGCGGCGTCATCGGCGTGGCGTTCATCGCGCTGGCGGTCGTGGTGGTCCGCTGGGTCGGCGTCCTACTGCTCGGCCTCACCTCGGTCGCGGGCCAACTCCTGATGTCCCTGGTCCTGGACGTGGTGGTACCCACCGGCCCGGGCCTCTCCGCGATCGCCCTCGTAGGCTGCGCTCTGACCTTCGCCGCGGTAGCCCTGGCCGCCCGCACCCCCACAAAGGAGACCTAGCGGTCAGGGGGAAACCATGGCGGCGTCGCGCGAGTGCGCCCCGCCACCAGTTCCCCCTCGTCGGGGATCAGCCCAGTTTGCGGGAGCGGAGTTCGTGGCCTTTGGAGGTTTTGCAGCGGCCGGATTCGAGGTCCCACTGCCAACCGTGCAGGTTGCAGGTGAGGGTGTTGCCTTCCACCACACCGAATTTGGAGAGGTCGGCTTTGAGGTGGGGGCAGCGGCGTTGGACTTCCCAGCCGTCGAGTTCGGTGGAGGCGGAGTCGTCGTGGGCCTCGGAGAACCAGCCGTCGGCGTAGGCGATGCGCTCGTCGGTGAGGCATTTGAAGAAGGTGTAGAGGAATTCGTTGTAGCCGCCGATGCGCCAGGTGGTGAAGCGCGTCGACAGGAAGATGGTGTTCACCCAGTCGGGTTCGTTGTCGCGCAGGACGGTGCGCACCAGCTGCGGGTCGATGCGGAATCCGTAGCGGTGCTTGCCTTCTCCCTCGGCCAGCGGGCGCACGGTGCGCTGCGGGAAGTCGAGCACCACGGTCTCGTCGCCCATGACCAGGCTCACCGGGTAGCCGATGCCGTCGCAGATCAGATCGCTCTGCGCCATGATGGGCTCGAAGAGCTCCTTCAGTTGCGGCAGCAGCGGCTCGTCTCCCGTTGCCCAGGAAGCCTTTTCGGCCGCCAGCACCGGAGCCATGCGCTGGGCCATGTCCTCGATGTAGGCGGCCTTGTCGCCGTAGATGCTGTCCGGCGACACCGGATGGGTCAGCGACTGCAGATCCTTGCCGCGCAGATCCACGGTGGAGCCGGGGATCATGAGCACGCCGCCCTTGTTCCCGTGCATCTCCATCTGCTCGAGGAACACGATCTGGTCGGGGAAGATATTGCCCTCGTCGCCGTGATCGTCGTTGAGGTAACGCAATTCGTCGTCGAGGAACACCGGCGGCCCGGCCGAGGGCACCACCCAGGTGGCCCCGACCTGTTCGATGTAGGACCGGGCGCGGTCCATGCCGCGCTGGCGCTTCTGCTTGCCGAAATTGGACTTGGTGCGCGCCGGAATGTCGTAGACCATCGGGTACCAGATGGCCCCGGAGTACTGGAGCAGGTGGATGTCCACGTGCCCGAACTGCTCGTGCAGCACATCCATATCGACGGGCCGGGCGTCGTTCATGTTGAAACAGACCGTCTCGCCGTCGGAGACGACCAATCCGGAGTCGCCGATCGGTCCGTCCGCGGGCGCGCGCAGCGCGATGATCATGACGTCCAGATCGCCGCCGGGCCCGGTGACGGTGTGCTTGACCGAATCCTCGGTCTCGAAGAACTTGGTGAAGCCCAGCTTCTCGAGTTCGCGCTTCAGATCCGGCACCGGGTAGTCCGGCAGCAGGACGGTGGCGTCCTTGTTGACGTACTCGGCCAGGTGCTTGGCGTCGAAGTGATCGCGGTGCAGGTGCGAGACGTAGAGGAAGTCGCAGTTCCCCAGCTCGTTCCAGTCGAGCTGGGTATTGTCCGGAAACGGGAACCACGAACCGAAATACGCGGGGTTGACCCAGGGATCGCAGAGGATCGTCCCGGCCGCGGTTCGGATGTGGAATCCGGCGTGTCCGACGCTGGTGATCTGCACGAGCTTCTTCCTCCCTGACCGTTACCAGCCACCCAGACTACTGGTTAGGGCGAAACGTCGCCGATGCAGTAACCCTCGTCGCCGGACTTCAGGGTGAATGTCCGTTTCTGCTGTACACCGGCCGCATTGGTGACCGGCACCGTGACGGTGATGTAGTCCCCGCGCGGCCATTCCGACTGGATGGACTGGTCTATGAAAGCCGTCACGCCGGTGAGCTTGTCGGTGTCGGCGGCCAGCGGCGGGGTGCCCGCGCTGCCGGTCTGCTCCGGATCCCAGCTGCCCGCCCGCGCCGCGCAGACCAGCGGATACGCCGCCTCGGTATCGGCCGGATCGATGGGCTCGCCGATCAGGCGCGACAGGTAGCGCCGCACGGTGTGCCGAGCGTCGGCGTCGTTGTAGGCGACCTCGGTTCCCGCCGGGAAGACGTACGGGCAGGCGTAATCGGTCGCGAGTGCGCGATCGGGCGCGACCACGGTGACGGCGGGACCCTTCCAGACGGTGGTGGTTCCGTTGTGAGCGCCGGGCTGTTCCAAGGCCGCGAGAATGGGTGCCGATTCGGCGTACATGCCGCGCACGTTCAACGGGGCCATGGTCCAACACTTCTGCTCGAGGCTGTCCAGATCGCCCGTGCGCAGATCCGCGGCCCAGGCCGCCAAACCTGCCTCCGAGACCGGATTCCCGGGCGTGTCGCCGGGCGCGTTCGCCCCGGTCGTGGCGGTGTCGGCGGTGGTAGTGGCACCGGTCGTGGTGGCGGGTTCGGACCCGTCGCCCGGGATACCGACGGCGGAATCGCAGCCCGCCGAGACGGCCGCCGCGATCACCGCCAATCCGCCGAGCAGTCCCCTGCGGAATCGACCACGCAGCGCTGTTCGGGGGTTTTGCACTCCTGCGAACCTCTTTCGTGTCCACGCGGCCGCGCGGTACGCACAGCCATCCATCTGTAGCCTGTGTCACTGGTACCAGCTCGGGCAGCGACTACGCTAGCTGACTTGTGGAACCCGTCTACTTCCCGATCATCGGGCTGGCCCGTACCGTCTTCGCGCTACAGGGCCTGAAGTTCACCGTCACCGGCGACGAGCACATTCCCGCCGAGGGCGGTGCGGTCATCGCCATCAACCACACCGGCTACATGGATTTCACCTACGCCGGTCTCCCCGCGCGCACCACCAAGCGCTACATCCGGTTCATGGCGAAGAAGGAGGTGTTCGACAACTCCATCTCCGGTCCGATCATGCGGGCGCTCAAGCACATTCCCGTGGACCGGTCGGCGGGCGCGGACTCCTACCGCGAGGCGGTGAACCGCCTGAAGTCCGGCGAACTGGTCGGCGTGTACCCCGAGGCCACCATCTCCCGCAGCTTCGAGATCAAGGAATTCAAGTCCGGCGCGGCGCGCATGGCCATCGAGGCGGACGTCCCGATCATCCCCATGGTGATCTGGGGCGCGCAGCGCGTCTGGACCAAGGGTTTCCCGAAGCGCCTGGGCCGCACCAACACTCCGATCTCCATCAAGGTCGGCGAACCCATCCAGCCCTTCGAACCGCCCCAGGCCCTGACCGACAAACTGCACACGACCATGCAGCAGATGCTGCTGGACGTCCAACAGGGCTACGAACACGAGCCCGGCGCGTACTGGGTCCCCGCCCGCCTCGGCGGCAGCGCCCCCACCCTGGAAGAGGCCAACGCCATGGACGCCGCCGAAGCAGCCGAGAAAGCCGCCAAACGCGCCCAGCCCTAACCATTTCCGATGTGGTCGGCCGATCACCAGGTACCGGTGGCGGGCGGCTCTCGGCCGATGCCGCCACCAGTACCTGGTGACCTTGGTCAGCTGGGGTCGGAGCCGCGGATGGCGGCGAGCCAGGTGGCGGTGGTGGCCGCGAGGACGGCGGTGGCCGCGAAGGCGAGGATGCCGCCGTCTGCCACATAGATCCAGAACAGGGCGACGAATGGGGCCACCACGGCGGATTGGGCATCCAGCAGCAGTCGCCGCGGCCACCGCGCGGCGGTGCGCGCCGCGGCGACACCCTCCGGGTCGGGGCGGGTGGGGTTGTCGATCAGCCGACCCACGGGTTCCGAAGCACGCACCCGCCCGGAGGGGTACACCCGATGCCCCCCGACACACAGTGCGCGCCCGGACATCTCACCCTCCGAGGGCACGAGCGTCACCAGCGCCGGATCGAAGTACACCGGTACCCACCGCACCTGCTCGCCGTCGGCCCACTCCACCCACGATCGACTCACCAGCCGATACTGCTGCCGCACCCGCCGCGCCGTCGCCACCCCCGAGGCGACCCCACCACTGGTCCGCGTAGCCACGACCATCCGAAAAACCGTGTACCCCAGCACGATCAACACCTGCGCCCCGATCAGCGCCCGCACCTCCGTATCGACGAACGGCACCCAGGCGTGGGAAACCACCAGGGTGCCGATCGTCACGGTCAGGGGGTAGGCCAACGGGTGGCTGCCCCGCGGATTCACTTCAGGAAGCCGACCTTCGTGTAGTCGGGCGAGGCCAGACCGAACGCGCCCCAGTTCGCCAGATCGACACGCACGCCGTACGTTCCGGATGCCTGATTCAGCGGCAAGGAGTGCGCTTCCTCGAAGACCATTCGGTCGGCCTTGTTGGCGAGCTCGATGGCCTTGGCCGGATCGAGTTCGGTCAGCGTCTGGTCGATGACCGCATTGAGCTCGGGGGAGCCGATGCGCGCCTTGTTGCCCTGCCAGTTGGCCGGGTCGTAGTAGTAGTGCTGCTTGAGCGAGCCCAAGGGGAGCACGCTGCCGGAGTAGCTGAACTGGGCCAGGTCGTAGTTGCCCGGATCGATCACATCCTTGAACAGGCCCGTACCGGGCACCGTCTGGATGTTCAGCTTCACGCCGATCTTCTGGAGGTCCTGCTGGATGATCTTGGCGGTGTCCACCCACGAGTCCTGCTGGTACATGACATCGCGCAATTCCAGTCGGCGACCGTCCTTTTCGCGCACATCGCCGCCGGGCGGAATCTTCCACCCCGCCTCGTCGAGCAGCTTCGCCGCCGCGTCCAGGTCGAAGGCGACCGAGGCGGCATTGTCCTGGTAGCCCTTCTGGCCCACCACGAAGACGTGGTTGTTCAACGGCTTCGGCTCGGTGACCACGCCGTGCTGGCTGGTCTCGACGATCGCCTGCCGATTGATCGACTTGGCGATTGCCATGCGCACCTTCGGATCCTCCAACAGCGCGCCGGGCGCGCCGTTGAACGTCACATGCGACCAGCTGGGCTCCGCGGCCCGGCGAATCTCCACGCCCGGCGTATTGCGCGCGCCGGTGACGTTCTCCAGACCCGACATGTACGACGAGTCCAGCTCGTTGTTCTGGATGGCGGCCAGCCACGCGCTGTGGTCGAGCACGCTGAAGGTGATGCTGTCCAGCACCGGCGTCTCACCCCACCATTTGGGGTTGCGGGTCAACGTGAGCCGATTCTGGGTGCGGTCGATATTCGTGATGACGAACGGTCCGGCGCTGACCGGCAGGCTACTGCGCGCCCAGTTGTTGAACGCCTCCGGCGAGGCGGTGTCTGCCTTCGGATACAGCAGGCCGAACAGCCCCTGCCACTCCGCGTACGGGGTGCGCATGGTGACGATGGCCTGGCGGTCGTTCTCGCCGCGCTCCACCGACTCGACCTGGTCGTAGCCCGAGGTGGCGGCCACCAGGTACTGGTCGTTGGTGCCGTTCAGCGCCTGCCACTGCGAGCGCAGATCCTCCCAGGTGATGGGGGTGTCGTCGGTCCAGACCGCCTTCGGATTGATGTCGTAGACGATCTTCTGCGGGTTGGTGCCCGTCATCTTGATATCGGTAAAGAAGTCCTTGTCCACCGTCAGATCACCGGCGGCGTCGCTGACGAAGGCGGTCGGCAGCGTCGGAACCACGACATCGTTGGTGTCGCTGGTATTGCCGTCCACGTGCAGCGCGTTGAAGGATTCCGGGAACGCGCTCAGCGCCAGCCGCAGATTGCCGCCCTCGCGCAGATCCTCGCGCGGATGCGGGTTGATGGCATTGGTGGTGCCCACCTCGGCGGTGCCGCCCTCGCCCGCGTCGGCACTACAGCCGGAGACGATCAATCCGAGCGCGACCATGGGTATCGCGAGTCGGGTCACTGTCGAACGTATCCGCATGGATCGCTCCCTTCCGCCGGGACGGCTGCTGGTCACTTCAGGAAACCGATCTTGGTGTAGTCGTAGGAGGCCAGTCCGTGCGCACCGTAATTGGCCAGCTCGGACCGTACCGCGTAATTGCCCGCATCCTGGACCAGTGGCAGCGAATGGCCCTCTTCGAATACCTTGCGGTCCACCTGATTGGCGAGTTCGATGGCCTTGTCCGGATCCAGTTCCGAGAGCGTGCGGTCGATCAGGTCATTGAGTTCCGGTGAGCCGATGCGGCCGAAATTGGCCTGCACATCCTCGGGGTAGAGCCCGTAGACCTGCGGAATGCTGCTGAACGGGAAGGCGTCTCCCACGAAGGAGAACTGGCAGACTTGGAAATCACCGGGCTGGATGACATCCGGGAAGTATCGGTCGCCGGGCCGGGTGTCGATGGTCAGCCCGACCCCTACCTTCGCCAGATCCTCCTGGATGAGTTTGGCGACGCGCACCCAGGTCTCGTCGTTGTACATGACATCGCGCAGGACGAGTTCGCGCCCGTCCTTGGTCCGCCTGTCACCATCGCGTGTCCAGCCGAGCGCGTCGAGTTCACGCGCCGCGGCCTCCGGGTCGTAGCCGAGGCTGTTGTCCCGGTAGCCGTGCTGGCCGCGCAGGAAGATGTGATTGTTCAGCGGTTCGGGTGTGGCGACCAATCCGTTCTGAATGGTCTCGGCAATGCGCCGCCGGTCGATGGCCTTCGAAATCGCCACGCGCAGCGCGGGATCGGCGAGGATGGAACCGGGCGCGCCGTTGAAGGTGAAGTGCCGCCAGCGGTTGCTCGGTGCGGTCCGGACCGTCACCCCGGGGGTGGACCGGGCGATCTGGAGATCGTCGAGGCCGGAGAGCAGCGCGGCGTCGAGTTCGTTGTTCTGGATGGCGGCCACCCAGGCGGCGCGGTCCAGAACACTCACCGTGATGTTGTCGAGTTTGGGCGTCTCACCCCACCATTTCGGATTGCGCCCCAGGACGATTCGGCCCTGCGAGCGATCCGTGGACTCCACCACGAACGGACCGGCGGTGAGGCCGATTCCGTCCACCAGGGACTTGTTGAACGAATCCGGGTCGCGGGTCACCGATTTCGGGTACAGCATCATGTTCCCGGAGAACTGGCCGCGCCACTCCGCGTAGTGGCGGTCGAAGGTGAGCACCGCCTGGCGGTCGTTCTCGCCGCGCTCGACCTTCGCCACCCGATCGAATCCGGAGGTGATCGCGATGAGGAAGCGTTTGTCCTTGCCGCTCAACGCATTCGCCTGCGAGGCGAGATCCTCCCAGGTGATGGGGCTGCCGTCCGACCACACCGACTTCGGGTTGATGTCGTAGACCACCGTCTGCGGATCCGAGCTCGTCATCCGGACATCGGTGAAGAAGTCGTGGTTGACGCTGAGGTTGCCCGCGGCATCGGTATCGAAGGCGCGCGGCAGCAGCGGCCGAATCGTCTCGGCGGATTCCGCGTCGTTGCCGTCGACCTGGAGGACATTCCAGTTCGGCGGAAAGGCCGTGATGGCGATGCGCAGATTGCCGCCGTCGTGCAGATCCTCGCGCGGGTGCGGATTGATATCGCTGGTGGCTCCGATGGTGCCGGAGCCCGTGGCGTCCTCGGTACTGCCCGCACAACCGCTCGCGAGCAGGCTGGCGGCCGCTACCCCGGCCACCAGCAATCGGCGAATCCGCATCGCACCCTCCTACCGGGTCGCTACCGGGACCGGCACCGCATCGATCAGCGCTCGGGTGTACTCGTGTTTCGGATCGGCGAAAATCCCTTCCGCCGGGCCGTATTCGACGATCTGCCCGCGATACATGACCGCGATGTCGTGGGCCAGATTACGCACCACCGACAGGTCGTGGGAGACGAACAGATACGACAGGCCACGCCGGGCCTGCAGGTCGCGCAGCAGGTTGAGCACACCCGCCTGAATGGACACATCCAGCGACGACACCGGTTCGTCGAGCACCAGCAGCTCGGGATCCAGCGCCAGCGCCCGGGCGATATTGATGCGCTGCTTCTGCCCGCCGGAGAAGTCGGCCGGATAGCGCTCGGCATGTTCGGGGCGCAAACCCACCTGCCGCAACAACTCCGGTACCCGGCGCTGGATCTCCTCGCGGGAGCGGCCGTCGATGCGCAGCGGCTCGGCCAGCGCGTCGAGGACGGGCAGGCGCGGATCGAGCGAGGAGGACGGGTCCTGGAAGACGATCTGCATCTTGCGGCGAATCTCGCGCCGCTGCTGCTTGGTCAGCGTCGTCACGTCGTAGCCGAGGATTTCGATACTGCCGCTCTCCGGCCGCACCAGATCCATGATCTGGGTGAGCGTGGTGGATTTGCCCGACCCCGATTCGCCCACCAGCGCAAGCGTGCGACCGGCGCGCACCTCGAAGCTGATGCCGTCCACCGCCTTCACCTCACCGGTGCGGCGCTTGAACACCACGCCGGAGGTGATCGGGAAGGTCTTGCGCAAGTCCTCGACCCGCAGAACCACCTGTGCCGTATCGGCTTTCGTCATCGGCACCGGTTCGCTCACCTCTTGGCGGTAGGCGGCGAACAGGTCGTCGGTATCGACCTCGGTGGTGCGGATGCAGGCGGCGCGATGGCCCGGACCGGTATCGCGCAGAGGGGGTTCGGCCGCGCGGCAGTCCTCGATCGAGACGGGGCAGCGCGGTGCGAACGAACAGCCCGGCGGCAAGGCGTGCATGGCTGGCGGGGCGCCGACAATGGGAATGAGCGGTGCGCGCGCCGGACCGTCCATCCGGGGGATGGAGCCCAGCAGGCCGACCGTGTACGGCATCCGTGGGCCGGTGAAAAGGTCATCGGCCGAGGCGGTTTCGACGATCTTCCCGGCGTACATGACCGCCACCCGGTCGGCCACGGTCGCGGCGATACCCATGTCGTGAGTGATCATGATGACGCCCGCGCCGGTGATATCGCGCGCCTTGCGCAGCAGATTCAGGATCTGCTTCTGCACCGTCACATCCAGCGCGGTGGTGGGCTCGTCACAGATGATGAGCTCCGGATCGTTGGCGATGGCCATGGCGATCACCACGCGCTGGCGCATACCGCCGGAGAACTCGTGCGGAAAAGCCTTGGCGCGCACCGCCGGATCCGGAATGCCCACCAGCTCCAACAGCTCCACCGCCCTCGCGGCGGCCTGCTCCTTGCTCAGCTTGCGGTGCGCCAGTAGGGCTTCGGCGATCTGGTCGCCGATGCGGTACACCGGAGTCAGGGCCGACAGCGGATCCTGGAACACCATGGAGATGCGGCTCCCCCGCAGCGACGAGAGGTTCTTGTCGCCCATGCCCAGCAATTCCTTGCCGCGCAGGCGAATCGAACCGCGCACCCGGGCCTGGTCGGGCAGCAGTCCCATGACCGCCAGCGACGACACCGATTTGCCGGAGCCGGATTCACCCACGATGGCGAGCACCTCGCCGTCGCCGACGGTGTAGCTCACCCCGCGCACCGCGTCGACGCGCCCCTCCTCACCGGGGAAGGACACGTGCAGGTCCGAGACCTCCAACAGCGGTGCGGTGGTCACGCGCCGCTTGCCGTTCGACTCCTCGGCCGGGTTCGTTGGCCGCTCGCTCATGCCGGTTTCACATCCTTGGCGTCGGGCGTGGCGCCCTTCTCGGCCTTGCGGGTCGCCCGCGCGCGGGCCCGCTTCGCACCAGGGTCGAAGGCGTCGCGCAGGCCGTCGCCGACCAGGTTCGCGCACAACACGATGGCGATCAGGAATCCGCCCGCGGGCAGGAACAGCCAGGGGTAGGTCATGGCGGATTTGGTGCCGTTGGCGATGAGCGTGCCGAGTGAGACATCAGGTGGCTGCACGCCGAATCCCAGGAAGCTCAAACCGGTTTCGGACATCACCGCGCCACCCACGGTCAAGGTGGTGTCGATGATCAGGATGGAGGCGATGTTCGGCACGATGTGCGTGACGATCACCGTGCGGGTCGGGGCTCCCATATAGCGTGCCGCGCGGACGAATTCGCGTTCCCGCAGGCTCATGGTCAGGCCGCGCACGATGCGCGCGCTGATCATCCAGCCGAAGGCGCTGAGCAGCACGATGAGCAGGATCATCGACCCGCTGCCCTTGGTCTTGGGCGCGAACATGGCGATCATGATGAAGCTCGGCACCACCAGCAGCAGATCGACCAGCCACATGATGGCGCGGTCGGTCCAGCCGCCGAGCAGTCCGGCGAGCGTGCCCGCGATGGTCGCGATGGTCGCGGAGATGAGGGCCACCGCGAAGCCGATCACCATGGACTTCTGCAAGCCGTGCATCGTCTGGGCCAGCACGTCCTCACCGAGCGCCGTGGTGCCGAACAGGTGTTTCCCGCTCGGCGGCTTCAATTTCGAGGTGGTGTCGAATTCGGAGTAGGTGTACGGCAGGAAGTGCGGCACCGCGAAGGCCGCGATGAACATGATCACCAGCAGTGCCAGCGCCACCACGGCGGCCTTGTTGCGGAAGAACCGGCGCACCACCAGTTTTCGTCGACCGGCGGCGACATTCGGCGCGCCCTCGACGACGATTTCGACTTCGGTCATCCCACACGCACCCTGGGGTCGAGAATCGCGTACACGATGTCGGAGAGCAGACCCGAGACCAGCACGACCAGTCCGGCGAACGAGGCCACCGTGACCACCACGTACAGATCATCGGCGTCGATGGAGTTCACCAGCCACTCGCCGACACCGTGCCAGCCGAAGATCTTCTCGGTGAAGGTCGCTCCGGTGATGAGGCCGCCGAGGCTGTAGGCGAACAGCGTGGCCATGGGGATGAGCGCGGTGCGCAGACCGTGTTTGTACAGCGCGCGATTGCGGGTGAGCCCCTTGGCTCGGGCGGTGCGAATGAAATCGGAGGCGAGTACGTCCAGCATGGCGTTGCGCTGGTAGCGGCTGTAGCCCGCCATGGCACTCAGCGCGAGGCCCAACGTCGGCACCACCATGTGCTGGGCACGGTCCACGATCTGATTCCACAGGCCGTGCACGGCCGTCGCCGAGGTCTCACCGGTGTAGAGGAAGATCTGCTTCCCGGTGGCCATATTGATCTCCAGCGCACCGAATTTCAGCAGGGTGGCGAGCAGGAACACCGGGGTGGAGAGAATGAGCAGCGAGACGACCGTCGCGAAATAGTCGCTGAACTTGTACTGCCGGATGGCGCTGGCCGCACCGATGAGCACGCCGAGGAAGGTGCCGACCAGCGAGCCGATGATCAACAGTCGCAGACTCACCCCGATCCGGCGGGGCAGCTCCTCCGAGATCGGCTGCCCGGCGAGGGTATTGCCGAAATCGCCCTGCACCACGCCCTCGAGCCAGAGGACATACCGCTGCGGAATCGGATCGTCGAGATGCAGTTCGGCACGCTTGGCGTCGATCACCGCCTGCGGCGGTCGCGGATTGCGCTCCTCGAGACTGTCCAACGGGCTGAACGTCAAGGATGCGATGGTGAACGTCAGGAATGACGCCAGCAACAGCAGCACGACATAGTTGAGCGCACGTCGCAGCAGAAATCCGGCCATCAGTCCCTCTCGGGTCGAGTCTTGCACCAGATCATAGGGAGCGACTCGCGGAAACGTGCAGCATGGACAGCCAATGCCGGGCTATTGCGTGTTGCGGGTGGGATTCGGTGTGCTTCGATCGGGCCACAATTCGGACGAAGCGGGTGGTCGTTGGTGCAGGATTGAACAGGTGACTCTCTTTCAGCTGCCCAAACCCAAGATGGTTGCCACCGATGTCGACGGCACGCTGATCGACCACCGTGAGCAGGTGAGTCCGCGGACCAGGGCGGCGGTGTCGGCCTTGATCACCGACGGGGTGCCGTTCGTGCTGGCGACGGGGCGGCCGCCGAGGTGGATCGATCCGGTGGTGGATGGCCTGGGGTATGCGCCGCTGTGTGTGTGCGGCAATGGGGCTGTCATCTACGACAGCGCCAATGACCGGATTCTGTCGACGCGGGTGTTGGACGCGCCGACGCTGGCGTGGATCGCGGAGTTGGCCGAGGGGCTGCTGCCGGGATGCGGGTTGGCGGCCGAGCGGGTGGGGGCGACCGCGCACGACGCCGCCACACCGCAGTTCGTGAGTTCGCCGGAGTACGAGCACGCCTGGCTGAATCCGGACGACACGCGGGTGTCGCGGGCCGAGGTGTTCGCCGCGCCCGCCATCAAGATGCTCATTCGGCTGCCGGGGGCGACCAGCGCGTACATGCGCGAGATTCTCGAACCGCATCTGTCGGACCGCGCGGACCTCACCTACTCGACCAACGACGGGCTCATCGAGCTGTCCGCACCCGGGGTGAACAAGGCGACCGGTCTCGCCACCGTCGCCCAGCGCCTCGGCGTCGAACACGCGAACCTCATCGCCTTCGGCGATATGCCCAATGACGTCCCCATGCTCCGGTTGGCCGGGCACGGGGTCGCCATGGAGAACGCCCACCCCGAGGCCAAGGCCGCCGCCGACGAGGTAGCGGCGACCAACGACGAGGACGGAGTCGCGCGCATCCTCGAACGCTGGTGGGTGTGAACAACTCTCGTTACGGCGCTGGCAGTGGGGAGGGGATCGGGTCTGCCGCTGGGAGCGGGGTGAGGGGTTCGGGGATGGGGGAGCCCGCTGGGGTTTGTGTGGTGCCGTAGTTGTCGAGGATGGTGGTCACGATATTGGTGACCTTGTTGAAGATGAGTGAGCCGTATTGGAAGTCGGTGCGGACGCCGTCGGTTACGGGGTATTCGTTGCCCTTGGGCATGCCGAGCAGGCCGGTGAACGCGCCCAGTTGGATGAAGCGCTCCAGGATCTTTCCGGCCATCTGGAAGATCTGCCCGTTGGGGGTGGCGTAGACAAGGCCATTGGTGAACTGGGCGTATTGGCCGCCGTCGAGGGTGGGGCGGGGTTCGGAGATGGGGGCGCCCAGGGGTCCCGTCGCACCGCCCTGCTCGTTCCAGTGCCGGGCCACGGGGCTCTTGTCGAGCATGGTCAGCAGCTTGCCGGTGAGGTCGGCCAGGGTCGCCAGGTCGGCTTCGGTCTGCGGGTCCAGTGATTGCTGGGGGTCCGAGCGCTGTTCGGTGCGCGAGCGCGGGGGTGACTGCGGGCTCGACACCTGGCCGGTGGCACCGGCGGCGATGCCGCGAATGCGGTCCATGAGGTCGTAGGCGGCGTCGCCGGGGCAGGAGGTGTTGCCGACGTCGCGGTGCGCGAACACGATGGGCAGTTTCACCGACTCGTTCAGGGCGTAGCGGGTGTACTCGCTGCCCTCGGAGATCATGGTGGTGGAACCCTCGGGATCGAGCGAGGCGATCTTGGCGCGCCAGCCGACGAAATCGCCCATGGCCTGGACGGCCGCCTCGCTCGGGGCCTCCTCCTCGTGATTGCCCATGAACGCCACGCCGGAGGTGTTCTCGTTGAACCCGCCCGCGTGCGCGCCCTGCACCGGCTTGTCGAGTCCGCCCGCGCGGCCCTCGAAGATCTGCCCGTACTTGTCGACCAGGGCGTTGTAGCCGATATCGCACCAGCCCAACGTTTTCGCGTGATACGCGTAGATGGCGCGCACGATGCCCGCCGACTCCGATTTGGAGTAGTCGTTGCGACCCGCGGTGTGGTGCACCGTGATTCCGGCGACGCCGTCCTTGTCGTAGGTCGGATCCTCGCAGCGCATCGACTCGTCCGCGCCCCACTGCGCGCGGCTGATCACCTTCGGCCCGCCGCCCGGCAGCGGGGCGGCGACCTCGGAGAGCGTGGCGTCGATGGCCCCGCGACCCGGATCGATGAGGACGGCGGAGAGCGCCTCCAGGCCGATCTGCGCGGGGTCGGCGGCGGCATCGGTGCGCGGGACCGGGCTCACGGCGGGTTGGCGGGGCGCGGGCACACCCTCGGCGGGTTGCGCCGGAACCGCGGGCACGCCCTCGGCGGGTGCTCCCGGCGCGCGTGGCGCGCCCTCGGCTCCGGCCGTGACCTGCTCCGGTGTGCCCGCCGCGGCCTTGCGCGTCAGCAGGATCTGCACCGCTTTGGTATTGCCCACATAGATCGGCTCGGTGCCCGTCTTCGCGTCCGGCACACCGTCTTTGGCGGTCGTGTCCACCGGCTCGGCCGTGAACCACTCGCCCCAACTGCCGTCGGCGCGCTTGGCGCGGATCATGGCCGTGGTGCCCGCCAGCTGCTTGGCGGTGAGCGCCACCATGCTGAAAGGCGTGTCGCGGGTGATCTCCTTGACCTGCGCGCCGACCTTGTCGACCAGATCGTTGGGCACCACGCCGGGCGCGAGCGCGGGGCGGTTGGGGTCGCCGCCGATCACCGGCGCGGCAGGCTGTGCGGGAGCGTGGGTTTCGAGGCCGGTCTCTGGATCGGTGTGCGGCCCAGGGGCATTCGCGGAGGGGGTTTCGGGTCCAGCGCCGCCGGGGGCCGGTGGAGTGTTCACGCCAGGCGTGGATTCGGCGGGGACTGAAGGCTTTTGGTTGCCCGGATCGGTGGGCGCGGCGTCGTTTCCGACACTCGGCGCGCTCGGGGCGGGGGATTGCGGTGCGCTCTGGGACTCCGTCGAACCGGGGTCGGCGATGAATCCGGGCGCAGCGGTGAAGGGTCCCTGGGGTTCGGCGGCGGGCTTCTCCAGCCGAGGTAGTGGAATCTCCTCGGGTAGTCGCACACCGGGTGGTAGCGGTAGGTCCGGAGGGATCTTGATCGACGCCGGTAGCGGTAGCAGCCGCAGGTCGGACAGGCGTAAGTCCGGTAGCGGCAGGCCGGTGATGTCACGCAGCGGCAGCACCACGTCGGGTGCGTTGTTCAGTGCTGTCTCCGCCATGGTGGCCGGTATAGCCGCGAGTTTGCTTTCATCGGTGTTCCGGTATGTCGGCGTGTCGCTCAGCGCGAGTACACCCACCGGAGCTGTAACCGCTAGAAGGGTGACAACCGGGAGGACAAATGAGCGTTTCGGTTTGCGGTACGGCACGTGAATCTCCCATTCCAGATAGAACCGTCGATCGTCACCCGGCAACGGGGGTTGATTCCTGACGAATCAACGATCACACTAGTCCCAACTGTCACAAGCCCTAAATCTGTAGTTGAGGATTACCAAGCGGTAGCTCGAATGTAGCCTCGGAAGCCAACAGAACGGGTATGACATGCCGAACGGGTACCTGCTACAGCAACGGAGACGGCGCAGAACCATCAGTCTCTGCGTGGCCACCGCCGCCGTGACCGGCGGCACCGCCCTCGTGCTCTGGGCCTGGCCGGACACCTCCGGCGACGGCCCGCGCACGCAGGCCGCGGCCGGTCCGTACGGCCACGGCCGCGGACTCAGCCAGCACGGCGCGTACAACCAGTCGCAGGAGGGCTGGAACGCCGAACGGATTCTGGCGCACTACTATCCGGGCGCCGAGCTGGGCAGCATCGGGCCGACCAATGTCCGCGTGCGGCTCATGGCCCAGGACGACAGCACCCTCGACGTCTTCTCCGAGGCCGGACTCTTCGTGGCGGGCCGCCGCGTCATCGCGGGCCAGGCCGCCCATCTCACCGCCACCCCGACCGGGGCCGATGTGGTGATCACCAGCAATTGCGACGGCGAAGTGCTCTGGGAGGGCTCGACCGACGACCCCTGGGTCTATCCGGTCGAACTCGGCCCGGACCGACCGGCCGAGGAGCATCTCACCCTCTGCGGCGGCAGCGCCTATCGCGGCGCGCTCGGCGTCGCGCTCGAGGGCGAGGCCGCGCGCACCGTGAACGACGTCGACGTGGACGACTACCTGCGCGGCGTGGTGCCCTCCGAGATGCAGCCCAACTGGGCCGATCAGGGCGGCGCGGAAGCCCTTCGCGCACAAGCGATCGCGGCGCGCTCCTACGCCCTGGCCGAACAGCGCTACGACTACGCCCAGACCTGCGACACCACCGACTGCCAGGCTTATACGGGCACCGACAAGGAGGACGAACGCACCACCGCGGCGGTGCTGGCCTCCTCCGGCCAGGTGCTGTTGCGCGACGGTCGGATTCTGCGCAGCGAGTACTCGGCCGCGCCCGACGGCGGTTCGGCCATCGATATCCAGACCCTCGAGGTGGGTCCGACCCCGGCCGAATTGGCCCCGGGGCCAATGCCTTCCACCGACGTGCCGGAAGAACTCCCCACCGACGGCACCGATCCGGCGAGCCAGATCCCCGCCGTGGTCATGGACCTCATCGATCTGATGATCAACGAACCGGGCCAGGTCGCCACGCCGGTGCAGGCCGGAGCGCCCGGCACCATGGCCCCGAGCACGGCCTCCACCCCGACCCCGCCGCCCGCGCAGTATCCCCAGCGGACCGCACCGAGCGGCCAGAATGGACTGCCGAGCGCGACGGGGCAGGGTGCCACGGGCTCGGGTGCGACGGTGCCCAGTGCGACCGGTCCGGGCGCGCCAGCCAGCAATGCGCCCGTCCCCGGGGCCACGGTCTCGGATGTGCCGGGTCCCACCGTCTCCGACGAATCCGTTCCGTTCTCCGAGTCCGTCCCGGCCGAATAGGCCCTACCCGCAACCGAATACGCCTGAACTCAGGTGAGCGAGGTGTCGCCGAGCGATTCGGCGAGGCCGCGCAACAGGTCCCTGAGCTGAATCCGATCATGTTCCGGCAGCGCGGCGAGCAGTCGCCGTTCATTGGCGAGATGCAGCGGTAGCAGCTCGTCCACCAGGGCGCGCCCCTTGTCGGTGAGCTGTACCCGGATGGACCGGCGATCCACCGGATCCGGGACGCGGACGACCAGATCCTTGGCCGCCAGCCGGTCGATGCGGTTGGTGATCGCGCCCGAGGTGCGCATGGCCGCCTTGTTGAGCGCGCCCGCGGACAGCCCTTCCTCGCCGCCGGAGCGTCGCAGGGTGGCGAGCACGTCGAACTCCCAGAACTCCATGCCGTGGCCGCGGAAGAAGTCGCCGAGCTCGCGATCCAACACCTGGCCCAGCCGGGTGATGCGGGCGATCACCTCCATGGGCGCGACATCCACGTCGGGGCGGACTTCGCGCCACGCCGTCGTGATCAGGTCGACAGCGTCGGCCATGGGCACTCCTCTCAACGGAAATAATCTCAACGTGAAGATACTTGACGCTGAGGTATCTCAGTGGTTTTATTTCAACGTTGAGATTATCAATGAGGAGCGAAAAATGACCACCGCCCGCGCCGGAGCCGCCTCGTACACCGGGACGCTCGCCCTGACCGCCGTGGCACCCCTGGTGTGGGGCTCCACCTACTTCGTCACCACCGAATACCTGCCGCCGGACCGTCCGATGTTCACCGCCCTCATGCGCGCCCTGCCCGCCGGACTGCTGCTGTTGGCCGCGACCCGGGCCCTGCCGCGCGGCGAATGGCTGTGGAAGGCAGGGGTTCTCGGCGTCCTGAACATCGGCGCGTTCTTCCCGCTGCTGTTCCTGGCCGCCTACCGGCTGCCCGGCGGTGTGGCCGCGGTGCTCGGCTCGGCGCAGCCCATGTTCGCGCTCGGCCTGGCGGCGCTGTTGCTCAACGAGAAGCCCACGGTGCGCAAGGTCGCGGCGGGTCTGATCGGCCTGTTCGGCGTCGCGCTGGTGGTCCTGAAGTCCACCGCCGTCCTCGACACCGTCGGCATCGTCGCCGGACTGCTCGGCGCCGCCTCCATGGGCGCGGGCATCGTGCTCACCAAGAAGTGGGGACGCCCGGAAGGCGTTGGGCCCCTGGGCATGACGGGCTGGCAGCTGACCGCGGGCGGTATCGTGCTGCTGCCCTTGGCCCTGCTGATCGAAGGCGCACCGCCCGCCCTGGACGCCACCGCCATCGGCGGCTACCTCTACCTCGGCCTGCTCGGCACCGCCGCCGCCTACGGACTGTGGTTCCGCGGCCTGGCCAAGCTGCCCACCAGCTCGGCGTCGCTGCTCGGCCTGCTCAGCCCGCTCTCGGCCGCCGTCATCGGCTGGATCGCCCTCGGTCAGTCGCTGGGCGTGATCCAGTGGCTCGGCATCGTCATCGCCCTGGGCGGCACCCTGCTCGGCCAACTGGCGGCCGCGCCCAAGCCCACAACCCAACTCGCCGAGCCGGTTCCGGTCCCGGTTCCGGCTCGCTGATCGATCACCGCACACCCGCATTCACCACGAAGGATTCGAAAGATCATGCACATCACCGTTTTCGGAGCCACCGGCGGCGTCGGCAGCCGAGTCGTCGAGGAAGCGCTGCGGCGCGGGCACACGGTGCGCGCCGTCGCCCGTAATCCCGAACGGCTGGGCGCGCTGCCCGCCGAGGTCGAGATTCGCGGCGCGGACGCCAGCGATCCGGCGCAGATCGCCGAGACCGCCGTCGGTAGCGATGTCGTCATCAGCGCGACCCGCCCCGTCGTAGGCCGCGAGCACGAACTCGCCGAGGTCGCGGCCGCACTGCTGGAAGGACTGTCGCACAGCGATATTCGACTGCTGGTGGTCGGCGGCGCGGGCAGCCTGATCGTGCCTGGCACCGGCAAGATCCTCAGCGAACAGCCCGACTTCCCTGCCGAACTGTTGCCGATCGCCGACGCGTGCAACCGCCAGCTCGACGTCTTCCGCGCGGCCCAGGACGGCCCGGTGAACTGGACCTACCTGAGCCCGGCGGCGCTGCTCGAGCCCGGCGAGCGCACCGGCGACTTCCGCCTCGGCACCGATGAGCTGCTCGCCGACGCCGACGGCAACTCCGCCATCTCCATGGAGGATCTGGCCGTCGCCCTGGTGGACGAGGCCGAGAATCCGAAGCACCACCGGACCCGCTTCACCGCCGGGTACTGAGTGACGCGGCGCATACTCGAAACAGGCTTGACCTTGACGTAGCGTCAACTTGCATGCTGGATTCCGTCGAAGTGAACGAGGAGGAAGGGACGTGAGCGCGTCAACCGAATGGTCCATCCAGGATCTGGCCAAGGCGGCGGGCACCACCAGCCGCACCCTGCGGCACTACGGCCAACTCGGCCTGCTGCCGCCCAGCCGGATCGGGGCCAACGGTTACCGCTATTACGACCAGGGCTCCCTCGTACGGCTGCAACGCATTCTGCTGCTGCGCGAACTCGGCCTCGGCCTACCGGTCATCGCCGAAGTGCTCGCGGGAGAACAGGATCCGGCCGCCGCCCTGCGCACGCATCTGGAACTGCTCCGCCAGGAACAGGACCGGCTCGCACGCCAGATCGCTTCGGTGCACACAACATTGCGCAAAACGGAAGCAGGTGAGCCACTCATGGCAGACGAAGTATTCGACGGATTCGACCACACCCAGTACAAGGACGAGGTCATCGAGCGGTGGGGCAAGGACGCCTACGAGCAGGGCGACCGCTGGTGGAAATCCCTCAGCGACGCCGACAAGAAGGCGTTCATGCAGACCCACCTCGATATCGCCGCCGACTACGGCCGGGCGCACGCGGCCGGAACCCCCGTGGACAGCGACGAGGTGCAGGCCATCGTCCAGCGGCACTACGACTGGCTCGGCATCACACAGAAGACCGTCGCCAAGGAGTACTTCCTCGGCCTCGGTGAAATGTACGTCGCCGACCCGCGATTCGCCGTCAACTACGACAAGCACGGTGAAGGCACGGCCGAGTACGTCCGCGACGCCATGAAGGTGTTCGCCGAGGCCCGGCTGTAATCGACAGCGCCACAGGTGGTTCCGCTCGTCCGAGCGGAGACGAACGAAGCGCCCCTCCAGCAATGCTGGAGGGGCGCTTCGTTCGAGGGGTATGTCGACAGTGGGTACGATTTGCCGCCTGGTCAGCCGCCCAAACCGATGAGTTCGATTCGCATCTCGAATGGTTCGCTGGTTTCCAGCAGCTTGCGATGTACATCAGTCGGTAAGTACTGACCAGTCGAATCGTCCAACCGGAAGGTGTAGGCGACGGGTTCGAAGTCCTCGGGCTCGATTCGCCAGAAATACGGAATTCCAGCCCTGGCATAGTCCATCGGCCGGATCATACGATCCTTGCGCCGAGTGCTCGGGGACACGATCTCTACCGCCAAGGTAATCGCCGATTTCGGCAGGACATTCTCCTCCGGCAGCGCGGCAGCGCGGTCGACGACCACGATGTCGGGTACGGGCGCAAAATCATCGGTGATTTCGATCGCTTGTTCCACCTCGACCGACAAGTGTGCCGGGCAATGGGTTTCCATCGCGACGGCCAAGCGCCGGAGTACCCGGTTGTGCCACAACGTGGCCGCAGCCATCATCACGGCTACACCGTCCTCGAGCTCGAAGCGGAATCCAGGGTCGTAACCGGCGCGCAGATCGGCTACGGTCAGCCCGCCGGGCGCGGTCACGATCTGATGCGGCTCTGCTATCACCGTCACCTCCCAAGTTCTACCTCAGCCTATGTCTGCGCGATGGTGCTTTCCGCATTATCGCGCAGCCTGGGCAACCAGGCGCGGTGGACGCGGGCGTTCGCCACGCTGTGCCGGAAATCGCTGACCTGCTGATCGAAGGCGGCCGATGCCCCAGTCGGCGACTCCACCCAGCCATCCCCCGCACTTCCGATACGCTGGGCTCCCGTGACCGTCGCATCCCCCTTCGATCTCGTCATTGTCGGCTCCGGCTTCTTCGGACTGACCATCGCGGAACGCACCGCCAACCTGCTGGGCAAGCGGGTTCTGGTGGTCGAGCGCCGCTATCACCTCGGCGGCAACGCGTACTCGGAGGCGGATCCCGAAACGGGTATCGAAATCCACAAGTACGGAGCCCACCTGTTCCACACCTCGAACAAGCGGGTGTGGGATTACGTGAACCAGTTCACCGAGTTCACCAACTACCAGCACCGCGTCTTCGCGATGCACAAGGGCCAGGCGTACCAGTTCCCGATGGGACTGGGCCTCATCTCGCAATTCTTCGGGCGCTATTTCACCCCCGACGAGGCCAAGGCGCTCATTGCCGAACAGTCCGCCGAAATCGACACCAAGGACGCGGGCAATCTCGAGGAAAAGGCCATCTCGCTGATCGGCCGTCCGCTCTACGAGGCCTTCGTCCGCGATTACACCGCCAAGCAGTGGCAGACCGATCCCAAGGAATTGCCCGCGGGCAATATCACCCGCCTGCCGGTGCGCTACACCTTCGACAACCGCTACTTCAACGACACCTACGAGGGTCTGCCCAAGCACGGCTACACCGCGTGGCTGGCGAAGATGGCGGAATCCGATCTCATCGAGGTGCGCCTGGACACCGACTGGTTCGAGGTGCGCGACGAGATTCGCGCCCAGAATCCCGACGCCCCGGTCATCTACACCGGCCCGCTGGACCGCTACTTCGACTACGCCGAGGGCGAACTCGGCTGGCGCACCATCGATTTCGAGACCGAACACCTGGAAACCGGTGACTACCAGGGCACTTCGGTCATGAACTACAACGACGCGGACGTGCCCTTCACCCGCATCATCGAGCCGCGCCACTTCCACCCCGAGCGCGACTACCCGACCGACAAGACGGTCATCATGCGCGAGTACTCGCGCTTCGCCCAGACCGGCGACGAGCCGTACTACCCGATCAACACCCCGGAGGACCGCGCCAAGGTGCTGGCCTACCGGGAGCGCGCCAAGAAGGAAACCGCCGACGCCAAGGTGCTCTTCGGCGGCCGTCTGGGCACCTACCAGTACCTCGACATGCACATGGCCATCGGCAGCGCGCTGAGCATGTTCGACAATGTGCTGCGCCCGCACCTGGAATCCGGAGCCCCCTTGGTGGACACCGCCGAATGACCGCCCAAGTGATGTTGGAAGAGATGACCACCGACACCCGAGCGATCTCGCTGCTGCAGCGCATCATCCTGCCCCGTCCGGGCGAACCCCTGGACGTGCGCACGCTGTACCTCGAGGAATCCGAGACCAATGCCCGCCGCGCGCACGCGCCGACGCGCACCTCGCTGTCCATCGGCGCGGAGTCCGAGGTGTCGTTCTGCACCTACTTCAATGCCGTGCCCGCCAGCTACTGGCGGCGCTGGTCGATCCTGAAATCGGTGGTGCTGCGGCTGGACCTGTCCGGCCACGGCCGCGTGGACGTCTACCGCTCCAAGGCCGACGGCTCACGAATCCACGTGCAGGGCAACGAGTTCAGCGCGCCGGGCGGTGCGCTGAACACCGTCGTGGAGTTCGAGGTGGAGCTGGCCCCGTTCGAGGACGGCGGCTGGATCTGGTTCGACATCACCACCGATACCGCGGTCGAATTGCGCAGCGGCGGTTGGTATGCGCCCATGGAGGCTCCGGGCGTCGGCAGCATCGCCGTCGGCATGCCCACCTTCAACCGGCCCACCGACGCGGTGAAAACCATTGCGGCCCTCGGCTCGGACCCGCTGGTGCTGGACAAGATCAAGGCCGTCATCATTCCCGACCAGGGCACCCGCAAGGTGGTGGACGAACCCGGATTCGCCGAGGCCGCAGCGCCTTTGGGTGATCGTCTGGCCTTCCACGACCAGCCCAACCTGGGTGGCTCGGGCGGTTACAGCCGGGTCATGTACGAGGCGCTCAAGACCACCGACGCCGAGTACATCGTCTACATGGACGACGATATCGAGATCGAGCCGGACTGCATTCTGCGCGCCCTGGCCTTCTCGCGCTTCGCCAAATCGCCGATCCTCACCGGCGGCCAGATGCTCAACCTGCAGGAGCGCTCGCACCTGCACACCATGGGCGAGGTGGTGGACCGGTCCATCTTCATGTGGACCGCGGCCCCGAATGTCGAGTACGACCACGACTTCTCGAAGTACCCGCTGCGCGACCGCGACAATTCCAAACTGCTGCACCGGCGTATCGACGTCGACTTCAACGGCTGGTGGACCTGTGTCATCCCGCGCCGCGTGGCCGAGGAGATCGGGCAGCCGCTGCCGCTGTTCCTCAAGTGGGACGACGTCGAATACGGTTTGCGCGCACGGCAAGCCGGATATCCGACCGTCACCCTGCCCGGTGCGGCCGTCTGGCACATGGCGTGGAGCGACAAGGACGACGCCATCGACTGGCAGGCCTACTTCCACCTGCGCAACCGCCTGGTCGTCGCCTCGCTGCACCTGCCCAACGACGGACGGCCCATGGTCGTCAACACCGTCAAGGCGACGCTGAAACACCTGCTCTGCCTGGAGTATTCGACCGTCGCCATCCAGAACCAGGCGATTCGCGACTACCTGGCGGGCCCGGAGCACCTGTTCGAACTGCTGCCGACCGCACTCGGCAAGGTGCACGCCATGCGCAAGCAGTTCCCGGACGCGGTCGTGCTGCCGTCCTCGACGGAGCTGCCCATGGCCAGCCGCGCCGATGTGGGCGCGGTCGGCGAACCGGGCAATCCCATCGCCAAGGTGGCCCGGCTCGGCAAGGGCGTGCTGCACAACTTCCGCAAGGCCAAGCCGCAGCACCACGACACCCCGCAGCTCAATGTCCCCACCCTGGACGCGCGCTGGTTCCTGCTGTCGCAGGTGGACGGCGTCACCGTCACCACCGCCGACGGCCGCGGCGTGGTCTACCGCAAGCGCGATCCGCGCCAGGCCCTCGCGCTGTTCAAGGAGGCCATGCGCCTGCGCAAGGAACTCGCCGAGCGCTTCCCGCGGGTGCGCGAGGAGTACCGGAAGGCGCATCCGTGGCTGACCAGCACCTCCGCCTGGGAGAACGTCTTCGGCATCGATTCAGGAGAAACCAAGTGAGCGCCGCCCCCGACGCCTTCGGTACCGACCGCGAACTGCCCATCGTCACCGCCGAGGAGAATCCCGAGCAGGGCTGCTGTGGCGGCGGCTGCTGCGGCGAGCCCGCCTCGCCCACCGAGGTGGCGATCATCAGCGAGGTGCAGAACCGCATCGGCACCCCGGGCGTCATCAAGGCGGCCCGCGGCATGTCGCACTTCGGCGAGCACGCCCTGGGCTGGATGGCCATCGGCGCGGCCGGTGCGCTGGTCGACAAGAAGCGCCGCCGCCAGTGGGCGGGGGTGGCCGTCGGCGCGTTCGGCTCGCACGCGGCCTCGGTCGTGATCAAGCGCATCGTCCGCCGCCCGCGCCCGAACGATCCGTCGGTGCAGGTCAACGTGTCGACGCCGAGCAAGCTCAGCTTCCCGTCCTCGCACGCGACATCCACCACGGCGGCGGCTGTGTTGCTCGGTAGGCTCACCGGGCTACCCTTGCCTGCGGTGCTCGTCCCGCCGATGCTGTTGTCCCGGGTCGTTCTCGGAGTCCACTACCCATCGGACGTGCTCGCCGGTTCGGCATTGGGGGCGGCATCAGCTGCCGTAGTGCTTGCCGCCGAAAAGAGACTCGCCAAGTGACCACACAGGAAAGAGCCAGCGTTGATATGAGCGAAGAGCCGACCAGCACCGACCTAGCCGAGGCGGTCATCAAGGGTCCGCCCAAGACGCTGGCCGGGGGCCTCGTCAAGGCCGCGCGCCCGCGTCAGTGGGTCAAGAACGTGCTGGTCCTGGCCGCGCCATTGGCCGCTGGCAAGACCGCCTCCGGTGACCTGGTGATCGGCGACTGGTCGGTCATCTGGCACGTCGGCATCGCCTTCGTGGTGTTCTGTCTCGCGGCCTCGGGCATCTACCTGATCAACGACGCGCTGGACGTGGAGGCCGACCGCGCGCACCCGACCAAGCGCTACCGGCCCATCGCCGCCGGGGTGGTGCCGGTGAATCTGGCCTACGCCCTGTCCGCGCTGCTGCTGCTGAGCTCGATCCTGCTCTCGTTCGTCGCCAACTGGAACCTGGCCCTGGTCATGGCCGTCTACATCGGTATCCAGCTGGCCTACTGCTTCGGCCTCAAACATCAGGCCGTGCTCGACATCTGCATCGTCTCCTCCGGCTTCCTGCTGCGCGCGGTGGCCGGTGGCGCGGCGGCCGGTATCGACCTGTCGCAGTGGTTCCTGCTCATCATGGCCTTCGGCTCGCTGTTCATGGCGGCCGGAAAGCGTTATGCCGAACTGAAGATCGCGCTCGACACCGGCGCGAAGATCCGCAAGTCGCTGCAGTACTACACGCCGACCTACCTGCGTTTCGTCTGGACCATCTCGGCCACCGCGGTGGTGGTGTTCTACGGTCTGTGGGCGTTCGAACAGGGTCGCGCCAAGGACACCGAGTGGTTCGCCATCTCGATGATCCCCTTCACCATCGCGGTGCTGCGCTACGCGGTGGATGTCGACGGCGGTGAAGCCGGTGAGCCCGAAGAGATCGCCCTGGGGGACCGTGTCCTCCAGTTCCTCGCAATCGCCTTGATCGGAGCGGTAGGTGTCGCTGTCTATCTCACCTGATGTGGTAGCGGGACAGGAGCAGGAGGAAGTGGTCAACCCGACGCAGGCCTTGCCGGTCGGGTTGGCGCGTCGCGCCGGTGACTCGGCGCGCGGCTTCACGCGACTATCCCGCGCCACATTCGTCGGTGGGATCGCGCTGACCGCGACACTGTTCGCGGTCGGCGGTTGGCAGCGGCGCTGGATCGCCGACGACGGTCTGATCGTGCTGCGCACGGTGCGAAACCTGCTGGCGGGCAACGGCCCGGTCTTCAACGCGGGGGAACGCGTCGAGGCGAACACCAGTACGGCCTGGACCTACATCGTCTGGTTCTTCAGCTGGCTCACCCAGGCGCGACTCGAGTACGTGGTGCTCTCCATCGCGCTGACGCTGTCGGTGGGCGCGATCGTCTTCGCCATGCTCGGCGCGGCGCGACTGTGGGGCGGAACGACTTCCGCGCTCCTGTTGCCCGCCGGTGCGCTGGTCTACATCGCGGTGCCCCCGGCCCGCGACTACGCCACCTCCGGACTGGAGTCCAGCCTGGTCATCTTCTGGCTGGCGCTGTTGTGGTGGTGGATGATTCGCTGGAGCCAGGCCGAGAAGATCCGGCTGGCAAGCCTTTTCGGGCTGGTGTTCACCGCCGGTCTGGCGCCGCTCATCCGCCCGGAGATGGCGCTGGTCGGCGCGCTGGCGCTGCTCATGATCTTCTGCGCGCCGCTGCCGAGGACCCGACTGAAGCCGCTCGTGCTGCGCGCGATCATCGTGACGGTCGCGGGCCTCGTTCCGGTGGGCTACCAGATCTGGCGGATGGGCTACTACGGCCTGCCCTACCCCAATACCGCGGTCGCCAAGGACGCGGGCGGGGCCAAATGGGGCCAGGGCATGGTCTACCTGTGGAATCTGGTGGGGCCGTACTGGTTGCTGGTGCCGCTGGCGCTGCTCGGGTCGATCGGCGTCGTCGCGTGGCGGCAGTACCGGGCCGACGGTTCGCCGGGACGCCCTGTGGCGGAGGCGGATTCGACCGCGACGCCGGACGGGTCCGCGCGCGGTCGGCTGAGTGGTTTCCGCGTCTGGCTGCGCACCCCCGCGGCCGTCGTGGCGCTCATGATCGGCACCGGCCTGCTGCTCGTCGTCTACGAGATCCGCGTCGGCGGCGACTTCATGCACGGTCGCATGCTGCTGCCGCAGCTGTTCGCGCTGCTGCTGCCGGTCATGGTGGTGCCGGTGCGGTTGCCGCGGCGGAACCCGATGGGCGAGACCGCTTTCCGGCGGGTCGACTGGTCCTTCGTGGCGATTGTCGCCGCGTGGGTCGGCACCCTCGGCTGGGCGGTGTTCGCCTGCAACACCACGGCCATCAAGTCGGGCACGACCATCAGCTCGACGGGCATCGTGGACGAGCGCATCTACTACGTGCTGCAGACCGGCCACGACCACCCCATTCGCGCCGAGGACTACCTCGACTACCCGCGCATGCGGGCCATGGTCAAGGACATCACCGAGAGCCCCAACGGCGGCCTGCTGCTGAACTCGCCCTCGTTCATGTTCTGGTACATCGCGCCGCCGCCGCTGCCCATCCCGGAGGGCGGGGCCGGACATACCGTGTTCTTCCTGAACCTCGGTATGACCAGCATGAACGTGCCGCTGGACGTGCGCGTCATCGATCAGATGGGCCTGGCCTATCCGCTCGCCGCGCACACCGACCGGCTCGTCGACGGCCGCATCGGCCACGACAAGAGCCTCTACCCGGACTGGGTGATCGTCGATACCGGCATGGTCGACCAGAAGCCGTGGATGCCCTGGTATCTGGACGAGAAGTGGGTGAAGCAGGCGCGCACCGCGCTGTCCTGCCCGGAAACGCAGGCGCTGCTGATCTCTTCGCGCGATCCGCTCACCTTCGAGCGCTTCCGGCACAACCTGCGCAATGCGCTGGACTTCGCGAGCTACCGCATCGACCGGGTGCCGAAGTACGAGATCCAGCGGTGCAACCTGGTGGACCCGACGACACCGCCGCCCGCGCCGCGCTGAGTCGCCAGACGACATACCCCCTCCGGTGGTCACCGGAGGGGGTATGCCTATTCTGGGCGTGTCGTCGCTGATGACACGCCTCTTTTCGGGCAAACCGTGCTTCTCCCCACACTTATCTCGGTTTGGTAACGCCCAGGCGGTGTCATCGCGATAGGCTCCTCGAGATGTATGGCCGCGGCCGCATGCCCATATGCGCGCGGCGGCCGTCGCACCACCACGATGCCGCCGGATTTCGGCAGGGAAAGTTCCGGCTGGCACTGACGAAAGGCCGGACAAAAACATGCGAGGCGTGGAAAGACGTCAGAGATCCCGCGGCTGGTTCAAGAAATCGGTAGTGGGTGTTGCTCTGGCGATGTTGCTGCCGTTCGGGGTGTCGGTGGCGGGCGCCGGTACCGCCAACGCCGCCTTCGACCCTGCCGGATTCGACTTCTGGGTCGACTCCAGCATGGGCCCGATCAAATCCCGCGTCTTCCGCGCGGCCGACGGCAACACCAACCGGGTCGTGTACGCCCTCGACGGCATGCGCGCCCGGGAGGACCTCAGCGGCTGGGAGATCGACACCGATGTCGCGCGCGGTCTGACCGCCGCCAACATCAATGTGGTCATGCCGGTCGGCGGCCAGTCCAGCTTCTACGCGGACTGGAACGCGCCGAGCACCATCTTCGGCCTGCCCGCCGGTTCCTCGGGCGGCTCGAACTCGGGCTCCGCCTCGGGCTCGGGCGCGCTGCAGCTGGCCGCGGGCGGCCCGGGCAAGAGCTACACCTACAAGTGGGAAACCTTCATCACCCAGGACCTGCGCAACGCGCTGCGGGATCGACTGGGCTTCAGCCCGTACCGCAATGGCGTGTTCGGCCTGTCCATGGGCGGTTCCGGCGCGCTGACCCTGGCCGCCTACCACCCGGACCAGTTCAGCTTCGCCGGTTCGTTCTCCGGCTACCTGAACATCTCCGCGCCCGGTATGCGTGAGGCCATTCGCGTGGCCATGGTCGACGCCGGTGGCTACAACGTGGACGCCATGGCGCCGCCGTGGGGCCCGCAGTGGCTGCGCATGGACCCGTTCGTCTTCGCGCCGCGTCTGAAGGCCAACAACACCCGCCTGTGGATCTCCGCCGGTAGCGGTCTGCCCAATGGCGACCCGGTGGCCTTCTCCACCCTGAACGGTATGGGCCTGGAGGCCCTGGCCCTGGTCAACACCCGCGCCTTCCAGGTGCGCATGGCCAGCCTGGGCGCCAACAATGTGAACTACGACTTCCCGGCCCTGGGCATCCACAACTGGAAGAACTGGGCGGACCAGGTTTACCGGATGATTCCGGACATGTCCAACAACATCGGCTGATAGCCACCTTTGTCGATAGCTGATCCGAATAGGCTGAGCTAGAAGGCAATTCGAACGGCCCCGCAGTCGCCATCACGGCGTCGCGGGGCCGTTTGCTGTCAGGTCACTAATTGGACTCGCCGTGGCCGACAACCGCAACAAGTTCGGTCGGACGTCCGATACTCGTGTGGTACCGAAGATCAATTCGGGGCGTCGCGACGCTCCGGAATACAGCTCGAATCAGCTCGTGAGAACTGCTCGGAACAACATCCGGGGTATCTGCTCCGGATGACTGCTCGGACGGAGGACGAGGTCGATGCGTGGTACCAGGTTGAAGCGATCGGTGCTGGGGATAGCCGCGGCGCTACTCCTGCCACTCGGGATTGCCGCACCGCTGGCCCCACCAGCCGCCGCGGCCTTCGATCCCTCCGGCTTCGACTTCTGGGTCGACTCCCCGGTCATGGGTCCGATCAAGTCCCGCGTCTTCCGCGCGGCCGACGGCAATACCAACCGGGTCGTCTACGCACTCGACGGTATGCGCGCTCCCGAGACGCTCAACGGCTGGGAGATCGAGACCAATGTCGCCCAGGTGCTCACCGCCAACAACATCAATGTGGTCATGCCGGTCGGCGGCCAGTCCAGCTTCTATGCCGACTGGAACGCGCCCAGCGACTTCTTCGGTGTGCCGCCGGGGTCGGCGGGTTCGGCCACCGGCTCGGGTGTCACCGAGATGTTCATGGCCGGGCCCGGCAAGAGCTACCGCTACGAGTGGGAGACCTTCCTGACCAACCAGCTGCGCTGGGCGCTACGGGATCGGTTGGGCTTCAACCCCTATCGCAATGGCGTGTTCGGATTGTCGATGGGCGGCAGCGCGGCCCTGGTGTACGCCAACTACCACCCCGACCAGTTCAGCTTCGCCGGGTCGTTCTCGGGCTATCTGAACATCTCCGCGCCGGGTATGCGCGAGGCGATCCGCGCGGCCATGATCGACGCGGGCGGCTACAACGTGGACTCCATGGCTCCGCCCTGGGGCCCGCAGTGGCTGCACATGGACCCGTTCGTCTTCGCGCCGACGCTCATCGCGAACAACACCAGGCTGTGGATCGCGGCGGGCAGCGGCCTGCCCATGCAGCAGGACCTCCAGATCCCGTTCGGGGCGGCGGCGGATCGCCTCGTCAAGGGCGGACCGCTGGAGGCGCTCGCACTGGCCAACACTCGGGCCTTCCAGGTGCGCATGATGTCGCTGGGCGCGCAGAACGTGGTGTATTCGTTCCCGAACGTCGGCCTGCACGCGTGGACCAACTGGCAGGACGAGGCCTATCGGATGATTCCGGATCTGTCGGCCAATATCGGCTGATTAGCTGTCGAACCCGTCAACACCCCTGGACGCATATCACGATTCCGCATCCAGGGGTGTTTCGATGTCGGTGCGGTTGCGGAAAACGCCTATAGAGAAAGTCCATAACAGCACGGCCTATGCGTTTCGGTGGCGGTCAACGGAGATCGGCGGAAGGCGAAATCGAATGCGGTCCAAGCGTTCTTCGGTACGTGCCACAGTGGCTGCCGTGGTGTGCGCGGTGACATTGCCGCTGGTAGCGGCGATAGGAGGGGGCGGCGCACCGGCCTCGGCCTCCTTCGATCCGGCCGGATTCGACTTCTGGGTCGATTCGAGTATGGGTCCGATCAAGTCCCGCGTCTTCCGCGCCGCCGACGGCAACACCCAGCGGGTGGTCTACGCCCTCGACGGTCTGCGCGCGCGAAACGACCTGTCCGGCTGGGAGATCGACACCGATGTGGAGCGCGTGCTGACCGCGTGGAACATCAATGTGGTGATGCCGATCGGCGGCCAGTCCAGCTTCTACAGCGATTGGGTGGCCGCCAGCAATACCAATGGACAGCAGAAGCCGTACGCCTGGGAAACCTTTCTGACGCGGGATCTGCGCAACGCGCTGGCCGACCGGTTGGGCTTCAGTCCGCGCGGCAACGGGGTATTCGGCCTGTCCATGGGCGGTAGCGCGGCCCTGGTGCTGGCCGCTTACCATCCCGACCAGTTCCGTTATGCCGCATCGTATTCCGGTTATTTGAATATTTCCGCGCCCGGTATGAAGGAGGGCCTGCGTGCGGCCATGTTGGATGCGGGCGGTTACAACATCGACTCCATGTGGGGTCCGCCGTGGAGTCAATTGTGGCTGCGCAACGATCCTTTCGTATTCGCACCCATGTTGCGCGCCAACGGAACTCGGCTGTGGATATCGTGCGGAAACGGACTGCCCGGTTTGCGGGATCAGGTCCGCCAGCCCATCGACGCCTTCCACATCACCAATGCCATGGGGCTGGAGACCATAGCGCTCGCCAATACCCGCGCCTTCCAGGCCCGACTCGACAGTCTCGGTCCGCACAACGCGCACTTCGACTACACCGGCGACGGTATCCACAACTGGTTCTACTGGCAGGATCAGGTGTTCAAGATGTTGCCGGATCTGAGCGCGAACATCGGTTAGCCGTAAGGTTTTTCCGGTCCGGGCGCGACATGTCGCGCAAAGCGCGATAAGGTCACCGCACGATTACGGTCACCGCGAGGGCGGATTTCGGCCACGTGATTGCCTCGGCCTTGCTAAGGCATTCCCGGTCGAATATCGTCCAGCGAGCGCAAGTGTGACCACATCGTGGTAGCGCCGCCGTTCGAAGTGGAGAGTCGGGATCCGCGGAGAACGGCTCGAGCGCACCGGCCACAACAGCAGAAAGAGAGCAGTATTCATGCGTTTCGGCAGGACCGCCGCGCGGGTGGGAGTCGAGTCGGGACGGCGGGGCGCTTCCCGTGGTTGGGCCAAGCGGATGGTTGCCGCTGGTGCGGCCGCGCTTGCCCTGCCGGTCGCCGCTGGCGTGGTTGCCCCGACCCTCGCCTCCGCCGCCCCCGTTCACGGACCGGTTTTGCGCGCGCCCGCGGGTGGTTTCGAAGAACTGATGGTGCCGTCCGGTATGGGTCCGATCAAGGTCCAGGTGCAGTGGGCGAGCCAGGGTGGCAATGCCGCCCTCTATCTCCTCGACGGCATGCGCGCTCGCGACGACCGCAATGCCTGGGCCAATGCGGACGAGGGCGGCGCGCCCGATATGTTCGCCAACGACAATGTCACCATCGTGATGCCGGTCGGCGGCCAGTCCAGCTTCTACCAGGACTGGTACTCGCCGTCGAACACCAACGGTCAGAAGTACACCTACAAGTGGGAGACCTTCCTGACCAAGGAGCTCCCCGAGTTCCTTGCCGGATACGGTGTTTCGAAGACCAACAACGCGGTCGCCGGTCTGTCCATGGGTGGCTCGGCCGCGCTCATGCTGGCCGCCTACCACCGGGACATGTTCAAGCACGCCTCGGCGTTCTCGGGCTACCTGAACATCTCCGCGCCGGGTATGCGTGAGGCCATCCGCCTCGCCATGCTGGACGCGGGCCGCTTCAACGTCGACTCCATGGCCGCGCCGTGGAGCCCGCAGTGGCTGCGCATGGACCCCTTCGTCTTCGCGCCGCAGCTGAAGGATCTGCCGATGTACATCTCGGCCGGTTCCGCCCTGCCGGGTCAGTACGACCGCCCGAATTCCGCTGTGGGCGTGTTCAATACCGGTAACGCCATCGTCCTCGAGGCGCTGTCGCTGGTGAACACCCGCGCCTTCCAGGCCCGCCTGGGCCAGCTGGGCATCGGAGCGCGCTTCGACTTCCCGGCCACCGGTACCCACACCTGGAAGTACTGGCACGATCAGCTGGCCAACGCGCGCCCCGACATCCTGCGCGCGCTGAACGCCTGATCCCCGAATCAATAGATTCGTAGCCGACGCCGGTAGGTTTCTGCGGAAACCTACCGGCGTCGCTGTTTTCCCGAGGCTTGTCCCGCGCGTCTCCCTGGTGATTCCTCCGAATAGCGGTAGAAACACTTTTGTGGCTGGTGTTAATGGTGGGGCGAAGCGGGTGAGGCGGTGGGCGGCATGCACCGCCGCCGCGCTGCTGCCATTGACGGCGGGACTCACCGTCGTGACCCCGGCCGCGGCCGAACCCCAGGCCGCGATGGGCGCTCCCGCGACCGTGCAGCGCGCGGTGTGGTTGAGCGACCGCCGGGTGGCGCTGTGGGTGTTCTCGCCCGCCATGGGCGAGGCGGTACAGGTGCAGCTGTTGCTGGCGCGGGACTGGAATACCAAGCCCGACGCCAAATTCCCGGTGCTGTTCATGCTCGACGGCCTGCGCGCCACCGACGAGGAGAACGGCTGGACCAAAGACGCCAGCGCCGACGAGTTCTTCGCCGACAAGAACGTCACCGTGGTGCTGCCGGTGGGCGGCCAGTCCAGCTTCTACGCCGACTGGCTGCAACCCAACAACGGACGCAACTACAAATGGGAGACCTTCCTGACCAAGGAACTCCCACCGCTGCTGGAGGGCCAGTGGCGGGCCACGAATGTGCGTGGCGTGGAAGGTCTTTCGATGGGCGGCACGGCGGCCATGTTCCTGGCCGCGCGCAATCCCGGCTGGGTGCGCCACGCCGCCTCCTACTCCGGCTTCCTGACCCTCACCACGCTCGGTATGCCGCAGGCGGTGAATTTCGCCATGCGCGATGCGGGCGGATTCGATTCCGAGGCCATGTTCGGGCCGCCGTCGAGTCCCCTGTGGGCCGAACACGATCCGTACCAGCTGGCGGACAAGCTGAAGGACATCAGCCTCTACGTCTCCAGCGGCAGCGGTACGGCGGGCGCGACCGATCCGCTCTCCGATATTCCGGGCATCAGCTCCAATTACGCGGGGATGGGCCTGGAGGTGCTGTCGCGGCTGACCACGCAGAACTTCGTCGCGAAACTGAACAAGATCTCCGTCCCGGTGCAGGTGAACTACCGTGCTTCGGGCACCCACACCTGGCCGTACTGGGATTTCGAGATGCGCCAGTCGTGGCCGCAGGCGGCCGCAGCCATGGGCGTGGACGGCACCCCGACCAACTGTCAGGTCGGCGGCGCGATCGCCGCGGTGGTGCAGGCCAACAACTGGCTGGGGCCGTGCCGGACCGGCGAATATCCGGTGGCTGGCGGTGTGGCACAGGACTTCTCGGGCGGTCAGGTCTTCTATTCGCAGGCCACCGGCGCGCTGCCGACGGGCGGCATGATCGGCGGCAGCTACCACGGGATCTCCGGACCGGGCAGCGGGCTGGGCCTGCCGACCGGCGGGGAGGCGGCGCTGCCGGACGGGCGCGGACGCTTCCAGCCCTTCCAGCACGGCTTCATCTACTGGACGCCGCAGACCGGCGCGCAGCCGGTGCGCGGCGCGATTCTCGACGAGTGGGCCAGACAGGGCTACGAGGGCGGACCGGCCGGTTACCCGACCGGTCTGGAACAGTCCACCCCCAGCAAGGACGGCGTGGTGCAGGGCTTCGAACACGGGCCCATGTACTTCAGCCCCAAGACCGGCGCGCACCTGGTGCAGGGCCTGATTCTCGGCAAGTACGCCCAACTCGGTTTCGAGAACAGCGTTTTCGGCTTCCCTGCCTCGGGGGAGGTGGGGCTGAAGGACTTCGGGCGGATGAGTCGGTTCGAGGGCGGCAATATCTATTGGAGCCCACTCTCGGGCGCGTGGGGCGTGCGCAACGGCGCGGTCATGGACGCCTGGGGCGCACTGGGTTTCGAGAACGGCCAGCTCGGCTTCCCGACCGGTGACGAAACGCAGATCCCCGGCGGCTCGCAGCAGACCTTCCAGGGCGGCACCGTCATCGTCAAGGACGACCGCGCCTCGGTGGTGACCATCGACGGCCGCCCCATCGCGCTACCGGCACCGCCCGCCCCGGCTCCAGCCGCGAATCCGGCTCGCCCGGAACAGAATCCGGCCGCCGCCGAGACGCCGACGCCGCAGGCACCGGCGGCCGCGCCGCAGCCTCCGGCCGCCGCGCCCCAGGCTCCGGCCGTACCCCAGAGCCCCGCGGCGGCGGCCCCGGAAGTCATGCCGTCGACCACCGCGCCCGCCGCGCAACAGCTTCCCACCCCGGCTCCCGTCGTCGCCCCGGAGCCCGCGGCGACGACCACACCCCAGGCCCCCGCGATCGTGCTGGAGATTCCCCCGGCACCCCAGCCCGCCGAGATCCTCCCGCAGGCTCCCTCGGTGGTGCCACCGGTATTTCCGGAAGGCTGATTCGGCCTGCTCGAGCGCGTGCGGCGGTCTGTGAACTGTATGAGGTTCGAAATGCAACACGGCACATCCGGCGACCTTACGGCTAGCCTGGGGTCCGACCTTGTGCCCTGATAGATCTCGAGGAAGCGATTTCATGCAACGGACCCGTGGAAAGGTGATCAGCGTGGTGGCGGCAGTTGCGGCCGCCGGACTGCTGGCCGCCTGCGGCAACAATGATTCGACCGCGACGAGCACGCCCACGCTGTCCGCGACCACGCAGGCGAGCTCCTCGGCCGCGCCGAGCACCACCGCGAATGCGCCCGAGTCGACCGAACAGTCGCAGCCGTCCGAATCGCCCGAGTCGGGCACCCCGGAGCGTCCCGAGCCGGTGCCGACCGAATTCGTCACCCCGCAGAGCGGCGCGGCGGCGCTCACCGACAAGGACAAGACCTACCTCGAGGAGCTCAAGAAGCGCGGCGTCACCCCGTCGTCGCCGGATATCGCGCTCACCGCGGGCAGCCTGGTCTGCCAGGGCAAGGCCGAGAACGCGCCCGAGGACCAGATCATCACCTACGTGACCGCCATCGCGGGCGCCGACCCGTCCTTCGACCAGAGCAAGATGCCGGTCGAGCAGGCCGGGAAGATCTACTACGAAGTCGCCTCCGCGAGTTACTGCCAGTGACCCCCCGCAGCCGCTCCGCACGCCGGTCCACGCGACGAGGGTGTCTGTACTTCCTCGCGGTGATCGCGGTGATCATCGTGGTGATCATCGTGCTCTGGTATCTGCTCGCGGGGCTGCTGCACCTTCCCAAACCACCCCGGCCGCCGGGCACCGAACCCCCGACGTCACAACCGGCTTCGTGCCCGGATGTGCTCATGCTGTCGGTGCCCGGCACCTGGGAGTCGAACAGTAACGACGACCCCTACAACCCGTCGGCGAATCCGGCCTCGATGATGTTGAACATCTCCAACCCGATTCGCGAGCGGTTCCCCAACGAGCGGGTGGAGGTCTACACCGTCCCGTACGTGGCGGAGTTCTCCAATCCCATCGCGTTGCCGCCGGACGGCCAGCAGTCCTACAACAACAGCCGCTCCGAGGGCACCGCCCGGGCCACCGACAAGCTCGCCCAGACCCACAAGGAGTGCCCGCTCACCACGTATGTGCTCGCCGGGTTCTCCCAGGGCGCGGTGATCGCCGGTGACGTCGCCGCGAATATCGGCGCGGGCAAGGGCCCGGTGCCCGCCGACAAGGTGCTCGGTGTCATGGTCATCGCCGACGGCCGCCGCACCACCGGTGACGGCCAGGCCACCGAGATCGGCGTGACCCCGCCCGGCGAGGGCGCGGAGGTGGCGCTCAAGGGCCTGAACGTCCCGGGCATAACCATGACCGGTCCGCGTCCAGGCTTCGGCACGCTCGCCGACCGCACCTTCACCATCTGCGCGCCCGGCGATCTCATCTGCGATTCGCCGCGACAAGCGTTGAACCCCTTCAACCTTCTGAACAGTGTGGGCACCCTGGTGCGCGCGGCGGGCAATCCGGTGCACAGCTCCTACAACGGGTATGTGGTGGACGAGAACGGCGCCACCGCGACCCAGTGGACGGTGAACTGGATAGCCGGTCTCATCGAGAACGCTCCGCACCCCCCGCATTCGTGAGCCGAGCCAGTCACGCGCCCGGGCGCGAAACAGCGTCCGGACGGCGCGAGTGGTCCCCCTCCAATCGGGGTCTTGCGCTGGCCGACAGAGCCCGTGGTTGCGCGCACACGCTGTAGAGTGCTGCGTTGATTGTGACGCCGGTCGATGAGGCCCGGCGGCGCGATGCGATCACTCTCAGCCAGGAGCACCGAGTTCATGACAGAAGTCGCCGTACCGGCCGGTCTGACGACCGCGCCGGGAACACCGCCGCGGGCTTTCCGCTTCGCGGCGGCGGGCGAGGGAAACCCGCAGGAAGGCGGGGCGCGCAAGTTCATCAAACTGGCGCAGCAGGCCGAGGACTTGGGCTACGACTGCTTCGCGGTGCCCGATTCGGTCGGCCCGCAGATCGGTCCGATCGCGGCCCTGGGCGCGCTGGCGGTGGCGACCGACCGCATCCGCATCGCAACCTCGATGCTGGCCAACGGTTTTCGGCATCCGGTGGTGTTGGCCAAGGAGGCCGCCACCCTCGACGTGCTCTCGCGCGGCCGCCTGGAACTGGGCGTCGGGGCTGGCTGGCTGGCCGACGACTTCCACGCCGCGGGCATTCCCTTCGAACCGCCCGCCACGCGGCTCGAACAACTCGACGAGACCCTGACCATCCTGGACGTGCTGCTGCGCGGACAGGAATGTCGCTTCGAGGGCAAGCACTTTCAGGTGCGCGGGGTCCGCGGCGCACCGCGACCTCGACAGGGCCCGCGACCCCCGCTGGCGACCGGTGGCGGCGGGCCGCGCATGCTCGCGCTGGCGGCCAAGCACGCGGATATCGTCTCGGTGATTCCGCCGAGCACGCGCGACGGGAAGATGCTCCTGTCGGGTATCACGCTCGATCGGACCATCGAGCGGGTGAAGCTGGTCGCGGCCGCGGCCGGACGCCGCTTCGCCGAGATCGAATTGAACTGGACGATCACCGCGGTGATCGTCACCGACGACCGCGAACGGGCCGCCGACATGGCCCTGGCCGCGATCGACAAGGGGCTGCACCCGAATCTGGAAGTGGACGTGACGCTGTCGGCCGAGGACATCCTCGAATCGCCCTATGTGGCGATCGGCACCCACGAACAAATCGCCGACCGGATCCGCCGGGTGCGGCAACTCACATCGATGTCCTATGTAGGCGTATTTCCCACTCAAATGGAGGCATTCGCACCGGTGATCCCATTGCTTCGGCACGAGTGACCAGGGAACTCGAGCCGCTCCGGAGACCGGCGCGAGCCGTCCTCTGTAACATGACCCTGGTTTGAGTACATCTAGCCAATAGGCGGTCACCGCGCAGACCGCAACAGAATTCTGCAGGTTGGCTCTTGAACGTTTCTGGAGCACCGGCGGGCGAAAGAGAGTCGGGGCCTCACAGGTAACAGCGGCCATGTCGCCGCCTTGCTGCGTGTGCCTCGGAGGAGAAGAAGGAATGGACGAGACTTTCGACGACTACCTGGACGAAACCGGGAAGATCACGATTCCCGAGGGTCGTACCCTGGTCGATTACGTCGAGAAGCACACGATCGGTAACGAAGCCAATGATCTGGCCTATCGCTACATCGACTACTCGCGGGAGCGCGACGGCGAGTATCAGGACCTGACCTGGAGCCAGTTCGGTACCCGGCTGCGCGCGGTGGCCGCTCGACTGCAACAGGTGACCAAGCAGGGCGATCGGGTCGCGATCCTCGCCCCGCAGGGCCTGGACTACGTCATCTCCTTCTTCGCCGCCATCTACGCGGGCTGCATCTCGGTGCCGCTGTTCGATCCCGAGGAGCCCGGTCACACCGACCGCCTGCACGCCGTGCTCGGCGACTGCACGCCCTCGGCGATCCTGACGGCCAGCTCCTCCGCCGCCGGTGTGCGTCAGTTCTTCCGCGCGCTGCCCGCCGCCCAGCGTCCGCGCATCATCGCCGTCGACGCCATTCCCGACAGCGTCGGTGAGACCTGGGTGCGCCCGGAGATCACCGTGGACGACATCGCCTACCTGCAGTACACCTCGGGCTCGACCCGGGTTCCGGCCGGTGTGGAGATCACCCACCGCGCGGTCGGCACCAACCTGCTGCAGATGGTGCACTCGCTGGACCTGAACTGGAGCTCGCGCGGCGTCACCTGGCTGCCGCTGTTCCACGACATGGGCCTGCTGACGGTGATCCTGCCCGCCGTGGGCGGCAAGTACATCACCATCATGTCGCCCTCGGCGTTCGTGCGCCGCCCCTCGCGCTGGATCAACGAGCTGGCCGCGGTGGCCGACGGCGCCGGAACCTTCGCGGCCGCACCGAACTTCGCCTTCGAGCACGCCGCCGCGCGCGGCCGCCCGAAGAACGGCGAGACCCTCGACCTGTCGAATGTCATCGGCCTGATCAACGGCTCCGAGCCGGTGACCGTGTCGTCGATGAAGAAGTTCAACGAGGCGTTCGCGCCCTACGGGCTGCCCAAGACCGCCATCAAGCCCTGCTACGGCATGGCCGAGGCCACCCTGTTCGTCTCGGCCACCCGGCACGAGGACGAGGCCAAGGTCATCTACGTCGACCGCGACGAGCTCAATGCCGGTCGCGTGGTCAAGGTGGAGCAGGGCACGCCCAACTCCATCGCCCAAGTGAGCTGCGGCTATGTCGGCCATTCGCAGTGGGCGACCATCGTGGACCCCGACAGCATCGACGACCCCGAGGGCTCGCTGGAGCTGCCGGAGGGCCGGGTCGGCGAGATCTGGCTGCACGGCAACAACATCGGCATCGGCTACTGGGGTCGCGAGACCGAAACCCAGAACACCTTCCGCAACCGGCTGGTGCGCCGCCAGCCCCAGGGCAGTCATGCCGAGGGCGCCCCGGAGGACGCCTACTGGATGCGGACCGGCGACTTCGGCGTCTACATCGACGGCGAGCTCTACATCACCGGCCGCGTCAAGGACCTGGTGATCGTGGACGGCCGCAACCACTACCCGCAGGATCTGGAGTACTCCGCGCAGGAGGCCTCCACCGCGCTGCGCCCCGGCTTCGTGGCCGCCTTCGCCGTCCCGGCGAACCAGCTGCCCGCGGAAGTCTTTGCCGCCGACAGCCATTCGGGTCTGAAGTTCGACGCCGACGACGCCTCCGAGCAGCTGGTCATCGTGGCCGAGCGCGGCCCGGGCGCGGGCAAGGCCGATCCGCAGCCCATCGCCGACGCGGTGCGCGCGGCCATCTCGCAGCGCCACGGCGTGACCGCCCGCGATATCCTGCTCGTTCCCGCGGGCTCGATTCCGCGCACCTCCAGCGGCAAGATCGCGCGCCGCGCGTGCAAGGCCGCGTATGTGGAGGGCACACTGCGGGGTGGTTACACACAGCAAGCTTTCCCCGATGCACCAGACGAGGAGTGAGGCCTAGCCTCACACGCGATGGCGCGGGCCCGGTGCGGCCCGCGCCATTCACTGCATTCACTGCCGTGCACCCGACGCAGACAGGTAGCTTGAGGAATTGATGGCTGAGAACGAGGGCAACGTCCCCACCGACACGACCGAGACCGCCGCGACGGAGTCGACAGCGGGTGCCGTACAGCCCTCGGGCACCGAGGTGGCGCAGCCTTCGGGCACGGATATGTCGGTCGCCGAACTGCGGGAATGGTTGCGGCGCTGGGTCGCCGACGCCACCGGCCAGCCGGTCGAGCAGATCACGGTGGATCGGCCGATGGAGGAGTTCGGGCTCGCTTCTCGGGACGCGTTGGCGCTCGGCGGGGATATCGAGGACCTCACCGGCGTGGTGCTCAACGCCACCATCGTCTATCAGCATCCGACCATCGCGTCGTTGGCCGAGCGCATTGTGAACGGTGAGCCGGACGCACCCGCCGATGTGGCCGACGATGCCTTCTATACCGCCGGATACCAGCCGGGCGAGGCGCACGATATCGCCATTGTCGGTCTGGCCACCCGCCTTCCGGGCGCGGGTGACACTCCCGAATCGACCTGGGAGTTCCTCATCAATCGCGGTGACGCCATTCGCGACCTACCCGAGGGCCGGTGGGACGAGTTCAAGGGCGACCCGCAGGCCGCGTGGGCGATCGAGCACGGCAATACCAGCGGCGGCTACCTGGACCAGGAAGTGGTCAAGGGCTTCGACGCCGAATTCTTCGCCATGTCCCCGGTCGAGGTCGAGCGCGTCGATCCGCAGCAGCGCCTCATGATGGAGCTGACCTGGGAAGCCTTGGAGCACGCGCGAATTCCCGCGAACGAGCTCAAGGGCCAGCAGGTCGGCGTCTACATCGGCTCGACCGGCAATGACTTCATGCTGATCGCGGCGCTCGGCATGGGTAAGGAACCGGACGCCAACACTCCGCTGTCGGCGGAGGCGTACGCCATCATGGGCAGCGTCTCGTCCATCATCCCGAACCGCGTCTCCTACTTCTACGACTTCCGCGGCCCGTCGGTCTCCATCGACACCGCGTGCTCGTCCACCATGGTGGCGGTGCACGAGGGCGTCCGGGCACTGCGCAACGGCGACGCCGACGTGGCGATCTCCGGCGGCGTGAACATGCTGCTCGCCCCGCTGGCCACCCTCGGCTTCGACGCCAACGGCGCGGTCGCCAAGGACGGCCACATCAAGGCGTTCTCGAAGGACGCCGACGGCATGGTCCGCTCCGAGGGCGGCGGTCTGGTGGTCCTCAAGCGTCTCGCCGACGCCGAGCGCGACGGCGACAAGATCTGGGCGGTCATCAAGGGCACCGCGGTCAACAACGACGGCCGCTCCAACGGCCTGCTCGCGCCGAATCCGGACGCCCAGGCCGAGGTGCTGCGCCGCGCCTACCGCGACGCCGGAATCGCGCCCTCCACAGTCGATTACATCGAGGCACACGGCACCGGCACACTGCTCGGCGACCCCATCGAGGCGGACGCCCTGGGCCGGGTCGTCGGCCGTGGCCGCGAGGCCGACAAGCCCGCGCTGCTCGGCTCCGCCAAGTCCAACTTCGGTCACCTGGAGTCCGGCGCGGGTGCGGCCAGCCTCGCCAAGGTGATCATGGCGTTGCAGCACAACGTCATTCCGCCCAGCGTCAACTACTCCGGACCCAACCCCTACATTCCGTGGGACCAGGCGCATCTCAAGGTCGTCGAGGAGCCCACCGAATTCCCGCGCTACAGCGGCAAGGCCACCATCGGCGTCTCCGGTTTCGGCTTCGGCGGCACCAATGCGCACCTTGTCATCCAGGAGTACGTGCCCACCCCTGCCACTCCCGAGGTGACCGCCACCGACGACCTCGACAACGAGGCCACCGATGTGCTGGCCGAGGCCGAGAAGGTGCTGGAAGCCGCTGCGCCGGAACCGGAATGGGCCGAGCGCGACGAGCCGCTGCCGGTCATCCTGCCGGTCTCGGCCTACCTGCCCTCGCGCCGCAAACGCGCCGCCAAGGATCTCGCCGACTGGCTGGAATCCGAAGCGGGACAGGCGACTCCGCTCGAGAATGTGGCCCGGGCGCTGGCCAAGCGCAATCACGGCCGCTCGCGCGGTGTGGTCATCGCCAAGAATCACGAAGAGGCCATCGCCGGGCTGCGCGCCATCGAGGCCGGTAAGCCCGGTCCCGGCGTCTTCACCGCCGATGCCCCGTCGGCTCGTGGCCCGCTCTGGGTGATGGCCGGATTCGGTGCACAGCATCGGAAGATGGGCAAGCAGCTCTACCAGGAGAACCGGATCTTCCGCGAGGCCGTCGACAAGGTCGACGAGCTCGTGGAGGACGAGGCCGGGTACTCGGTCAAGGACATGATCCTGGACGACAGCCAGGATTGGGATATCGGCACGGGGCAGGTCGGCACCTTCACCATTCAGGTGGGTCTGGCCGCGGTGCTGCGCGCGCACGGCGCGGAACCCGAAGGCGTGGTCGGACATTCGCAGGGCGAGGTCGCGGGCGCGTACATCTCCGGCGGTATGAACCTCGAGGACGCGGTGCGGGTCATCTGCTCGCGCGGTCGCCTGATGGGCGAGGGCGAGGCCATGATCACCGACGACCAGGTGCGCAATATGGCGCTGGTCGAGCTGAGCGCCGCCGATATCGAAGCCATGCTGCCGGAGTACCCGGATGTCGAGGTCGCGGTGTACGCCGCGCCCACCAACACCGTCATCGGCGGCCCGCCGGATCAGGTGCACGCCATCGTCGCCAAGGTCGAAGAGCAGGGCAAGTTCGCTCGCGTGCTCCAGACCCGAGGCGCGGGCCACACCTCCCAAATGGATGTGCTGCTGGGTGAATTGGCCGCCGAGCTGGCCGGTATCGAGCCGACCAAGCTGAAGACCGACCTGTACTCGACCGTCCACGAGGGCGCCCGCTACGCCGCGGGCCACGACCCCATTCACGATGTGGACTACTGGGTCAAGAACATGCGCGGCTCGGTGTACTTCACCAATGCCGTGCGCCAGGCCGTCGACGCGGGTATCACCACCTTCCTCGAACTGGCCCCCAATTCCGTCGCGCTCATGCAGGTGCTGGGCACCACCTACGCGGCGGGCGTGCACAACGCCGCGCTGATTCCGACGCTCAAGCGCAAGGAAGACGAGTCGGCGGCGGTCATCGCCTCGCTCGCGCAGCTCTACGTCAACGGCCACTACGTGGACCTGTCGTCGCTGCTGCCCGCGGGCGACTTCGCCGATATCCCGCGTACGGCGTTCCTGCGCAAGGAGTACTGGCCCAAGGTCGGTATCGCCTCGGGTTCGGGCAGCGGCCGGGCGCCGGGCTCGCATGTGGCGCTGCCGGACGGCCGCCACGTGTGGGAGGTGCAGGCGAGTGTCGTCACCGACCTGAAGCAGCTCGTGAGTGCCGCTGCGGCGCAGGTGCTTTCGGATGTGAGCACCGGAGCGTCCTACGCGTACGGCGAGATTCCCACCTCGGGCACGCTGACCACCACGCTGACCCCGTACCCCGGCGGTGCGGCGGCGCAGGTGCACGCCAAGCAGGGCAATGCCTTCACGCTGCTGTTCGACGGCGTGGTCACCTCCGGCGCACCGCTGCCGGAACCGGTCGCGCCGCAGCCGGTCGCGCAGACCGCCGCCCCGGCCGCCGCGGCCGAGGTCGCCGAAATCCCCACCGAGCGTTGGGATCCGAACGGCACGCAGACCGTGGAACAGCGCCTGGCGATCATCGTGGCCGAGTCCATGGGCTACGCCGTCGAGGATCTGCCCATGGAGATCCCGCTCATGGAGCTGGGCCTGGACTCGCTCATGGCCATGCGCATCAAGAACCGCGTGGAGTACGAGTTCGATATTCCGCAGCTCCAGATCCAGGCGGTGCGCGATGCCAGCCTGCTCGAGGTCGGCAAGGTGCTGCGCTACGCCATCGAGCACCGCGAGGAATTGCAGTCCATCGCCGAGCGCCAGGCCGCCGGTGAGGAGATCACCGTCGACGCCGATTTCGTCGCCGCCGCGCGCGCGGCGCTGGCCGCGGGTGAGGACCCGGCGGCCGTGCTGCCCAAGCCCGAGGCCTCGACCGGCACCGCCGCCACCACCGAGGCCGACGAGCTGGACAACGTGACCGACGACGTGGTCGCCGAGGCCACCGAGATCACCACCGAAGCGGCTGTGGGCGAAGCCCTTTCGGCCGACGACGTGGAGTCGGCCCCGCCCGCCGCGCCGACCGACGAGGACAATGTCCCGCCGCGCGATGCCGCCGAACGCCTCACCTACGCCACCTGGGCCGTGGTGACCGGCAAGTCGGCGGGCGGCATCTTCAACGCGCTGCCGGTGCTCGACGACGCCACCATGGACAAGCTGGCGGCCCGGCTCTCGGAGCGGGTCAAGGCGCAGATCGATATCGACGAGCTGCGCGATGCCGAGACCATCGAGAAGATGGCCGATATCGTGCGCGGCTATCAGGACAAGGCCGATGTGGACGGTTTCGTGCGCACCCTGCGGGCGCGCGAAGCGGGCTCGGATGCGGTGCCGGTCTTCGTCTTCCACCCGTCGGGCGGCAACACCCTGGTCTACGAGCCGCTGTTGAAGCGCATTCCGGCCGGGACGCCCATGTACGGCTTCGAGCGGGTCGAGGGATCCATCGAAGAGCGTGCGCGCCAGTACATTCCGGAGATTCGCAAGATTCAGCCGGAGGGGCCGTACGTGTTCTACGGCTGGTCGCTGGGCGCGGTGTTCGCGCTGACCGTCGCGCAGATCATGCGCGAGGAGGGCGCGGATGTGCGCTTGGTCGGGCTCATCGATCTGGCGATTCCGACCGAGGGCGAAGACAATTCGCCCGCCGGTCGGGTGGAGCGGATCAAGCGCTTCCAGACCTTCGCCCAGAAGACCTACGGATTCCAGGGTGAACTGGATGACGAGCAGCTCGAGGAACTGGCGGCCGCTTCCGACGAGGAGCAGTACCAGATCGTCATCGAGCTGGTGAAGTTCGCGGGTGCGAACATCCCCGGCGGCGTGCTGGAACACCAGCGCACCTCGTGGATCGAGAGCCGTGAACTCCAGAAGGTCGAGCCCTCCCGGTACGACGGCGACGTGGTGCTCTACCTCGCCGATCGCTACCACGACGGAATCATCGAGTTGGAGCCGCGTTTCGCGGAACGCCAGGAGAATGGCGGCTGGGGGGAGCACATCCCGAATCTGGAGATCATCCACATCCCGGGTGACCACCTGCAGATCATCGACGAGCCGCGCATCGCCACCATCGGTGCCGACCTCACCAAGAAGCTGAGTGAGATCGACACCACTGCGAAATAGCTCGAGAGTGAAAAAGGTTCTGCGAAAGTAGGTTTTGCCGAAAGGAGCCCCGTTGACCACCACCGCCGAGAAACTCGCCGACCTGCGACAGAAGTTGGAAGTCGCGAGAGAACCGGCGGGGGAAGCGGGGGTGGCGAAGCGGGCCCGCAAAGGCATTCCGTCGGCCCGCGACCGCATCAATATGCTGCTGGATCCGGGTTCCTTCGTGGAAATCGGTGCGCTGGTGCGCAATCCGGGTGACAAGAAGGCGCTCTACGGCGACGGCGTCGTCACCGGGCACGGTTTGGTGAACGGCCGCCCGGTGGCGGTGTTCTCGCACGACCAGACCGTCTACGGCGGTTCGGTCGGTGAGATGTTCGGCCGAAAGGTCGCGGGCATCATGGAATTCGCCGCCAAGGTCGGCTGCCCGGTGGTGGGTATCAACGATTCCGGCGGTGCGCGCGTGCAGGAGGCGGTGACCTCACTGGCGTGGTACGCGGAATTGGGCCGCCGCCAGGAACCGCTGTCGGGACTGGTGCCGCAGATCTCCATGATTCTCGGAAGTTGTGCGGGCGGTGCGGTGTACGCGCCCATCAATACCGATGTGGTGGTGGCGACCGAGGCCGCCTATATGTTCGTCACCGGCCCCAAGGTGATTCGCGAGGTCACCGGTGAGGATGTCAGCCTCGAAGAACTCGGTGGCGCGCACAGCCAAGCGCAGTACGGCAATATCCACCATGTCGCCAAGGACGAGGAAGCGGCCTTCGAATGGGTGCGGCACTATCTGTCGTATCTGCCGTCGAGCTGCCAGGAATTGCCGCCGATAGTGAATCCCGGTCTGGAGCCGGAGATCACCGAGTCGGACCTGGAGCTGAACTCGATCGTCCCCGATGCCGACAATGCCGGGTACGACATGCACGAGATTCTGCTGCGCATCTTCGACGACGGCGATTTCCACGAATTCGGGGAATCCGCGGGCAAGAACGTGATCTGTGGCTTCGCCCGGGTGGACGGGCGCAGCGTGGGCGTGGTCGCCAATCAGCCGCTGGTGTACGCGGGCGCGTTGGATGCCCGGGCCTCCGACAAGGCCGCGCACTTCATTCGACTCTGTGACGCCTTCGAAATCCCCTTGGTGTTCGTGGTCGACACCCCGGGCTTCCTACCCGGCGTGGAACAGGAGAAGATCGGCGTCATCAAACGCGGCGGCCGATTCCTGTTCTCGTTCGTGGAGGCCACCGTCCCGAAAGTCACTGTCGTCATTCGCAAGTCGTACGGCGGCGGGTACGCGGTCATGGGCTCCAAACAGTTGGGCGCCGATGTGAATCTCGCCTGGCCGACGGCGCGTATCGCTGTCATGGGCGCGGAGAGCGCGGTGAGTCTCATCGGCGCGAAAACCATCGACGCCGCGCCCGAGGAACAGCGGGCCGCCATTCGGCAGCAGATGATCGATTTCTACAACGCGACGGTGGCGACGCCGTGGGTGGCCGCCGAGCGCGGCTATATCGACGCGGTAATCGAACCCGCCACCACCCGCCTGGAAATTCGCAAGGCCCTGCACCTGCTGCGCGACAAATCGGTGGCGCGCAACCCCCGCAAACACCACTTGCTCCCGTTGTAGCGGTATCGGGGGCGGGCGACCGATCGCGCCACGACACCCCCGATTAACGCCGAATCGGTCGGTCGATAGGCCGCCATATGAGAGCCTTCAGCTATGAGTAGCTCACCGAAGGCCGTACTCGAAGGCGGGCCCGACGGCCTGAAGACGCGGATCGTCCCCATTACGCCGCCGGGCATCGAATTGCGGGTGGCCTTCGGGGACGGCTACGAACGCTTCAAGGTCACGCCGCGTTGGGCCGACACACCGGAAGGCAGCCTTCCGGTGTACGAATGGGTCGCCCATATCGCCCGGTGAGTCAGTGCGCGTGCTGGGCGCGGCGGATGGGCTGCCGCGTCGGTACCGGATCGTTGGAGAGGAAGTCGGAGATCAAGGGGTAGACGGTTTCCGGCTTCTCCATGACCAACAGATGTGATGTGCCCGGTACGACAGCCAGCTCGGAGTCGGGGACGGCGCGATAGAGCTCGATGGTGTGCTCGAGCGCGACCGCGTCGTCGTCGCCCGCGACCACCAGGGTGCGGGGGGTGAGGGCGCGCAGGTCGTCGGGGTTGAGTGTGGGCTGCGTGCGGCCCATGTCGAGGAGTTTGGCCACCAGCACGGGGTAGTGGTCCTCGCCGTGCGGTGAGACCTCGCCGTAGCGAGCCCCCAGGAACTGCACCGTCTCCTCGTCGTCGAAGCCGTCGAGCACGCCCGGCAAGACGCCGTCGTGGTGGTAGTTGCCGCTGATCAGGACGAGCTTGCGCACCAGATCGGGCCGCCGAAGGGCAACCAGCAGAGCGACATTCGCCCCGTCGCTGTGCCCGACGAGGTGGGCCGGTCCCGGTACGACCTTCTCCAGGAACGCGATCATGTCCTCGGCCATGACGTCGTAGGACAGCGGCCCCTCGACATCCGGCGTATGCCCCTGCCCGCGCCGGTCCACGGTGAACACCTGGAATCGATCCACCAACAGCGGCAAGGCGGGCTTGAACATCCGCGAATCGACGAATCCACCATGCAGCAACACCACCGGCTCGCCGTCCCCATGGACGTCGTACCAGGTCGCCACATCCCCGAGCTGAACGTTCACCATGCGAACCATCCTCCCGGTCGGCCGACGGTGACCTCACACGGGGGCCGATCAAACGGTGAGCCGCCGCGGCGGGATCCCGCGCTGTACATAGCAATGTGCCCCCTTCCAGCTTGCTGGAAGGGGGCACGAGATCCCAGAGTGGGAACCTCCTAGACCCGCATCATCCCCGGACTCCACCAGCCCGACCGAGTCGTCGTTCCCGTCGTGATCTCCGCCGGGGTCGCCGGGTAGTGCTGGTCATAGCGCTCCAGCGAGCCCCAGTCCCGAGCCCAGTCGTCCTTCAGATAGGTCGGAATGGTCACCGAGCTGGCCAGCATTTCCGAGAAGCCCAGTGGCCCACCGAATTCCTCGGCCTGCCAGGTGTCGGTGGAGCTGACCGCGAGCGGCCGGTCCGGCAGGATGCGGTAGTTCGGCACCTCCGCCACGCCGTAGCGGTGCAGGAACGGCTGCTGGCACGGGAACTGCAGGCCCACGGCCCAGTCCAGCAGCACCGGCTGGGTGCGGCCGATGAAGCTGTCCAGCGATTGCAGCTTGGGCACGCGCGGCGGGGTGAACGCCAACCACTGGTCGCCGATGAGAATCGGGTCCTTGGCATGGATGCGCACCACATCCGCGTCACCGGGCAGCTCGTCCAGCGGCACCCGCACATTGCGCCACGACGGCGCGGGACCGATATCGCGCGGCCGGTAGGAGCCCAGCGATTCGATGCTGCCGTCGGGCAGGCGGCGGCCGTAATCCAGGAACAGATCCTGGCCGTAGGTCATGCGCCCGGTGTCGTCGAAGGACATCATGCGCCCGGCCACCGACATGACCACCAGCGGCGAATCCTCACTGCGCGCGGGCAATTGGTACCAGCTGGAGTACAGCTCGGCGGGCTGCTGCACGCCGTCCTGCCAGCTGCCCATGACCGGCGTGGTGGCCGGGTCCAGGCCGAAGGGCAGTGCGACGGTGGAGCCGTTGACGCCCTGTGCGCCCTGGCCGCCGCCGGTTCCGGCGTTCTCGCCCTCGGCGAAGGCCGGGCCGACCGTCTGCGTGGAGGTGTTGCCGGTGCCCGGCTTCACCTCGACAGCGTCGGCCTCCAGCTTGTCGGCAACGCCGTTGGGGGAGAAGCCGACCGGCTTCTCACCGGCGAGCGGGTCGCCGTCCAGCGGCGGATGCTCCGGATCGATGATCGGGGTCAGATTGCCCCCGTTCGGATCGGCCTCCACCAGTACGTCACTGGCGAGTCCGCACGCATTGCCGCTCAGCGCATCGGTGTTCGACCGCGCCAGCGAGTAGGCCGGATACTGTGCCGCCGCGCCCTTGGCCAGCGACATCACCTCGAACAACACCATGAGCGCGGCCACCACGGTGAGCGGAATGGCGGCGAATTTGCGAATTCGCCTGCCGCGCGCGGTTTTCGGGCTGGCGGGTGGTTTGGCGTAGCCCTCGCGCAGCGACTGCCACGCCACCAGCGCGAGCGCCAGCCCGAACAGCATCAGCATGAGGGTGTTCGACTGGTACCCGTGCAGCGAGATGCGCTTGTCGAACCACGGCACGCCGAAGCTGGAGACGTACCAGTAGCCGTTGATGCCGGAGAACGAGATGGCCAGCGTGAACAGCAGACCCGCCAGGAACACCGACCGGTTCTTCCGGGAGCGCAGCGCGGTCTGCGACACCGCGACCGCCGTCACCGCCGCCAGCGAGCCCGCGATCCCCGCGTACGCGCCGAAGTGGTGGGTCCACTTGGTCGGGTTGAACATCATGAAGAAGATGGTTCCGAAGACCACGCCCATCAACCGCCAGGTCGGCGCGCTGGCGATCCCCGGCACCTGGCGTCGCCGCAGCAGCACCAGCATGGTGGTGATGAGGCACAGGATCATGACCAGGAATGCGAAGCGCCGCGCCAGCGAGCCGTCGACGGTCTCGACGAACAGGTAGTAGTAGCGCAGGTAGTCCTCGTACCAGGCCAGGTTCGGCCCGGTGGCCTGCCGCACCCGGTTGGCCTCCATGATCCCGGCGAAGGTCTGATCGCCGAAAACCACGACCAGCACCAGGAATCCGGCCGCGGCTATGGGGGCCAGCAGTGCGGTGGTGCCGAGTTCGCGATGCCTGCGCACGACGATGCGCACCAGTGGTCGAATGGCGACGAGCAGCGCCGCCACACACATGAGTCCGGTCGGCGCGGCCGCGAGGGTGAACGCCGCGACCAGAACGGCCACGGCCGCGGGCAGCAGCCGCGAGGTGGCGATGGCGCGCTCGATGGAGACCCAGGTCAGCAGCGCGCCCAGCGCCACGATGGGCTCGGAGCGCAGGCCGTTGTCGTAGGGCATCCAGAAGGCCAGGAACACCAGGCCGCCGGTCCACAGCGCCACCTTGGAGTTGCGCACCCCGCGGCCCAGGCGCGGCACCACCTCGCGGCTGATGACCAGCCAGCAGAGGATGCCGCAGAGCAGCGCCGGAATGCGCACCCAGGGGCTGGCGGTGGAGATCTCGGCGAAGGCCTGGATGACGTAGTAGTACCAGCCGAACGGCGCTTCCGGCACGCCGAACCAGCGGAAGTAGTTGGCCATGTAGCCCGCGTGCGGTGCGACGCGGGTCATGGTGAGGATGTAGCCGTCGTCGGAGGTGTTCGCGCCGATGAAGTGCCACAGCACCAGCGTTCCGACGACCGCGCCGTCGGCCCAGGTCGGCTTCAGCCAATGGCGCGGGAAGATGCGCCGGTGCCCGCGCCCGTCGGAGGTGTCCAGGACGCCCAGCGCGCCCATGGCGAGCAGGGTCAGCAGGACCGCGCCGATGAGCGCGACCAGCTTGGTGATGGTGGGCGTGGAGGAGAACCGTGAGTCCACCGTCATGTGGAACGAAAGCCCTTCGGGCACCGCGCCTTTCATATCGGTGAAGACGCCGACCACCTGCGGTCGCAGGTCACCGAGCAACTGGCCCTCGAGGGGCACCACCACCGATTCCTCGCCGCCGCCGGGCAGGGGCTTCTCGACGGTGCGGTTGAGACCCTCGAACTTGGCGAAGGTGCGGTTGCTGTCGGAGGTGATGAGCAGTTGCGAGCATTCGCTCATCTCGGACCGCTGCGCCGACGCCACGACGGCATTGCGGTCGAGCACGTCCACGCTCTCACCCGAGACCCGGACGAACAGCCCTTGGAGGTCGGCCTCCTTGCCCTGCGGCGGCGCGGTGGCCAGCAGGATGCCGCCGCGCGGATCGGCCAGCTGCGTCACGGCCGAACACGGGATGGCGACGCTGAGGTCGATGGGCACCTGCGACATGAGCGGGGCCTGGATATTGTTCAGCGTCCCGTTCTGCGGCCAGTCGATCACCGCCGTCGTCTGCTTCACCGGCAGGAACGGGGTGGCCAGCGCGAGCAGCGCACCCAGCACACCCGCGACGATGGCGATCAGCTTCGCGACTCTGAAATCGCGGGCGCTCGCGGTCGGGGTCTCGGGTGGTGTCGGCTTCGTCAGAACAGCGGTGGCGTCGGGCACGGTTGCTGATGGTAGCTCCCCGAACTGTGAGTGACCCCCTTCACGCAACCGCCACGACGCGTATGCCGAGTCACCCCTGGCCACCCCCGGGATCTCGAGGGGTTTCAGAGGCGAAGCCCCTGAGAGCCCCCCGAGAGTGGGGCTATCCCTACCGAGCCCGAATCGGCTCGTCTTTGGCCATCCCGCTGCGGGTTTCGACGGTTACGTCGAGAGTCGCGGGCTGCGCGTCCGGGACGTACGGGGTGAACTTCTCCAGCGAACCCCAGTCCCGGCCCCAGTCGTCCTCCAGGTACGACGGGATGGTCTGCGACTTCAGCAGCAGGCCGGTCCAGCCCAGCGGCCCGCCGCCGATATCGTCCTGCCACGCGTTGGAGGCGTCGGAGCCGACCCGGTCGGGCAGGATGCGCCATTCGGGCACCTCGGCGACCCCGTCGTGGTGGTCGAACGGCCGCTGGCAGGGGAAGGCCAGGCCGACATGCCAGTCCTCCAGCACCGGAGCCGTCTCGCCCACAACGGAATTCAGCGTGGCCAGCGTCGGCACCCGCGGCGGCGTGACGGCCAGCCACTGCTTCTGGGTGATGTCGGCGTCGTTGGCGACGAGGCGAACGGCATTGGCCCACACCGGAATCTGGTCGAGCGGTACGCGCACATTCCGCCACGACGGCGCGGGACCGATATCGGTGGGACGGATGCGGCCGACGTCGGAGACGCTGCCGTCGTCCTTGCGCAGGCCGTACTCGACCCACAGATCCTGCCCGTAGGTCTCGACCCCGTCCTTGTCGATGTTCTTGATGCGCCCGGCCACGGTGACCACCAGCAGCGGCTGGCCGGGCCGCTCGATGCGGACCTCGGAGGAGCCGAGTTCGGGCAGTCGATACCACTGCGAAGTCAGCGAGGCCACCTGCTGTTCGCCGTCGGTGTAGCTGCCCAGCACGGGCGTGCGCGCCGGATCGAGTCCGAACGGCAGTTGCACGGTGGACCCGTTGATTCCGGTCTGCGCGGTGGTGCCGCCGCCGGTGCCCGCGCCGGTGGTCTTGCTGGTCTTGTTGTCGTCGGTGCCTACGGAATTCGCGCTGCCGGTGACCGTCTCCTCCGCGTCGGCGGTGAGATCGTCGGCCACCCCGTCGGGCGTGAATCCGGTGTTCTCGGCGTTCAATCCGTCCGCCGCCGACCCGGCGTAGGGCTGCAACAGCGAATCGGCGGTATCGGTCTCCACCAGCACGTCATCGGCGAGCGAACACGGATTCCCGCCCAGCGCACGCAGATTCGACTCGGCGATGGAGTACGCCGGGTACTGGGTGACCGCGCCCTTGGCCAGCGACGCCACCTCGAACAGCACCAGCACCGCCGCCGCGATGGTGAGCGGCATGGAGGCGAACTTGTCGAAACCCCTTACAGCCCTGGGGTTTTTCGCGTACGGCTCGCGATAGTGCTGGATGAGCGCCACGAGCAGGCACAGCACCGCCAGCCCGAGGAACAGCGTGGAGAAACCCTTCCCCGCGATCGAGGGCGCCTTGTCCCACCACGGCACCCCGTAACTGGAGACGTACCACCACCCGTTGGACCCGGTGAAGGTCATGGCGAGCAGGAAGAACACCGCCGCGGCGAAGAGCGTGCGGTTGCGCGGCGAGCGAATCCCGTTGACGCCCACCGCGACCGCGGTCAACGCGGCCAGCGATCCGGCCAGTCCGGCGTACACGCCGAAATGGTGGGTCCACTTGGTGGGCGTGAACATCATGAGGAACAGCGACATGAAGACGATGCCGAGAATGCGCGCCGACGGCCCGCGCGAGGTGCCCGGAATCCGCCCGTTCTTGCGCAACATGACGAAGGCGCACACGATCAGGCACAGCAGCATGGCCAGGACGCCGAACCGACGCGCGAGCGACCCGTCGGGTGAGAGCATGAGCAGCGAATCCCAGCGCGTGCGCTCGTCGAACCAGGCCACGTTCGGCCCGACCAGGGTGCGGACGCGGGTCGCCTCCATCACGGTGGCGAGGGTCTGGTCGGCGAAGACCACGATCAGCACGAGGGTTCCGGCGGCGATACCGGGCAGCAGCACCGCGCCGTAGCGCAGCAGGGTCGAGCCAAAGCCCGGTTTCCCTTCGCCCGCACCCTGTTTCGCCTGCTTGATGATCACCTGCAGGACCGGCCGCGATCCGGCGACCAGCGCGGCGATACAGATCAGCCCGGTCGGCCCGGCCGCCAGCGAGAACGCCGCGATGAGCACGCCGACGGCGGCGGGCAGCAGCCGCCCGGTGGCGATGGCGCGCTCGATGGAGCACCAGGTGAGCAGCGCGCCCGCCGCGATGAGCGGTTCGGGCCGCAGTCCGTTGTCGTAGGGCAGCCAGGCGGCCAGGAACACCAGTCCGGCCGTCCACAGCGCCACGGTGTCGCGGCGCACCCGAGCTCCCAGGCGCGGCAACACTTCCCGGCTGATCACCAGCCAGCACACGATTCCGGCGAGCAGCGAGGGCAGCCGCATCCACGGGCTGGCGTCGCTGATGCGCGTCATCCACGACAGCACCTCGTACGGCCAGCCGAACGGAGCCTCGGCGACCCCGAACCAGCGGTAGTAGTTGGCCATGTACCCGGATTCCTTGGAGGCCCGGGCCATATTGAGGATGTAGCCGTCGTCGGAGGTGTTGGCCCCCATGAAATGCCACACCACGAGCGTGCCCAACACGACCGCGTCGGCCACGGTGACCCGCCACCAGTGCGCGGGCAGGAACCGCCGGGAGCGTCGCCCGTCGCGAGTGTCCATGCGGTGCAGGGCGATCAGCGCGATGACGGTGAACACCGCCGCGAGAATCATGGCCAGCCGCTTGAGCAGGCTCGGGGTGGAGCTGAAGCGCGCGTCGATGGCGGCGCTGGCACTGGATCCGGCGAGCTGTTCGCGGCTCAGGTCGGTGAACATGCCGACCAGTTGCGGCCGCGCGTCACCGCCCACACCGCCGGTGAACGGCGTGCCGTCGGCGCGGTTCACCCCGGTCAGCTCGACCCGCGTCGCACTCGAATCGGAGTGCACGACCACCTTGTCGCAGTTCCCGACCTCCGCGACGGGTGCGGCGAGCAGCGGAATATTGCGCACCAGCACCGAGACCGTGCGCCCCGCCTCGCCTTCGTCACCGACCTTCACGACCAGGCCCTTGTTCACCGCCTGTCCGGAGGCGCTGGGCACGGTCGAGTACAGCGTGCCGCCCGCGGGCAGCTCCCGCAGCGTCGCGCAGGACAGCGCCACGTCCAGGCTCAGCGGCGTGTAGGACACCAGCGGCGCTTCGATATTCGCCGAATCTCCCTGCGGCCAGTTCAGTGTCGGCCGGTCCTGCTTTATCGGCAGGATCGGCGTCAACGCCGCCAGCACGACTGCGAGGAGCCCGGAAACCAGGGCGATCAGGCGGAGGCGTCGAAACGCTCGGGTGTCTTCGCGCACGAGGGTCGATGCTAGCCACCGTCGAGCGGCATGGGCCCCAAGGCAGGGCTCACGGGTGTGACACCCCTGGTCAGGCGGTGGCGCTCGCGGCCGGAATCCAGCCGTAGCGCAGCAGCACCACACCCGAGCGGAACGAGGTGGCCTCCTCCCATCGCAGCCGCGAGAGCGGGGTGCCGTCGGGGAACAGCCGCGCCCCGCCGCCGAGCACCACCGGATGCATGAACAGCCGGAACTCGTCGACCAGTCCGGCGGCGAGGAGCGCGTGCACGAGTCGAATGCTGCCGGTGCACACGATGTCCTTGCCCGGCGCGGCCTTTCGCGCGCGGATCTCCTCGACCAGCGGCCCGCTCAGGACGGTGGTGTTGTCCCACTGCGGATCCACCAGGGAGCTGGAGACGACCAGCTTCTCCACTTTGTTCAGGTAGTCCGCCACCCCCGTGGTGTCCTCGGTCGCGTGCGGCCAGTACCCCCGCATCTCCTCGAAGGTGACCCGCCCGAACAGGACGGCATCGGCCGCCTCGAACTGCGCGCGCACCGCCTCCACCTGGTCGGATTCCTCCGGCCCCGCGGCGACGGTGAACCAGCCCCCGGTGGCGTCGATGACGCCGTCGACGGTGATGTTCTCGGTGACGATCAGTTTGCGCATACTCGTTCCTCCGAATCACGGTGTCGTTCACCGATTACGACGGGGCGGGGAGCCGAAACTCACCGATGTTGTGGGCGCGCGCGGCATGCACGATGCTGGTGAGCGTTGTCCGAGCGAGGTTGGGGCGCTGGCCCCCGGGGGGATCATGGCCGAGTTGCGACCGGGTGAGGTGCTGGCCGGGTACGTGATCGAAGGGCGGATCGGCGCGGGCGGCTCCGGCGAGGTGTACGTGGCGCGCCACCCCCGGCTGCCGCGGCGCACCGCCATCAAGGTGCTCAACCGCGCGGCGCTGGCCGGTGGCGCGGACGCGCTGCGCCGTTTCGAGCGCGAGGCCGATATCACCGCCCGCTTCGATCATCCGAATATCGTCGCCGTCCACGACCGGGGCATCGCCGGTGGCCGCCTGTGGATCTCCATGCAGTACATCGAGGGCGGCGATACCGCCGAGCTGCGCGGCATCGATCCGGTGCGGGCGCTGCGCATCGGCGGCGAGATCGCCTCGGCGCTCGACTACGCGCACGGCAAGGGCGTGCTGCACCGCGATGTGAAGCCGTCCAATATTCTGCTCGCCGCACCGGACGACGGCCGTCCCGAGCGCGCGCTGCTCACCGATTTCGGCATTGCCCGGCTGCACGACGACACCGGTCAGGTCACCCGAACAGGTGATATCACAGCGACTTTCGCCTACGCCTCGCCGGAACAGCTCTCGGGCGCGACGCTCACCCCGCGCTCGGATCAGTACTCCCTGGCATGTGCGGTGTTCGTGCTGCTGACGGGGCGCAAACCGTTCGAGGCCCCGCACGCGGCGGCCTGGGTCTACGCGCATACCCAGAAGCGCCCGCTGCGGGTGACCGAGGCTCGACCCGAGCTGCCGACGGCCTTGGACGAGGTCTTCGACCGCGCCTTGGCCAAGGACCCGGGCGCACGGTTCTCGTCGTGTACCGAATTCCTCGATGCGGCAGTGCGGTCCATGTCGGGCGCGGCGCCTCGGCGGACTGCCGCCATGCCTGTCCACCCCACGCCGTATCCCGACGCACCGCCGACCGAGCAGGCGGGAATGTCGCAAAACCGTGCCGCGGTATCCCATTCGCGCAAGCGGCCGTGGCTCGCCGCCGCAGCGGCGCTCGTCCTGGGCGTGGGTGCGACCACCGCGGTGACCACCATGAATCGTGCGGAATCACAGCAACCGCAACGGGATACGATCGCGCCCACCACCGTCCCGGACACCGCGCTCGCCGATTCCTGGGGCCCGGACCACGCGCCCATCGCCGCCGCCTTCCCTCGGGTGGTTGGTCAGCTGGAGACGAATGGCACCTCCACCGGCTGGCAGGGCGCGACCTGCAAGATCCTGGATCCGGGAAGCAACGACCTGCCCACCACCCAGGGTGCGCGCCGCATCGTCTGCAATCCGGACGACGCCGAGGGCCGCGTGCGGTTCGATATCGTGGATCTCGGTGCCGGAGCGCAGGATTCGCCCGCTGACGTGTTCTTCGGCGGGCAGGGCCTAGTCGAGTGGATGACCCATCCGGATTCGGACCGCGGCCTGCTCACCTACACCGAGGAGAGTGTCGGCTCCGCACAGCCCGACTCCGACGCCCAGCCGGTGTACCTGGCCCTCGGCTTCCCCTTCTCCGACGAACGGCAGCGTTTCATACTGATCGCCCGGTGGCCCGGGCATACCGCCGTGGATTTGCGGAGCTGGTTCGCGAAAGTCCCGCTGCGCTAGCCGCTTTCGCCCGCGCCGCGCCAGCCGCCCCGGACCGCCGCGATCGAACTGTGGCCGGATTTCCATATGTGCGCGACCATGGCAGGGGGATCCGTTCCGAGAGTGGTGTCGGGCCGGACGTTGTGAGGAAGTGCATGACCGACCTGAGGCCGGGCGAGGTGATCGCCGGATACGTCATCGCGCGGCGGATCGGAACGGGTGGATCGGGGGTGGTCTACGCGGCGCGGCATCCGCGCCTGCCCCGGTTGACGGCCTTCAAGGTGCTGCGGCGCGACGATACGGCCGAGGCCGACGCGATGTGGCGGCGCTTCGAGCGCGAGGCGGATATCGCCGCGCACTTCGACCATCCGAATATCGTGTCGGTCTACGACCGGGGCGTCACCGATGGGCGCTTCTGGATCTCCATGCAGTACATCGAGGGCGCGGACGTCTCCGAACTGCACGGCCTCGCCCCGGACCGCGCCCTGCGCATCGCCGCCGATATCGCCGCCGCGCTGGACTACGCGCACGGCAAGGGCGTGCTGCACCGCGACGTGAAGCCCTCCAACATCCTGCTCGCCCCGCCCGACAGCGGTCGCGCCGAACGGGCGCTGCTCACCGATTTCGGCATCGCCCGGCTGCGCGACGAGACCACCCAGATCTCCCAGCGCAGCGGAAACATCTCCGCCACTTTCGCTTTCGCGTCACCGGAACAGGTGTCGGGCAAGCCGCTGGGGCCGCGCTCGGACCAGTACTCGCTGGCCTGCACGCTGTTCGTGCTGCTCACCGACCAGCGTCCGTTCCAGGCGGAGAGCCTGCTCGGCTGGGTGCACGCGCACACCCGGGAAGAACCGTTGCGGGCCAGTGCGATTCGCCCCGGCCTACCCGCCTCGCTCGACGCCGTCCTGGCGCGCGCCATGGCCAAGGACCCGCAGGACCGGTACCCGAGCTGCGGCGAATTCGTGGAGGCGGCCACCCAGGTCTACTACGCCGATGCCGCGGAGACGGTCACCGCTCCCGCGCGGGTGCCGCCACCGCCGCCCGCCGATACCGAACCCAGTGCCGAGGCCCGCCCCGAACCCGTGGCCGCGAGCCGGGAGCCGCTGTGGCCGAAGCTCTTCCGCAAGAACGTCGCGATTCCCCTGGCCGTCGCCACCGTCGTGGCCATCGGCGTCGGCGTCGCGCTCTCCGGTCGCGACGATCCGGTCACGCCGCCCGCCGACGGCTCGGTCCCGGAGAAATTCGTCGGCACCTGGCTGGCCGCCGAGGGCCGCACCAACTACCGGCTGGCGGTGAGCGAGGGCAAGACCGGCGATTCGGTGCTCTCCAATACCGTCGACGGCGTCCTGCCCAGCGGCGAACCGTTCCACTGCGAATTCGCGGCCCCGCTGCGCCAGGTGCCCGCCGATGGCGAGCGGCTGCTCATCGGGCAGTCCGAGATCGTGGACCGCGATCCGCCGCAGGCCTGTCGCGCCGCGGGCCCCACCACCCTGACCTTCCTGCCGGACGGCCGGGTCAGCCGCAAAACCGATGTGAGCGGCCTGATCACCTACACCAATGCCGACCGCCTCGCCGAATCCTGGGGCGAGGAGCACGCCGCCATCGCGCGCGCCTTCCCGAGCCTCGTCGGGGAGGCGGCGCTGACCGGCCGCTCCACCGGATGGCAGGGGGCGAGCTGTCTCGCGCGCGACCCGGGACCCGGTGACGCCCAGGCGGCCCAGGGTGCGCGTCGCATCCTCTGCAACTCGCAGGACGACACCGGCCAGGTGCGCTTCGACCTCTTCGATTTCGGCACGCGCCCAGCGGCATCCATCGCCGATCTGTTCTTCGGCGGCCGGGCCGAGGTCAGCACGCGACTGCACCTCGATGTCGCGGGCGAACTCACCGTCACCACCGCTGCCGGTATGGCGCAACGCGATACCGAGGCGTCGAAGGTACTGCTCGCGGTCACCTTCCCGGAGGGCGATCCGCGTGCCCGATTCGTGCTGGTGCTGCGCTGGCCGGGGCACACCGCAGCGGACGTGCTCGACAACTGGCTGAACCGAGCACCCCTGAACTAGCTGCTCCCGCAACCGAACTCAGACGAGTCCGCGCACGTCCCAGACCCACACGCCATCGACCTGTCGGCCGGGGAAGCCGAGCAGCTCGTCGAGGACGATCCGCAGCACCCGACTGTTCTGGGTGGGCGGCAGCACCACCACGTCGGCCTTCCAGTAATTCAAATCCGCCAGGGCCCGTTCGCGTTCGGCCTGGTCGATCGCCGGAACCCGATTCTCGCGCTGGGCCTGCATGAGCAGCACGGCGGTGGGCCGGTCGTCGGGACCGTAGCGGCCCTTCTTGTCGACACCCGTCGGGCCGACGAAATACCCTCCGGCCAGGGGGAAGCTGAAACCGGAGTCCACCTGCCAGCGCAGCGCCCCGGCATTCGCCGGAATGGGCGGGGGAGCGATGACCACCGAACCGTCGTCCACATAGTTCTTCACGGTGCCGTCGACGAAGAAATTGGGCGTGGGCGCGCGCTGCACCACCGGCAGCACGGTCGGCGTCAGCGGCAGCATCGCCAGGGTCACCGCCGCGAACCAGGCGAGCGGCCGCCAATCGGTGGCCGATTCGCGCCAATAGTCCACCGCCCGTTGCGAGGCCAGCGCCAGTATCACGGCAATGGCCGGTACCGCGGCCATGGTGAACCGCGATTCCAACACCGAATTCAGCAGTGGCACCTGCTCGAACCACTTCCACGGCAGGGCGATTCCGGTATCGCGGCGGCCGATCATGAGTGTCGAGCCCAGCGACAGCACGGTGAAGAACGCGATCACGACACACGCGGCGCGCGCTACCCGATTGCCCCGCAGCAGAATCGCGGTCACGACCAGAAGCAGCAGCAGCGGCCAGCCGAAGTAGGAGTTCTCCTCGGTGAAGTTGATGGCCACGAACTGGCCGTGAGAGATCAAGCCGCCCAACGACTCCGACGGGAACTGCACGAGGGCCTTGAGGTCGTTGCCCATCGGCCCGTGGTCGATGGAGCGATAGGACTGCGGTCCGAAGAACTGCCACCACAGCGGAATCTCGGTGAGCGCCACCGTGATCAGCGCGGCCAAGCCCACGGTCGGGAACATGCCGCGCACGGCGCGCAGACCCGTGCGGGGACGGTGCAGGTAGTAGACGAGCCCGAACAGCCCGAAAGCGAGCGCGAAGATGAGCAGCGGCTCCTCGCCCAGCGCGATCTGCAGGGCCACCAGCAGCCCGAGCACGACAGCATCGCGAATGCGGCGGCCGAACGGGCGTGGGCCGCTGTCGGTTTCGGCCCGGCGGGCCATGCGAATGAGCTGCGCGGTGATGATCGGCAGTAGCAACAGCACCACGAAGTTCGGGTGCGCGTTGGCATGGGAGATCATGGCGGGCGCGAACCCGCAGAACAGTCCGCCGATCGCCGCGGCGAATTTCGAATCCACCAGATAGCGCGAGAACAGCCAGTACCAGGCGAAGGCGGTGCCGAACAGGCCGAGGGTGAGCACCAAGACGAAGGTGATCGTCGGTCCGAACAGCAGCGTGATCGGGGTCAGCGGCACCCCGACGCCGAACATGGCGGTATTGGCCATCATGTTCACGCCGTCGGGGAAGTTCTGCAGATTGGTGCCGAGCGGATTCTCCAGGTGCGCGAGGCTGTGCGCGGTCACCGCGAAGAACCACTCCCACATGGTCTGGTCCTGACCGCTCTTGATCAGGTAGCCCTCGTGGGGATTGCGCCACTGCCCGGAGAGCACCAGGGTGGCCAGCGCCAGATACGCGGCGCCGATGACGACATCGGCGCGCGCGAGCCGGATGCCGCGGGCGAGCCGCTGCGGGCGGGATAGCCGAGACGTCGCCTCCGGTGCTGGCCGCTCCACTACCGCTACGGCCGACCCGGTCATATCCATCTGGTCGGTTTCCCGCCCCTGGCTCACTAGCTAACTCCTCCTACCGGCACAACAGCCGCACACGCTACCGGCTCGGTCTGAGATTGCGCTGGTAAGTGCTCGAGTTATCCACAGGGAACATGACTAATCCACAGGTTTTGCCCGTTTTCTGTGTATAACTGAGACGTTTGTCTCGAGGGTTGGTACCCGTCAGGGCCGGACGACCACGAGGGTGAACGGCCCGATATCGGTGACCTGGAAGCGCGGATCCTCGAAGAGTTCCTTGGGGAACGCCACCTGGTAGCGCTTCACATTCGGATCGTTCGGGTAGACGTCCTTGGCCAGCCGCAGCGAGTAGGAGTCCCCGGCCTGCCGGAAGAGGAAGGCGTCGGGCGCCCGCCACGGGCTCTGTCGCAGCGCGGTCACCAGCTCATCGGGCGTCTGGAGCTTCGACCAGCGCTCGATCTCGGCCGCCCGGCCCGTGAAATCGGCGAGTGGGTTGGCGTAGTGCGAGGTCAGCGCCTGGAATCCGAAGTACGGGTAGATGGACAGGAAGCTCATGTCGGCGGTCAGTACCACCGATTCGTCGCGTGCCCGCCCGGTCTGTTCCAGCAGCTCGGCGTCGATCTCCTGGTAATAGGACACGGCCGAGGGCGGACGCTGATCCGCGCGCACTCCGTCGCCGTCGGTATCGGTGTACGCGGTGGTGATCTCCGGCGCGAGAATGTCCGGAATCTGCTGGCTGAAGCCGACCGCGCCGATCACGGCCACCGCCGCGACCACGGCCCGGAACCGGCCCGGCTCATTGATCACCTGGTAGAGCGCCCGCGCACCCTCGACGAAGCCGAAGGCACCCGCCGCGGCCAGCACCACCTGCAACACCGGCTCCAACCGGAACGACAGCAGCGTGCTGCCCGCCGCGGTGAACAGCATGGACAGCAGGCACCACAGGTAGACGGCCACCGCGCCGATCGCCAAAGCCTGTGCCCGCCGCGAACTTCCAACCCGCAGCACCAGCCAGACGACGCCGATCAGGCACAGGCCGCCCAGCAGCGAGAACTCCAACATCGGCAGGGGCAGTCGCGAACCGCTCTCCGGCAGGTAGTGCAGGGCGGTGCCGGAGCTGGCGGTGGTGCCGCTCAAAGCTTTCGCGAAATACGGCCCCCACACAATGAGCGCCAGCAGGCCGGAGAGCGCGCCGATCCCGATGAGCCGCAAGGCGATCGGCCAGACGGTGGGCCAGACGCCCGGGATCTCGGCCTTGGTGCGGCGCTGTACGCGCAGCGCGGAATGCCTTGCGCGCAAGGCGATCACCGCCGAGGCCAGCGCCATGAGCGCCACGGCGAAGGCCGCGATGAGGAAGTACAGCGTGTAGAAGGTGGCCATCAGCCCGAGGAACAGGCCGGTGCCGATGACCGCGCCCCAGCCGCCCGCCGTCGGCGTGGTGGCGCCACCCGCGAATTCGACCGGGCGATACAGTGCGCCCCAGGCCAGGATCAGCACCGGCGGCAACAGCACGACCAGTACGGCGCTGTAGGCCTCCGGCGAAGCGAAAGCGATGGTCACGGCCGTGACGGCCGCCGCCACCGCGACCGCCCAATCGGCGCGAACCAGCTTGGACCACAGCACGAGCGCCACCACCGAGGCAACGGCCAGCGCCACGATGGCCCACGGCTTGAACGCCGCCCACCCGTCGAGTCCGGTCAGATTCGCGAAACGCCCACCCAGCCAGAACCATCCGCCCGGGTAGTACGGCGGCAGGTCGATGTAGTTCATATCGCGCAGCGCCGCGCTGTCGGTCAGCCGCGTCAGATACTGCGTGCGGAACTCCTGGTCCACCGAGAGGCCGAGCAGATACAGCTTGGTCGCGCCCAGCGGCATACCCAGCGTCACCGTCACGAAGGTCGAAATGCCCACCCAGGACAGCAGTTTCGCCACCCACGGCCATTTCCGCACCCGAATCAGCCAGATCGCCGCGACCAGTACGGCCAATGCGACGACCTGCCCGACGGTGGTCAGCGACCGCGTGACATTCGAGGAGTTGAACGCGGGCCACTGCACCGACGAGAACGCCACCAGGCCGATACCCGCCACCACGGTGGCGACCACCGCCGCCAGCACCGCGTCCCCGATCGCATTGCCCGCCAGCCGCGCCAGCACCGTGCCCTTGTTTCGCACTCCGCCTCCGGATTCTCGGTCACCGCGTTCCGCCGCGCGTCAGCCTAACCGTCGCTTGTGCCCGTACCGCGCAGCCACGGGCCGCATATGCCGACTGCCGCACCTTCGGGTGAAGGTGCGGCAGTCTTGGGTCTGTCGGATACCGGTCCTAGACCGGCAGCTTGCGGAAGATCGCGCGCGGCACATGCCGCAGGATCATCATCACGTAGCGGAAAGTGCCTGGGGCCCAGACGATTTCCTTGCCCTTGGCGGATCCGGCGACCGCCAGCGCGGCCACGTCCTCCTTGTTCACGGTCAACGGCGCTTCCTTGACGTGCGCCGACATGCGGGTGCGCACCTGGCCGGGGCGGATGACCGTGACACGCGGGCCGTGCGGGCGCAGCGCCTCGCCGAGTCCCAGGTAGAAGCCGTCCAGTCCGGCCTTGGTGGAGCCGTAGACGAAATTGGAGCGGCGCACGCGTTCACCGGCGACCGAGCTCATGGCGATGATGCGGCCGTAGCCCTGCGCCTTCATCTTCTCGCCGAGCAGCACGCCCACCGAGACGGCGGCGGTGTAGTTGAGTTCGGCGGCGATCACGGCCTTGCGCTGGTCCTGCCACAGCTCCTCGGGATCGCCGAGCATGCCGAAGGCCACGATGGCGACATCCACATCGCCGCGCGCCCACGCCTGGTCGACGACCTTGGGGTGGCTGTCCATGTTCAGGGCATCGAAGTCGATGACCTCGACCTCGGAAGCGCCCGCCGCCTGCATGGCCGCGACCGACTGCTCGCGCAGCGGATCACCCGGCACCATGGCCAGGACGACGCGGGCGGGGCCCTTCTTCAGGTACTCCGAGCAGATCGCCAGACCGATCTCGGAGCTGCCGCCCAGCAGCAGAATGGTCTGCGGATTCCCGACCGCATTGATCACTGAAGCTCCAGCCTTCTCGCCATATCGGACATGAAAACGCCTGTGGGATCGACATTTCGGCGGACCTTGATCCACTCGTCGATCCGGGGGTACATCTTGTGGAAGGTCTCCGCGGTGGTCCGGGAGTCCTTGCCGGTGTAGAGCCGCCCGCCGAACTCGAGCACGCGCCGATCGAGATCGGAGACGAACTCGTTGAGGCCCTCGGAGATCGGGAAGTCCACGCAGATGTTCCAGCCCGGCATCGGGAAGCTCAGCGGTGCTTGGTTACCCGGGCCGAACAGCTTGAAAACGTTGAGGAACGAGTAGAACCCGGACCGCTGGATATCGACGATGATGCGCTTGAACTCGTCGACCGACTCCGGCGGCACCACGAACTGGTACTGCAGAAAACCGTTGGAGCCGTAGCCGCGGTTCCACTCGCCCAGCATGTCGAGCGGGTGGTAGAACTGCGTCAGATTCTGCACCTTGCCCCGGTAGGTGCCCGACTTGCGGTACCAGAGCTCGCCGATGGGCGTGAAGGTGTACTTGTTGGCCAGCCCGTTGGGGAACACGTCCGGCAGCGTGAAGAAGGTCTTGCCGTTGAACTTCAGCGGATCCTTCTGCAGCTTCTCGGGCAGCTGGTCCAGCTTGGCCAGATTGCCGCGCGAGATGGCGGCGCGGCCCAGCTTGGGGGCCGGGCTGATGGCATCGAACCACGCGGAGCTGTACTCGTATTTGTCTTCCGAGCCGTCGCTGTGGAAGGCGATGGTGTCGTCGAGGGTCGGCGTGACATCGCCGTCGGCAATGAAATACGCCGTCTCGGTGGGCGTCATCTCGATGGTGGCGCGCAGGATGATGCCGGTCAGACCGCAGCCGCCCACGGTCGCCCAGAACAGCTTGGCGTTCTTCTTCGGCGTGATGTGGTGCACGGTGCCGTCGGCGGTGAGCAGGTCCATGGACCGCACGTGATTGCCGAAGCTGCCCGCGCTGTGGTGGTTCTTGCCGTGGATATCGGAGCCGATGGCACCGCCCACGGTCACCTGGCGGGTACCCGGCAGCACCGGCACCCAGAGCCCGAACGGCAACGCGGCCTTCATGAGCTGATCGAGATTCACGCCGCCGTCGACATCGACCAGTCGGGTCGCGGCGTCGATCTTGTGAATCTTGTTCAGCGCGGTCATATCGACGACCAGGCCGCCCGCGTTCTGCGCATTGTCGCCATAGGAACGGCCGAGGCCGCGCGCGATGACGCCGCGCCGCAAATGCGCTGGCTTGGATTCGTTGTCCTCCGCGACCATGGCGACCGCCTTGGCGATCAGCTCCGGATCACCGGTGGAGAGGACTTCGGATGTTGTCGGTGCGGTGCGACCCCACCCGGTGAGCTTTCGGGTCCGCGTAGGCAGTGCGTACGCGCCCTCACTCGCCGAGCTGCTCTCGGCGGCACCCGCGGTGGTGGTCTGAGCTTTCGTGGACATCGGGATAGAGGCTACAGGCATAACCGGCCATCGGCTGGTGCCCTTCGATGTGCGCGGCATTACCCTTCAGGCTTGTGACCGCGGAACCCCACCTGCCCCTGCCGCCCGAGCTGCCCCTGGTCGACGAGCCCGGTGGCACGGATGTCGATCTGAAGACCCAGATCATCAGGTTCGGCCTGACCGGGGGTTTCTCGGCGATCGTCGACTTCGGCATCTACGTGCTGCTCATGAGCGTGGTCGGGGTGCCGCGCGATATCGCGAAAGCGATCAGCTTCATAGCGGGCACCACCACCGCCTACCTCATCAATCGGCGGTGGACCTTCCAGGCTCCGCCGAGCCGCAAGCGGTTCATCGCGGTGGTGGTGCTCTACGCGGTCACCTTCGCCGCGCAGGTCGGCATGAATGCGGTGCTGAACGAAGTGCTGCCGCAGATGAAGGTCGAGGTGGCGGGGCACACGTTCACCGGCGCGGTTCTGGTGGCGTTCGTGGTCGCCCAGGGGATCGCGACGGTGATCAACTTCATCGTGCAGCGTGCGGTGATCTTCAAGATCCACTGAGGGGATACCGACTCACGACGTTCTACTGGGAGTTCAGTACTCCACGAGGGCTTTGGTTTCGGCTTTGGTGTGGAAGTAGTCGCCGCCCTTGGCGCGGATGTTGTCGGTGCCCCATTGGCGGGGTTCGCGAGGGGCGGGGACGAGGTGGGGGATGTGTTTGCGGCAGTGGATGTAGGCCTCTTCGACGTCGACGACGACCCAGCGTTCTATGGTGCGGCCGCGTTCGTCGTGGGGGAGGCCGTGCACGCAGCGGCGGAGCAGCGCGTCGTCGACCACGCGGGCGGTGCCGTTGATGTGCAGGCCGATGAGGTCCTGCACGAAGTCGATCATGAGGATGCCGATGTGCGGGTTCTCGAGGATGTTTCCGAGACTCGCCATCACGCCGTTGCCGCGCAGCTCGGGGTAAGCGACGGTGTGCTCGTCGATAACGTGGAGGAAGCCAGGCTGTCCGGCGCGGAAGCTGGAATCGCACTCGCCGTGTTTATCCGACGTCGCGATGAAAGCCATATCCATTCGGCGGATGAATTCGATCATGTGCGCATTGAGTCGTTCCCGCACTTGATCTCGATAGAAGCGTTCCGCCCGATCTTCGGTGGAATAGCGTTCTTGCAGTTCGCGTTCGCCGTCGCTGCCGTTTCTGATACCGGGCATCGTGCGCCCCCTCTGGTAGCTGGAGTCCGGATGGGAGAGGCTCGGCCGCGAACATCGGCCATCCGAAATCCTATACGGTTTAACTATTTTCATGTGGCGAATGGATGAAACGACGCATCTGCCCTGGTGGGGCTCGGTCGACTGGCGTCGGACAAACGTTCTCGGGCGAGAGTCCTCTCGAATGAAAATTCGCGCAAGGGACCTAAGTCGCTTAGCTGCGCGTGTGCTGATCACACAGGGGGCGGGCACATCTGCGAGTTACGCTGTGCGCGCGTGGATTTCGCAATCCTGATTTGTCCTTTTTGCATACTTTTGTCCGAGTTTCATGGCGTCATCCCCCTTGCATAAGACCGGAAGGTCAGTTTGCTTTGCGCTCCAACGCCATTCGGTCGACCACCGTCACCGACCCTCGGCCCAATCGGACCACGCCCTGATCCTCGAGTTCGCGGAGCACCTTGTTCGCGGTTGCTCGCGTCGTGCCCGCCATGGACGCGAGATCCTCCTGGGTGAGCCGAATATGCGGGGTACGCCCCCCGTACACCCGCGCCAGATGTGCCAGCCGCCGCAACACCCGGGTGTCCACCGGCAGGTACAGCGCCTCCAACACCGCCGCCGAGAGCCGCCGCACCTGCGCCGCCAACGACGCGGTGAGGAACCGCTCCACCTGCGGATGCTGTTGGCGCAGTTGATCGAGACGATCCCGGCTGAGCGTGAGCGTCTCCACATCGGTGACCGCCACGATGGTCGCGGTGCGCCGCGCGTCCGGACTCAGAATCGCCTGCTCGCCGAACATTTCCCCCGGCCCCAGAATGGTGAGCGTGGCGGTGTGCCCGAGCGGCGTGGTGACCCGCACGATGAGCCGTCCACTGCTGATCAGATGCAGGCAATCACCGGGATCGCCTTCGTGGCAGACGATATCGCGTCGACGGAACCGTCGCGGCGTACAGGCGGCGATGAGCTCGCGCCGCTCGCTCGGCGTCAGCCCGCCCAGAATCTCGAACTCCATACCGCCTCATCTGCCTACGCTCGCTCAGCGCAACGCCTCGAGCTCGTACACGCTGACCGGATCGCGCTTGCCCTTGATGTCGAACGCGCCGAGATCGCGCACCACCGCGTGCTCGCCCAGCCGCGCCCGGGTCAGCGGTCCGACCACCACCGTCCCCGGTTCGGCCAGCGACTCCAGCCGGGCCGCCAGATTGGTGGTGTCGCCGATGGCGGTGAAGTTCCGCATCTGCGGCGCTCCCACATTCCCGACCAGCGCCGGTCCGGTGTTCACTCCCACCCGAAACATCGGCCAGTCGTCGCGATGCGCAACATCGACGCGCTCGCGCACCTCCCGCACCGCCCGCTGCAGGGCCATCCCCGCCCGCGCCGCCCGCAACGCGTGATCGTGTTGCCGCACAGGGGCGTTGAAGAGGGCCATGACGGCATCGCCGACGAACTGCACCACCGTCCCGCCCTGCGCCAGGATCTCGGGCACGATGACGCCGTAGTAGGTGTTCAACATCCGCACCACTTCACTCGGCCCCACCCGCTCCGCGAACGGCGTGAATCCGCGCAGGTCGGCCATGAGCACGCTGACCTCGTGCAGCTCCCCACCGAGCCCCGCCTGCGACGGATCGGCGATCAGCGCGGTGGCCACCGCGGGTGACATGTACGACCGAAACAACCCGTCCAACTGCTGATAGAGCCGAGCGTTCTCCAACACCGTCGAGGCCTGCGCCGCGAACGACCGCGCCACCGCCTGCTCGGCCGCACCGAGCGGTACCGCGGGTCCGGGCGCGCCCGGGGGGCTCGGCGGCACGGAAGGTGCGGCCGGACGGGTGATTTCGAGTACCCCGGCCTGAAACCCCTTGACCATCAAGGGAAACTGGAACGAGCCCGGATGCGGTGGATATCCGTCCTCGAAGTACAGCCGTCCCTGCCGCAAGATCCCGATCCGAACGATATCCCGGTCGAAGGCGAAGCTGGCCAGCCGCTGAATCTCCCCGAGCAGCTGCCGTTCACCCCGAATCACACTGGACCGCTCGCCCACGGCCACCAGCGCCCCGAGCCGCCGCACCTGCTCGCGCTCGTTCCCCAATGCCTGGGCGCTCTGCTGCAATACCGCCACCTGACGCTCGGTCAGCCCGAAGCGCCGCGCCAACCGCTGCCCGACGGCTCCGAGCGGCTCCGCCGCCGCCACGCCCCCGGTGGCCCGCTGGTCCATGGCCGCGACCATCTCCTCCAGCGCCCGCGCGTAATCGCGCTGGATGGCCTGCACCGTGCTGCGCAGGGTGACGCTGTCGAACAGCCCGCGCGCGGAACCCTCGCGTACGAAGGTCCGGTGCGCGCTGATGGCGATCAGCGCGAACGCCGCACCGAGCAGCACATGCCACTCCCACCACGACACCCGCCAGCTGCGCCCGAAGCCCACCGCGAACAGCGCCTCCGCCAACAGCACGAAGGCGGTGAGCACACTGAGCACCACCGTCCCGCGATTGCGCAGGTACAGATACGCGTACCGCCCCGCCGCCACCAGATAGCAGGCGGCCCCGAGGAAGGCGGCCGCCACCAGCGGTCCCTGCACCTCCGCCGGATCGGGCACCGCGTCGAACGGCGGCACCCGGGTCAGCGACAGCAGCGCCCATACCGCCATGAGCGTGATGGGCAGCGCCCCGAGGACTTCGGTGTACCGGTGCGCCCGCGCCGTCGGCCCGTACTCCACCGCCGAGGCCAGCGCCGCCAGCCCGCCCAGCACCAACCCGACCGGCACCGCCGCCGTGAACCCCACATTCGACGAGCTCAGAATGATGCCGGGGGTGGCCAGCGCGTGCAGCCCGAGGAATCCCGAATTCAATTGGAACACCAGCGAAACCAGGATCAATCGCATATCCCGGTGATTGCGGCCCGCCCGCAACAGCAGCACCGCCAGCGCCAGCGAGACCAGCGCCGCGCCGAGGATCAGCCAGAAGTGAATGCCGTGGTGCTGGAATTCGTGATCCAGCTGCGGCCGGGCGACGAGCAGCCACAGCCCGGCGATGGGCAGGCTGACGTGCACCAGCCACAGCAGCATCCGAACAGGCGACATGCGGATACCGGATTCACGCGGGCGTGAGTGTCACCGGCACACCGTTGAACACGGCGTTGCCGGAGGGCACATCGACGAGCGAATCATCGGTCAGCACATTGGCATTCACCCCGGCGTGCTCGCGCGCCACCGTCTGCGCGCTGTCCCCGTGGCCCCAGCCGTGCGGCAGGCTCACCACGCCCGGCATGATCTCCTCGGTCGGCTCGAGCGGCACCGTCAGCGTTCCGGCGGCCGATTTCACCACGGCGTGGCCGTTGAGGCCGAGTCGCGCCACATCGTCGGGATGAATATGCAGCGTGCACCGGTTCGACCCGCCCACCAGCGGCGCGACATTGTGCATCCAGCTGTTGTTGGACCGCAGCTGCCGCCGCCCGATGAGCACCATCTCCGGTGCGCCGTCACCCAATCGCGCGCGCAGCCGCGCCACATCGGCCATCAGCTGCGGCGGGGCCAGCTCCACCTTCTTCGAGGCGGTGAGCAAGAGGCCGGGTAGGCGCGGCCGCAGCGCTCCCAGGTCGACGCCGTGTGGATTGTCCAGCAGCACTTGCAGATTCAACCCCTGCGGTGCGATCGCGGGGACGGGCTCGCGGTCGCTGTTCCACTCGCCGTACGGTCCGAGCCGCAGCATCATGTCGATGCGCTGTTCGGTGGTGTTCTCTCCGATGAGTTCCAGTCGCCGGTCGAGAAGTCCGGCCTTGCCCAGGGTGCCCGCGATGACGAGTTCGTCCACGGCTTCGAGCGCACCCTGCCCCTCCGGAGGCCGCTGCCCGCTCACCGCCATGGCCAGGCGCGCGATGACCTCCGCCTCCGATATCCGATCGCCGAGCGGGATCTGCGGGCGCGAATAGCGCGCGTAATCGCGCACGGCGAAATTGAGCAGCGCGAAGTCGTAGTGCGGCGCCTGGAGCACGCGCGGCGGCGGCAGGATGACATCCGCGTGCCGGGTGGTCTCGTTGAGGTAGCGGTCCACACTCACCATGAAGTCGAGTCCGGCGAAGGCGGTACCGAGCCGCGCCCCACTGGGCGCGGACAGCACCGGGTTCCCGGCCACCGTCACCATGGCGCGAATCTGCCCCGCACCGGGGGTGTTGATCTCGTCGGCGAGTGTGGCGACCGGAAGTTCGCCGACCGCCTCGGGCAGCTCCCGCACCCGGCTGCGCCACCGCCCCAGCCGAAACGGCTTGGACCGCACGATCCCCAGCGCCGCCCCGGTGGCGAACATGGCGCCGCCGGGGGAGTCGAGATTCCCGGTGAGCACATTGATCACATCCACCAGCCATTGGGTGACGGTGCCGAATTCCGCTGTACACGTGCCGATTCGGGCGTACACGACCGCTGTCGGCGCGGCGGCCAGCTCGCGCGCGATCCGCACCACGGTCTCGGCGGCCACGCCCGTGCGTGCGGCCACCACCTCGGGCGGGAAATCGGCTGCGGCCACGCGAATCTCGTCCAGCCCTTCGACGTCGACCCGAATATCGGCGAGGCCCTCGGCGAAGAGCGTGTGCACGATCCCGAACAGCAGGTACGCGTCGCTGCCCGGTCGCACGAACAGATGCTCGTCAGCGAGTTTGGCCGTGCGCGTGCGCCGCGGATCCACCACCACCAAGCGCCCGCCGCGCTTGCGCAGCGCCTTCAACCGCCCCGGGAAATCCGGTGCGGTGCACAGCGATCCATTCGATTCGAGCGGGTTCGCGCCCAGCATGAGCAGGTAGTCGGTGCGATCCAGATCCGGTACGGCGACGGTCAGCGGATCTCCGAACATGAGTCCGCTCGCGACCTGTTTGGGCATCTGATCGGCGGTGCTGGCGGAGTAGAAATTGCGAGAAGCTATCGCCCGCAACAGGACCGGCAAGTACAGCGCACCGGCGACGGTGTGCGCGTTGGGATTTCCCACATAGACGCCGACGGCCTGATTGCCATACTGCTTGGTGATCGCCGGAATCCGTTCCCCGACAAGCGCGAACGCCTCCTCCCAGCTCGCCGCTCGCCACGCATCGGTGGCACGATCGCGAATCATGGGACCGGCCAACTGATCCGGATCCTCGTCCAAGGCCCCGAGGCTGGCACCCTTCGGGCACAGGAAACCGCGGCTGAACGGATCGGCCTGGTCACCGCGTACGGCCGTGACGTGATCGTGGGAATCGACGGTGATCTCGAGCCCGCACACCGCTTCACAGAGTGGGCAGGTGCGCAGCAGCGTCCGGGCGCTGTCCGTGACGGGGGTCATACCTCATCATCGCCCCCGGGACCGACAGGCGAAACACGAAATCCGTCATGTCAGCGTCATGTGCTCTGTGTCGGCGCGACGACACAGCGAATGTAGGCCCGCGGACAGACCCGCGCGCCGATCACGATCAGGCTTGCCACATGCGGTTTCTGGAACGAACTCGAGCCCTCGAAGCGCTACAGGCCGCCCGCCGGAATGTCGCGGCGGGCACCGGAACGGTGGTCGAAGTGACCATCGCGGGCGAAACCGGCCTGTTCGTGCGCACCACCCCGACCCCCGGCCCGCTGTGCCGCCAGGCCCTGCGCACCCATCCGGCCGGTCTCACACCCCGCCAACAGGATGTCCTCGAACTGGTCGGCGTCGGCCTCACCAATGCCGAAATTGCCGCCCACCTGGTTCTTTCCGTGCGCACGGTGGACCATCACGTCTCATCCATCCTGGGAAAACTGAACGTCCCCAATCGCCACGCCGCCCGCGCCGCGGCCCTCGACCACCAGGCCGACCCGCACGATCACACCCCACGCCAGCCCGCGCGACGACGCCGACGGCGCGTTACCCCGGCTATCGGACACCTGATGCGCAGCGCCTGACCCAGTCCGAACGGACGCGCCCCCTTCGGCGATTCGAAGGGGGCGCGTCCTCGCGTTCATATTCCACGCACGCCAAAACCGCGGGTGCCGGGGAGCACCCGCGGTTCGCGAGCTTCAGACCAGTCCTCTTCAGGAGGCGATACGCGACACCTGAGGCTTGCGGCCGGATACGGCGGCGCGGACGGCGGCGGCGAGGGCCACCACCGGCGGAACCCACCGGGCTTCCTGCGGGGCGACGCCCCAGCAGGCCGAACCCGCGGCGGACAGCTGAGTCGGCGGCAGCGTGATGCCCGCGCCGTCGGTGTGGACCACGGCACCGGCGGCGCGCAGCGCCTCGATCGCCATGGCGGCCTTGCGGACGCCGGTCACCAGGTGGATTTCGCGGCGCTCGGTGCCCGGAATCTCGATCACCGGTCCGGACAGGTTGTTGGCGCGCAGGAAGCGACGCACGAACGCGGCGGTCTCGCCGGTTACCTCGATGCCCGAAAGGTTCTCGTCGGTGATCAGGCAGATGCCGTTGGCCGTTTCGGCGACCGTCCAGCCGCGCTGCTTGTATTCCTGCGCAGTAGCGGCCAGGACAGCGGCCGTGACGGAAGACGAAAACGTCGTACGCACTGGATTCTCCATTCCCCGGTAGATCTAGGTCCTGCTCTGTGCGGGGTATCGCCTCCCGGTGTCCGAGGCGTTACAGCTTCTTTTTCACGCGTCTTCGTTCGCGACTCCAAAACAGACAGCTTTCCGTTGTAGGTGGCGCCATCGGGTCATTGGCACTCGTGCGCCATCTGCGGACTGGTGGCAGCGACCAGCGAGAACACGGAAATCGCTCGCGCGTGCCCGATTCCGCGCGTGATACACCCCGAAACGGGAAGTGTCGGAGAACACACCGTGCGGAACTGTAACCCGATACCGAGTGCGACAGACTGGCTCGTGCCGGAAGTCCGGTGGGAGAGGAGAACTTTCACCCATGGCCGACCAATCGGGGGACGGGTCCGAAGCCGAGGAGTTCGGGACGGAGTCGCGCTGGGTGGCGCTCAAGGGTTCGGCGGTGCGTCGCCTGTCCGAACATGCCGCCGAGGATGATTCGGAGCAGCCGCCGGTCGAACCTTTCACCAGTCCAAGCGCATTCGGCTCGTGGAGCGTGGATGCCTTCCGCAGCCTGTTCGACCTGCAATTTCGCCGCACCGCCACCCGCACGCTGCTGCCGCTGGCCTATTTGTTGGGTCTCGCGGGGGCCTTCGCCATTCCGATCGCCACCACCGTGCTGCTGCTGCGCTCCTCGGTGTGGATGGGCGTAGTGTTCGCGGTGGTCTTCGCGGTTCCGTTGGGCCTCACCATCGCGGCGGTGGTGCGTCTGCTGCTGGAGTTCCTGGTGAACGCCTCGCGGCTGGCCAGTCGGGTGGAGCACATCGCGGTACTGGCCGACGATCTGTTCCAGGCCCTCTCGGATGTGGCCGAACCGGTCAATCAGCTCTCCGAGGATATGCGCGCGGTGCAGTTCTGGCGCTTCAGGAAGCGCAACTCCCGCAAGTAGATTCGTCCCCCCGCGGGCGAGCGTAGCGCTGCGGTGGTATCTCGCGTCCATGGATTGCCGAGTTTCTCTGTGCAACAATGCGATCGCACACTGTAAGGGGGACGAATGGCTTTACCTCAGGGGATTACCGGTTCGACCATGCCGCGTCGGCAGCTCGGTCGACAGCTGCGTGACCTGCGCAATCGCGCCCGTATGACAACTCGCGTCGCGGCCCAGCGGCTGGAATGGTCCGAGGCCAAGATCTGGCGCATCGAGACCGGGCAGACGTCGTTGCGCAGCCTCGATGTCGAGGCCATGTGCCGTATCTACGGCGCACCCGAGGACGCCATTCAACCGCTCGCCGCGCTGGCCCGCGAGACCAAGGCCCGCGGCTGGTGGACCGAATTCAGCGATGTGATCGATGAGGGGTACGAGGTCTACATCGGGCTGGAGGAGGCCGCCGCCCGGCTCACCACCTACGAGAACGAGCTGGTACCAGGGCTTTTGCAGACCGAGGACTATATGCGCGCGGTCCTCGCGGAGGCGTTCCCGGGTATCACCGCCGAACAGATGGACCGCCGGGTGCGGGTGCGGGCCGCGCGCCAGCAGTTGCTGACTCGCGCCGATTCGCCCCTGCAATTGGATGTGGTGGTCGCCGAATCGGTGCTGTGGCATCGCATCGGCGGTACCGCGGTGACCGCCGGACAGCTGGAGCGCTTGCGGCAGTTGACCGAACTGCCGAATGTGCGGCTGCGCGTGGTGCCCGCCGAGTGCGGCTACCACCACGGTATGGATGCCGGGCGCTTCGTCCTGCTGGAATTCCCGGCCACCGCGGGCGATGTGCCCGAACCGCCGGTGGTGTACGTCGAAACCCTCACGGGCTCGTCGTATTTGGACAAGGACCACGATGTCGAGCGCTACCGTGACGCGTTCAAGGCCGTCGCGGGTATCGCGGTCGACGCGGTGCCGGTGCTCGAGAGCATCAGCGCCGCCGTCTGACGCACTCGCGCCGATGCATTGGCGTATCCGGTCATTGCCCGAGGTAAGTGACACGGGTTACAGTCGGTGCTAGCAGGGTGCTTGCAACTGCGAGCGGGGAATCCCCTGTGGAATGAGCAGACAAAGGAGTCTGACCATGACGGGTGTGAGCACCGGCGGTTCGTTCGATGGCGACGCCCCGACCGGGCAGATGCTCGTGGACGACCGCTTCACCGCGGTGGCCGCGAAATTCTTCTCGATCTTCCGTCGCCCCAGGGCGGGAGGTGGCGCGTTCGCGGTCTTTCTCGACGGCGAACCGGTGCTCGACATCTGGGCGGGCTGGGCCGATACCGACCGCCGCTGGCGCGCCGACACCATGGCGCTGTCGTACTCGACCAGCAAGGGCGTGGCGGCCACGGTCGTCAACCGCCTGGCCGATCGCGGCATCCTGGACTACGACACCCCCGTCGCCGAGTACTGGCCGGAATTCGCGGCGAACGGCAAGGGCGACATCACCCTTCGCGACGTGCTGCGCCACCGCGCCGGAGTGCAGCGGATGCGCGGCCTGCTCGACGACCCCGAGGATCTGCTCGACCACGACAAGGTGGCCGCCGCCATCGCCGAGCAGGCCCCGGATCCACTGCGCCACAAGGCTTCCGGCTATCACGGCCTGAACTTCGGCACCATTGTCGCCGAGATCGCCCAGCGCGCCACCGGGCGTCCCTTCACCGACCTGGTCCGCACCGAACTCGCGGAACCGCTGGGCGACAACGACTTTCACTTCGGCGTCGCACCCCGGCACCGGCACCGCGTCGCCCGCCTGTCCCCGGGTTTGAGCATCGGCAAGGTGCCGTTCGACCGATGGGTGGGCCTGGGTTCTCGCATTCGCGCCCTGGACTCCGCGCGCAGCGCCATCTACGACGGCTGGACCGAGATGTCCATCGGCGACCGGCCCTACGACGCCATGATGCCCGGCTGGAACGGCGTCTTCACCGCCCGCGCCCTGGCCAAGATGTACGGCGCGCTCGCCAATGACGGCATGGTCGGGCACCGCCGCCTGCTGCGCCGCGAGACCACCGACCTCATCGCCCAGATGCCCCCGAACAGCCGCTACGACTACGTCCTCGGCGGACCACCGCATTTCGCCCTCGGCTACCACCGCGCCATCGTCGGGGCCAGCCTCACTCGAAAGGCCTTCGGCCACTTCGGTATCGGCGGCTCCGGCGGTATCGCCATGCCGAGCGTCGGCGTGGGCATCGGCTTCGTCACCAACCATCTCGGCTACCCGGTCATGACCCTGGGCGACGCGCGCCTACCCCTACTCGCGGCCATGACCCAACGCGCGGCCCGCGCCGCCCAGGGCGGCGTCGCGCAGCACCGCCCCGCGGCGGCCGCGAGCTGATTCAGCTCTCGCGCTTGATCTTTCGCCAGCCACCGGCCCGATTGTTTGCGATGATCTGGCGGAACATGGTGAGCAGCGCGGGCGCGTTGATCTTCTCGCCCTCGTGAATCGAGATCATCCGAGCGGTCTTGTTGTCGTGCCCGCCGGTGATGATCCCCTCTGGGTCGGGCACGATCGCGCCGTCGTAGAGAAAGATGTTCACATGCGTCTTCGCGGCGAGCAGGGCGCAGATATTGCCCTGCAGGACGAAGTACGGCCGCACGGTGCGCTTGATGGTCTCGGCCACCTCGGGGTCGGCCTCGTGCACCAGATCCCGTACCTCGTGGCAGACGGCCCGCTGCCATTCCGGTAGTGGGTCGATGTACGCGTCGACGCGCGGGTCCTTCGTATAGGACATACGCGCAGCCTAGGTCAGAGTTCGCGCACCCGTGCGGAATCGGGTCAGCGCAGCGACTGCTCCAGCACCTCGCGGTGCGTGGGGGCGGCGGCGCGGTGCAGCTCCCGGCCCTTCTCGGTGAGGCAGACGAAGATCGCGCGGCGGTCCTCGGTGCACAGGCTGCGGTTGACCAGGCCGTCGCGCTCGAGGCGGGCGACCGCGCGCGACAGCGCGCTCTGGCTGAGATGGATGTCCCCGGCCAGGTCGCTCATCTTGTAGCTCTCCGCGCCCGCGTCCACGAGCCGGTCGAGGGTTTCGAATTCACTGAGCCCGATGCTGTGACGGCCCTGGAGCTCCTTTTCGAGCGCACAGGAGGTGACCGCGTGTCGGGCGAGCAGATCGCGCCACTGCGCCACCAGTTCCGTGGGTGCGGACCGGTCGACGGAGGCTGTCGGCTTCGACATGGGGCCATCTTAGTGGGCGACCGAGACTTATGCAAACGCATTTGATGCTTGCACATTTAATGCATGCGCATGTACTGTCTCCACTCATGACGACAACGGCAACGAAAACGGCTGCGGCACCAGCCGACTCGGTCGGCTGGACCCTGCGTCTGTGGGGCATGCTCATCACCCTGTGCATCGTGCTGTTCCTCGACGGCCTCGACGTGTCGATGATCGGCGTGGCGCTGCCGTCCATCGGAACCGAACTCGACCTCCCGACCTCCACCCTGCAGTGGCTGGTCAGCGGCTACGTCCTCGGCTACGGCGGCCTGCTGCTGCTGGGCGGACGCACCGCCGACCTGCTCGGCCGCCGCAAGGTCTTCCTCATCGCCCTGGCGGTCTTCGCCCTCGCCTCGCTGGCGGGCGCGCTGGTCAGCTCCGGACCGCTGCTCATCCTGACCCGCTTCATCAAGGGCCTGGCCGCCGCCTTCACCGCGCCGACCGGCCTGTCGATCATCACCACCAACTTCGCCGAGGGCCCGGCCCGCAACAAGGCGCTCTCCATCTACACCGTGTTCGGTGCGGGCGGCTACTCCATGGGCCTGCTGTTCGGCGGCCTCATGACCGGACTCGGCTGGCGCTGGACCTTCCTGCTGCCGGTGCCCGTCGCGCTCGCGGCCCTGATCGCGGCCATCTTCCTGCTGCCCAAGGACAAGCCCGCCGAAGAGGGCGGCCACGACATCCTGGGCGCGGTGCTCTCCACCGCCGCCATGCTGCTGCTGGTCTACACCGTGGTCACCGCCCCCGAGGTCGGCTGGCTCTCGGCGCGCACCCTCGGCTCGTTCGCGGTCGCCGTGGCGCTGTTCGTCGGATTCGTCGCGGTGGAGAAGCGGGTGCGCTACCCGCTGGTTCGCCTCGGCATCCTGCGCAAGCCCACCCTGGTCCGGGCCAGCCTGGCCATCATCGCGGTCGGCGGTTCGTACTTCAGCTGGCAGTTCATCACCACGCTGTACCTGCAGGACACCCTGGGCTGGTCGCCGCTGAAGCTGTCGCTCGCGCTGCTGCCGGTGGGTCTGCTGGTGGTCGCCTCGGCCTTCGTCTCCGACAAGCTGGTCGACCGCTTCGGCACCGGCCCGATCATCACCGTCACCATCGTGATCATGGCCATCGGCTACCTGATGTACCTGCGCATCGACACCGCGCCGGACTACCTGACGGTGCTGCTGCCCGCCGTGCTGCTGATCGGTATCGGCTGGGTCGGCTTCCCGGCCATCAATATTCAGGCCACCAGCGGTATCGACGACGACGAACAGGGTCTGGCGGCGGGCGTGCTGCAGACCGCCATGCAGGTCGGCGCGGCCATCGTGCTGGCGGTGACCACCGCCATCGTCACCTCCGGCGTGCACACCGACACCAGCCCGGCCGCGGTCCTGGACAACTACCGTCCGGGTCTGGAATTCGCCGCCGGTGTGGCGATCGTCGGAGCTCTGGTGGCGCTCTCGGCCTACCTGCCGAAGCGGCGCAAGGCGCGGCGCGACGTCGCTCCCGAGGCCGAATTGGAGCTGGTCGGCTAGCCCGACCACGCGGCTCGGGCGGGCATCCCTCACCCCAACCCGGGCCGCCGACGCTGGGGCGCACCGCATCCGCGGTGCGCCCCAGCGTTTTTCGTCGATCAGCCGTTGAGCTTCAGATCCGCCAGGCGCGGGGCGGCGGCATCCTTGGGGGAGCGCAGGAAGGTGAGCGCCTCGCCGTCGCGGCCCACGGTCGGCCAGTCGATGGCCAGGTCCGGGTCGAAAGCGTCCAGATCACGGTCGAATTCGGGGCTGTACTCGAGCGAGCAGAGATAGGTCACCGTGGAATCGTCCGCCAGCGAGAGCAGGGCGTGGCCGAGACCCTCGGCGAGGTAGACCGAGCGACGGTTCACATCGTCGATGATCACGCTGTCCCAGCGGCCGAAGGTCGGCGACCCCGGGCGCAGGTCCACCACCACGTCGAGGAACGAACCACGTACGCACGTCACGTATTTGGCCTGCCCCGGCGGATCCTCGGTGTAGTGGATACCGCGCAGCACCCCGGCCGCCGAGGTGGAGACGTTCACCTGCGACAGGTCGAACGGACGGCCCACCGCCTTCTCGAACTCCGAGGCCTTGAACGCCTCCAGGAAGACCCCGCGCTCGTCGCCGAACTGGCGCGGCGTGAACTCCCACGCCCCGGGTATCGACAGCTCTCGAATCTCCACGCTCACCGATTCCATCCCGTCGCGCCCTGCTCCCATTCCCGTCCGTGCTCCAACAGGTTGAGCAGATACGTGCCGTAGCCCGAGCGCACCAGCGGTTCGGCCAGTGCGCACAGTTGCTCGTCGGTGATGAAGCCCTTGCGCCAGGCCACCTCCTCCGGCACGCCGATCTTGAGCCCCTGCCGCTCCTCGATGGTGCGCACGTAATTGGCGGCGTCGAGCAGCGAGTCGAAGGTGCCGGTATCGAGCCAGGCGGTGCCGCGGGTGAGCACCTCCACCTGTAGGCGGCCCTGCTCGAGGTAGCTGCGGTTGATATCGGTGATCTCGTATTCGCCACGCGCCGAGGGCTTCAGGTCGCGGGCGATCTCGATGACATCGTTGTCGTAGAAGTACAGCCCCGGAATGGCGTAGTTGGAGCGCGGCTGCTTGGGCTTCTCCTCGATGGAGATGGCCTTGCCGTCGGCGAACTCCACCACGCCGTAGGCGGTGGGATCGGAGACGCGGTAGGCGAAGACCGCGCCGCCGTCGATACCGTCGAAGCGCTGTAGCCGGTTGCCCAGGCCCTGGCCGTGGAAGATGTTGTCGCCCAACACCAGTGCCGCCGAGTCGGCGCCGATGTGGTCCGCGCCGAGCACGAAGGCCCGGGCCAGTCCGTCCGGTTCCGGTTGCACCACATAGGAGATGGACAGCCCGAACTGGCTGCCGTCGCCGAGCAGGCGCGCGAAGGCGTCGCTGTCCTCCGGTGTGGTGATGACCAGGATGTCCCGAATCCCCGCCAGCATGAGCGTGGACAGGGGGTAGTACACCATCGGCTTGTCGTACACCGGGACCAGCTGTTTGCTCACCCCGCGCGTGATCGGGTGCAGCCTCGAGCCCGTGCCGCCCGCCAGGATGATTCCGCGCATGTCACAGCAGTCTGCCAGTTGCGTCCCGGACGGGGGCGGGGAGGTTCCGAACCGACGGCGAAACGATCACGGCCGTTTACCGGAATGCCCTGGGGAGGAATAAATGTTGCGTAGGTCACTTTTCCATGGTGTTCTGAAATGACGCTATGTGAGATGTCAGCGCCGACTCTCGCGCGCCAGGTGCCCCGCGTGGTTCAGCTGAGCCCGTTCGGTCATCGGACGAACGGCTCGGCGCGCCAACAACGAGGTAGGTGCGCGATGACAGCGACCAGTGACAGCGTCCCCGTGGTCAATCCGAACGGCATCAGTGTGTACGCCCATGCCCTGGCGGCGGCCTGTCGCACCGTGATTCGGCCACTCGGGGGCCTGGTGCCCGTCAATGCCCTGACCATTCCGGTGGCCGCCACGGTCATCAACGGACTGTCGAAACTGCGCCCCCAACCGCACGGTGTGGAGCGGGAACAGGTGCGGCTCAGGGATTTCCGCATGGAGATCGTGCGCCCCGCCGGTGCCCGCAGCTCACTGCGCGACGGCGCGATCATGTACATGCACGGCGGCGGTTTCTTCCTCTGCGGCCTCGACACCCATCGGCCGGTGGTCGCGGCGCTGGCCCGGCGCACCGGCCTGCCGGTGGTGAGCGTGGAGTACCGCCAGTTGCCGGTCACCGATATCTCCGGCTCGGTCGACGACTGCCTCACCGCCTACCGCTGGCTGCTCGCCCACGGGGCCGATGCCTCGCGCATCGTCTTCGCCGGTGATTCCGCCGGTGGCTACATGACTTTCGCGACCGCGCTGCGCGCCCGCGATGCCGGGCTGCCGGTGCCCGCCGGACTGGTGGGCCTGTGTCCGGCCCTGGATCTGGACTGCACCGAGAAGCGCGCGCATCCGAATCTGCGCAAGGACGCGCTGATTCCATTGTCCGCCTTGGAATCGGTGGTGCGGCTCGGGGCGGCGGTGAACGGCTGTCTGGATCCGGCGCTCTCACCCGTGAACGGGGCGTTGGCCGGACTGCCGCCGTCGCTGTTCATCGTCGCCGAGGACGAGGTGCTGCGCCGCGACAGCGAGATCATGGCGCAGCGCCTGGCGCAGGCGGGCGTTCCGGCGACACTGGAGGTCTGGCGCGGGCAGGTGCACGCGTTCATGGCGATCTTCCCCACTATGCCGGAAAGCCGTGCGGCACTGGCACATGTGGCCCAGTTCGTGCGCGCCCGCATCGAGTCGGAGGTGGTCGCCCGCACCGCCTGAGGCCGCCCCGAAACGCATCGATCCCCGCTCGGATGGTCCGAGCGGGGATCGCTTGTGCCGCAGCCTGATTACTTCTTGGCCGGAGGCGTGAAGGGGGCGTTGATGGTGTTGAAGTAGTTGACGACCTCGGCGATGGCCACCGGAGCGGTGATCAGGATGGTGCCGACGATGCCGATCAGGCTCGCACCGGCCGCGGCGCCCAGCAGGCAGCCGACGATCGGGCCGGAACCGCCGCCGAGGACGACCGGCAGGGTCACCGCGGTGCCGACGACGCCGCCGACGACGCAGCCGACAATGCCGCCGAGGACGGTGGTGACCAGGCCCGCGAAGGTGGCGGCCAGGGCGATGTTGTCCTTCATGCGCGAGTGCGCGGCCTTCTCGCGCTCGTACTCGTTCTTGAACTCGGCCTTGTCGTCGAAGGGCAGCGAGACCGGCTTGTAGACGGCGTGCTGCTCGTCGATCTGCGGGGTCAGGACGGCGATGTTGTCCTTGATCTCGGCCGCGATCGGGAAGGCGAAGTCGTCGATGACGACCTCGAGCGGGGTGCCCGCCATGACGTTGCCCGCGACATCCTTGATCTTCAGCTTGCCGTCCTCGACGGCCACCGAACCGGCGTCGGGCGAGATCGAGACGGTGCCCTTCTCCTCGTTGACGTAGTAGGAGACGTTGACCGGCTGCGGAGCGGTCGGGGCGGGGGCCTCGGCGGGCGCGCCGTTGGCGGTGGCGGCGGTGACGCCCAGGGCCGCGATCATCAGAGCCGACGTCGCGGCGAATTTCCTCATCAGCATTTCTTTGGGACCTCGATACGAAGAGCTCGGGGGGACAAGGGAATAGAAATCGAGGACAGCTAACGACCGGTGAACCTGCCGTGACCGTTCATTCAATTTCCGTTCACCACACCGACTTACGGCTCGGTGGGTTTCCGGAAACACGCAGGTGGTGCGCCGCTTTTTCATTGCTTCCGAACGGAATTTGATGAATAGACCGGTCCGTTTGTGACCAAGGACACACTTCGCTGTGATGTTTTCGGGCTATGGCCAGCGTGAAAATCTGTCGGCGGCACCGAAATTGCGACATTTCGGCGCGGGTATGCGGCAATCGCGGGAATCGGTGTTTCGGATACATATCCGATTGCGCGCGGCCGAAACGTCGCGACTGTGCCGTTCCGGTTACCTGACAACCACGTGACGCCCCGGAGTCGGTAGGGTTTCGGTGTGCGATTGCTCGTAACCGGCGGCGCTGGCTTCATCGGCGCGAACTTCGTTCACCAGACCGTGGCGGGGCGTCCCGACGTCCATGTGACCGTGCTGGACAAACTCACCTATGCGGGCAATCGGGCCTCACTCGCCTCGATCGTCGATCGCATCGAGTTCGTGCAGGGCGATATCGCCGACTCCGCGCTCGTGGACCGTCTGGTCGGCGGTGTGGACGCGGTGGTGCATTTCGCCGCCGAGTCGCACAACGACAATTCCCTCGCCGATCCGTGGCCGTTCGTGCAGACCAATATCGTCGGCACCTATTCGCTGCTGCAGGCCGTGCGCCGCCACGAGGTGCGCTATCACCACATCTCCACCGACGAAGTGTACGGCGATCTGGACTTCGACGAGGACAGGTTCAACGAAAGCACCGCTTACAACCCGTCCAGCCCGTATTCGGCGAGCAAGGCCTCGAGCGACATGTTGGTGCGGGCCTGGGTGCGCTCGTTCGGCGTGCGCGCGACGCTGTCCAACTGCTCCAACAACTACGGCCCGTACCAGCACGTCGAGAAATTCATTCCGCGCCAGATCACCAATCTCATCGACGGTGTGCGCCCGCGGCTCTACGGTGCCGGACACCAGGTCAGGGACTGGATCCACGTCGAAGACCACAACGACGCCGTCTGGGCGATCCTGGAGCGCGGGCGAATCGGGCAGACCTATCTCATCGGCGCCGACGGCGAACGCGACAACAAATCCGTCATCGAGATGATTCTCGAATCATTCGGCCGTCCCGCCGACGACTACGACCATGTCACCGATCGGCCCGGCCACGATCTGCGCTATGCCATCGACTCCTCGCTGCTGCGCACCGAACTCGGCTGGGAACCGAAATACCGCGATTTCCGCGCCGGGCTGGACGCGACCATCCGGTGGTATCGCGAGAACGAATCCTGGTGGCGGCCGCGGAAGGCCGCCACCGAAAGCGCTTACGCCGCCGCGGGCGAACAGGTGCTGTAACTCAGCCCCACACGATGGTGCAGTACTTCGCCGCCGCAGTGATGAGCGCGAGAACCGTCGCCGACACGATCACGATCGCCGGTCCGCGCGTCGGGGTGCGACCCTCGGAATCGGTGAGGCGCAATGGCATCCAGCGCAGCACCACCGCCATCGCGGCAATGGCCAGCGGCACGAAATACCGGCCCTGCACACCGTCGATGATGTAGTAGTCGATCGGCGTGAACGACATGTACAGCGTCACGTAGATCATGGCCACGCTGGCGAGCACCGTGAGCGCCACCACGACGGTGGCGCGGGTATTCGCCGCCGACATCCGGTCGGCCACACCGACACTCACCGCGAAGGCGAGCAGACAGGCCAGGATGGTGATGGCCGGAACGTCGATATAGGCGAATCCGAGTTCCCCGAAGAACTGGGTGAACCAGCGCTGATCGCGATAGATGATGCTGTCGCCGAACACATTCAGGAAATGGAACGGATCGCCGAGAATTTCCTTCAGCTGATCGCTCGGGCGGACCGTTCCCCATTGATGCGGCGGGCGCATGAGACTCATACCGTCACCGGTCGGTGCGGCGATTTTCATCCAGACCGCGAATACGCCCGCGCCGACGGCCGCGACCACCCAGGGAATGGCCCGCAGCGGTCCTCGGAAACCGTAGTGCCGCGCCGGAATCAGCACGGTCAGCATGGCGAGCAGCACGTAGGTCGGCTTGCTCACCGGCAGCAGGACCGTGGCGGCGAGGGCCGCGACGGTCTCCGGGCGGGTGAGGCGGTCGCCCAGGAACAGGCCCTTCACCAACAGCGCGGAGACCAGGATGGCGAGCGCGTTGGTCATGGTGTCGGCGGTGACGGTTCCGGCCTGGAAGACCGCGATGGGCAGCACCGCCACCGTGAACGCCAACCACTGCACCCGATGTCCGCGCAGGGCGCGCAGCGCGAAGCCGACGATCAGAAGGTAGGCCAGCAGGCCCGACAGGCGCGTCACCGTATTCAGCGCGCCGACACTGAGGTCCAGTGCCTCCGAGAGCCGAATGCCCAGGGCGGCTGGCACATACGGGACGGGGGAGTAGGCGGCGGTATTGGTGAACCAGACCTGCTCGGTCTGCTCGCTCACCGGCGCCGCGCCGAGCCGCTGGTAGGCCCCGCGGTCGGCCACCATCGGATCGGGCTCTTCGGGATTGTGCTGGTAATCGTCGAAGGCGTAGCTCATGAGCGCGTCGATGCTGACCGGCACCTGCCCGCCGTACGACACGCCCCGATCGTCGGGAATCCGCTCCGGGGTGAACCCGCCGTGCGCCACCTGATAGGCCCGCCCGAACTGGGTGATCTCGTCATGGCCCCAGAATGGCGGCGTCACCACCGAGAACACCGCGCCGAACACACCCGCGACGACCACGAACACCAAAGCCGCAGCGCCGAAACGCCGTTCGACGGCGTCGACGACACCGCGCAGGCCGGACGCCGTCGGCTCCGCGGCCGCCGTCTCGACCTCGGTTGGCGCGGGTCGGTCGCCCGCACCGCTATCACGCACCCGCGCACCGGCATTCCCAGCCGCGTCGCCGGGCGCGGTCGGTCGTCTCACTTCGTCCCAGATCGGGGTGTCGCCGGTTGTCGGCTGGGTGGATTCCACCGCGCCATTCTCTGCCGCGACGTCCGAACTCTCGGCCGTCGCCGCGCCGGATTCGCCTGAATCGGTGGAAATCCGGGGCGCGGTATCCCCCTCTTCGGGGGCGGTATCCGCGCCCTCGGTACCGGCGACAGGTCTCGGTGCGTCGTCGCTCGGGTCCGCCCCGGGCCCGGTGATGCCCGGTTCGATACGCGAGGTCATCGGGCGGTACCGCCGGAACGCTCGGGCTCACGCTCCTCCGCGCCCACGGCCGAGTACCGCAGATACACCAGGCGCGAGGCCTCGTGCCGGGAGCGGCGAATGCCGTCGAGAATGAGCCCCGCCGTCCAGGCGAGGGTGCCGAACAACAACAGCGTGAAACCGAGGAAGAGCGTGGGGAAGCGCGGGACCTCGTGGATGCGGTAGAACTCGATGACTATCGGGACGATCAGCACCACCGAGAGCAGCCAGGCCAGGGTGCCGAACATGCCGTAGAACGCGACCGGCCGCTCGTGCCGGGCCAGGCCGACGATGAGCCGCAGGATCTTGAAGCCGTCGTGATAGGTGCGCAGCTTGGATTCGCTGCCCGCCGGGCGATCTCGAAAACCGACCGGCACCGCCGTCTGCGGCACCCGCAGATGCTGCGAGTGCACGGTCAGCTCGGTCTCGATCTCGAATTCCCGGGAGACGGCGGGGAAGCTCTTCACGAAGCGCCGGGAGAACACGCGGTAGCCGCTCAGCATGTCCTCGACGTTCTCGCCGAACACCTTGCCGACCACCCCGTTGAGCACCCGGTTGCCGGTTTCGTGCCCGGCCCGGTAGGCGGATTCGCCCTCGAGTTCGCGACGCACGCCCAGCACGTGGTCGTACGGGCCGTCGATCAGGGTCTTGATCATGAGCGGGGCCGCGGAGGCGTCGTAGGTGTCGTCGCCGTCGACCATCAGATAGATATCGGCCTCGATATCGGCGAAGGCCCGGCGCACCACATTGCCCTTGCCCTTGCGGTATTCGCTGCGCACGATCGCACCGGCCGCGCGCGCCCGCTCGGCGGTCGCGTCGGTGCTCAGATTGTCGTAGACGTAGACGACGATGCCCGGCACGGCGGCCTTGAGGTCGGTGACGACCTTCGCCACCGCGGCCTCTTCGTTGTGGCACGGCACTATGGCGGCAATGCGAAGCTCGGTGGGGTCCACCCGGTCAATCCTCTGATCGGAAGGCGAATACGAACATCGGGAGGGTACAGGGCAGCGCCCCACACACGCCCGCTCACCCTCCCATCCCCTCGGCATACCCGCACCTCGACACCCCGTAACCCGCGTGTCGTACCCGACTCGCCGCAGGCCTGTCCTTGTCGGCCCAGCATGCGCGTGATCGGAATTCACTCGGCGCGACGGGGGAGCGCTCGCGCTGCGGTAGCGTCACCCCGGTGTCGACGAGTGAGTCCGCGGTGACCGAGCCGGATTCCGGCGAATCCCTGACCGAGAAGGCGCTGAACCTGTTTCGCAAGGGCGGCGCGTTTCTCGTGGTCGGCGGTATCGGATTTCTGGTCGACGCGGGCACCTACAACCTGTTGGTGTTCTGGGGCGGCGAGGGCCCCATGTTCCACCTGCCGCTGCCCGCCAAGATCATCGCCATTGCGGTGGCCACCGTCGTCACCTACTTCGGCAACAAATGGTGGACCTATTCCGATCACGGGGGCGGCGGCGGAGCCCGTCATATTCTGATCTACGCGCTGCTCAATGTGGTCGCCATCGGCCTGCAACTGAGCTGCCTGGCCTTCTCGCGCTACGTTCTCGGATTGGACAGTCCGTTGGCGGACAACATCTCCGGGACTCTGGTGGGCCAGGCGGTGGCGTTGGGGTTCCGATTCTGGGCATACGGGAAATTCGTATTCACCGGCGCGCGTGACGACGTTCGGTAGCGCGGGTTCGCGCTACCGCGACGCATCCGCATTGATATCCTCGGCCCCGCCGAGCGCGAATGTGGAGTGTGCGTCCATGTCATGGTGTTCGCCGGTATCTGGTGATTCGAGGGATAGGGATTCATGGTGGACCAGTCGGCTGGGCAGGCCGTGACCGAAATCAATGACCGGGAGACCGCCGCGGCCCCCGCGGCACTGACCGCCGAGCACGCCGCCCCCGAGCGGCTGGTGCTCGCGCGCGGTGTCTTCACCGGTCCCGCACCGCGTATCAGCGATGAGCTGTATGCCGTGGTGAAGGGCGGTAAAGCGCATCGCGACCGGTTCTCGCTGCGCCTGGACAAGGGCGCGACCGCGCACACCAACACCTACTTCGGCCGGTTCGCCGCCAGCTACTGGCAGCGCTGGACCACCGTCACCGCGGTCGAGGCCGCCATGACGCTCGAGGTGTCGGGCAAGACCCTGGTGCGCCTGGCCGCCTCCGATATCGCCGGACACCGCCGCGTCGTCGCGACGGTGGAGACCTACGAGAGCGGCCGCGTGACACTGAGCGCGGCGCTGGACATGTACGTCGACGGCGGCGCGATGTGGCTCGAGGTCGACGCGGTCGGCGGTCCGGTCACCATCAGCGACCTGGAGTGGACCGCGCCCGCGCCCGATCATGTGCGGCCCGTGGCCATCGCCATCTGTACCTTCAACCGGGCCGAGGACTGCGCGCACACCGTCGCCGCACTGGCCTCGGACCCGACCGTGCTGAGCGCCATCGACGCGGTCTACGTGGTCGACCAGGGCACCGATCTGGTGCAGGACCGGCCGCTGTTCCAGCAGACCCAGCCCAAGCTGGGCGAGAAGCTGCGCTACATCCGGCAGCCGAATCTCGGTGGGGCGGGCGGGTTCACGCGCGGCCTCTACGAGGTCTCCGCCGCCAACGAGCACGCCGATGTCATCCTCATGGACGACGACATCCTGTGCGAGCCGGAAACGGTGTTGCGGCTCAACGCTTTCGCGAACATGACCGTGGAGCCGACGCTGGTCGGCGCGCAGATGCTGTTCCTGTACAACCCCGACTACCTGAACGTCGGGGCGGAGGAGACCAATCTCGGCATCCTGCGCCACGGCCAGAAGGTGGCGAAGGCGTTGCGCAACACCAGCATGCTGAAGAAGCATCAGGAGCGCCGCGTGGACGCCGGGTACAACGCTTGGTGGACCTGCCTCATCCCCGCCGAGGTGGTCGCCCGCATCGGCCTGCCGGTGCCCATCTTCTTCCAGTGGGACGACGTCGAATACGGCCTGCGCGCCCGGGAGCACGGGTTCGTCACCGTCACCCTCCCCAATGCCGCCGTGTGGCACGCCGACTTCTACTGGAAGGACTTCGACGACTGGGCGCGCTACTTCTCCTCGCGCAACTCCCTCATCGTCTCCTCGCTGCACACCGAACTCGACCCGAAAGCCGTTACCCGCCAACTCTTCCGGGAGATCGGTGAGTATCTGGTCGGCATGCAGTACGGCCTCGCGCACACCACGCTGCAGGGCATCGAGGACTACATGAAGGGTCCGGAGGCGCTGCACGACGGTGGGCAGGCCGCCCTGGCCGCCGCCCGCGCCAGCCGCGGCGACTACCCGGAGACCGTCAAGCATCCCGCCGCCACGGCCCCGGTTCCCAACGCGCACATCACCGTTCGCCGCGCCGGTGGTGAGCCAAGCCGCCCGCTGCTGATTCTGTTCAAGCGCGCCATCACCCAGTGGACCGGCCGCACCCGCCCCGGTCTGGTGGGCGTCACCCGCGAGGACGCGCACTGGTGGCACGTCTCGCTCTTCGACCACGTGGTGGTCACCGACGCCTCGCAGTCCGGCGTGCGAATCCGCCAGCGCGACAAGGCCACCGCCCGCCGCCTGCTGCTGCGCGCCTTCCGTGTCCTCCGTCAGCTCCGCAACGATCTGCCGGACCTGCAGCGCCGCTACCGCGCGGCCATGCCGGAACTGACCAGCCGAGCGAACTGGGAACGGTTGTACGGCATCGACTCCAAGTAAGCACCACGCGGAAATCGCGGCGGCCGTGTCCGATTGGGCACGGCCGCCGCGGCGTTTTCCGGCCGTGCGCGTGAGATCGCCAGGGCCGCAGGGGCAGTCGTCACAGGGGAGCGCTGAGCAGGGTGCGGGCCGCGGCGACGATATCGGCGTCGAGCCAGGCGGGCAGCGATTCCTCGCGGGCGTGACGGCGCAGCGCCGAGTAGGGCAGATCCACCACCGCCCGGGCCACGGCGTCGATCTCGCGCGGGGTGGCCGCGCCGTAGATGCCCTCGGCCATGCGCTGGAGATGTGCGATGAGCGGCGCGTTCATGGTGGCGAGGCGCTCGCGGAAGTCGGTGTCGGGCGCACCGTCGAGCAGATCGCTGGGCCGCAGGTCGAGCAGTAACCGGGCATCGTCGAGGAATTCGCGCCCGAAGGACACCGCGGCGGTGCACATGGCCACGGCGGCCTCCACGGGATCCTCGGCGCCGGTCTCGGCGGCGGCCAGTACCCGGGTTTGGAAGCGTTCCAGGGCCCGGATCCACGCGGCGGTGAGCACGCCGTTTCTATTGCCGAAGCGATGGTAGAGGGTGCCGACCGGGGCTCCGCTGGCCTCGGCGATGGCGGCCACCGAGGCCGCCCGGGGGCCGTCGCGCAGTACCAGCGTGCGGGCTGCGTCGAGGATCACGTCGGTGTCGTGCTTCCGGGGAGGTGCCATGAACTAGTACAGTCCTTCTATATGGAGCGTTTGCCCTATATTGATCAGCATTCCAGGATAGTACTCGCCGATCGCGAACGGACCTGGGCGGCGCTGCTCGGAATCGACGGCGGCGATCCCGACGATCTCAGCACACTGCCGCACGGATTCGAGCTCGACGAGGCCGATCCACCACGACGTTTGGCGCTGCGCGGCGAGAATCGCTTCACCAGCTTCGCGATCGTCTTCGTTCTCGAGGAGCTGGACGCGCGGCGCACTCGGCTCACCGCCGACAGCAGCGCCGCGTTCCGCGGGGTGGTGGGAAAGGTCTACCGCGCCTTGGTCATCGGCAGTGGCGCGCACGCGTTCGTCGTGCGGCGGATGCTGCGCGGCATCGCGAAGCGGGCGGCGGACGCGTCATGACACCCGGACAGGTCTGGGGTGCCACCCCGGCCGAAATCGCCGCCGAATTGCCTTGTGACGCACTGTTTTCCGGCAAGGTCACGGTCTGCGACCGCGCGATCACCGTGGCCGCGCCACCGGATATCGTCTTCGCCTGGCTGTGCCAGTTGCGGGTGGCGCCGTACAGCTACGACCTGCTCGACAACTTCGGTCGCCCGAGTCCTCGGCGACGCGATCCGGCCCTGACCGAACTCGTTGTGGGACAGCGGTTCATGGGTCTGTTCGACCTCGTGGACTTCGCGCCGAACGACCACATCACGCTGTCGAGCCCACCGCGCATCGCGGTCACCTACGCGGTGCGCGAGAACGCGAAGAGCCGTGCGGGTGCGGCGGGGTCGAGTCGACTCCACGTGCGCGTGCTGTTCAAGGGGCCGCGTCTGTTCGCCATACCCTTGGTCTTCGGCGATTTCCTCATGATGCGCAAACAGCTGCTCACCCTCGCGGAACTCGCCGAGCGGGAAGCCGGGACGACGGTCTGATCGCTCGGCACGAGGGGTGCCGAGCGATCAGACCGCGTGGATCAGAGGAACAGGTCCGTGGTCAGCGGGCCGTCGCCCGGCACCACGCGGTACTTGTCCAGATCCGTGATCCCGTGCGCCGCGAGGACTTCGTCGTCGAGGAAGAAATTCCCGGTGGTGTCCTTGGCCGGGGAGGTGAGCACCAGATAGGCGGCGTCGGCGTAGATGTCCGGGGTGCGCGAGGTGGCGATCATCTCCTCACCGCCCAGCAGGTTTTTCACCGCCGCCGTGGCGATCGTGGTGCGCGGCCACAGCGAGTTCACGCCGATGCCGTACTTGCGCAGCTCCTCCGCCAAACCCAGTGTGGTGAGCGACATTCCGTACTTGGCGATGGTGTAGCCCAGCGCCATACCCGCCCACTTCGGATCCAGGTTGAGCGGCGGCGACAGGGTGAGGATGTGCGGATTGCGGCCCGCCTCCGCCGAATCCCTCAGCGCCGGAATGCTCAGCTTGGAGAGCAGGAAGCTACCTCGGCAGTTGATGTCCTGCATGAGGTCGTACTTCTTCATCGACAGCACCTCGGTCGGTGAGATGTCGATGGCCGAGGCATTGTTCACCACCATGTCGATACCGCCGAACCGCTCGGTGGTCTGGCGCACCGCCTCGGCCACCGCTTCGTCGTCGCGCACATCGCCGACGAATTTGAGCACCTGCCCACCGGCCTGCTCCAACTCCGCGGCCGCCGTGTGAATCGTGCCGGGCAGCTTCGGATGCGGCGTATCGGTCTTGGCGATGAGCGTGACATTCGCCCCGTCCGCCGCCGCCCGCCGGGCGATCTCCAACCCGATACCCCGGCTGCCGCCCGACATGATCATGGTCTTGCCCGCCAGCGGCTTCGCAGCTTCCGTCATGGGTCCCACTCCTGTTCGTCTGCCTTCGCCCCGGTTCCGATCATCCGCGCGTCCGCACGCGAACGGGGTGAAAACCTTCCGAATCGGACACTAAGCCACCCTCGCCCTATATGCAACGAAGTGCATAGCAACAAGTTGCATAGATCACCCCGCAGCCCAAGTCCGGAAATGAACATGGGGTGGGCGGGGATTAGAACCGGCCCCCCCCAGGACCCACCTTGACCAGGTTCAGGTGGGGGTGTGGGGGGTGGGGCGTACGCCAAAAGTAACATGTGGCCGAGCTATC